>CAZTLF010000008.1:7386-50474 GCA_964614465.1 uncultured Thermodesulfovibrio sp.
AAAGCTCTTTTATGACAAATTTATACATTACGGGAGGTCCGACCACTGCAGCATATGTTCTTAAAGGATCAATATCAACTCCAGGAATAAGTGAAGTAATTAATCCCACATTCCCCTTCCAGTCAGGGTCTGCTCTGTCAACTGTGCAGGCAAAATGTATGTCAAGCCTTTTGCTCCATTCCTCAATTTCGTCTTCAAAAAGAAGTTCACCCGGAGTTTTACATCCAAAGAGAATATGAATTTCACCAAAGTCTCTACGGTTATCAATAGAATAAAGTATAAGAGATCTTAAAGGAGCTATACCCAATCCCCCAGCAATTATTAATAAGTCATGTCCTTCGATCATTTTAATTGGAAATCCATTACCGTAGGGACCCCTTACTCCAATTATGTCTCCTGTTTTTAATTTATGCAGTGAATTTGTTACCTTACCTACTGCTCTTACACAGATTTCAAAATAATGTCTGTTTAAAGGTGAAGAGCATATAGAAACCGGAATTTCTCCTATGCCTAAAAGGGAGACCATTATAAACTGTCCTGGTTCAAAATCAAGCCATGTTTTATCTTCAAAGACTAATTTGAACAATTTTTCTTTTTCCGTTAAGGTCTTAACATCTAATATTTTAGCTTTTTTTAAGTTGTATGGAGAGTCTTTTATAACCACTTTCGCCATATCTTTGCCTCGGATTCTCTTATTAGAGAAGTAAGAACTTCTTTAAGATTTATTTTTGCCATACAGGTGCGGGAACATCTGCCACAGCCTGTGCAGAATACCATACCATAACGGTCAATGTGATATCTAAATTTTCTATAAAATCTGTGTCTTTGTCTTGCGGACCTTTCTCTACGGAAATCTATTCCTCCTGCTACTTTTGCAAAGGGATCAAGTTGACAGGAAAACCACAATCTATATCTCTCTCCTGATTTTAAACTAAGATCAACATCCTCCTTTATGTCAAAGCAGTAACAAGTGGGACAAACTGCTGTGCAGTTGCCACAACTGAGGCACTTCTGTTCAAGTTCCTTCCAAACAGAAGCATTAAAGGAACGATCAAAAAGGTCTGGAAGGTATCTTCTTTCTGTAGGGACTTCGTTGTTGAATATCTTTAGTTTATTATTTCTCAATGTTTTAAGCTCTTCAATATTATTTAATTTAGCGGGTTTAAAAATTCCTGTTTTTTCAATTATATCCATACCCTTAGATGAATGGATATGAACTATGAAATAATCAGACAGTTCAGTGAACATTAAATCATATCCTGTTGTTGGTATATGAGCTCCAACAAAGGCACAACTGGCGTATCCGTCACAATAATCATTACATTCTAGTCCTATGATAGTTATATGTTTTTTTCTAATTAGATAGGCCGTGTCCTTTGGTTTGTCTGATAAAACCATGTTTAGGCATTTTATTCCTGCTATATCGCAGGTATGAACACCAAAAAGAATAATATTATCATACTCTACAGTGGGTTCTACTTGGAATTCTTTACCTGTTTCGAAGTCCAATAAAGTTTCCTTAATTGGTAAAAAATACTTCTTAGGTGGAATTATAGTAGGAATATATTTAAGACTTACTTCATCGGCAGACTTTATTTCCTCGAAAGCATAATTATTAAAACCTTTATATACAGGTGCTGCTACTTTAGATATTGAAATAAGACTGTTTATAAATTCTTTGATTAAAGATTTCTCAAGTATTTTATATTGTTCAATTTTCATAAATTCTTCCCATTATATCTTTTTGGAAAAAATTTGTCAACATACGGCAATCTAAAGGGACGGTTATAAAAATTCTCAGTAATCAGACGCTGAGGCTTTAGCCTATGTTTTAAATTCGTTTAAAAACTCAGGAAACTTCAAATAGGTAACCATTAGCCGTTTAATTAAGAAAAATTTAGTTAGAGTTTCAAAGGAGAGGTTAAACCTCTCCTTTGAACATTTACTGCGTAATATAATTCTTATTACCCAGTACTAATTCATAACAGCTAATTCTGGTGATTTAGCATCTAAAATCTTCAAAGCTTCCTCCATATCTGCTTCCATTACATAGGGAATTCCTGTTACTTCTGCTGATTCCTTGGTTAGGGCTACAATGTCATTTCTGTCAATATACTCAATTGAAAACTTTCTTGCACCTGCCATAAGCTGTTTAAGTCCGAGACTGAGTCTATCTATGAATGTATACATTGCAATAGCTCCCCAAGGAAGTTTCTTGAAGGCTTTGCCATATTTGTTTTTGAGTATTTCAGAGGTAATAAAGATTTCTTCAACTGAGTTTCCATACTTTGCTATTTCAGCAGGAAGTTTTCCGTCCTCAAACCATTTATGAAGGTTTTTACCAACAAAGGCAGGAATCATTAAAGCTCTTCCCATGCATACAGCTTTAAAGTAAGGTGCGCCAAGAGCTAGAGCTTTAAATATATGATCTTCAAGAGAGAATCCACCTGCTATTGCAAGGCATGGCACATATTTTCCTTTTTCTGCAAGCCGTTTTGCAAAATTATAGGCGATTGACTGAAGATATATGGTTGGAATACCCCATTCATTCATCATTCTCCATGGACTCATACCAGTGCCGCCACCTGCACCGTCAATAGTTACAAGATCTATGCCTGTATCAGAGGCAAATCTCAAAGCTCTTGCAAGGTCTGTGATTCTGTATGCACCTGTCTTAAGAGAGACAAACTTTGCTCCAGCTTTTCTGTAGTGTTTCACTGATTTTTCGAAGCTTTCATAATCAACCATGCCAAGCCTTGAATGTCTTTCAAATTCTTTGAATTCACCTACTTTGTAAGCTTTTTGTACAATAGGGTCTTCAGGGTCTGGTAAAACTATATATCCTCTTCTTTTTAACTCAAGTGCTCTTTCTAAATTTTTAAGTTTAACTTCTCCGCCGATGTTTTTTGCTCCCTGTCCCCATTTTAGCTCAATGCAGGTTACACCGAGTTTCTCAATGGCATACTCGGCTGAAGCAAGTCTGGTATCTTCAACATTTTGCTGAAGAATAATTTCACCATATCCATCATACCATTCTTTGAAGCATTTTACTCTTCTTTCAAGTTCAGGAGATTTTGTTACTTTTCCTTTTTTGTTAAACTCTGCTTTCGGGTCCATTCCAACAACATTTTCTCCTATTACTACCATAATTCCTGAAATTGCAGCACCAACTGCGAGTCCTTCCCAGTTATCCTTTGCAATATCTGTTGAGCCGAGAGCGCCTGTAAATATTGGGATACGAAGTTTAATTTTGTAATTTTTTCCAATTTCTCTTTCAATGTTAACAGTAGGGAATGTTGCTTTATCAGGATCTGGATCAACTCCAACAGCACCAACACATGTTCCCTGAATATTAAGATGAGAGTAGTCAACAGGATATTTCTTTGTTGCACCAGCAGTAACTTTTCCAAAAGGACCCGGATAGACTACCTCTCTTCCTCTGAATGAAGATTTTCCAATCTCACAGAAACCCGGACATCCATCAAGACATACTGCACAGATTCCTGAATAAGGCGCTGGGTCAGAAACCCTATTACGGGTTCCTGTCGCAGAGCTTGCATTAGGTTGACCTGGAAAAATATTCATAAAAATCCTCCTTAAGTATTAATAAAATTATTGATGAGTTAGTTTAGTATTACTAACTCATTTAGACAAAAAAATATCAAAGATATTTTTTGTCTTTTTAAAATTGTTAAAAATAAATTAAATTATTTGGTTATAACTAACAACTCTGCTTTATCACCCCCTTTATTTTGCCATTTTTCTGGCATTAATTTTTCAAGATAAATAAAGTCTCCCTCTTGGAGAATGTAAAAAGTACCATTTAATATCACAGAGACTTCTCCTTTTATTAAAAAAACAATCTCAGGTTGTTTTTTGGTTAAAAAATGTCCTTTTATAAATGAGTTTTGAGGCATCACAATAAAATGAACTTGAAAATTTTCATCAGATAGAACTTTATAAATATCTGCATCGGATATTTTCTGGGGAATTTTATTTAATATCTGTTGTCTTTTGATTATGAATTTTTCCTCAGTTTTATTTTTACTTAATATCTTGCTTGCCTCGATACCGAGAGCCTCACAAATTTGTATAAGAGATGTAATAGATGGAATAATTTGGTTGTTCTCCATTTGAGAGATAAATCCAGCAGTGAGATTAACTTTTTCTGCAAGTTCCTTCTGACTCATTTTTCTTGAAATTCTTATTTCTCTTAACTTGCTACCAATATCTAAAACAGGCGTTTGTTCAATTGCTTTAATCTGTATTTCCTCGTTGTCAGTTATTGCATACATATGTGGTTTAAAAGCATCACGATTTTTTCTTCTTGCAAGTTTCAATGCCTTAATAAAAAGATTATCCCTTTTTCTGTATAGCTCCAGAACTACCTGAGTTATATGCCTAATATTTGCCTTAAATTTTTGACTATGGGCATTTCTTTCTAAAATCCAGTAGGCTACACTGTCAAGATCAAAAAGTCTTGGACACATATAGGTAAAAAAGCTATAGGTTAAATTTTCATCTTTTATGAGATTCTGCATTCCCGTAAGGCTATCAAAAATATAAGCTGTAGGAGAAGATATTGTGCTTTCAACAGAGGCTATTGTCTTTGTAAGCTCCTCAAGATCTGAAGGATTTGTAACTCTTACAATATGAATTTTTTTACTAAGTTCTTCATAGTTTCTTAGGAAGGTAGCATCATTTTTACCTTTTCCAGAGGTAAAACCATCAATTATATGGAATTTTTCATTTACATATTCTCTGAATTCTTTTAAAAGCGTAGAAATTGACTTGTTGAAGCTAATATATACTATATCCTTTGATTCACCAGATGAGGCTTCAATAAATTTTTTAATAAAAATTTCATACGAAGTTCCAGAATCAACTTCCCATACAACATTATCGCCAAAATAAATAAAATCAATAAGATTATCTAATCCACTTATGCCAGAAGATATTTTTTGCACGGTAAACGGTTGCCTCTTATAATTATCTAAAATTTTATTAATACTAAAATTTTTTGTCAAGTTTTTGTTTTACCTTTTTGAGCTAATTTAAAGATTGATGGTTTCAGTTTTGGTTGCTGGAAGCAGACTTATGGTGATATATTTCTTCTTTTGCAATTCTATCAAGAATTCCGTTAATAAATGCTGCGCTTTCCTTTGTGGAGTATTTTTTTGCTATCTCTAATGCTTCATTGATTGTTACTTGATAAGGAATGTCTTGACGGTATAGTATTTCATAAATTGAAAATCTTAGAATATTTTTGTCAATTGTTATCATCCTTTCTATATTCCATTTATCAGTATACTTTTGAATGATTTTATCAATAATATCAATATGTTCAATTGTTCCTTCTATCAACTGATTCGCGAAGGCTTTTATATCAGAATTTTGTTCTTCATTATTTCTTTCCCAGAATTTTTCAATTTCTTCTTGTAGAAAATTATAATCGCATATTTTTTTTGTAATTTCATTCATTTCACAGGCATACAAAAATTGTAAAACATATTCTCGTGCTTTTCTTCTTTTCATTAGATTATTTATTATCACATTATATTTTTAAAGACTATTTTAATTGTTCCATAACTTTTGCCATTTCAATGGCTACTAAGGCTGCATCCCATCCTTTATTACCTGATTTTGAACCTGCTCTCTCTATTGCCTGTTCAATTGTGTCAGCTGTAATTACTCCAAATGAAACTGGGATACTGGTTTCTAATCCAACAAGAGCTATTCCTTTTGATACTTCAGAAGCTATGTAGTCAAAATGAGGAGTTGCACCTCTAATTAAAGTGCCAAGACAGATAATTGCATGAAATCTACCAGATTGGGCTAATTTTTTTGCAATTAAAGGAATTTCAAATGAGCCAGGCACTCTTACAATTTCAATATCCGTTTCTGTAGCTCCGTGTCTTATCAGAGCATCAATCGCGCCTTCAAGGAGTCGTGAAGTAATAAATTCATTGAATCTACTTACAATAATTCCGAATTTTAAACCTTTAGCTTCAAGTTTTCCTTCAATAATTTTCATTTCTTCCTCCTATGGATAAAATAATTCAAATCTTCTCATTCTAACATTTATTACAAGAGCAATTCCTATAAAGTTAGCAAGAAGAGTTGTACCCCCATAACTCATAAATGGTAAAGGAATTCCTACCACAGGCATAATCCCAAGGGTCATTCCAACATTTATAAAAAAGTATAAAATAAAAATTGAAGTAAAACCTAATGAAAGAAGTTTACCGAAGCTGTTTTTAGCGATTATAGAAGTTTCAAAACATCTTATAAAAAGAATAAAATAAAGTGCTAATAGTATAAAACAGCCTGCAAATCCCCATTCTTCTGCAAAAATTGGGAAAATAAAATCCGTATGTCTTTCTGGAAGAAATTTTAAAGGTCCCTGTGTGCCATTGAGAAATCCTTTGCCAAAAAGCCCGCCAGAGCCTACAGTGATTATTGATTGCATAATATTATAACCAATTCCTTTTGGATCTATATTCGGGTCAATAAAGGCAATTAGTCTATTTTTCTGGTATTCTTTTAAACCCTCCCACAAAAATTCCCATAAAAAAAATACTGAAATAATCAATATACAAAGAAGCAGTATCATCAATCTTGTATGTAACCCCTTGTATATAATCATTATAAATGTAATTGTAAGAATTAAAATTGCTGTTCCAAGATCAGGCTGTTTAACTATAAGTAAAAAAGGTATTATGCCAAAAATAAATAAAGTTTTTAGGGTGTCTTTTACTGATAAAGGAGATTGTTTATTTTCAAGAAATGCTGAAATACTAATTATAAAAATGATTTTAAATATCTCTGATGGCTGGAATGAAAAAAATCCAAGATTTATCCATCGTTTTGCTCCCATTGCTGTTTTTCCTGTAAAAAGGACAATAATAAGAAGTAAAATGCCAACAATATAAAATATTAACCAGAAATCTTTTAGTTTTATATAATCAAATGTTATAAAAACACATAAAGCTAATAAGGCTATTATAAGCCAGATTAACTGTTTTACATAAAAAGGAGGTTGTTCTCCTTCATCAAGAGGTGGTCTTGTGGCACTATAAATTGTCAGTATGCCAACGATGCATATAAAAAGAACTATCCCGAAAGTAATCCAATCAAAAGAGCTAATTAACCTTCTGTCAATTTTTAACATTTAATTGCCTTTTTTTAAGAATATATCCTTCAAGAATATTTTTTGCTACAGGCGCAGCAACTGCTCCTCCACTTCCTCCATGTTCAACAATAACAGAGAAAGCTATCTCAGGTTTTTCTGCTGGCGCAAATCCAATAAACCATGCATGATGTTCAATATTTTTATATGATACCTTTTCTTTCAATTTTTTGCTAACTACCTGAACTGTTCCTGTTTTTCCACCAAATTTTATTATATAAGAGCGAGCACCTGATGCTGTACCGTTTGGCTCATTCACAACTCTAACCAATGCATCTTTAATTATTTCAAGATTTTTAGGATTCAGATTAAGACTTTCTTTGTGGGGCTTTGTTCCCCGAATAATGTATGGAGTAATCTTTGTCCCTCCATTTATTACTGCAGCCATAACATTAGCCATCTGTAATGGTGTAACTTTAAGAAATCCCTGCCCGATAGCAGTATTAAATGTATCACCTAAAAACCATGAAGTTTTTTTTACATTTTTTTTCCACTCTTCATTAGGAATCAGTCCTGACTTTTCTTCAGAAATAAAGCCTGTGGGATTCCCTAATCCTAACAAAGTAGCATATTTATATATTTTCCCTATGCCAAGAATTCTGCCAAGTTCATAAAAATAAACATCACAGGATTCTACAAGTGCTCGTATTAAATTTACGGAACCATGTCCTTCTTTTTTCCAGCATCCAAAACTCCATTGTCCGAAGTTTATACCTCCGGCGCAGTTAACAAGAGTTCTATCAGGTGTTACTAATCCTTCTTCAAGTCCAGCAAGTGCTGTAATGATTTTGAATGTTGACCCTGGTGCATACAAACCCTGAATTGTTCTATTGAGTAAAGGATTTTGTGGATTATTGACTAACTCGTTCCAATAATTCTCTGAAACACCTTCAACAAACATGTTTGAGTCAAAAGATGGAAAACTTAATAATGACAATATTTCTCCTGTATCAGCTTTCAATGCAACAAAAGCCCCTGCATGACTATTAAAAGCTTTATAAGCTGACTCCTGTAAGAACGCATCAATTGTTAAATAAATATCTTCACCTTTTACAGGAGGTGATTCTTTTATAAGCCTTAGTTCTCTACCAAGAGCATCAACTTCTATAATTTTTTCTCCGGAGATGCCTATAAGTTTGTCATCAAATATTTTTTCTAATCCAGTTTGTCCAACTAAAAAATAGGAGGGTAAGTTTTGATATTTAGGATTATTTTTTATTTGTTGGTCTGTAATTTTACCAAGATATCCTAATAAATGAGCTGTTGCAGAGCTAAAAGGATAATGTCTTTTCATCTCAATTTCTATTATTAAACCAGGTATTTCTGAACGTCTTGCTTCAAGCATAGCGATTTCTTTGAATGTTAAATCTTCTTTTATTCTGATCGGCATATAAATGCTTTCAGACTTTTTTTTAAATTTTTTTTGCAACTCTTCTGTAGATACATTTAAAATTTTGGCTAAAATATTTACATCTACTCTATCTGTATATTCAGGAGAAATTAAAGCAGCAAAGGAAGGAATATTTTCCACTAATGGTATTCCATTTCTGTCATAAATAATTCCACGTGGAGCAGGAATCTTTATTATTCTAATTCTATTTTGTTCAGCAAGTTTTTTATATTTTTCTGTATTAAGTATCTGAAGTTGCCAGAGCCTTAATAGAATTATGATAAATATTAGAAAAATTGTACCTATGAATATCCTATTTTTAATTTTCATGGCTTTTTCCAGCTCAGAATCAAACCTAACGGAATATTTATGAGTCCTTTTATAAAAGATATTTTCAAAAGCATGAAATATCCCATGTTAATATTGAAAAAATATATAATGATAAAACTATAAATGAGTTCATCTATTACAGTAAAAATACAGATGATAGTAGCTTTGAATAGCTCTGTCCAATGAAAAAAAAGTTGTTTAATCAGTAATATTAACAAATAACCTGTAAGAGTTTTAGATATAATCGCAGGGCCTATTATTCCTTGAAATAAATCTTCTATTAATCCAATTGTAACAAAAAATAGAATAGGTAAAAATTCTGACGGAGCGATTTTTTTTTGTTCTATATCAGGAAAAAAATAGTGTATAACAAAAAGATAAATCAATAAGAATGAAAAATTAAAGTTTATACCTTCAATTGTGAAAATTTGTTCAATAAAAAAAGTAAGAAATATGAATATACTCCATTTAAGTATAGATTTCATATCAGGCTTTTAATTAATGCAACTTCCTCAATTTTTGAATCTGACTGATAGGGAATAACTTCTATATTCTGAAAAAATCCTTTTTTTCTTTCAACTTTTCGCACTACACCAACTTTAATACCTTCTGGAAAAATTCCATCTACTCCTGAAGTAATTAATATATCTCCAACTGCTATGTCTTCTTCTAATGGGATATATTTGAGAACACAAAGATTTGTTCCTGTTCCACTTACTATGCCTTCTAATCTGGTTCTTTCAACTCTCACAGACACAGAAAAATTGGGGTCAGTTAATGAAAGTACTTCTGAGAATTTTGATGATGTAAATATAACTTTTCCTGCTAATCCGTGCAATGTTATTACAGGCATACCTGTTTTTATTCCGTGATCATATCCTTTATCTATCCAAAAAGTTTTAAGTAATTTGTTTGTACCTATTCTTGTTACCTTTGCTATGCTTACTACCTCCTTTTTCTTTTCTTTTAAATTTAGTAGACCCTTTAATCTTTTATTTTCTTCAATAAGTTCATAATAGGATTTTTGTTGCAAGATTATTTGATATAATTGTTCTTTTAATTTTCTATTTTCTTCTTTTAAATTAAATATTTCAGAGAAAAAATTTTTTAAATATTGAAAAGGTAATATTAAGTTTGACAAATTAATTTTATTGAAATTTAGTTGTCCCTTAGCCTGATAACTTATGAGAAAAAAGGATGCTAAACATATACCAGCTATAATCAAAATAGTGATCTTTTTTGTCATCAGTTAACATTAAGAGAAACTCTTCTGAGTAAATCAAGCTTATCAAGCATAGCCCCACATCCTTTAACAACTGCTCTAAGTGGATCATCAGGAATTATTACAGGCACACCAGTATGTTCTCTTATGAGGATATCAAGTCCTCTTAATAAAGCCCCACCTCCAGCCAATACTATCCCTTTATCTGCTATATCAGAAGCAAGTTCAGGAGGTGTATTTTCTAAAGTAACTTTTATTGTATCAAGAATAATTGAAACAGGTTCCTGTAAAGCTTCTCTGATTTCTTTTTCAGTAATATTTATTGCCTTTGGAATACCAGTTATTAAATCTCTTCCTTTAATTTCCATTGTTTTGTCAGAGTTTATAGGATAAGCACTGCCGATATTTATTTTTATCAGTTCAGCAGTTCTTTCTCCTATCATAAGGTTATATTTTCTTTTGATATAAGCTATTATTGCTTCATCCATTTTGTCTCCACCAACTTTTACAGCTTTTGAGCACACTATACCATCAAGAGAAATTACTGCAACATCTGTGGTCCCACCACCTATATCAACTATCATATTTCCAGAAGGCTCTCCTACAGGCAGTCCGACTCCTATTGCTGCAGCCATGGGTTCTTCTATAAGATATACTTCTCTGGCTCCTGAAGCAATGGCAGCATCTTTAACAGCTCTTTGTTCAACTTGAGTTATTCCAGAAGGTACCCCAATTATAATTCTTGGAGAAATAAAACATTTTCTGTTATGCGCTTTTGTGATGAAATATTTAAGCATTTCTCCAGTAGCATCAAAATCAGCTATAACACCATCTTTAAGAGGTTTTATTGTTATAATATTGGCAGGAGTTTTCCCCATCATTTCTTTTGCTTCGCTGCCGACAGCAATAACTTTTCTGTTGTCTCTTCTTATCACAACAACTGATGGTTCATCGCATACAATTCCTTTACTTTTTACATAAACCAATGTATTTGCCGTTCCAAGGTCAATTGCTAAATCATTAGAAAATTTTCCAACTAATTTCTCAAGAAGCACTTTATCCTCCTGAATATGAGTTTTATTTAAATTATTTTAAAATATTTTGGATTTATTCTTCTATAACTGAGGTTTTTGCCAGATAATCACCTAATCTTCTATTTTCAGGGTCACCTATAATGATAATAAACTCAAAAACAAAAATTGTGATACAAATTAACCAACCAATGATAGGTATAAGTAAAAAAAATAACGAAAAAGCTATTAATAAATTCCTGGTTATAGAATCTCTGAAATCAGCATTGCGTTGTCTTTCAATATTAATAACTTTTAATCGTAGAAATTTTTTCCCGATACTGCAACCTTTAAACAAACCATCACTTATTAATAGATAAAAAATTCCTAAAAATATTCCTGCTTCATGAAAGGCTTTCCAGAGAACAATAACAATAATTAAATCAATTAATTTAGCAACTCCTCTAAAAAAAATAGTACTATTTTGGGGCTGATTATTAGCCATTTTTATTGTTCTATTATTATTTTAAATATTCTATGATATATTAGCACTTGCCTCTTTTTTGTATAAACAATTATGATAGGATACAATAAAATTTATTGATAAAGCAAAACATGAATAGATAGAAATTACAGAGGAGGGTAAAATGGGCAATAAAATTTTAAGAGGAAGTTGCTGGCTGTGTTGTAGTATTTTTCTATTGTTTTTTTACTGCATAACATGGGCTCATGGAGAAATTGTTGCTAAACCAGGAACTTTTGATCATTTCCAGATTGATGCTCCGGAGGTATTAATAGCTGGTAATGAATATAAAATACTCATTTACGCACTTGATGCTTTTGGTAATCCTGTTAATATGCCTTCGGATAGCATCAAAGAATATAAGTTAACTGTAAAAGGTTCAGCTGTAGTATCTCCTTCTCAATTTAGGTCAAATGAAATAACCCAAGCAGGTTTTGTAATTAAGTTTAAAGATGAAAAGGCAGAAGAGGCTGTAATATCACTTTATGAAGTTAATAGTCCTTTCCCTATAATTGAGAAAAA
The DNA here is from genome assembly GCA_964614465.1 of uncultured Thermodesulfovibrio sp. GTDB lineage: Bacteria > Nitrospirota > Thermodesulfovibrionia > Thermodesulfovibrionales > Thermodesulfovibrionaceae > Thermodesulfovibrio. Next base: position 19,573 of record CAZTLF010000008.1, read on the forward strand.
AATAAAAATTTTACCAGCAGAGATATTCGGACTTAATATAAAAGTTCCACCTTCTGTAAGAGTTGGCAATGATTTTGAAGCATTGATTTCAGGCAATGATCAATTTGGTAATATTGTTTGCAAAGATTTTAATCCACAAGAGTTAAATCTATTTCTTAAAGGTGATGTTTCTCCACAGATAAAAGAGATTCAATATTTGCCTGATACTTGCTATGTTAAGGTTAAACTTTTTTCAGAGAAAATTGGAATTTTTCATATTGAAGCAAATTTATTAAATAAGAAAGTTACAGGGAAAAGTGATAAAACAGAGATTTTAAATGGACCAGTGAGGGCTTTTATCATTAATACACCTGAAGAAGCTGTGGTAGATGAGCCTTTTGATATAACAATATTAGCGATTGATAAATTTAATAATTTTGTTAAAGATTTCGCAACTCAAAGAGAAAAAATAATTATAGAAGCACAGGGTAAGGGCTATATTTTCCCTTCTGAATTGACATCATATGCTTTTTCAGATGGGAAAGCAAGATTAAGCCTTCGTTACGATAGACCTGAAGACATAAAAATAGTAGCTAAGGTTGCTAATGATATCTCAATCAGAGGAGAAAGTAATATTGTAAAAATTGTTCCACCGAAAATAAAAAGATTTGAAATAATTTCTCCTGATACAATCATTGCGGGGCAGAGATTTAAAATAAAAATTATAGCCTATAACCATCTTGATAAGGTTATGTCAAATTATAATTTATACGGCAACACAGTTATTTTAAAATCATCAGGCTCAGGAACACTTACTCCAAATAAAGTTCCACCATCAGAATTTATAAATGGAGTTGCTACAGTGGAGGTAATGTATGATAAAGCAGAAAAATTTGAGATTTCTGCAACATTAGAAGAAAAAGAAATTCCTTCTAAAGAAATAAAGATCAGTGAAGAGAAAAAAGTTGAAAAACCAAAGAAAAAGATAGTTAAAAAGAAGGAATCAAAAGACAGTAAGAGCAAAAAAAATATTGCTCCATTAAAAGGTCAAGCTTTAGAGCTTAAAAATATCTCTATTGTTGAAACAAAAAATAGTTGTGCATTAACTTTGTTTATTCCAAACATAGATAAACAGGGAGGCTATCATCCCAGGACGAAAAAAGTAGGCAGTATCATGTCAGTTATACTTGAAATTTATCCAGTCAGAAATAAATTAGAAAAACCTATAAAGATTGACTCAGAGTTTATAAAAGAAGTTTCCGTATCTGAAGAGCAAAATAAAGTATTATTAAACATAACCCTTAAAAAACCTCTGAAATATCGCATGTTAAAGAAAAAGGATGAACTCATTGTAGAGTTCAGGAGAGGTTAATGGGTTTTTTTGATAAACTTAAGGAAAAATTAAGCAAGACAAAGCAACACATTGTTGAAAAGATAGAAGCAATACTCCCTGCAGGAGGGAAAATAGATGAATCAACTATAGAAGAGATTGATGAAATTCTTATTTCTTCAGATGTGGGAGTTAAAGCAACTGAAGAGATAACAGGTATACTGAGAAAAAAAATTAAAGAAGGTAATATTAAAGATGTTTCAGATGTAAAAATAACTCTAAAAGAAGAGCTTACAAATCTACTTAAAAACAATACTTCTTTAAATTTGAAAAATATTCCTTCAATTATTCTTGTTGTAGGAGTAAATGGAGTCGGGAAGACTACAACCATAGGGAAATTGGGTTATAAATTTATTAATGAGGGTAAAAGTGTTGTTTTCGCAGCTGCGGATACATTCAGGGCTGCAGCTATAGAACAGCTTGAAATTTGGGCAAAAAGGATAGGAGCAGATATCATCAAACATAAAAGCGGTGCGGATCCAGCAGCTATTGCTTTTGATGCATTGGAGCATGCAAAGGCAAAAAACAAGGACATAGTAATTATAGATACAGCAGGAAGACTACATACCAAATCTCCTCTTATGGAAGAACTAAGAAAAATCAGTAGAGTCATGAAAAAGTCAATTCCAGAGGCACCACATGAAACTTTGCTTGTTGTAGATGCAACAACAGGACAGAATGCTATAAGACAAGCTTCTTTGTTTAATGAAGCTGTCGGACTAACAGGTGTGGTTGTTACGAAGCTTGATGGAACAGCAAAGGGCGGGGTTATTTTTGCTATAAAAAAGGAGATAGGAATTCCTATTAAGTTAATTGGAATAGGCGAAGAAATTGATGATTTAAAAGAATTCATTCCACAAGAATTTGTAGAAGCTTTGTTTGATTAAATTGCGGGGAGAGGATTTGAACCTCTGACCTTCGGGTTATGAGCCCGACGAGCTACCAGACTGCTCCACCCCGCGAATAATTTTAATATAAACTAAAAATTAAAGAATTGTCAAATCTATGAAAATAGTTATTGCATCAAAAAACAGAAAAAAAATAGAAGAGTTAAAGAGAATCTTGGAAGGACTCAACATTACTATTCTTTCTGTCCATGATTTTCCTGATCTTGATGAAGTAAAGGAAGATGGATTAACTTTTGATGAAAATGCATTGAAAAAAGCAAGATATGTTTGTCAAAAAACAGGATTGCCCGCTCTTTCTGATGATTCAGGCTTGGAAGTTGAAGCATTAGAAGGTAGACCAGGGATTAAATCCGCAAGATATGCAGGAGATAAAGCAAGTGATGAGGATAACATCAAAAAACTTTTGAAAGAATTAGCAGGAATTCCTTCAGAAAAGAGAAATGCACGATTTGTATGTTGTATTGCATTGGTTTTTCCGGATGGAAAGGAGTATTTATTTTGGGGTTATGTTAATGGGAAAATCGCAGATGTTCCAAAGGGTCTTTATGGCTTTGGATATGATCCTGTATTTATACCTGAAGGATTTCAAATAACATTTGCTGAGATGGAACCTCATCAAAAAGATAAGATAAGTCATCGCAAAGAAGCACTTGACAAATTAAGGGATTTCTTGATAAAATAGCCAGCAATTTATAAGCAAAACTTATTATAAAATTATAAAATTTAAGTTGCTTTTTAAGTCATAATAGGTTAAATTATAAACCAAAAGTTTAATTTTAACCCGAAAAGGAGGCTTCAATGAGATTAGTATTCTTGGGTGCCCCAGGAGCAGGCAAAGGAACTCAGGCGAAAAGGCTTGTAGAAAAATACGGGATTCCCCAAATATCAACAGGTGATCTTCTTAGAGCAGCAGTTGCTGCAGGCACTTCACTTGGTAAAGAAGCTAAGGCATACATGGATAGAGGAGAGCTTGTTCCAGATAGCGTAGTTCTTGGGATGGTTAAAGAAAGGATTTCTCAGGATGACTGCAAGAAAGGATTTATTCTTGATGGTTTTCCAAGAAATGTTACTCAGGCTGAAGCTCTTGACAAAATGCTTGCTGAAATGAATATCCCGTTAGATTTAGCATTAAATGTTGATGTTTCCTTTGATGATCTTATGAAAAGACTTACAGGAAGAAGAACTTGTAAATCTTGTGGGCAGATGTATAACGTCTATTATTCTCCATCAAAAGTAGAAGGTAAATGTGATAAATGTGGTGGCGAGCTTTTCCAGAGAGATGACGACAAAGAAGAAACAATTAGAAAGAGATTAGAAGTATATAAAGCCCAGACAGAGCCCTTAATTGATTATTATACAAAGAAAGGTATTATAAAAAGTGTTGCAGGCACAGGTAGTATAGATGAGATATTCAACAACATCTGTGCAATTTTAGAAAAAAAAGTAAATTAAAGGAGGAAAGGTATGCCGGAAGTAAGAATTAAGACTCTTCCCCCACCTCATGGTGGCAAAATTATTGACAGAGTTGTTCGTGATCCGCAGATGGCAAGAAAGCTCATGGAGAAATGTTCTGCTGTTTACGACATCAAGCCCACTCTTTTCAAGGGCAATCCTGTAAGAAATGTCTACAGAGAGATTATGTCAGTATGCTATGGTTTCTTCAGCCCTGTTGAAGGTTCTATGACAAAGGCTGATCTTGAAAGTGTTCTTGAAAGAAGAAGACTTACAAGCGGATGGGTATTCCCCTATCCAATTCTTTTTGATATTTCAGAGGAAGATTTCAAAAAACTCGGAGTTGGAGCTGGTGATTGGCTTTTGTTAAGGCTAAAAGGTGAGCCTTTTGCAATCCTTGAGATTGAAGAAGTTTATGAAATTAGCCCTGGTGATATTGCAGTAAGAACATTTGGAACTCCTGAGCATAATCCTGAAGTTGTGAAAGTCCCATTTGACCAAAAACACACAGGATATAACATTTACTGCTCATTAAATCCTATAATTCTCGCAGGTAAATATACTATAATCAATGAGCCTAAGATTAGAGAGCCTTTTAACAGATTTTGGTATCCTCCAAAGAAAGCAAGAGAGGAGTTTGAAAGAAGAGGATGGACTACAGTTATTGCCCATCAGACAAGAAATGTTCCTCATACAGGACATGAAGCATTAATGAAGATGGCAGCTTATATGGGTGATATTAAACCGTGCGATGGAATAATTGTAAATGCCATAATTGGTGCAAAAAGAATTGGTGATTTTCCAGATGAAGCAATCGTAGAAAGCCATGAAATGGTTCACCTTGCTGGATATATTAATCCAAATCGTCATATGGTTAGTTTCACGCTCTGGGATATGAGATATGGTAATCCTATTGAATCACTTCTTCATGGTGTTATCAGGCAGAATATGGGAATATCATTCCATATGTTTGGAAGAGACCATGCTGCACTCGGTGAATACTATGATATTTATGCCACCCAGATTCTGTGGTCCAAAGGAATTCCAAGTTTTGGATTTGATGCTCCTCCATATGAAGTTCCAGGTGGATTGCATATAAGACCACAAAATATTGCTGAATTCTGGTATTGTCCAAAATGTAGAGAATTTGCATATTCTGACAACTGCACTCATAAGGGTATATACTCAAGATACTCTGGTAGCTTTATTAGAGGACTTATTAATGAGGGATTGACTCCTCCTACAGAGATATACAGACCAGAAGTTTACAAAGTTGTCGTTAAATGGTGGCAGAAATTCGGATATCCATTCAACAATGAGAAATATCTCAAAGAGAGAGAGGAGAGATTAGAGGTAGATCTCCCTCATATGGAACTTCCAGCTCACTTAAAAAAATAAAGGAGGTGAAAAATGGCTAAGTATTTTGGAATAATAGTTGATGAAAAAAGAATGGCAGCTATAAAGGGGACAGCCCTTGAGGAGAAAGTAGAGCCAATTTTTGGAGGAGCATTAAAAAGATTAGTTATTGAGGTATCTGATGAGCTTGGGCAGAAAGTGATTGACAGTTTTTCTAAAGCAAGATTTGATGCAAGAGGATATATTGAAGAAACACCCGCTGCGTTCAAAAAGCTTGTATTTAAGAAAATTGTTGAAACAAAATCTTTAGGTCAAGAGGTAATTGAGAAAGCGGTTGAAAACATTCCAGCAATTAAGGATGAGGTGGAAAAGGAAGACAGGGAACTTCCTGTTCCTGATATTGACATAAGTGATGTGCTGGAGTTACAGAAAAATCCAGTACAAAAACCAGCTTAATAAAAAACAAAAAAGGAGGTTAAGCTATGCCAAGTTTTGTAATTACCGAAAAGTGTGACGGCTGTAAAGCACAGGACAAAACTGCTTGTCAGTATATCTGTCCTAATGATTTGATGGTTCTTGACAGAGAAAAGATGAAAGCTTACAATCAGGAAGTAGAGCAATGCTGGGAGTGTTACAACTGTGTAAAAATTTGTCCACAACAAGCAATTGAAGTCAGAGGATATGCAGATTTCAATCCCTTAGGAGCAAGCGTTATTCCTATGAGAGCTCAGGATTCAATTATGTGGACAATTAAGTTCAGAAATGGCACCATAAAGAGATTCAAATTCCCCATCAGAACAACACCTGAGGGTTACTGGAATGCAGATAATATCTATGCAGGGCTTCCTGAACCAGATTACTCTAAAATTAAAGGTCCTGGCTTTTTCAACTATGAAGCCAGAAAAGAGTAAAAAATAAAGAAGGAGGTTTAAAGATGGAAAAAGAGACTTGCACATTTTCTTATTGTCAAAGACCAGAAGTAGTTGAAGTAGATACAGATTTTCTTATTATCGGTGGTGGTATGGCCGGTGCTGGAGCTGCATATGAAGCTGGTAGGTGGGCTACTCCGAAGGGGATTAAAGTAACATTAGTTGACAAAGCAGCAATAGACCGCTCAGGTGCAGTTGCAATGGGTCTTAGTGCTATTAATACATATATTGGTGAAAACAAGGTTGTTGACTATGTAAAGTATGTCCGTGCAGACTTAATGGGAATTATCCGTGAAGACCTTGTTTATGATCTTGGAAGACATGTTGATGACTCAGTCCATATGTTTGAGGAATGGGGACTTCCTATCTGGAAGAAAGGTGCAGATGGCTGGTCTCTTGATGGATTTCAGGCAAGGGATCAAGGAATTCCGTCTCTTAAAGATGGTGGAACGCCTTGTCGTTCTGGAAAATGGCAGATTATGATAAATGGAGAATCTTATAAAGTTATAGTTGCAGAAGCTGGCAAGGCTGCTCTTGAATACAATAGAAAAGCAACTGGACAAGCTCAGAATCTCTATGAGAGAGTTTTTGTTACCAAGCTTATAAAGGACGCAAAAGAGCCAAATAGAGTTGCTGGTGCAATAGGCTTTAGTGTAAGAGAAAATAAAGTTTATGTATTCAAAGCTAAAGCAATTCTCTGTGCTGCCGGTGGTGCAGTTAATGTATTCAGACCAAGGTCAACAAGAGAGGGAATGGGAAGAGCTTGGTATCCAGTATGGAATGCTGGCTCAGGATACTATCTCGGAATGACAGTTGGTGCCGAGATGACAATGATGGAGAACAGATTTGTTCCTGCAAGATTTAAAGATGGATATGGACCTGTTGGTGCATGGTTCCTCTTCTTTAAAGCTAAGGCAACAAATGCTCTTGGTGAAGATTATTGCTCCAAAGACACACCAGAGTTCAAGGAGGCAGTGGCAAAGTATGGCAGATGGGCTGAGGCTCTTGGTACAGCAATCAGAAACCATCTTGCTATGACATCTATGAAGCAAGGTAAAGGTCCTATATTAATGCATACCAATCTTGCCATGCAGGAACTTGCCAAGCAGATGGATGCTAAGAGACTAAAACATCTTGAAGCAGAAGCATGGGAAGACTTCCTTGATATGTGTATTGGTCAGGCAGGTCTCTGGGCAGCAACAAACACAGAGCCTGATAAGGTTCCATCTGAAATTATGCCAACCGAGCCATATCTTCTCGGCTCACACGCTGGTTGTGCAGGATTCTGGGTAAGTGGACCTGGAGATATTCCTGGAACACCTCCTGAGTGGTTCTGGGGCTACAATAGAATGAGCACAGTAAAGGGCTTATTCATGGCAGGTGATGTTGTAGGTGCATCTGGACATAAATTTTCATCTGGTTCACATGCTGAGGCAAGGATTGCTGCAAAGGCAGCTATTGCACTTATTTTAGATGAACCAGGATATACACCAACACTTGCTGAAGATATAAATGCTCTTGTTGAAGAGCTTTATCTGCCATTTGAAGTTTACGAGAAATATAAAACTTATTCTACTGATCCAAGGATTAATCCCTATTACATTAAACCAGATCTATATCAGGCAAGATTGCAAAAGATTGCAGATGAATATTTTGGTGGCATAGGCACATGGTATATGACCTCTGCAACAATGATTGAGGAAGGACTTAAGAAATTGCAACTTCTCAAAGAGGATGCTAATAGACTTGCTGCAGCCAATCTTCATGAACTTCTCCGTTGCTGGGAAAACTACCATAGAACACTTTCAGTTGAAGCCCATGCCAGACATATTCTCTTTAGAGAAGAATCTCGTTATCCTGGCTACTACTACAGAGGTGACAAAGATTTTGTTGATGATGCTAACTGGCGTTGCTTTGTCAACTCCGTATATGATCCGGCAACAGATACATTTACACTTAAGAAAGTCCCATACGTTCAGATATTCCCAGACTAATATGAGGGTACAAAAGGGAGGGATGTATATCCCTCCCTTTAAATTCTTTTTTATTAGGTTTAAATTAGAAATTCGTAATGCAGTTTAAGGCTGTATTACGAATTTTTATGTTTAAGATAATTCAATAAAGGAGGCTGAGAATGCATCATAATGGTAGCCCAAATCGAATCTTGGTCATTGGTGGGGGATTTAGTGGTTTGACTGCAGGAATTGAGGCTGCCGAGACAGGTGCAGAAGTAATAATTGTAGAAAAAAAACCCTATCTCGGCGGAAGAGTTGCCCAGTTAAATAAATACTTCCCCAAAATCTGCCCCCCATTATGTGGACTTGAGATTAATTTCCGTCGTATCAAAGTAAATCCTTCAATTACCTTTTATACAATGGCTGAAGTAGAATCTATTTCTGGTAGCCCTGGAGATTATACTGTAAAAATTAAGCTTAATCCAAGATATGTAAATGAAAACTGTACTGCCTGTAATGCATGTGCAGAAGCCTGTCCTGTTGAAAGAGATAATGATTTTAATTTTGGATTAAACAAAATAAAGGCTATATATCTTCCATTTGAACAAGCTTTCCCTTTGAGATATGTACTTGACAGAGGTGCATGTCCAAAGGATTGTCCTGCACCATGTGTTGAGGCCTGTAAATACAATGCAATTGATTTAAATATGCAGGCTAACACCATAGAGGTTAAAGTTGACTCTATTGTTGTAGCAACAGGCTGGAAGCCCTATGACGCGGGTAATATAGAAAATTTAGGCTTTGGTAAGGTTAAAAATGTGGTTACAAATATGATGTTTGAAAGACTCGCATCTAAAAATGGTCCTACAGAAGGACAGATTGTAAGACCTTCTGATGGTAAACCTGTCGAAAAAATCGCTTTTGTTCAGTGTGCTGGTAGTAGAGATGAAAATCATCTACCTTTCTGTTCATACATTTGTTGTCTTGCTTCTTTAAAACATACTCTTTATATTAAAGAACAGAATCCTGAAGCAGGGGTGGATATCTTTTATATTGATATAAGAACACCTGGTAGATATGAAAAATTTTTCAATCAGGTTAAGGAACAAGCAGGTGTTAATCTGATTAAAGGTAAAGTGGCTGAAGTTGAGCAGGATAAGGATTCAGACGATGTTATTGTAACCGCAGAAGATATGCTGAATGGAGAAAAGATAAGAAAGAAGGTAGATATGGTAGTTCTTGCTACAGGGATGCAGCCAGAAAGCTTTGAGATAAAAGTTCCAGGTCTTAAATATTCGATAGATGGTTTTGTGGTTGATGCTGAAGGTATATATTCTGCAGGCTGTGCAAAAGCTCCTATGGATGTAGCAGGTTGTGGAAAAGATGCGACATCTGCAGCCCTCAAGGCAATTCAGACTGGAGTAAGGAGGTAATCTATGGAAAAGAAAATAGGTCTATATATCTGCAAAGGCTGTGGTATAGGAGATATAATTAATACTGAAAAGATTGCAAACATTGCAAAAAATGCGTTAAGACTACCTGTGGTAGTTGAGTATGATATTCTTTGTAATAATGAAGGTGTTGAGCTAATAAAGAAAGACATTTCTGAGCAGGGAGTAAACAGCATAGTTATTGCAGGATGTTCACCAAGAGTCAAAACTTATGAATTTACATTCCCGGGATGTTTTGTTGAGCGAGTTCCTCTAAGAGAGCTTGCTGTATGGACAATTGAGGCAGACGAAGAAAAACAGCTTGCAGCGGAGGATTATGTAAAGCTTGGGATTATAAAAGCTCAAAAAGGAGCGATACCAGAACCTTTTATTATTGAAACTGTAAAAACGATACTCGTAGTTGGCGGCGGGATTTCTGGAATGACAGCTGCTACAGAGACAGCAAAAGCAGGATATGATGTTGTTTTGGTTGAAAAAGATGCTGAGCTTGGTGGATTTGCAAGGAAATTATATAAAATAGTTCCCACTGATGATTACACCAACGGAGTTCTTGGTGATGTAAATCTTGAGCCACTCATAAATGAAGTTACATCAAATCCAAAAATTAAAGTTTACACCTCATCAAAAATTGAAAAGATTGACGGTCAGCCAGGTGATTTTGATGTAACAATCTCAAAGAACGGCTCCACTGAAACAATAAAAGTTGGTGCTATCATTCAAGCAACAGGCTGGAAACCATATGATGCCAAAAAACTTACCAAAAAATACGGTTATGGCAAATTCAAAGATGTGGTAACCAACTTTGAGTTTGAAGAAATTGCAAAGAGTAACAATGGAGTAATTAAAAGACCTTCTGACCAAAGAGTTGTTAAAACAGTTCTTTTTGTCCAATGCGCAGGACAGAGAGATTCTGAACATTTACCTTACTGCTCAGGAATGTGCTGTGTAACAACACTAAAACAGGCAAGATATGTAACTGATGGTAATCCAGATGCTATAGCAATGGTTATTTATAAGGATATAAGAACTCCTGGAAAACTTGAATATTACTATAAAGAAGCTCAAAATACTCCAGGAGTTATGCTTACTAAGGGTGAAGTTACAGGAATTAGAGAAGAATGGGATAAACTAACAGTTACTGTAGAGGATTCTTTGCTTGGTGAAAAGGCAGAAATAGAAGCAGAGATGGTTGTTCTTGCCACAGGAATGGTGCCCACAACAAAGGAGCCTCAGGACTATCTTATTGGACTTGCTGAGGCAGCAGCTAAAGGTGATGAAGCAAAGGCACAGTATATAGAAAAAACCAAAAAACCTGAATTCATTCTTAATCTTGGATATCGTCAAGGCCCTGAACTTCCTTTTTTAGAAGGAGGATTTGGTTTTGTTGACTCCAACTTTATCTGCTTCCAGTATGAAACTAGAAGAACTGGAATATATGCAGTTGGACCGGTCCGCCAGCCAATGAATATGACAGAAGCACAGGAAGATGCTCGTGGCGCAGTACTTAAAGCAATTCAGTGTTTAGAGCATGTTGCAAAAGGTATAGCTGTTCATCCAAGAGCATGGGATACTTCTTATCCGGATCCGAATCTTTCAAAATGTACAGCCTGTAAACGTTGCACTGAAGAATGTCCTTTTGGTGCAATTGATGAAGATGAAAAAGGCATTCCTTACTATAAACCAAACAGATGCCGTAGATGTGGTACCTGTATGGGTGCATGTCCAGAGAGAATTGTTTCCTTTAAAGATTATAGCATTGACATGCTTGGTACAATGATGAAGAGTGTATCTGTTCCGAGTGAGGATGACAGACCACGAATTATTGTTCTTTGCTGTGAAAATGACGCATTTCCTGCAATAGAGACAGCCGCGCTCAACAAACTCAAAATTGACCCTGCTGTAAGATTTATCCAGTTAAGATGTCTTGGTTCAATGAACCTTGTCTGGATTGCTGACGCTCTCTCTAAAGGTGTTGATGGAATGCTTCTCTTAGGATGTAAATTTGGAGAAGATTATCAGTGTCATTTCGCAAAAGGAAGTGAACTTGCAAAGTATAGACTTGGTAAGGTTCAGGAAACACTGGACAGATTGCAGCTTGAGTCAGATAGAGTTCAGATGTATGAAGTTGCAATAGATGAATACTGGAAAGTGCCACAGATAATTAATGAGTTTATGGATAAAATCAGACAAATTGGTCCTAATCCATTTAAGGGCTTCTAAGGAGGGAAGAGATGGACAAACTAGTAAAACCAGATTTACAGTTTGCAAAGGATATTATAAAGGCTGGCGGAGAGTCTCTGAAAAAGTGTTATCAGTGCTCTACATGCACTGTTGTCTGCAACCTCTCACCAGAGGACAAACCATTTCCAAGAAAGGAAATGCTCTATGCTCAATGGGGATTGAAGGATAGGCTTTTTAAAAATCCAGATATTTGGCTTTGCCATCACTGCGGTGATTGTACAGCTTACTGTCCAAGAGGAGCAAAGCCTGGCGAGGTTTTAGGGGCTGTAAGAAAACTCATGATACAAAATTACTCACCACCAAAATTTCTTGCAAAATGGGTTGCAGAGCCAAAATATCTTTTATTGCTCTTTCTCTTTCCGATACTTCTATTCCTTGGTGAACTCTTTCTACTTGGATACTTTACAGGAACAGAGATTCCAAGAGGTGAACATGGTGAGTTAGCCTATTCAAAATTCCTACCTGCTGTTCCTTGGATTGATGTTCCATTTATGGCTGCAGCAGGCTTTGCTGTTATATGTTTTTATTTAGGAGTGAAACGATACTGGCTTGACTTGACTGCAGGTATGGAGCTTAAGAGAAAAGACATTTACAACTGTATATACGAGACCATAAAGGATATACTGCTACATAAAAAATTTCAACTCTGTACCCTTAACAAAGGCAGAACAACAGCCCATCTTCTTGTGTTATATGCTTTTATTGGACTTGCCATAACAACAGGTTTAGCAATGTTTTATGAATGGGTATTGAAATGGGAATCGCCCTATCCTCAGACAAATATTGTCAAAATAATCGGAAATGTAAGCGGTATTGCATTGATAATAGGGATGTTGTACATAATTTCTAACAGAACAAAGAATGCTGTAAAACAGGGAATTGGTAGCTACTTTGACTGGTTCCTTATAACAATAATTCTTGGTGTTGGTATAACAGGATTCATGGCTGAACTTTTGAGACTTGCAGATACAGGCATATTAGCATACGCTTCATATGTTGCTCATCTTGTATTTGTATTTACACTCTTTACCTATGCACCTCATTCAAAGATGGCTCACATGGTTTACAGAGCTACAGCAATGGTTTTTGCAAAGGCTGCCATGCGAGAAGAGACAGTCCAGAAGGAAAAAGCTGCATAATTGATTTTATTAAAGTAGGGCGGATTTATCCGCTCTACTTTAATTTTTATTATTTTCTAAATAAATTTCTTTTTCGCTTACAGGTCCAAGAATTGTTATTGAAAAATTTTTCTCTTTTAAGATTGATGCCATATCTTTCAGTTCTTTAAAAGAAACAGTTTCAATTTGTTTTATCTGTTGCTCAATGCTGTAGGACTGTTCAAGATATAATTCCTGAAATGCTAAATTATGCATAACAGAACTTGGTGATTCAGAGGAAAAAAGAATTTGAGATATAATTTGAGTTTTTGCTCTATCCATTTCTTCTTTTTTTAAATTTTCAGGAATTTGTTTTAGTATTTTGAAGATGGTCTCAATTATTTTATTTATTTTTTTACGGTCACAGGCGGTATAAATACCAAATACACCTGTATCATAATAGAAGGAGATGAAAGAATAAATATTGTAAACCCATCCTTGTTTTTCTCTTATTTCCTGAAATAGTCTTGAGCTAACACTTCCGCCAATAATGCAGTTAAGTAAAGTTAAAACATTTCTGTAAGGACTTTTAAAAGGGAAAGTATCAAATCCCATACATAAATGAATTTCATTTAAATCTTTCTCATATATCTTAAGACAAGAGGAAAAAGTTGAGCTATTAGTTGTTGGAGAATTATTAGAAGTTTTAGCTGTAATATTTTTTTCAAGACATTCAATTAATTTTTTTTCTTCAAAATTTCCAGCACAGCTTATTATACAGTTATTTATTCCATAGAAGTTGTTATAACAGTCAATGATATCTTTTCTACTTATTTCTGATACAGTGGATTCTTTACCAAGAATTGGTTGTCCCAATCCGCTAGAAAATGAGTTTTCCATAAAAAGATCATGAATTAGTTCATCTGGTGTATCATTTACTGTTCTAATTTCATCAAGTATGACTGAACGTTCTTTTTCTATTTCCTGTTCAGGAAATAGAGGATTTGAATAAATATCTCCAATTAGTTCTATAGCTTTACATACAGAGAAATCAAGAACTTTTATGTATAACGCTGTGAATTCTCTTGAAGTAAAAGCATTTATATCTCCGCCCATGCTATCAATTTCAAAAGATATTTCACGAGCATTTCTCTTTGAAGTTCCCTGAAAGAAGAGATGTTCTATAAAATGTGATAATCCATTCTTAGAAGAGATTTCATGTCTGGCTCCATGTTTTATCCATATGCCAAGAACAAAAGACCTGTAATAATTCATTTTCTGCATAATTACAGGAATGTTTGAGGAAAGATAAGTTTTTTTCATCATCAGAATTATGTTTTTGTGACAGACTTGGTTTCTATTTCACGGAGTGCTTCTTTTCTACTAAGACGAACTCTTCCGAGTTCATCAATTTCAATTACTTTAACAGGAATTTGATCTCCTGTTTTTAATATCTCAGATACTTTTTGAATTCTTTTATCAGCAATTTGGGATATGTGTAATAATCCTTCAATTCCTGGCATAATTTCAACAAAAGCACCGAAATCTACAATTCTTGTTACTTTACCCATATAGATTCTTCCAAGTTCTGCTTCCTGTGTGATTCCTTTAATAATTTCAATCGCTTTTTGTGCAGCAGATTCATCATAAGAGGCTATTCTAACAACTCCTTCTTTGTCTTCAATATCTATTTTTACTCCTGTCTCTTCTATAATTCCTTTAATTACCTTACCACCTGTACCAATTATATCTCTGATTTTTTCAGGTTTAACTCGTATTTTGTATATTCTTGGAGCATATGAAGAAAGTTCCTTTTTAGGTTCAGAAATAGTTTCAGCCATTTTTTTAAGTATGAATAATCTTGCCTGTTTTGCCTGTTTAAGCGCCTTTTTAAATATTTCATAACTGATTCCTGAAATTTTTACATCCATCTGAAAAGCTGTTATACCTTTCTGTGTTCCTGCTACCTTAAAATCCATATCACCATAATGGTCTTCCATTCCAAGAATATCAGTAAGCACAACAGTTTTGTCTCCTTCTTTAACAAGTCCCATTGCAACTCCTGCAACAGGTGCTTTAATAGGAACTCCAGCATCCATCAGTGAAAGAGTTGCTCCACATACAGTTGCCATTGATGAAGAGCCATTTGATTCAAGAATATCTGATACAATTCTTATCGTATATGGAAATTCATCCTTAGAAGGAATTACATAACTTAATGCCCTTTCTGCAAGATAACCATGACCGATTTCTCTTCGTCCTGGAGCACGTAAAGGTTTAACTTCTCCTACACTGAAAGGTAAAAAGTTGTAGTGTAGCATAAATGTTTTAAATATTTCTCCTTCAAGAGAATCAACTTTTTGTTCATCTTCTGAAGTACCAAGAGTTGTTGCAACAAGAGCCTGTGTTTCTCCTCTTGTAAATAAAGCAGAACCGTGTACTCTTGGCAGTATTCCAACCATGCATGTAATAGATCTTATTTCATCAAATTTTCTACCGTCTACTCTTATACCTTTTTTCAAAATTGTTTCGCGCATAAATTTTTTAACCACTTTATCAAAAGCATGGGTAATCTCTAATGATATATCCTTATCAGGATTGCCATATAGTTTATGCCGAAAATCTTCTGTATTTAAGTTCTGCAAACATTCATTAAGGAGTCCATCAAGGGCTTGCTGTCTTTCAAGTTTTTTTTGAAGGAATAAGGCATTTTCAATTTTTGTTGAAATAATATCTAATATTGCCTTTTGAATCTTTTCATCTCCCTCAGGTGTGATAATTTCTTTTTTTGGTTTGCCTACTAACTGCTGAAATTTTTTTTGCAAGGCTATTATTTTTTTTATATGGGTATGAGCAAATTTTAAAGCTTCTAAAAGAAGCTCCTCAGAGCATTCTGCAGCTCCACCCTCAACCATGGTCACGGCTTCTTCTGTGCCTGCAACTACGAGATTAAGAATGCTTTTTTCAGATTCCTCATTGTCAGGATTTAAAATGAATTCTTCTTCAATCATTCCAACTCTCACAGCTCCAATAGGTCCATTAAATGGAATATCAGATATGGTAAAAGCAGCTGAAATTCCGATTATACTTAAAATATCAGCAATATTTTCATCTCCGTAGGAAAGAACAGATGCTATACCTTGAGTTTCATAGTTAAATTCCTCCGGTAAAAGAGGTCTTACAGGTCTGTCAATTAGACGAGAAACAAGAATTTCCCTGTCTGTTGGTTTACCTTCTCTTTTGAAAAAACCTCCAGGTATTTTACCTGCTGAGTAAGCTTTTTCCTGATAGTCAATCGTTAATGGGAAAAAATCCAATCCTTCTTTGGGTGTTTTTTCCGCAACTACAGTGCATAATACGTATGTGTCTCCATATTTTGCTAAAACTGAACCATTTGTTTGTTTTGCAAAAACTCCTGTTTGTAAAACAAGTTTTTTTCCTTTAATTTCAAATTCTACTTCCACATTCTCCATCTTTTCCAATTTATTTTCTGATACTAAGTCTTTCAATGAGTTTGCCATATCGTTCCTTATCAATTTTCTTAAGATAATTTAAAAGCTTTCTTCTTTGAGCAACTAATTTAATAAGACCTCTCCTTGAATGGTGATCTTTTTTGTGAATTTTGAAATGTTCAGTTAAATAGTTAATTCTTTCAGTCATTAAAGCAATCTGTACTTCAGGAGAACCTGTATCAGAAGAATGCATTTTAAAATTTTCAATAATCTCTTTTTTTCTCTCAGGAGAAATTCCCATTGTCTTCACCACCTTTCTTAAAAGGATTCAATTTTAAAAAATAACATAAAATTAAGAATTTAGTAAAGTTTTAAGCCTCACTACATAAGCACCACTTTATCTTAAAGGAAGTTTAACTCATCTTTCATCCTAACTTATCCAAGGCTTCTTAAATCTATGGCTGTGATTTAATCTGCTTTCATTGAAAATTTAGTTCATATAATGGAGGTTTAAAGTACGGTGGCTGTAATTTACAATTATAAAAAAACAATTCCTTTTCAGAGAGATTATTTATGAGCTAATGCAAATGCTTGTCTAAATTTTCCAAAGCTTAATATAATAAAACTATGATTAAAAATACATTTTTACTGCTTGATGGGATTGGAGAAAAAAGGGAAAAAAGGCTATGGAAAGAAGGAATTCTTACATGGGAAGATTTTTTTAACTGTAAAGAAGTTTTAGACATAGACCTTGAAAAAAAACAAATTTATGACGATTTTTTACATAAAGCTTTTGAGGCTTTATCATGTAAAAATTGTAGTTTTTTTTCTAAAAACCTTAAAAAAAGAGAACACTGGCGGCTGTTTTGGGAATTTATAAATAATGCAGTGTGTCTTGATATAGAAACAAATGGTTTGCCCCAGGAAAAGGGTGGATATGTGACAGTTGTTGGTTTGTATTCCACAGGAGGGTATAAATCTCTAATTAGAGGAGAAACCCTGACAGAGGAAAATTTACAGCAAACACTTGATGAATATAAATATTTAATTACTTTTTATGGAACTATTTTTGATATTCCTTTTCTTAAAAAAGAGTTTCCCAATTTACAAATTGAGCATATTCCACATTTTGATCTTTTTTTTGCTGGGAAAAGGCTTGGAATTCAAGGCGGGCTTAAGAAGCTTGAAACAATGTTTCTAATTGAAAGACAAGAGGGACTTAAAGGACTTAATGGGTATGATGCTATAAAACTATGGAAAGCTTATTTAAATGGAAGTTCTGACAGTCTTGAGCTTTTAATTTCTTATAATAGGGCAGATACAGAGAATTTATTTCATCTGGGTAAAATTTTTTACGAAATGTTGCGTTCTCAGATAGGAATTAAAGAGTTTACAGATAATGGAACAGCAAGAACTTCTCAAAAAATTTCTTAATTATCTTCTTACTGAAAAAGCCCTTTCTATAAATACAGTTAAATCCTATGAAAATGATTTAAAAATTTTTTTAAAGTGGCTTGATGAACAAAATATTTTAATTTTGAATTGTAAAAAAGATGATATTGTACGGTATCTTTTAAATCTAAAAGAAAAAGCCTACAGCTCAACATCTATTGCAAGAATTCTTTCCTCTTTTAAGCAGTTTTTTATATTTATGATTTTTGACAACATAATAAACCAAGATCCAACAGAGGGACTTAAATCGCCAAAGCTCTGGCTTAGGCTTCCAAAGGCTCTTGAAATTGATGAGGTTAAAAAGCTGCTTTCAGTGATGCTTGAAAGCAAATATTATTTAAGAGATATCGCTATGCTTGAATTAATGTATGCATCGGGATTAAGAGTTAGTGAGCTGGTAAGACTAAAATTAAGCGATATAAATTTTGAGGCAGGATTTATAAGAGTTAAAGGCAAAGGGGATAAAGAAAGAGTTGTTCCAATAGCTCAGCGTTCAGCAGATAAAATTAAAAATTATTTAAATGAGTTAAGACCGAAGCTTCTTAAGAAGAAAGTTTCAGAGTATGTTTTTTTAAACAATCGTGGACAGCCAATGACTCGACAAAGATTCTGGCAGAATATAAAAGAAATGGGTAAAATCGCTGGAGTAAATGTAACGCCTCACATGATAAGACATAGTTTTGCAACTCATCTGCTTGAAGGTGGAGCAGATTTAAGGTCTTTACAGAAAATGCTTGGACACAGTGATATATCTACAACACAGATATATACAAAAGTTTCAATGGACAGACTTCGCAAAGAGTATCTTAAACATCATCCAAGAGCTAAATAAGATCAATCCCTGATTAAAGCAACTGAGGAAATTGTTAAACTCTCAAGAATTCTCATGAAAACTGACCCACTTTTGTTACAAAAATTGACCTACCCTTAGATTAAAATAACCCTAAAAAAAGGAGGGAGACTTGGCAAGAGCGTAAAAAAGTTTTTTAGATGTGCTGCATGACTTATCACGAAAAAGGTGATGCTTATAAATAGAGTTAAGGAATTGACATAGAGCAAACAAACAAATTAATATTGATTTAGAAACAAAAATACTTAAAGGAGCTTTAAAATGTTTGAGAAGTTTACAGAAAAAGGTCGTAAAATAATTCTCTATGCCAGAGAAGAAGCAGAAAAAAGAAATAGTGAGTTTCTTGATACAGAACATTTGCTTCTTGCAATTTTAAGAGAAGAAGACTCAATTCCTGTGGCTATAATGCGAAAAATTGGTATTGCTCCTGAGAATGTAAGATATGAAATTGAAAAGAGATTAACAGGTGAAGGTAATCTTTTAACCTCCGGAGAGATACCTTTTTCTCCGAGAGCTAAAAAAGTTCTTGAAAACGCTATTGAAGAAGCAAGACTTTTGGGACATCCATATATTGGAAGTGAACATCTCTTTCTTGGTTTAATTAAAGAAGAAGAAGGCATAGCAGGCAAGGTCTTAAGAAATCTTGGAATTAATCTTCTTGCTGCAAGACAGCTAACGATTAATTTTTCTATAAGACCTCATTTTCAGGGCACCCCTCAGAGAGAAAAAAGAAAGACAAATACACCAGCTCTTGATGAATTTGGAAGAGATTTAACCTTATTTGCTCTTGAAGGTAAGCTTGATCCTGTAATTGGAAGAGAGGATGAGATAGAAAGAGTTATTCAGATTCTCGGAAGGAGAATAAAAAATAATCCTGTTATAATTGGTGAACCCGGAGTTGGTAAAACAGCGATTGTGGAGGGACTTGCCCAGAAAATTATTGAGGGAGATGTACCTGATATTTTACTTGGTAAGAGAATTATTGCTCTTGATCTTGGAGCTTTGATTGCAGGAACGAAATATAGAGGACAGTTTGAAGAGAGACTAAAGGCAGTAATAAGAGAGGCAACCCAGTCTGAAAATATTATTCTATTTATAGATGAGCTTCATACAATAATTGGAGCAGGTGCTGCAGAAGGTTCTGTTGATGCTTCAAATATGTTAAAACCCGCACTGGCACGTGGAGAAATGCAATGTATTGGTGCTACAACTCCTCAGGAATATAGGAAATATATAGAAAAGGATGGAGCACTTGAGAGAAGATTTCAACCCGTGTATATTCAACCAACAACAGTTGAGACAACAATAGAAATATTGCGTGGAATAAGAGAAAAATACGAAGCCCATCACAAAGTAAAAATTACAGATGAAGCAGTAGAAGCTGCTGTTAAACTTTCTGACAGATATATCACGGATAGATATTTGCCTGATAAGGCAATAGATGTAGTGGATGAAACTGCTTCAAGAATTAAGCTCAGAAGGTCTGTAATGCCTGAGGAGTTAAAATCTCTTGAGTTTGAACTTGCAAGAATTTCAAAAGAAAAGTCTTTATATATAAAACTTCATGATTTATCTTCAGCACAGAAAGCAAAATATGAAGAAGATAAACTAAAGAGGATATATGAAGCAAATTACAATAAATGGAAAGACTCAATGCATAAAGAAGTTCCTCTTGTTACAGCAGACGATATATCATATACTGTATCTAAGATGACAGGAATTCCCCTTTATAAACTTGAACAAACAGAGTCTGAAAAACTTCTGC
Organism: uncultured Thermodesulfovibrio sp.; assembly: GCA_964614465.1. Lineage (GTDB taxonomy): Bacteria > Nitrospirota > Thermodesulfovibrionia > Thermodesulfovibrionales > Thermodesulfovibrionaceae > Thermodesulfovibrio. The sequence continues at coordinate 39,850 of CAZTLF010000008.1, forward strand.
AAATGGAAGAAATTTTACATCAAAGAATTATTGGACAGGATGAAGCAATAAAAAGTGTTTGCAAAGCAATAAGACGTTCTCGTGCAGGATTAAAAACAAAAAACAGACCAATAGGTTCGTTCTTCTTTCTTGGACCTACAGGAGTGGGAAAGACCGAACTTGCAAAAGTTCTTGCAGAGTTTATGTTCAATGATGAGAGTGCTTTGATCAAGTTTGATATGTCAGAGTACATGGAAAAATTTAATGTATCCAAACTAATTGGAGCACCTCCTGGTTATGTTGGTTATGAAGAAGGTGGACAGCTCACAGAAAAAATTCGTAAAAGACCTTATTCTGTTGTTTTGTTTGATGAAATTGAAAAAGCTCATCCTGATGTGTTTAATTTGCTTTTACAGATACTTGATGAAGGTGTGCTGACAGACAGTTTTGGTAGAAAAGTAGATTTTAGAAATACGATTATAATAATGACATCAAACATTGGAGCAAGATTGATTGAAAAATCAACACCCCTTGGTTTTCGCAAATCTGGTTCTGTAGATATATACTCAAAAATTAAAGACAATGTTTTTGATGAACTTAAAAAGACATTTAATCCTGAATTCCTCAATAGAGTTGATGACATTGTTGTGTTTCATCCTCTTGAAGAATCTCATTTGCTTGCTATTATTGACCTTTTAATTGCTGAAACAAATAAAAAACTTTCAGAATACGGATTCGTAATTGCTGTTTCAGATGAAGTCAAGCATTGGATTCTAAATAAATATTATCAACCAGCTTATGGTGCAAGACCTATGAGAAGGGCTGTTGCCAGAGAAATAGAAGATCCTCTTTCAGAGGAAATTCTTAAGGGAAGTTTTAAGGGTGCTAACTTTATAAAAGTTGAGTTAAATAATAATACTATAGAATTTAAAGAAGTTCAGGAAGAAGTAACGACTTTTGTGAATTAAGGTGAGATATGAAAAAAAATGTTTTTTTGATTTTGTTTATTCTGCTTGCTTTGATTGTTACAGGAAGTATTCTTATAAAAAAGAACAGGTCATTTACTAAACAAAATGCTAAAATCGGTTTACCCGCTCCGAATTTTGAACTTAAAGATATCAGCGGTAAAAAATGGAGACTTGAGGATTTAAAAGGTAAAATTGTTATTCTCAATTTCTGGGCATCATGGTGTAATGACTGTAAGGAAGAAAAAAAATCAATACAGGCTTATTTAAGTAAAAATGGAACTCCGGAAGACCTCATATTTATCACAGTTCTTTATAAGGACAATCCTTTCATGGCTAATGAATTGGTAAAAAAGGGTGGTTATACCTTCCCTGTATTGATTGATGATGGAGATGTTTCAACTATCTATGGGATAAGAGGAGTTCCAGAAACATTTCTCATAGATAAAAAAGGAATTTTAAGACATAAAATTTTAGGACCTGTGCAGTGGGATAATCCACATATAATTCCACATCTAAGGCAAGTATTGATGTAATGGGTAAAATAGGAAAACCCAAAAAAGTTTTGCTATTTATTGCAACACTCTTCAATGATAAAGAGGCATACTATAGAGCTATAAAAATTTTGGAAGAAAGATTTGGAGAGATTCTTTTAGAGTCTTCTCCAACATACTGGAATTATTCAGATTATTATACTCCAGAACTTGGCAGTCCTATATGGAGAAGATTTATCTTTTTTAAAAATCTGATTTCTGAAGGTGATATTGCTCAGATAAAAATTCAAACAAATGAGATTGAGCAGAATCTTTCCAAAGATGGAAACCGCACAATTAATCTTGATCCTGGTTATATAGGACTTGCAAAGCTTGTGCTTGCAACCACAAAAGACTATTCACACAGAATTTATCTCAAAGACGGAATTTATGGAGAGGTTACATTGATTTTCAAAAATAACTCTTTTACTCCCCATATAAATACTTACAGAGACTATGCTCAGTATGAATACATAAAATTGTTTAACCTTACAAGAGCCATTTACAAGGATTTGTTACTGCCGGTTGATTGACAAAAATTCTCTTTGACTTTTAAACTTAAATTAAAACCATACTCAGGGAGGGGAAGTGTTAAAAGGAATTGAAGAAATTTCAGCAACTAAAAAAAGACTGAAAATTGAAATACCAGCTAATATTGTGGAGGAAGAAATTCAAAAAGCCTTGAAAGAAATTCAAAAAAAGGCAAAAATTCCAGGATTTAGACCTGGCAAAGCTCCAATTTCAATTATTGAAAAAAAATTTGGTAAAGAAGCTGAAGCTGATGTGCTTGAGATGCTTGTTTCAGAATCTTATCAAAAAGCGGTGAAAGAGACGAATATAAAACCTTTGCTTCCTCCTATGGCTGAAGATGCTATTGATATAAAGAGAAACGAGCCTCTTTCTTTTGAATTAATTGTTGAGGTGAGACCAGATATTGAAAATCTTAACTATGACAACATAGAAGTAGAAGAGATATCAACAGAAGTAAATGATGAAGAAGTTGAAGAAGTACTTCAAAGGCTTTCTAAGGAAAGAGGTAGTTATGAACCTACACAAGAGCCTGCTATGTTTGAAGATCTTGTAGTCATTGATTACATAACAGATATTGGCAAAGAAGCTAAGGATTATATATATAAACTGGGTGCAGGACCTTTTCCAGAAGATTTTTCAAAGTCACTGGAAGGCAGGAAAAAAGACGAAATTTTCAATGTAACAATAGATTTTCCAGAAGACTCTATTGCTGATTTTGCTGGTAAAAAGGTTAATTTTGATATTACGGTAAAGGAAGTAAAAAGAAGGCAAAATATTCCATATGAAGAGTTACATAAAGAGCTTGGTTTTGAAAATATTGATAGTCTTAAGCAATACATAAGACAAAGCCTTGAAAATACTAAAAAAGAGAAAGCTCTGGAAAAACAGAAATTTGATATCCTTAAAAAACTTCTTGAAACCTATGATTTTGAACTTCCTGAAGGAATTGTTGAGATAGAGATAAAAAGAATAACAGAGGAATATGAATCATTAGGACTTGATATAACACAACATATGGATAAAATATTAGAAAGAGCAAAAAGGAATGTTAAGGCATACATTCTTATTGACCTTATAGGTGAAAAAGAGGGAGTTTCTGTTTCCGAAGAGGATCTCAAACAGGAAGTCATGAATATTGCAAGAAGATACAGCATAACTCCTCAGGGAGTTGTTCAATATTACATGGCAAGAGATGGTTCTCTGGAAGCACTTAAAAACATAATTCTTGAGAAAAAAGTGTTTGATATACTTTTACAGAAGTCAAAGAAAATTAAAAAAGAGGAGGCAGCATGAGTATTGTTCCAATAGTAATAGAACAGACAGGAAGGACAGAAAGAGTTTATGATATATATTCAAGACTGCTTAAAGACAGAATTATTTTTATTGGCACAGAGATAAATGATCATGTTGCCAATGTTGTAATAGCTCAATTGCTTTTTCTTCAGACAGAAGATCCTGATAAAGACATTCATATTTATATAAACTCACCTGGAGGAATGGTCTCAAGCGGACTTGCAATATATGACACCATGCAGTATGTAAAGCCTGATATTGCTACATACTGTATTGGACAGGCATCTTCAATGGCGTGTATACTTCTTGCAGCAGGAACAAAAGGTAAAAGATTTGCCCTTCCTCATTCAAGAGTGATGATTCATCAGCCAATAGGTGGATTTTATGGACAGGCAACTGATGTAGAGATTCATGCAAAAGAAATTTTAAAAATGAAGGATTTACTCAATAATATTCTTGCAAAACACACAGAACAGCCTTTTGAAAAAATCCAGAAGGATACAGAAAGAGACTTTTTCATGTCAGCAGAAGAGGCAAAACAATATGGAATAGTTGATGAGGTTATTATTTCAATAAAAAAATAAGGTGTTAGCATGGCAAAGAAAAATGAAGAAGTATTAAGATGTTCCTTTTGCGGGAAATCCCAGAAAGAAGTAAAAAAACTTATTGCAGGAAATGGTGTTTATATCTGTGATGAATGTATTACTCTGTGTAATGAAATTATTGAAGAAGAAAGATTTGAACGTCTTGAAGAAATAAAACAGGAACTTCCAACTCCAAAGGAGATTCATAAATTTTTAAATGAGTATGTCATAGGGCAGGAAAAAGCTAAAAAAATTCTTTCTGTTGCTGTATATAATCATTATAAGAGAATTTCTAAAGGAACTTCCTCTGATGAAATTCAAAAAAGCAATATAATGCTTATAGGTCCTACAGGAACAGGAAAAACTTTTTTAGCTCAAACCCTTGCTAAATTTCTTGATGTTCCATTTGCAATTGCTGATGCAACAACTTTAACAGAGGCAGGTTATGTTGGAGAGGATGTTGAAAATATTCTTCTAAAACTTCTTCAGAATGCAAATTTTGATATACAGCGTGCCCAGATTGGAATAGTATATATTGATGAGATAGATAAGATAAGCCGAAAATCCGACAGTCCATCAATTACCAGAGATGTATCTGGTGAAGGTGTGCAACAGGCGCTTTTAAAAATAGTTGAAGGCACAGTGGCAAATATACCTCCTCAAGGTGGAAGAAAACATCCTCAACAGGAATATATTCAGATTGATACAACAAACATACTTTTTATTTGTGGTGGTGCTTTTGTTGGGCTGGAGGAAATTATAAAAAAGAGAGTTGGAAAAAGAACCATAGGCTTTTTATCAGAAACAAAAAAAATGGATGAAGAAAATGTGCTTTCTCAGGTTGAACCGGAAGATTTAATAAAATACGGCATGATTCCAGAGTTTGTTGGAAGATTTCCGGTTGTAGCAACTTTAAATCAACTTGATGAAGAATCACTCGTAGAAATACTTACAAAGCCCAAAAATGCTCTTGTAAAACAGTATCAAAAATTATTTAGCATTGATGGGGTAAAACTCACTTTTACTGATGATGCTTTGAGAGCAATTGCAAAGAAATCAATTGAAAGAAAAACAGGTGCAAGGGCTTTAAGAAGCATACTTGAAGATATAATGCTTGATGTTATGTATCTTATCCCTTCTGAGAAGGGTATAAATGAATGCATTATAAATGAAGATGTGGTGGATAAGAAGGCTTCACCAATTTTGATATATAAAGAAAAAAAAGTAAAACATGCCTGAAAAGATAAAAATAATCATTGATGAAAAAGAATTGAAAGCAGAGCTTTTTGACACAGAGTGTGGGCAAGAGATTACTGATGCTCTACCCATTGAAAGTAAAATAAACGAATGGGGAGATGAGTTCTATTTTTCAATTGGAATAAAAATGCCTCTTGATAATACAGCAACTACAAAAGTAAAAGCAGGAGACATTGGTTACTGGCCTCCGGGTGAAGCTTTGGCAATATTTTTTGGTAAAACTCCTTTAAGTACAGGACAAGACCCTGTACCTGCCAGTGAAGTAAATATTGTTGGCAGACTAATTGATAGCCCCTCAATACTTAAAAGCCTTAAAGGAGCAAAAAAAGTCCGAATTGAAAAAGAATAAGCATAGGCTTTCTTTTCCTAAGGATGAAAAACTTCATAACTGGCTACCGATGCTTTTAAATGCTTATTCAATAATGGATGAAGGAGTTAAAGAGGATATTGAAAAATATGAAAAATCAGGTAAAAAACTTGCGTGCAGATATGGATGTAGTTCTTGCTGTAAGACCCATCGTGATATTCCAGTTTATCCAATTGAAATTGTTGGAATTTATTGGTATGTAATTGAAAAAACTAAAGAGCCTATTAGAACAAAAATAAAAAATTCTATTATATTACACAAAAAAGATAGCCACTGTCCTTTTTTAATTGATGATGCATGTTCAATCTATCCTATAAGGCCTCTTGCGTGTAGACAGTTCAATGTATTCAATAAGCCTTGCATTGAAGGAGAAGATGCTTTTTATACAAGACCTCAGGATGTTTTAACTCCTTCAGAACATTATCTTGCCAAAGCTCTTTATGAAACTGCTCCTTTTTACAATATTTATGATGAAGATGAAAAAATTGAGTTTATAAACTCAGGCAAGCTAAACTCACTTGTCCGAATTCTTCAGAGATATCCATGGATTGAACTTGCAAGAAGAATGGATAAAATATAACCTATCCTCTCTTAAATTTCTCTTAAATCAAAATCACAAATATTATTTGCAATAAATAGTCTTTCATTATTCATCAAATAATATTAATCAAAAATTTTTATATTAATCAAAATATTTTAGATAATATTGACAAAAATAAGTTAAATATTTAAAATTAGATAAATATAATATTGTTTAACACATAAAAAGGGGGTTAATATGAGCATTGTTCTCCTTGGTGGCATGGATAGACTTGAAAGACATTATGTAAATGAAGCAAAACGAAAGGGTGTGAGGTTAAAGGTTTTCACGAAGCCAACAAAGGATTTAAGTAGAAGAATTGGGAAAGTAGATGCAGTTATTATATTTACAGATAAGATTTCCCATTCTACTAAAAGGGAGATTATCGATTTTGCCCGTTCAAAGGGAGTCCCTTTCTTTATGTATCACAGTTGTGGTTTATGCACTTTCAGAAAATGTCTGGACTGTTTAAAAAATTTAAAACAAAATGGAGGTTTGGCATGAAAAATCTCAAATACTTTGTCTTAATTCTTTGTATTTTCTTTTTTCCTTTTTCAGTATTTGCTGTAAATATAACGGATAAGCTATCAATATCTGGTTCAGTGACAACATTGTATCAGTGGTTAAGGATGAGCAATGGATATGTTGATGAAGAGAGAGAGGATAGGACAAAGGACAGAGGATCTGCAGTGATTGACTTTAATATATCTTTTAGACCTACAGAGAGTAATGAGTTTTTTTTGAGGGCGAGCTTTGCGAAGGGAAGTGGATTTCATTCAGAAAGTTCTCTTTATCCATTTAAATTGAATTCCTATGCTGATGATCTTTTTGTTGATTTAAAGAACATAAATGCGCATGGCAGGGATCATTTACAGGAGTTGTGGTATTCTCACAGGTTTGAGATTAAGGAAAAGATTTTTATTAAGTTTACAGGAGGTATAATTGACCCTACAGCTTTTATAGATGATAATGTCTTTGCAGCAGATGAATTAGGCCAGTTTATGAATGAGGCATTGGTGCATAATCCTTTGGCAAATCTAGTGAGTTATGATGTGGGAGTAGCTGGAGAGTTTGAGTGGGATAGATTTCATTTTAGGTTAGTGGGGATGCGTTCTAAGGTAGAGGATTCTGATGGTAGGAACTACAATTGGGTAGGAGCACAGGTAGGATATAAAGTTGTGACTGAATTAGGAGAGGGTAATTACAGGCTTTATGGATATAGGACAAACAAGAGGTTTGATAACTGGGATGGTGATTCATACGAAGCATTAAAGGGTATTGGAGTATCCTTTGATCAGCAACTAATTAAGGAGGCTTTGGGAGCATTTTTCCGTGCTGGATTGCAGGATTCCTCTGCGGTGGTAGATTACAACAGGATGGTTTCATTTGGGATTAACATAAATGGCTCTGTGTGGGGAAGGAAGGATGATGAAATAGGAGTTGGTTATGCATATTTAAGGAGTCCATCAAGGAATGAAGAGCTGAAGAGCAGTCAGGTATTTGAGGGTTATTTTAAGTTTAAGCTTTTCAGTTTAAAGACAATCACTTCAGATATAACCTTTGATTATCAATACATTCGTGACAGAGTTCGTGAATCAGAGAATAACAAATCAGGTTATGTATATGGTGTAAGATGGAATTTACATTTCTAAAAGGAGATACAACTATGATGCCTCTTGCTTTTGTAAATAGTGGAGAGAAAGTTGAGATTGTTGATTTCATACAAAAGGGCAAATCTTTATTTTGCCATCTAAGAGATATTGGACTTCTTAATGGTAGAACTATTGAAGTATTAAATAATCAGGGGAATGGCCCTATGTTATTAAAGATTAATGAATCAAAAATAGCCATAGGTAGAGAAATGGCAATGAGGATTATAGTAAGGAGGTTAATTTGAAGCTAAGTGATTTAAAGGTTGGACAGAGAGCAAAAATTATTTCAATAAAAAATAAGGGAGTTATTAAAAGAAGGCTTATGGATATGGGAGTTTTAAATGGAGAAATATTAAAGATTGAAAAAATTGCTCCATTTGGTGATCCAATTGATATCATTATTAAAAACTACCACCTTTCCATAAGAAAAGCTGAGGCACATGAAATTGAGGTGGAGGTGATAGAATGAGTGGTATAACAGTAGCGGTTGCAGGTAATCCTAATTCTGGAAAATCAACACTCATAAATGCTATTGCAGGTAGCAGCCTGCAGGTTGGTAACTGGCCTGGAGTTACAGTTGAAAAAAAGACAGCTACATTGAAAGTTGATGACCTTGTAATCAATTTTGTTGATCTGCCAGGAACATATAGTCTCAGTCCCTATACTCAGGAAGAGGTAATTGCCAGAGATTTTCTTGTGAAAGAAAAGCCAGATATTATTATAAATGTTGTTGACTCAACAAATCTGGAGCGAAATCTTTATCTAACTATACAACTTCTTGAACTGGGCATTCCTGTTGTTATGGCTCTTAATATTTATGATGAAGCAGTGAAAAAGGGATTTGAAATTGATACAGAAAAATTAGAGCAATTACTCGGAATAAAAGTAATTCCAACAGTAGCAACGAAAAGAGAGGGGATAAAGGAACTCCTAAATGCTTTAAAGAGTATAGCTGAAGGATCTGTAAAAATCTATCCCAAAAAGATTAATTACGGTAATGATGTTGAAAATTCCATAAAAATAATTGAGAAAGCCCTGCAACTAAAAAAACCTGAATTGCTTAATAAATATTCGCCAAGATGGCTTGCAATTAAACTTCTTGAAGAAGACAAATTAGTTTTTGAGGAAGGAGGCTTTAACGGTGAAGAAGATTTTATTTATAAGGCAAAATATCATTTTATAAAGTTCCACGAAGATGATATTGCATCAATTCTTGCTGATATAAGATATGGAATTGCTAATGGTGTTGTAAAAGAGGTTTTGAAGAAAAGAAAGACAAGCAGAGTTGATCTTACAGACAGAATTGACAAAGTGGTTCTTAATAGATACATAGGTATTCCCATATTTCTCATTACCATGTGGATTATTTTTAAGTTTGTCTTTGATTTTTCCACTCCATTCAGTGACTGGATAGACTCAGTGATAAGTGGTCCTGTAACAAAGTGGACAGAGGTAGCTCTTACAACCATTAATTCTCCAGATTGGCTTGTTTCTTTAGTAATTGATGGAGTTATTGCAGGAGTTGGAGCAGTGGTTGTTTTTATACCAGTGATTGCAGTAATGATGTTTATAATAACCCTACTTGAGGGAAGTGGATACATGGCTAGAGTTGCCTTTGTGATGGATAGACTTATGCACTCGATTGGATTGCATGGAAAATCTTTTATCCCTATGATTTTGGGCTTTGGTTGCAATGTTCCTTCCATCTATGCGACGCGTGTGCTTGAGACAGAAAGAGACAGAAAACTTACGGCACTGCTTGTTCCTTTTATGTCTTGCGGAGCAAGATTACCCGTATATATAATATTCGTTGGTGCCTTTTTTGCTAAGAATGCGCCAACAGTGTTATGGTCTCTGTATTGTCTTGGAATATTCATAGCAGTAGTTCTCGGATTTATCCTTAAAAAGACACTTTACAGGGGCTTTGCACCAGTATTTATAATGGAGCTACCTCCATACAGAATTCCAATATTCAGAGATCTTATAATTCATACATGGCAGAAACTCAAACATTTTGTTGTAAAAGCAGGAACATATATATTTGCTGTTTCTGTGATAATGTGGTTTTTACTTAATACTCCATATGGAGTTGAAAAGGAAAATTCTGTGCTTGGTAGAATTGGCAAGACAATAAGTCCAATTTTTGAGCCTCTTGGTTTTGGCACATGGGAAGCATCTTCGGCTTTAGTAGCTGGAGTAGTTGCAAAAGAGATTGTTGTAAGTACGATGGCACAGATATATGTTCCAGAGAACGAAAAAAATGCAGAAGAATCAGTAAATGATGAAAAGACTGGATTTTTTGAAGATGTAGGGCAGATTTTTATCTCCTTTTTTGTAGCTATAAAGAATTCTTTTGAAAATTTAATCTCAAGCTTTGGTATAAAGAGTCTGTCTGCCGAAGAAGATGAAAAGCAGGCTCCTCTTAAGAGCAAACTTCAGCAGATATTCACGCCTCTAAGTGCTTATGCTTTTTTAGCCTTTGTACTTCTTTACTGGCCTTGCGTAGTTGTAGGAATTGCCATGAAACAGGAATTTGGCTCATGGAAAATTTATGGACAAGCATTGATAATTCACACTTTTACGGCATGGCTTATAGGGATGATAATTTATCAGATTGGAAAAATTTTGGGATTTTAAGGAGAAAAAATGGGAATTATAGATATTTTACTTGCAATAGGTATTTTCGGAGGAGCGGTATACACTTTATACCGTTCCGTATGGATAAAAAAGGGACACTGCCCAGGTTGTAACGGTGGATATAGTTTGAAAAAAATAAAAAAATACACAAATTAAAAGAATTTAGATACCTCTCTCTACTTAATAAGTGAAATCTACGTATTTCCTCAAAATAATAAAATCTCTCTGAAATATAACTAAATCTTTT
>CAZTLF010000009.1:0-48470 GCA_964614465.1 uncultured Thermodesulfovibrio sp.
TTTTCTTCCCATTTTTTGTTCCATTCTGTCCCAAGTTTCTCCAGATGATTAAGTATTCTATCAAATCTATCTTCTGTTTTCTTCTTCTCTGCAAATTTCTCAGAGAAGATTCTAAAAATGAATTCTCTTATCTCAGGGTCTTTTTTTATAAAACGAGGCACTTCTGTAAGTATTATCCTCTTAATCTCTGCCTTCGTAAGAGTTTTACCAGATGAGTTTTTCATAAAATAATTTAACACAATTATTTAGTAAAATCCTATACCAAAATAACTTATTTCTAATGGCTGAAATCCTCCTGTAACTTGAGAAAATTCAAATTTAACAAAATTTATAGTAATTGTTATGGAAAAACACCGATTCAAACATTGAGAGATAATATTCATTTTGCAATGCAGAAGATGATAGACTATAATTCAAAAATGGAAACATGAAAAATAAAAATGTCAGACCGAATCTTAACTAATACATACCATAATATTATGGAAAACGCGGAGTTTTCACTTATTCTTCCTATATACAATCAGATCGATATTATTAATATAAGTATTCAAAAGATAATCAATGCTTTTGGAAACAATTGCGAGATTATTATTATAGATGATGGAAGCAATAAGGATTTAAATGGAGTAATTGAGAGATTTCAGTGGAATATAAATTACATAAAAAATCAAAAAAATATGGGGAAGGGATACAGTGTAAAAAGAGGTATGCTTTTAGCAAAAGGCACTTATAGAATTTTTACAGATGCTGACCTTCCCTATGGGATAGAAGGATTAAAAAATGTTCTTGAAAAACTTCAGAAAGGTTATGATGTGGTTATTGGTGAGAGAAAAAATCCTTATCCTGATAAATTTTTAAGACGCATTGGACACAAATTATTTAGTTTTTTCATAAGAAATTATTTGAAGACACCATTCAGGGATACCCAGTGTGGGCTTAAAGGATTTAAAGCCTCTGTAGCAGAAGAAATCTTTAAAAATCTGAGTACAAAAGGATTTGCCTTTGATTTAGAGTTGTTATGTCTTGCTCTTATGAAAAATTACAGTATATGTACAGTAGATGTAAAACAGTCTTCACTTGGATGTTCAACAATAACTATAAAAAGCATTTTCAGGATGCTTGCCGATGTTAGAAAAATTAAAAAGCTTTATAAGAAATAGACTGCCTCAACTTCTTGTTTTTACTGTGATTTATGCTTTTTTTCTTTACTACTTTAAACCATCTTTAATTTTTCTTGATACAACGATTTCCGGAGGAGATACAGGATCTCATAACTACATTGTTTATTATCTTAAAGATATTTTTCCCTCAATTCATGGATGGTCACATGATTGGTATGCTGGATTTCCTTTTCTTTATTTTTATCCTCCTTTACTTTATGGAGTTGCAGTAGTTTTAAGCTACATACTACCTATTAATATCGCATTTAAAATAGTGACAGCCATTGGCAGTTTCATTTTACCACTTAGTTGTTTTTTATGCTTTAAAATACTTGATTTTAAAAAGCCCTTACCTGAGGTAGCAGCTTTATTAAGCCTTTCTTTTCTTTTCCTTGAATCATACAACATATACGGTGGAAACATACCAAGTACCCTTGCAGGAGAGTTTTCTTACTCTTTCAGTTTCTCACTCTTTTGGCTATTTATTGCTACTTTGACAAAAGGAGTTAAAGAGAATAAATATTTTATTTTAAACACAGCTATCCTTAGCCTAATTGTGCTTTCTCATCCAATTCCTGTAATTGCTTCTCTTCTTTTTGTTCCTTATTTAGTTTTAAACAGAGATTTTAAGACAAGATTAATATATATCTTAAAGTTATATATCATTACTTTTTTATTGACTTCTTTTTGGTCACTCCCATTTCTTTTATATCTTGAATACACTCCAACAATGAAATGGCAGAGATTTATCCGTCTTTCTGATATATTTCCTTCCAGCATAGTTCCTCTCCAAATTCTTGCAGTTTTTGGAGTCTTTTACTGTTTTGTAAAAAAGCAAAAAAATATTGAACCTTTAGTTTTTATATCAGCAGTGACTCTGATTCCATATTTTTTACTTGATAATTCAAAAATATGGAATACAAGATTTTTACCATTTTTTACTCTAAGTACCATTATGATTTCAACCTTAGCAATAGGTAATCTTCTAAAAAAACTAAAGCATTCTCTTATAATACCTCTGTTTGCATGTTTTTTGCTCTTATGGTTAAATTCGAATATCAAATATACTCCTCAATGGATCAAATGGAACTATGAAGGATTTGAAAAAAAAGAAAGTTGGTCTGAAATAAAACCCTTGTTTGACTACTTAAAGACTCTTTCCTATGGAAGAGTAATGTGGGAGTATACTGCAGAGTATAATAAATTTGGTACTCCAAGAGTTCTTGAGTTGATCCCTTTGTTTTCAAAAAAACCAACAATGGAGGGAGTTTTAATTGAGTCTGCTTTAAGTAGTCCATTTCATTTTATACTTCAAGCTGAGACAACAATAACACCAACTAAACCTCTATATGGTATTAAATATCCAGAGTTTGACATGAAAAAAGCAGTCAAACATATGAAAATCCTTGGAGTAAGATATTTTTTAGCCTATTCAGATGAAGTAAAAAAAGAGACAGATAAAATTTTACCAAAGCTTGCAACTGTAGGAAGATTCGCATTATATGAAGTGCCAGAAGTAGCTTTAATTGAGCCTATTTTTGATTTTAGAATTGAAAAGAAGGATAAAAATTGGATGTTTAAATCAATTGAGTGGTTTCAATATGGAGAGCTTTCAAAACCTATAATTTTTACTAAAATACCTGTTACAGATGTTTTAAGAAAAAATGTAAAATGCAGCATTTTAGAATTTAAACACAATTATTTAAGTTTTTATACAGATGGAATTGGAATTCCTCATTTAATAAAGGTTTCATATTTTCCAAAATGGAAAGCAGAAGGTGCCTATGGTCCGTATCTTGTTTCTCCCTCTTTTATGGCTGTTATTCCTGAGTCTAATTTTGTAAGACTTAAATTTAAATAAAGTTTTCTTTAGTAGAGATTCCTTTGTAAACCACTTATGAACCATTAGTTCTAATCAGAAATACATTCATAACATAGTAATGTGTAACAAGGTGAAAGTATACAGTATCCAGGTCTGGGGCAATTGCTTTTGCATTTTCCACAACTAGGAGAGGATAAAAACCACAGATTGTACATGTTACCTGAGTTGTTGGTATGGCTCGTATGGACCACTACATTCATAACATAGTAATGTGTAACAAAGTGAAAGCATACAGTATCCAGGTCTGGGGCAATTGCTTCTACATTGTCCATAATTGGAATACATACCACAGGTTGCACAGGTTACCTGAGTTGTTGTGGTGGTTGTGGTGGTTGTGGTGGTTGTGGTTGTGGTGGTTGTGGTTGTGGTGGTTGCTCCTGTTGGATAAATAGTAAGAGAAAGTGTTTTTGATGCGTTCTGATTTTTCCCATCTGTCACATTTATGGAAACAGTAAATGTTCCATATATAGAAGGAGTTCCACATATGCAGGGCGAAGAATTTGAACATGTAAGTGTAACAGAGCCGTAAATACAATTACCTGATGTTTGTAAAGACAGTCCTGAAGGAAGTCCTGTTACATTCCATGTATAATTTGGAAATCCTCCTGTTGTGCTTAGTTGAGCTCCGTAAGGCTGGCCTTGATAACCGTAATGTAAAAACTCTGTTGTTATTTTAAATTTAGGACATCCTGCTAAATCTCTTATTTCGTCCAAAGATGCATAAGCTACAATATCATCATAATAAAACTGAGGAGAAGTCGGATTATATGTGCATGGAGCAGTATATGGCATTCCCTGCTCCCTCACATAAAACGGAGATGTAGTACCTGTGCAAGCTCCATCAGCATCTTCACCTTTACTGAATACTATAAAGGCAACATTAGATTTAGTATTATAAGTTGAACATGCAATATCTCTACATTCTCTTAGCTCATAGGATGTTGTATTTACAGCGCATACAAATTTATTTGTACCTGAAAGCTCTGATACAGGAAAATATTGAATATCCCTTGCCCATGCATCAAGTTTTCTTGCTCCTGCATCATCAAGTGTGGCTGGCAAATAGCCATTTTTTACTACAAATCCCAAAACAGCTTCTCTTACCTGTTTTACAGCCTCTTTTGTTTCTGTCACTTTCGCCCTCTTTGTAAGCGGTCCAATAAGGCTTACACCAAGTCCTATAAGCAAACCAATTACTATTAGAACAATAGCAAGCTCAACAAGAGTAAATCCCTGATTTTTTATACGAGGCAACATAAGTTTTTTATACAATAAAAAAAATCTTTTTTTCAAGGATTTTCCAGTATTGTAAGCATTACCTCAATTGCTTTATTAATTATTTTTTATCAGTAATTCCAGAATTATCGGACTTATAAAAAGCCTTTAGTTTCAAATAAAGTTCCTCTAATTCTTTCTGGGGTATTGAATCCCAGACAATACCACAACCAGCATAGTATGATAGATAATTTTTAAAACCTATAGCTGTTCTGATAAGAACAGAAGAAATAAAATCTGTTTCATTTTTTATCAAAACTGCACATCCGCAGTAGTATTCTCTGTTATGAGGTTCAAGTATATCAATCATTTCAACAGCTTTTCTTTTGGGTGCTCCTGTTACACTGGCAGGAGGAAATGTTTGTCTTATTATGTCCATCAGAGATTTATCTGTTTTGCCTTTCACAGTTGAATGCATCTGATAGAGGGTTTTGTATTTTGTGATTTTAAATAATTCTGTTACCCTAATGCTTCCAATTTGAGAGATTCTGCCAATGTCATTTCTCATCATGTCTGTAATCATAAGATTTTCTGCTTTGTCTTTATTGCTTTCTTTAAGAAATTTTTGAGACCTTGCTGTTCCTTTTATAGGTTTGCTGATAATTGTATTATTAATTCTTTCTAAAAAGAGTTCCATTGAGCCAGAAATAATAAAAAAATCGCCAGCATTAAGAAAAAATGCATAAGGGACAGGCTGATTTTTGTAAAAATTGAAAAAAACACTTAGTGGGTCTCCATGAATTTTAAAATCAAAACGATTTGTTAGATTTATCTGGTAAACGATTCCTTTCTCAATAAAGCCTTTTATTTGTAAAATCCTTGCTTTAAATTCCTCATCTTGTAATGCTTTCCCTCTGATGATGAGCCTTGTATTTATGAATTTCTGAGTGATTTTTCTGAATTTTTTAATTTTAACTACTACAACAGCTGGTAAATTGGGCTTTTTAATATTTAAATTAAGAGTCTCACTTGACAGGTGATAAGAAAATATAGCAAAACTTAGAGGAGAGATTTCTCCAATGTTATCTAAGCTTTTGTAAAATTTAACATCTTCAATTTCTGCTTCATAAAAGACTTTTTTACCAAACCATCTACCACATAAAATAAGTTGCATTTATTGTTGAGTTTCCTCATCTATAAGTGAGTTTAAGAATGTTAAAATTTCATTATCAATAGGATAGTTCTTATCCATGACCTGAGATACTGGTAAAGCTCCTATTAAGCTGTTCGTTATAAAAATAGCTCTGGCTGTATAAATAGCTTCTATTTTGAGCCTTTCTTCTTTTACATTTGCTTTATCAATTAGAATCTGAAGTGTTGTTCCTGACAGTAGTCCGCATTCTTTTGCGGGCGTAAGTAAACTGTCTGCTTTGACTATTAAAATATTTGAGGAAGAGCACTCAGTTATTTCATCACTTTCATTAAGTATGATTGCATCATCAAAGTTACTTGAAATAGCTTCTCTTTTTACAAGGATATTAGGAAGATAGTTCATTGTTTTATGGTAAATCACAGGATTTTTACTGTGTCTTCTGATGTTTGATATGAAAAGTTTTTTGGGACTTAAATCAGGCTTGTAATTCTTTACTATAATTAGAGTTTCTTGTTCCTCAGGGTATGCATGATAAATGCTTTTGCCTTTTGAGAATAAACAAAATTTAACATATAAATTTTTTCTGTTTTCTGTTTTTTCTTCTATTTTTTTACAAAAACTTTCAAAATCAGGATATGGAATATGAAAAAATTGAGCTGAATTTTTTAGTCTTTCGTAATGTCTATAAAGTTTCTTTGTTCTGCCCTTCCATAATATAGTTTCAAAAACACCTTCTCCATATAAGAGTGTCCTATTTCGCATATTATCTACTATTTTTCTTCAGAGAAAAGATTTGAAAGTTGGATACAGGATTTTCCTTCAAATTTTCCACCTTCTTCAATGGAAATTTTTACAGTAAATATTTCTCCTGTTACACTCCCTTTATGAGTAATTGTAATAATTTCTGATGCATTTATGGTTCCATTAACATTCCCACCAACTACAATACCCCTGCATGCAATATTTCCAGTAATTTTCCCTGAATCTCCCACTGAAATCCAATCAGCTTTTATTATTCCTTCAACTGTCCCGTCAATCCTTATACTGCTATTTGAAGCTATCTCTCCTTTAATAAAAGTCTCAACACCTATTACTGTTTCCATCTTTTGTTGTTTTTTTAGAAACATTAAAAATCCTCCTTTAAATAGGACAAAGGACTAACAGGAGAATTATTTTTCCATACTTCATAGTGAAGATGCGGACCTGTAGTAGAGCCTGTGTTTCCTGAAATAGCTATGATATCTCCTCGTTTTACTTTTTGTCCAACATTTACAAGATTTTGTTTATTATGAGCATATACAGTGGTGAAACCATAACCATGTTTAATCATCACTGTATTTCCGTTACGGCCATGATATCCTGAAAAGACAACAATGCCATCTGCTGTTGCTTTAATTTCTGTACCAGAAGGCACAGAAATATCAATGCCAGTATGGATTTCCTCATAGCCATATTTTGGATGCTCTCTTTTGCCAAAAGGAGAGGTAATTTCTCCTTTAACTGGCCATCCAAGAGGGGTTGATTTGTATATATCCTGTTGTTCTGATAAGAACTTTTTTATTTCACTGACCGTGTTTATAGCTTTTTCAGCATGTTTTTTTAGCTCTTCTATATCAATATCACCAGATGGATGAAAATTTATTGATTCAAGGATTTCCTTTTTTGACCTCAAAGAAAAAATTTTTTTAAATTCTGCTTCAGCATGTTTTAAAGAGATGATTGTAGATTTGAGTTCGTTGAACTTATCCATTATGGATGAAAGATTTTGCTTCATCTGATAATACTCAATTGTATTGACAGCTATAGAAAAAATATAAACATTCAAAGCAAGCCAGCAGCAGACAAATAAAAATATTAATAAAAAAGGAATTTTTACTCCGTAAACTTTTGTTCTTCCATGAGGGATAAGCATGATTGTTATAGGAGAAAAGATTTTTAACATCAGTTTCTTAAGTTTATACACACAAAATCACCCCCCTTTAAATTCTAAATAAACTATTATTTCAAATTTTGAATCAATATTCAAGTGTTAAAAACTTTGGGCAGGATAGTGAAGATTAAATCTGATATTCAGCTTTCAGAGGATTTATCTACTGTCTACAAGAAAAAATCCAAAAGATTTAAATTATGCTTAATCCTATATCTGTTTTAAAGAGATTTTATTTTGAGCAAACATGTTACCAGTGCTATAATAAGCTTATGCTTTCTGAAATTAGAAGAAAAATTAAACAGAGAGAAAGACTTAGTAGAGAGGATGCTTTATATCTCTTTAATTCAGACAAAATCTATCAGCTTGGTGAGCTTGCAGATGAAGTCTCAAGAAGAATTAATTCAAACATGGCTTATTTTATCGTGAACAGACACATTAATCCTACAAACATCTGTGTAAACAGATGTCGCTTTTGTGCTTTCTCTCGCTCAAAAGGCGACCCAGATGCCTATGAGATGAGCATTGATGAGATTTTAGAGAATATACGACAGAGTAAACAGAAACTGGGCTACCTAAGTGAAGTTCACATTGTATCAGGGCTTCATCCTGAGTGGAACTTTGAATACTATATTGAGATGATTAAAAAGATAAAAAGAGAGTTTCCTGAGATAGGAATAAAAGCCTTTACAGCTGTTGAGATTGACTACTTTGCAAAAAAAGCAGGCATAAGTATAGAAGAGGCTCTCAAAAAGTTAAAAAATGCTGGGCTTGATATCATGCCTGGTGGTGGAGCAGAGATTTTTAATCCTGAGGTAAGAAAAATTATCTGCCCTGAAAAGATTTCTGCTGAAAGATGGCTTGAAATAATAAAAACAGCTCATAGTCTTGGTATTAGGACAAATGCAACAATGCTTTATGGCCATGTAGAGACCTATGAAGACAGGGTTGACCATCTACTAAAGCTAAGAGAACTCCAGGATGAGACAGGTGGGTTTTTAGCATTCATTCCACTTAGCTATCAACCTGAAAATACTAATATTAAAGTTCAATATCCATCAGGAATTGATGATCTTAAAACAATAGCGATTTCAAGGCTTGTACTGGATAACATCCCTCATATAAAGGCTTACTGGATAATGCTTGGTGAAAAGCTTGCCCAACTTGCGCTTCTTTTTGGTGCAGACTGTCTTGAAGGTACTGTAATTGAAGAGAAAATTGCCCATTCAGCAGGTGCTCGCTCAAAAAAGGGAAGTACAATTGATGAAATAGTTCATCTAATAAATGAAACAGGTAAACTGCCTACACAAAGAGATAGTTTTTATAACGTATTAAGAAAATGGTAAGAATTGACAAAAATCAAGCCCTAAAAATGTTAAAAGAAGCCTCTATTTATGAACTCGGAGCAGAAGCAGACAGTATAAGGCAAAGGCTTCATCCTGATGGTGTAGTTACTTTTATAGTTGACAGAAATATAAACTACACAAACATCTGTATAAACAAATGTAAATTCTGTGCCTTCTGGAGACCAAAGGAACATCCAGAGGCCTATGTTCTTTCTTTTGATGAGCTTTCCCAAAAGATAGAGGAGACAATTCAAAAAGGAGGCACCCAGATACTTCTTCAAGGAGGAGTTCATCCTGATTTGGGAATAGATTTCTACATCAGTATGCTTAGGTTTATAAAGAGCAATTTTAAAATTCATGTTCATGGATTTTCACCTCCAGAGATATTATTTCTTGCAAAAAAAGAAGGTTTATCAATAAGAAAAGTTTTGGCCAGACTCAAAGAAGCAGGACTTGATAGTATTCCAGGTGGTGGAGCTGAAATTTTATCTGACAGAGTAAGGCAGATTCAATCACCCAATAAAATCAAGTCAGCAGAATGGCTTAATGTTATGAAAGAGGCCCATCTACTTGGGATGAAAACTTCTGCTACAATGATGTTTGGAAGTATTGAAAAAGAAGAAGACATGATTGAACATCTTGATGCAGTAAGGAATCTACAGGATGAAACAGGCGGGTTTACAGCTTTTATACCATGGAGCTTTCAGCCAGGTAACACAGAACTTAAAAGAGAGTATCCAGATATAATATCTGCTGGAGCTGTAAAATATTTAAAAATTCTTGCATTAAGCAGAATTTATCTTGACAACTTTCCTAATATTCAAGTTTCATGGGTCACACAGGGAATAAAGATTGCCCAAGTTGGACTTCGTTTTGGAGCAAATGATTTTGGCTCCACAATGCTTGAGGAGAATGTAGTAAGATCTGCTGGAGTAAGCTATAGAGTAACAATGGAAGAAATTATTCAGGCAATATACCGAGCAGGGTTTAAACCAGCTCAAAGGGATACTTATTATAGAATTTTGAGATTTTTTGATGAAAATTAAGTGGGATTATTTTGAAAAGGTCAAGATTCCTCAGAAATTTGTAAGATATTTATGGGATTACAAAAAAGAGGCACACCTTGAGATGTTAATTTTCAGAGTTTTAAGAGGTGCGAGATTCTGGATAAGACTATAGAAAAATTCATTGAGTTAGCATGAAAAATACAAGGTATTATCTATGGGATCAAAAACAAAATCTCTACTGATTTTGAAAAAATTTTTCCCGATCAGTCCTATAAGCTTTATCTTGGAGCACTGCTCAGCTTTGAAGACTATGGAGAATTACCTGAATACATTAAAGATACTTTTTTAAAGCTTTTTTAGGAGGTTGTGATGAGTGAAATTTATGATGTAATAATTATTGGAGGAGGACCTGCAGGACTTACTGCTGGAATTTACTCGGCAAGGGCAAATTTAAAAACTCTTATTCTTGATAAATCTAAAACAGCTGGAGCTCTTGCTTATGCTTCATTAATAGAAAACTATCCTGGATTTGAAAAGCCTATTTCAGGCAAAGAGCTACTTGAAAGAATTCGTACTCAGGCACTCTCTTTGGGATCAGAATACAAAGAAGAACAGGTTGTAGGTGTAGATTTAGTGTCTGAGATAAAAGAAGTATTAACAATGAAAGGAAGTTACAAGGGTAAGACAGTTATAATAGCAACAGGCTCAATGGGAAGAAAACCTTCTATAAAGGGAGAAGGTGAGTTAATTGGAAGAGGAGTTAGTTATTGTGCTGTTTGCGATGCTCCTTTTTTCAGAGGCAAAAAGGTAGCTGTTTTAGGAGACAGCGAAGAAGCAGCAAAAGAGGCAATTTATTTAACGGAGTTTGTTGAGCAGTGCTTTCTTATTACATCTTCCTCAAAGCTTAAAGTTGATTCAGATCATGCTGTTTTTTCAAATAAAAAAATTCAGATTTTAACAGGTTATTTAATTAAGGAGATAAAGGGAGATGATTTTGTAACTGGGATTCTAATTAGTAAAGATGGAAAGGATGAATTTCTTGAAGTTTCAGGTGTTTTTATTTTTCTTCAGGGTTCCAAGCCGATTACAGAGTTTCTTGGAGAGGCATTAAAAGTTGATGAAAAAGGCTTTATTATGGTAGATAATTTCATGCAAACAAGCATTCAGGGAGTTTTTGCAGCAGGAGATGTGGCAAGCCCTCATATGAGACAAGTTGTTATAGCCTGTGCCCAGGGTGCTGTTGCGGCACTAAGTGCTGAAAAATATATAAGAGATAGAAGCCGAATAAAATTTGACTGGCATGGCTGAAATTATGACAACAGAGGATATGATTGAAGAAATAAAAGACAGGATAGTCAATGCAATTTCTCCAGAGAAAAATACTACAGACACAATCTGTTTTCACGCCCAGCAGGCTGTTGAGAAATTTTTTAAGGGAGCACTTATTTATTTTGATAAAGAGAGCGTAAAAACTCATGATTTAGTAAATTTGCTTTCTAATCTTGATGAAGCTAAGAATACTTATAGGATTTCTCTGAAAATAAGAGAAATAATTTTGAATAAGGTGAGATTATGAATGAAAACAGCAAAGGTTTTAACAACTGGGAAGGAGAAGCTTTTGAAAAAATGCTTTTTGATTATCTTGACAGTGGCTATCTTGAAAACATTATAACTTTTTTTGAACATGAACCTGACCAGCTTTTTTTAATACCCAAGATGTTTTCTGATGAAAGACTTAGGTTAAAATTAGGTGCCTTTGCTATACTTGAGGAGCTAAAACATAAAAACCAAGAAACTTTAAAAACCATTGTGCCTTCTTTAATTATGCTTCTTGACTCTCCTGATAAAAACATTCGTGGCGATGCTGTTTATGCTTTAGAGATAATTGGTGATGCATCTGCAAAGTCTGCTCTGCTTGAGGCATTAAATAAAGAGCAGGATACTCAGATCAGGGAATTTATTGAAGATGCAATAAGGAGTCTTCCATGAGTTACAGAATAATTGATGTTGCAGGAGATATAGGAATAAGAGCAGAAGGCAAAAGCCTTGAAGAATGTTTTATCAATTCTGCTTTAGGACTTTACAGCCTTTTTACTGATTTAAGTCTTATCCAGCCAAAACAAAAAATAGAAATCTCAATAACTGAAGAAAATCTTGAGAGCCTTCTTGTATGTTTTCTTAATGAACTCATATTTCATTTTGATACCTACGGATTTGTTGGCTGTGAAGTAGTTGTAAACATAAAGGAAAACTCTCTGCAAGCCACTATTAAAGGAGAAACCTTCAATCCTGAAAAACATGAAAGAAGGCTTCTTATTAAAGCAGCTACCTATCATAATCTTGTATTAAAAAGAGAAAACGTCGTCTGGACAGCAGAGATTATTTTTGATCTTTAAGGATATAATAAATTCATAAGCCTTTTATTGGAGGTGATTTATGTCAAAAATTGAAGGAACAATCAGAATAGACCCATACAGAATAAAGGTACCAAAGGGATTTGTCCAAGGGATGAAGACAGAGGGCATAATCTTTTTGGATAAAACCCTTGAGCAGGAACTTGAACTTGAATCTGTAAGGCAGGTTGCTAATGTGGCAACGCTTCCTGGAATTGTAGGAAATTCTCTTGCAATGCCTGATATTCATACAGGCTATGGATTTCCTATAGGGGGTGTTGCAGCCTTTGATGTGGAAGAGGGTATAATCTCACCCGGAGGAGTGGGTTACGACATTAACTGCCTTAGTCCAGACACAAAAGTTCTTACTGAACATGGATACTGGATTAGGATTGAAAGTTTAATGAAAGAATTTAAAGGTGAGCGTTTAAAGATATATAACCAAATTGAAGGACATAACGATACATCAACAGTTCTTTTTGTCAAAAAAAGAAAGCCTTCTCCAGAAGAGATTGCTGTAAAAATTATTACAGAGACAGGCAGGATAATTGAAGGAAGCAAAGACCATCCAGTTCTTACTCCTTCAGGTTATTTAAAAATGGAGGATATAAAAACAGGAGATTATGTGATAACCTATCCTTTTGAAGGAGTTGAATATCATGAAAAAGAGGGCATTATACTTGATGATGTTGATTTTAAAGAAGAAAACCATCAAGTTTTAAATTATCTTAAAAAGAGAAATTTAATTCCTCTTTACTGGAATGACTCAGTGACAGGAATTTTAGCAAGAATTGTTGGGTTTGCTTTCGGAGATGGGCATTTAGGGAATTTGCAAGGTAGATTAGTGATTAGTTTTTATGGAAACGCTCAAAATCTCAGCGAATTAAAGAAAGATTTGAAAAAAATTGGTATCTCCTCTGCTTTGTATGTTAGAGAAAGAAAATACTCAATAAACAAAGTGAGTGAAAATTATGAAGGAATGAGTAAATCAGCAGAATTAAGAGTTATATCAAGATCATTTGTCTTGCTGCTTAAGAAACTTGGAGTTCCCTTTGGTAAGAAAACAGAAATCCCTTACAGGGTTCCTCAATGGATAAAGGAAGCACCTTTATGGATAAAAAGAAACTTTTTAGCAGGGCTTTTTGGTGCTGACGGAAGCATCTTGAATTTTAAAAAATTCAAGCCTTTACCAATTAATCTTACGCAGACTAAGAAAGCAGAGCTTGAGGAGAATCTTTTAAACTTCTTTAAAGACATAAAGAGCCTGTTAGAAGAGTTTGGAATTTATTCAATTATATACAAAATTAAATCAAAAAATAATGTTACCTATAGACTTTCTATTGTAGGAGAGGAAAACATAAAAGCTTTTGTAGGAAAGATAAGTTATGAGTATGACTTAAAAAAGAAAGAGCAGTCAGCTTTTGGATAT
Source organism: uncultured Thermodesulfovibrio sp. (assembly GCA_964614465.1). Taxonomy (GTDB): domain Bacteria; phylum Nitrospirota; class Thermodesulfovibrionia; order Thermodesulfovibrionales; family Thermodesulfovibrionaceae; genus Thermodesulfovibrio. The sequence continues at coordinate 13,513 of CAZTLF010000009.1, forward strand.
GCTTATCTTATAAGAAAACAATGGATAGAAGATTCTCGTAAAGAGACATCCATAGTTGCTTTAGAGACCTATAAATATACAGGAAGTATAAAAAAAGCCTATAATTCAATAGAAAATTTTGTAAATAGACGTTTTTTTGAGAGTCACGTATATGGAAATTTAGTAGAAGTTAGAGTTCCAGAAGAATTTCCAGATTTCAAAAAATTTATAGAAGAATTTAGTTTAAAGGGCGGATTTGTTAAGGAAAGGGTAATTACTGTTGAGGAAATAATACCTAATTACAGCTATTTTTATGATATAGGTGTCAAGGATGAAGCTCATAACTTTATAGCAAACGGAGTGGTTGTACATAACTGTGGTGTAAGACTTCTTAAAAGTAATCTTACCCGAGAGGAAGTAGAGCCTAAAATTCGTGAACTTGTTGACCTTCTTTACACTCACATACCATCGGGAGTTGGTTCAACTGGAAAAATAAAACTTTCGCCAAATGATGAACGTGAGGTTGTAAAAAAAGGTGCCATATGGGCAGTTGAGCAAGGATTTGGAGATGCAGAGGATCTTCAAAGAATTGAATCTTATGGATGTCTTGAAGGAGCAGATCCGGATGCAATAAGCCAAAAAGCCTTTGAAAGGGGAAGAGCACAGCAGGGAACACTTGGCTCTGGAAATCATTTCTTAGAGGTTCAGTATGTAGCAGAGGTTTATGAGCCTGAGATAGCTACAGTAATGGGGTTAAGGAAAAATCAGGTTACTGTTATGATTCATACTGGTTCACGGGGATTTGGTCATCAAATATGTGATGACTATGTGAGAGTAATGCTACAGGCAGCAAAAAAATACGGAATTGAACTTCCTGACAAGGAACTTGCCTGCGTTCCTTTTCGTAGCAGAGAAGGGCAACAGTATTTTTCAGCTATGAAAGGCGCTGCAAACTATGCTTGGGCTAACAGACAGTGTCTTATGCACTGGACAAGAGAAGTATTTCTAAAACTATTTAAGCTCTCTCCAAAAGACTTAGGAATGAAAGTTGTTTATGATGTTGCCCATAATATTGCAAAAGAAGAATTTCATCTGATTGATGGGGTAAGAAGAAAGCTCATTGTCCACAGAAAAGGTGCTACAAGAGCTTTTCCAAAGGGACATCCTGAGTTACCTGAATGTTATAAAGAAATCGGTCAGCCTGTTATTATTCCAGGAGACATGGGAAGAGTCTCCTTTGTGCTTGTTGGACTTGAAAAGGCAATGCAGGAGACCTTTGGTTCCACCTGCCATGGTGCAGGAAGGCTTTTAAGCAGAAATCAGGCAATCAAGCAGGCAAAGGGAAGATCAATCAAACAAGAGCTGGCTGAAAGAGGAATAATAGTAAGATCTGCTGGCAAAGAAACTCTTGCAGAGGAAATGCCAGACGCTTACAAGGATGTATCAAATGTTGTTGATGTAGTTCATAATGCAGGTATTGCTAAGAAGGTAGTAAAATTAAAACCAATGGGAGTTGTAAAGGGATGAAGCTGAAAGTAGGATGGATTCAGTATGCCAATGTCTATCCCATATTTTATGTTCTTCAAAGAGAGGGGTTACTCACAGAGGATATTCATCTTGTTAAGGGAGTACCTTCTCAGCTAAACTGGGCATTGAGAAATGATTTAATTGATGTGAGTCCTTCATCTTCTGTGGAGTATCTATTAAATCAAGAACTTTATGAGTATGTAGATGGAATATGTATAAGCTCTAAGAAGTATGTGGGAAGTGTGTTGTTTTTTAGTGACCAAGAAATGGAAAGTATTGATGGCAAAAAAATTCTTCTTACTGATCAGTCTGCAACCTCTTATATGCTGTTAAGGGTTATTCTTGAAAAATTTATGAACCTTCAACCTCTGTATGATATTTCCTCTGCTGCCTATACTGGTGAATCATTTCTGCTTATTGGTGATGAGGCTTTAAGATACAGAAAAGTTAATAAAGAAAAAAAAGTTTATGACCTTGCAAACCTATGGTATCAGTATACAGGACTTCCTTTTGTTTTTGCTCTCTGGATTGTAAGAAAAGAGATTACAAAGACTGACTCTGAGCTTTACAGTAAATATACTGAATTTAAAAACTCTCTGCTTTATGCAAAAACAAAGTGCAGGGAATATTTTAAAGAGATGATAAAGGATTACTACTTGAGAGACTTTATGACAGAAAAGGAGATTTTAGATTACTGGAGTAAAAACATGGATTATGAGCTTACTGAAAAACACAAACAGAGTCTTAAGCTGTTCAATAGATATTTGGAGGAGATTTTAAATTAAGCATCTGATACCTTCAAGGCATAATCTCTTGGCCAGATTTTTTGCTCCCTCCATTAGTGCTTCTTTTTCTTCTTCATTCTTTGTTTCAATGTAAATTCTTATTTTAGGTTCTGTTCCTGAGGGTCTTATCATTATCCATGATAGGTCATCAAAAATCATCTTTACTCCATCTATATCATTAATTGAAACTATATTTTTCCTTAAACTGCCTATTTTGAAGGAGTCTCCACTTTTAAAATGCTTTGCTAATTCCATAACATTTTCTTTAATGTGCGGGCCAAAACTTTCCCTTGGAATCTCTATACCCGTTCTGTCAGAGTAGTATTTCCCATAAAAGCTTTCTATTTCTTCAAGATACTCACTAAGATTTTTACCAAAGTGAGCCATCATCTCAAGAGCGAGCAAAACTCCTAAAAGAGCGTCTTTTTCAAGTGTATGATTCTGAATTGTAATTCCGTCGGACTCCTCAAATGCAACTATGGCTTTTTTTGTGGCATCAGATAAGAGATAAGGTCTAAAGTTTTTAAATCCCACCTTTGTTTCAATAACTTCAACCCCACAGGATTCTGCAAGGCGATTAACAAAATTACTTGTTCCTACGCTTTTAGCTACAATTCCCCTTAATCCTTTGTGATTATAAAGATAATAAAAAACCATTGCACCGAAATAATTCATAGGAATCTGTCTCTTTAAATCAGCAAATCTAACTCTATCTCCATCAGGATCAATTATTGCAGCAAATCCAAGAGTATTTTCCCTTAGATGGGATAAGGCAAGTTTAAGATTTTCTTCACTTGGTTCAGGTGATAATCCTCCAAAAAGAGGATCATCTTCTCTTCTAAGACATATGAAAGTGCCAGGCTTAAGAGAGAGTATTTTTGCTAATTTACCTCTTGTAGCACCATGCATATGGTCAATTGCTATAGTAGTAGGATTATTGGATAGGAAATTTCTTATTTTATCAAGGTCTATCATGTCTCTTTTTTTAACAAAATTCATATATAACTCAGTAGTATCTATTTTTTTTATTTCAAGAGGTGTGCAGGATTTAATGGAATCAGCCTTTTTCATTAGTTCATTAGCAATTTTTTCTATTGGCTTAGTTAATTCCTCAGGAGCAGGTCCTCCATCAGAGGGATTTAGTTTTAATCCTCCATAATTTGGAGGATTGTGACTCGGAGTTAAATTTATTGAAGCTGCTGCAGACGATTCAACAATAGCAGCGGAAAACTCTGGAGTTGAAGACTCACCCGCATAATAACAATTCACTCCTTCTGATTGAAGAATTCCTATTACTTCATATGCAAATTCTTTTCCAAGAAAACGATTGTCATGTCCTACTATAACACCTCTTTCTTTAAACTCGTTAAAAGACTTTACACCAAAAGAATCAAGAACCTGTAGGTCTTCACACTTTACTGCTTCAATTATTGCCTTTGTAAGAACCCTTACATTTTGCATTGTGAAATCTGAGCCAATTTCACCTCGCCAGCCAGATGTGCCAAACTGAATTACAGTATGCTCAGCATTTTCTTTTACAAACTTTTCAACATCTTTTAATAGATGCTGATTTTTATCTGGAGCTTTAAGTATTTCTTTCCAGAGATTGAATGCTTTCATATATGTTTCTCCGAAAGTTTTATTTTAATTATAAAAATATAGGCGCAGACATTGCAAAAGTATTAGCAATTTAAAAATTTAATGGTATAATATGAAAAAAATATAACAAGGGGGCAAGAAAATGACAATAAAACTTAGAGCAGATGAAGTTTATAGAAAATGCGATGATAATATATTTGATTTTGAGACAACACAGGAAGTTTCGCCTCTTACAGGAACAATCGGACAGGACAGAGCAATTACATCATTAGAATTCGGTTTAAGTTTGCCTGCAAAGGGATTTAATATATATGCTCTGGGTGCCCCAGGAACTGGTAAAATGCGCGCAATAAGAGCACTTCTTTCTGAAAAAGTAAAACAAAAACCTGTTCCGCCTGACTGGTGCTATCTTTATAACTTTAAAAATCCTGATGCTCCAATTGCTGTGAGTTTACCTGCAGGTAGAGCAACAGAATTTCAGAAAGATATGGAAAATCTTGTTAATACACTAAAAGTAGAAATTCCAAAAGCTTTTGAATCAAAGGAGTATGATAAACAGAGAAATAAAATTCTTGAAGATTTTCAGCAAAAGCAAAAAGAATGGTTTTCTGCGGTAGAAGAAGATGCAAAAGCAAAAGGTTTTTCAATTCGCAAAGCTCTTGCAGGACTTATAATCGTTCCTGTAAAAAGAGATGGAGAACCTCTTACAGAAGAAGAGTTTCACGCACTTGACCATGACACAAGAAAACGAATTGACGAGATTGGTAAAATGCTCCAGGACAAACTTGATGATGTTGTAAGAGCTGTTAAGGAAGCAGAAAAAATAGTTAAAGACATGCTTCTCAGACTTGAACGCCAAATTACTCTTGATGTAATAGAACAACCTATTGAAGAACTTAAAAAGAAATATTCTTTCAATGAAAAAATTGTAAATTATCTTGATGCTGTAAAAGAAGATATACTCAATAATATTCAGGATTTTAAAATTCAAGAAGAGACAGTTCCTCCTATATCTCCTTTTATGAAAATTCAAAGAGATGTCTCTTTTGCCAAATACAGTGTTAATGTTCTTGTTGATAATTCTACAACAAAAGGTGCTCCTATTATTTATGAATCCAATCCAACATATCTTAATCTCTTTGGAAGAATTGAATATAAGATTCAGTATGGTATGGCAATTACTGATTTTACAATGATTAAACCAGGTTCACTGCATAAAGCCAATGGTGGTTACATTGTAATAGATGCACTCTCACTTCTTAAAAATCTTTTCTCCTATGATGCCTTAAAAAGAGCTTTGCGAAGCAAAGAAATTCGAATAGAAGATGTATGGGAACAATACAGACTTATTACGACAACTACTTTAAGACCTGAACCCATTCCTTTAGATGTTAAAATAATTCTCACAGGGACACCGTTTCTTTATTACATACTCTACAACTATGATGATGAATACAGAGAATTATTTAAAGTTAAGGCAGATTTTGATATAAGAATGCCGAGGAATAAAGAAAACATATTAAAATATGCTCAGTTTGTTACGCTCTGTCAGAAGGAAGAAGAGCTTTTGCCTTTCCATCGCTCTGCTATTGCAAAGATTGTTGAATATGGCTCAAGACTGGCAGAACATCAAGAAAAACTCTCAACGCAGTTTAGTTCTATTGCAGACATTGTAAGAGAGTCTCATTTCTGGGCAAAGAAAGATGGAAAAGATGTTGTTTATGCTGTACATGTTAATAAAGCACTTGAACAAAGAGTTTACAGATCAGCAAGCATAGAGGAAAAATTAAGAGAGCTAATTCTTGAGGATGTTTTAATTGTAGAGACATATGGCAAAAAAGTTGGGCAGATAAATGGACTCGCTGTTATTGATCTTGGAGACTACAGCTTTGGAAAACCTTCTCGTATCACTGCGAGAACATATCTTGGTAAGGCTGGGATAGTAAATATTGAAAGAGAAACAAAAATGTCAGGAAAGATACATGAAAAAGCAGTTATGATTCTTTCAAGCTATCTTTGGAGTAAATACGCAATAAAAAAACCAATAAGCCTCAGCGCATCCCTTACATTTGAGCAACTTTATGAGATGATAGAAGGTGATAGTGCTACCTGTGCAGAATTATATGCTCTTTTAAGTAGCATTGCAGATATCCCTCTTAAACAGAATATTGCTGTTACAGGTTCAATGGATCAAAAAGGAGATGTTCAGCCAGTTGGTGGAATAAATGAGAAGATTGAAGGCTTTTTTGAGCTTTGTAAAATTCGCGGGCTTGATGGAAGTCATGGAGTAATAATCCCGAGAAGGAATATTAAACATCTAATGCTTAAAGAGGAAATACAAAATGCAATTGATGAAGGTAAATTTCATATTTATGCCATTGAATACGCAGAAGAAGGGCTTGAGATACTGACTGATATTAAAGCAGGTGAATTACAACCAGACGGAACTTATCCAGAAGGTACAATAAATTATATTGTTATGAAAAAACTTGAGGAGATGTCAGAACTGCTGAAGAAAAAAGAAAAAGAGGAAGAGAAAAAGAATGAAAAATAAATAAATATTATCATTTAAACTTAACTACCTTAATAATAAAAGAAATCACAAAAAAAACAATCAAAATAGTTGAAATGGATGCACCAAGAGGAATCCCTGAGTAAAAAGAAAGAAAAATCCCTGAATAAGACGACAAAAGAGAAATAATAATTGAGGCAATAACTGTATTTTTAAAACTCTTGCATATTTGCATAGTAATTAGGGGTGGAATTATCATAAGGGAGCCAATTAAAAAAGCACCCATTGTTTTTATTGATATAGAAATTGATAACGCAACAGTAATGGCAAAAAGCATTTTAATATGTGCTATATTAACTCCTGATGCATGAGCAAGTTCTTCATCAATGCAAAAATTAATAAGTTTTTTATAGTATTTTAAAATAAAAATTCCACATACAAAACTTCCAGCAAGAATAAGATATACATCTTCCTTTGTCACGGTAGAAAGACTTCCAAAGAGTATGTTCATTATTGAACCAGTACTGCCTGAAAAAGTTATAAAAACCACTGAAAGGGCAACCCCTGAATAAAGAAAAAATGAAAGAGAACCTTCTGCTGGAAGTCTGCCTTTAGTCCTGAAGTATTCAACAGAAATAGAAACACCAATGCTTAATAAAATAAGTAAAACAAGGGAGTTTATTTTGAAAAAAAGGCTTAATGCAAGGGCTAAAAAACCTACATGAGCAATGGTGTCTGCAAAAAAAGCATATTTACGAAAAAGCAGAAAAATTCCAAAAATCGGAGCTAAAGTTGCTATAAAACTAACAACTATAAAAGCTCTTTTTATTATGTTGAATTCAAAAATGTCAAGCATTTTTATGCGGGAAAACAGTGTGTTCAGGATATAACATAGCCATATGTTCATCTTTAAGAATTTTCTGGGGTTCTCCGAGACATACAACTCTTCTATTCAAACAAAGAATACATTTGGCTTCATGAGCAAAAGTCCCTATATCATGAGTAACTACAACTATTGTAATTCCAAAATCTCGGTTAAGAGTCTCAAGTATTTTAAGTAACTCCTCCATTGAATAAGTGTCTATGCCTGTCGTTGGTTCATCAAGAATTAAAATTCTTGGACGTGAAGCAACAGCCCTGGCAAGAAATGCTTTCTGCCGCTGTCCTCCAGAAAGTTCTCTGAGGATTTTTTTCTTTAAATGAGAAATTTTGAAAACATCCAATGCCCAATCAAGATTTTCCTTTTTAATTTTTTCATATCCACTTTTAACAACTTCTTCCACTGTTAATGGAAACTCATAGATTGTCTGAGATATTCTCTGAGGTAGATAGCCAATAAGTTCTGATTTTAAATACTCCTGTGGCTTCTGTCCATAAATTAATACCTCACCTCTGTTAGGTTTTATTATGCCTAATATTAACCTCAGCAAAGTGGTTTTTCCTGCTCCATTTGGACCTATTATTCCAAGATAGCATCGTTCCTCTATTTCAAGGTTAATATTTTCAAGCACAAAAATACTGTCAAAAGAATAATAAACATCTTTTAAAGTTATAGCTTTCATTTACAGTTTAAAGCAGTTTTTAAAGTTTTAAGATTTTCTCTCATTGCCTGAAAATAATCTATTGCAGATACTTGATGAAATGTATTGAAATTTAAAATCTTTAGGCCTGTTTCCTCTGATAAAGTTTTAGCAATCTTTTGCCCCTCTGCTTCACAGATAATATATTCAATAGAATTTTTCTTTATTAAATTTTTCATTTTTTGAATCTTCTTTAATGGTGGTTCTTCTTCAGGTTCATGCACAATAAAATGAAAATTAAATCCATATCTGGTACTAAGATAGTTTAAAAATTCATGACTTCCAATCACATCTTTCAATGAACAGTTTGACAGAATTTTTTTATATTCATTATCAAGCTCTTTAAGTTTTTCACTGTATAGGGAAAAGTTTTTCTCATATATATCTTTTTTATCAGGAAAAACTTCCAGAGCCTTATCTTTTATTACTTTAATAATTTCCAAAACTAAAATAGGATCTAACCATACATGGGGATCTACTTCACTGTCTGATGAATATTTTTTAAATGCAATATAATCTTGAAGTCTTACTACTTTTACCCCTTTTAAAGTAAGCTCATCTTTTATTTTGTTTATCCATCGGTCAATATCTGTATCCCCAAGATATATTACCATGTTTGCATTATAAAGCTTTTGAATATCCTTTAAAGAAGGTTCAAAATTATGCGGGTCTACTTGAGAAGGAATTAATTCTTGAACCTGAACTTCTGGCATTATCCATTTTGTGAAATGCTGAAGAGGATAAAAGCTTGTATAGACTGAAATTACAGATTTTGAAGTTGTTTCACTTTTTTGTGAGCAAGATATAAAAACTAAAATACAACATATAAAAAAAAGAAATATAAAATTATTCCTCTTCATATATCTCCTAAAACAAAGCCGATAACATTCTACATTGAAAAAATGTCTTTTAATTTATCTTTCAAGCCTTTTGAACTCTTTTTTATTTCTTCTCCTGATACTCTGGCAAACTCTTCAAGAAGTTCTCTCTGACGTTCATTGAGCTTCTTTGGAACATCAATATAAACAGTTATAATCTGATCTCCTCTGTGAGTACCTCCTACCCTTGGAAGTCCTTTACCTTTGAGCTTAAACACTCTGCCTGATGGAGTTCCCGGTGGTATTTCTATTTTTTCTTTCCCATCAAGTGTAGGAACTTCCACTTCTCCGCCAAAAACTGCCTTGACAAATGAAATGGGAACTGAACAATAAATATTTATTCCTTCTCTCTTGAAAAATTCATGTTCTTTAACATTAACAAAAATATAAAGATCACCTCTTGGACCGCCAAATTCTCCTATTTCTCCTTCTCCACTAACCTTTAATTTACTTCCTGAATCAACACCAGCTGGAATTTTTACTGTTAATTCATGTTCAACTTTTATTTTTCCAGTTCCTGCACAATCAAAACAGGGATCTCTAATAATTCTTCCAGTTCCACCACATTTTGAACATGTCTTTGATACTGAGAAAAATCCTTGATTGTATCTGATATATCCGCTACCACCACAGGATGAACATATAATTGGCTCACTACCAGGTTTTATTCCGGAACCATTACATGTTCCACATGTTTCCCAACGAGAGAATTTAATTGTTTTTTCAACTCCTCGGGCTGCTTCTTCAAGAGTAATTGTAATGTCATATCTTAAATCAGCGCCTTTTGTAGGTTTATTTTTTCTGAACCCGAAACTTCCAAAAAATCCTTCAAATATATCTTCAAAAATGTCTGTAAATGTTGTGTAAGTCTCAAATCCAAATCCATTGCCCGTAGGTCCTTCTGGTGTTCCGTATCTATCATAGTTAGCTCTTCTAACAGGATCACCCAGGCAGGCGTATGCTTCGTTTATTTCTTTGAACTTTTCTTCTGCGGATTTATCGCCCTGATTTAAATCAGGATGATATTTTCTTGCAAGGCGCCGGAATGCCTTTTTTATTTCCTCCTGAGAGGCATCCCGGCTTACTCCAAGAATGCTGTAGTAATCTTTCATTTATTATCTTTATCCTCTACCTCAGCTTCAATTACATCTTCTTCTTTTTTAGACTGTGTTGCACTACTTGCTCCTTGCTGGGATGCTTCTGCTTTTTTGTAAAGTTCCTCAGCAATTCTATGAGAAGCTCTGGCTAATTCTTCCACAGATGCTTTTATCTCATTTGCATCGTTGCTCGTATCTTTTATTCTACGACATTTTTCAATTGCTTCTTCTATTCTTTTCTTTTCATCTTCTGAAACTCTATCACCTATGTTTCTTAATGTTTGCTCAACAGTGTATATCATATTGTCCGCTTCATTTCTTGCTTCAGCAAGCTGTTTTTTACGTCTGTCCTCCTCTGCATGTGCTTCAGCATCTCTAATCATTTTCTTAATCTCTTCCTCAGTAAGCCCGCTTGAAGCAGTGATTCTTATTGACTGTTCTTTGCCTGTAGCAAGATCCTTTGCAGAAACATGAAGAATTCCATTGGCATCTATATCAAAAGCAACTTCTATCTGAGGAATTCCTCTTGGTGCAGGCGGAATTCCTACAAGCTCAAATACACCAAGAAGTTTATTGTCAGCTGCCATTTCTCTTTCGCCCTGATATACCTTAATTGTAACTGCTGTTTGATTATCAGCAGCGGTTGTAAATATTTGAGATTTCTTGGTAGGTATAGTTGTGTTACGCTCAATAATCTTTGTAAATACACCCCCAAGTGTTTCAATTCCCAGTGAAAGAGGTGTTACATCAAGAAGTAAAACTTCTTTTACCTCTCCTTTTAGAATTGCTGCCTGAATAGCTGCTCCAACTGCTACAACTTCGTCTGGATTTACGCCTTTGTGAGGCTCTTTCCCAAAGAAATTCTGAACAACCTTTTGAACCTTTGGTGTTCTTGTCTGTCCACCAACAAGTATTACCTCATCTATCTGAGACGTAGAAAGTCCTGCATCAGAAAGTGCCTTTTTACAAGGCTCAAGACTTCTTTGAATGAGGTCATCAACAAGCTGCTCAAGTTTTGCACGGCTAAGTTTCATAAGCAGATGCTTTGGACCGGAAGCATCTGCAGTTATGAATGGCAAGTTAATTTCTGTTTCCATAGCAGAACTGAGCTCTATTTTTGCTCTCTCTGCTGCCTCTTTAAGCCTCTGAAGCGCCATTCTGTCTTTTCTTAGGTCTATTCCCTCCTGTTTCTTAAACTCTTCTATTAGCCAGTCCATTACCCGTATATCAAAATCATCTCCACCAAGATAGGTATCTCCATTTGTTGCTTTTACTTCAATAACTCCTTCTCCTATCTCAAGAATTGAGATATCAAATGTTCCACCACCAAGATCATATACAGCTATTTTTTCTTCCTTTTTCTTGTCAAGTCCATAAGCAAGTGCTGCAGCAGTTGGCTCATTTATTATTCTCAACACATTAAGTCCTGCAATTCTTCCTGCATCCTTTGTTGCCTGGCGCTGACTGTCATCAAAATAAGCAGGCACTGTAATAACAGCCTCTGTAACAGGTTCTCCAAGATAGTCTTCCGCAGCCTGTTTAAGCTTCTGAAGTATCATTGCAGAGATTTCAGGAGGAGAGTATCTCTTCCCCATTATTTCAACATGGGCATCACCGTTAGGAGCTTCAACAATTTTATAAGGAAGTCTCTTTTTTGCTTCCTGAACTTCCTGAGAGTTGTATTTTCGGCCCATCAGTCTTTTTATTGAAAAAATTGTATTTTCAGGATTTGTTATAGCCTGCCTTTTTGCAACCTGTCCTACAAGTCTTTCCCCCTTGTCAGTAAAGGCTACAACAGAGGGTGTTGTTCTCTGCCCCTCCTGATTTGGTATAACAACTGGCTCTCCTCCAATGACAACTGCTACAACTGAAAAAGTTGTACCAAGGTCTATTCCTATTGCTTTCCCCATAATTAATCCTCCTTTTTAATTCTGTCATTCTGAACACCCAATGGGTGTAAAGAAACTCCCTCTTCAGAGGGTTTAGATTTCTTAGAAACAGCTACTAAGGGTTCTCTTAGTAGCTTATTTTTATATAAATATCCTTTGCGTAATTCTTCTACAATGATGTTATCTTCCATGTCTTCTTTCTCAACTGTTGATACAGCATGGTGTACTTCAGGATTGAAAATCTGTCCAACTGTTTCAATTTGTTTTACTCCGTATTTTTCTAATATTCGTAAAAATTCTTTCAATGCATTCTCAACACCTTTTTTCATGCTTTCAAGCCATTCAGAATTTAGATTACTACCTGAGTGTTTAATAGCTAATTCAAAGTTATCTATAACTGGCAATAAATCTTTGATTAGTTTCTCATTAGCATAATTTATTAATTCCTCTCTTTCTTTTTGAATCATTCTTTTGTAATTTTCAAATTCGGCATACAGTCTCAGGTATTTTTCTTTCTGTTGAGACAGCTCATTTTGAAGATTTTCAATAACATCTTTCGGTTTATCTTCAATTGCTGAAGCCTCATAAGAAATTCCTTCAGATTCTTTGTTTTCAGTAGATATATCTTTTTTTATTTCCTCCATTAAACATCCCTCCTAATCTGAAAGTGCTCTGGTTAATGACCTTGCAAAGGCATTAACTAACATAATTGCCCTTTGATAATTCATTCTCTTTGGACCAACAAGGGCAATAATACCAAGTGACTTATCTTTTTCTTTATATGGTGAAGCAATTATACTAAAACCTCTAAATTCCTCTATGGGATTTTCCTCACCTATGATTACTTTAATCTCATCATCTTCAGAAATATTTTCAAAAAGTTTAAATAAAAGATGCCTGTTTTGTATGGTTTTTGCAATCTCTTTAAGCTTTTCTATATCAGAAAAATCTGGCAAGTGCATTATGTGATAAAATCCAGACACATAAACATCTTCTCTTGTGAAATATAAGGCTTCCTGACACATTTTTAAAATCTTTGAGATTAATTTATCCCAGAAAATTTTTTCCTTTCTTATTCTAACAAGCAGATCATGTCGTATTTCATCAATGGTTTTTCCGTAATAATTTCTATTAACAAAATCAGCAAGCCTATTAAGTTCTTGCTGGGTTATTTCAGAATAAACTTTTATGATTTTATTCTTAACAATACCTTTATCATTTACAACAACAGCGATTACAAAGTCATCTTTAAATTTTATAAAATCTACTCTATGCAGAGAGGTCTTTTCTGTTGCTGGTAAAATAGCTAAACCGAGATATTTGGTAGCCTGAGATAAACTCTGGGTTGTTTCTAAAAAGAGAGAATTCATGTTGTTTCTGAGTTTTTTCAACTTTTTTGTTAAACTCTCTATGAATCTTTTTATTTCTAATGATTGAGAAAGCAAATTTCTCTGAAATATGTAGTCAACATAAAATCTATAAGCTCTATCTGTTGGCACCCTTCCAGCTGAAGTATGTGGTTGAAAGAGAAAACCCGCATCTTCTAAATCTGACATTATATTTCTTATCGTAGCAGAACAAACATCAAATCCATATTTTTTCATAATATAACGTGAACCAACAGGCTCAGGTTTTTCAATATAACTTTCCACAACAGCGTAGAGCACTTTTTTAGTTCTTTCATTAAGCATCATATCTGTCATTTTAGCACTCCTCATATTTAAGTGCTAATGTTTAAAATTACCACGATAACATTAAAAAAGTCAAATATTCTACCAGTTAAGCTCTTTATTTAAAAGTTTTTTATAAATATCTAATGGTAAAAAACATGTTTTATGCAAATCTGCTGTATAAAGTTTGGTCTCTATTTTTACAGGTTTTCTTATTTCGCGAGGGTTTAAAAATTTTGAACCAACAGAAAAGCTCCACCAGTTTCCAGCATAAGTTGCTATACTTGCAGTATAAAGGTCAACAATTGGGAATATGAGCTTCATAGAATTCTGCACTTCATATACAAGTTCTTTATGAAATATAAGAGATTCTGAAAGTGTTACAAACATTCCGTTTTCAGTGAGCGCGTCTCTTACAAACTTGAAAAACTCCACTGTAAAAAGACTCTTAGCAAAACCTATTATATCTGTTGAATCAACAATTATAACATCAAGAGAGTTTTTCATCTCTTTTATAAACTCTGCTCCATCCATACACCTAATCTCAACTCTTGGGTCATCTATGGTTAAGGAAACAGATGGGAAAAATTTTTTTGAAACATTTATTACCTCTTCATCAATCTCAATAAAGTAAAGTTTTTTAACGCAGTCATGTTTAAGAACTTCCCTTACTGCACCACCATCCCCACCTCCTATCACTGCAACGTTTTTTGCTTCTGGATGAGCATGCATAAGAACATGTGTTAGCATTTCATGATAAATAAACTCATCTCTTTCAGTAAGCTGGACAACATTATCAAGCACAAGAATCCTTCCAAAATAAGGATTTTCAAAAACCATTATTTCCTGAAACTTGCTTTTGCCCTTATAAAGAACCTTTTCCACTTCATATACGTACTGTATTGGAGCATAAGGGTCTTTCTCAAAAAATTTAATCATGATATACCTCCTAAATTAAAAATGTCTTTGGTACTGAAAAGCCATTAAACTCTGAGGCATAAGATATTGTGTATGCACCTGCAGAAAGAATAAGAATGAGGCTTCCAACATCTGGCTCAGGAAGAACAACACCTCTGTCTATCACATCAAAACTATCGCAGCTTGGTCCTGCAATGATCCAGTTTTTTTCTTCTCCTCTGCTTCCTACAATATACTGATATTTAATGCCTCCTATACTTTCCATTAATCCATTAAAAACACCAACATCTATGTAAAGCCAATTTTCATCTCCTCTCTGAGCCTTGCCAATAATTCTTGACACAAAAACTCCGGCATCTCCTACAACAGCTCTACCAGGCTCAATAAAAATTTCTGTATCAGGAAAATATTCTTCAAGAAGAGAGTTAATTTTTGTCTCTATCGTTTCTATAGAAGGAACTTTTTTTGTGTATTCAATGGGATATCCACCACCAATATTCAGCATTTTTATTTCAATTCCAGCTTTTTGGATAAGCTCTTTTAATTGTGCTGATTTGTGTACTGCTGTATACCAATTATAAACATTACTGCATTGAGAACCAACATGGAATGTTATTCCTACAGGCTCAAGTCCTTTTTGTTTAGCGTAAATAAGTAACTGTACTGCTTCTTCCATCTCAACTCCAAATTTTTTACTCAATGGCCATTCACTTCCCTCATTTGGAACGGACAATCTTATATAAACTTTTTTATTCGGGGTATATTTAGCAATTTTTTCAACTTCTGCTATGGAATCAAACGCATAATAATCAATACCATACTCAGCAGCTTCTCTAAGAAATTTAAAAGTTTTTACAGGATTACTCGTTATTATTCTTTCAGGCTCAACATTCAACTGCTTTAAAATTGCCAGTTCTCCCTCTGAAGCTATTTCAAAACCCACATTAAAACTGTTTAAATACCTAATGACCTCTATATCTGGATTAGCTTTGACAGCATAAAAAACTTTTGAGTTTTTAATTCCTCTTCCAATCAGTGAAATTTTTTCTTTTAGTATTTCTCTGTCAAGAAGAAGATATGGAGGCTCATCATCATGAGAAGCTATCCAATTTAATATCCTATCCATAAGATTATTTTTGTGTTTTGTCATAATTTTAAAATTTTATCATATTCTATGATAGAATAAAAAATGGAAAATGAAAGACTACAGAATTTAAGGGATAAAATTGACAAAATTGATAGAGAAATTCTTAAACTTTTAAGCGAAAGGGCAAAACTCGCTATAGAAATAGCGGAAATTAAAAAAAATCAGGGACTCTCCTTCTATGACGCTGTAAGAGAGAAAAATATCATAGATAAAATTCTAAAACTGAATAAAGGACCTTTCTCTGATGAAGTAATTAAAACTCTTTTCAGAGAAATTCTCTCAGCAACTCTTGCTCTTCAGGAATCACAAAAAATTTCTTATCTCGGTCCTGAAGGAACATTTACTCATCTTGCAGCAATAAAGTATTTTGGAAGCTTTGCACAATTTGAGCCAGAGGACAATATTAAAAATATTTTTGAATCTGTAGAAAAAGGCTTAACAAAATTCGGTGTTGTACCAATAGAAAACTCAAATGAGGGAACTGTCACCTATACTCTTGATATGTTTATGCAGTATGAAGTAAAGATTGCTGGAGAAATAATAATACCAATAACTCACAATCTACTCTCTCTTACAGGAGAAAAAGAGAAAATAAAGAAAATATATTCACATCCTCATGCAAGAGCGCAATGCAGAGAGTGGTTACGCAAAAATATGCCTGAAATTCCAGTTTATGATGTTACATCTACTGCTGAGGCAGCAAGACAAGCTTCTTTGAATGAAGAAACAGCAGCAATAGCAAGTGAATTTGCAGCAAATATTTACGGACTTAAATTTGTTGCAAAATACATAGAAGATTACAAAAACAATTATACAAGGTTTTTTATACTTGCTAAAACTTTTCCAAATAAAACAGATTCTGATAAAACCTCTATAATGTTCTCACTTCAAGATAAACCTGGAACACTTTACAATGCCTTGAAACCTTTCAAGGAGTCAGGGTTAAATCTCACAAAGATAGAATCTCGTCCAGCAAAAATGCGAAAGTGGGAATACATATTTTTTGTGGATTTTATCGGACATATTGAAGATAAAAAGGTTCTTAAAACCCTTGAAGAGGTAAAGAACTACTGTATAGAACTTGTCCATCTTGGTTCATATCCAATTTTTAAATAAATGGAGGAACTCTTATGATTAAACCATTATCTTATGTACAAAAGATTCAACCATATATACCAGGTAAGCCAATTAAAGAAGTTGAGAGAGAACTCGGGATAAAAGAATGCATAAAACTTGCTTCTAATGAAAATCCTATTGGCCCTTCACCAAAAGTTATTGAAGCAATTAAAGATTTAATATCCAATCCAGTTGAGCTTGCACGATATCCAGAAGGAAGCGGATACTATCTAAAAAATGCTTTATGTGATTTTTTTGCAAAAAAAGGAACAACTCTAACACATGATGAGATAATTCTTGGTAATGGTTCAAATGAGCTTATAGATATTGCAGTAAGAACATACATAGGTCCAAAAGATGAAGCAATTATGGCTAACCCATCTTTTGTTGTTTATGCGATGAGTGTAATATCGCAGGGAGGAGTTGCAAAGGAAGTACCATTGAAAGACTGGAGACATGACCTTGAAGAAATGCTTAATGAAATAACAGATAAAACAAGGATTATATTCATAGCTAACCCAAATAATCCAACAGGCACTATAAACTACAAAAATGAGTTTGAAAAATTTATTAAGGCTCTTCCAGAAAATATACTAATTATCATGGATGAGGCTTATTATGAATATGTTACAGACTCTGAATATCCTGATAGTTTAAGATATTTTAAGGAAGGCAAAGATATACTAATTTTAAGGACATTTTCAAAGGCATATGGACTTGCGAGTTTGAGAATAGGTTACGGAATTGCAAAAAAAGAAATCATCACAGAAATGAACAGAATCAGAGAGCCTTTTAACACTAATACCGTAGCTCAGATTGCAGCAGAAGCTGCCTTAAAAGATGAAAAACATTTAAAAGAAGTGCTTGAAATAAATGAAAGAGGTAAAGAGTATCTATATAAAGAGCTTGACAAAATTTCATCTGTTAAATATTTACCTTCTCAAACAAATTTCATTTATATAGTTTTACCTGAAAATACTGCATCAAATGAAGTTTTTAATTTTCTTCTAAAACAGGGAGTTATTGTGAGACCTGTAGGACCAAAACAAATAAGAGTAACTATAGGGTTGCCTGAAGAAAATAAAGCTTTTATTAAAGCATTTAAAAAAATTTTTGGAGGTTAAAATATGGATATTATTGTATTAAGACCAGATGTAACCGATGAGCAGATTGAAAAAATTGTAAAAAAACTTGAATTAAAAGGATTAAAACCGCATATTTCAAAAGGAACTGAAAGAACAATCATTGGTGTAATTGGAGATACATCAAAAATAACAGAAGATGAAGAAAATGCAATAAAAGCAATCCCTTATGTTGAAGAAGTAGTAAGAATTCTTAAGCCATATAAACTTGCAAGCAGAGAGTTTAAGAAAGTAGATACTATTATTAAGGTTGACGGGCTTGAAATTGGTAGCAAAAGAGTTCATGTTGCAGCAGGTCCCTGTGCTGTAGAAAATAGAGTCACTCTCATTAATATTGCTGAAAAAATAAAATCTGCAGGTGCTACTTTTCTAAGAGGCGGAGCATTTAAACCTCGCACATCACCATACTCTTTCCAAGGACTTGGAGTGGAAGGATTGAAGTACTTAGCAGAAGCAAAGGAAAAAACAGGACTTCCTGTAATAAGCGAAATAATGGATCCGAGGGACATAGATGTAATGATTGATTATGTTGATATTCTTCAAATCGGCACAAGAAATATGCAAAATTTCAAACTTCTTATGGAAGCAGGTTCAGTAGACAAACCAGTTTTGCTTAAAAGAGGAATGTCTGCCACAATAAAAGAACTCCTCATGGCAGCAGAATATATTCTTTCAAGAGGAAATGAAAAAGTCATACTCTGTGAAAGAGGTATTAGAACCTTTGAAACAGCTACAAGAAATACTCTTGATCTTAGTGCTGTTCCTCTTTTGAAATCCTTAAGTTATCTTCCTGTTGCAGTAGATCCAAGTCATGGAGTGGGAAAGCGTGATCTCGTCAGTCCGATGGCAGTTGCAGCTGTTGCTGCAGGTGCAGACATGCTTTTGATTGAAGTTCATACAAATCCAGAGGAAGCTCTCTCAGATGGTGAGCAGTCCCTTACTCCAGACCAGTTTAAGGAGATGATGAAAAAAGTTGCGGCAGTTGCGAAAGCTGTAGGCAGGGAAGTTTAACAATGGAGGATGGATTTAAGACTGTATCAATTCTTGGAGTTGGCTTAATTGGAGGTTCATTAGCTTTAGCATTAAAAGAAAAAAACTTGGTCAATAAGATTATTGGTTATGGAAGAAATGAACAGCGACTTAAAGAAGCTTTTAAACTTGGAATTATAGATAGTTATACAACCTCATTAAAAGAAGCCTCTCAGGCAGAGCTTATTGTTTTGGCAACTCCTGCTGGTATATTTGAAAAAATTATCATTGAAATGCTTGATTATCTTAAAAAAGGAACAATAATTATTGACGTTGGTAGCGTGAAAGAAAACATTGTGAATACTCTTGAGACAATCTTACCATTAGGAGTCTCCTTCATTGGAACTCATCCTATTGCTGGTTCAGACAAAACAGGATTTGAACATTCAAGGACAGACCTTTTTAAAAAAGCAAAAGTTATTATAACTCCTACTGAAAATACGGATAAATCAGCTCTTCAGAAAGTATCTAATCTATGGTTAAAAATAGGTGCAGTAGTTGAGTTTATGAGCGCAGAGCAACATGACAAAATCTATGCTCTTGTAAGTCATTTGCCTCATTTAATCTGTTTTTGTATGGTTAATACAGTAGCAGAGCTGGACAAAAATTTTATAAAATATGCTGGTTCAGGATTTAAAGATACAACAAGAATTGCTAAAAGTTCTCCAGAGGTCTGGAGAGATATTTTCATAATGAATGATAAAAATATCTTACAATGCCTTGAAATTTTCACCAAAAATCTTGAAGAAATAAAAAAAATGCTCTCTAAAAAGGAGATAGAGGGAGTCAAAATATTTATAGAAAAAGCAAAGAAATTAAGAGAAGAGATTGATTAATATGGACAGAATAATTAAAAAAGCTAAAGAACTTAGAGGGGAGATAACACCCCCAGCTGATAAATCCATATCTCACAGAGCAGTTATGTTTGCCTCTTTAGCAAAAGGACAGTCAAGAATAAAAAACTTTCTCTTGGCAGCAGATCCATTAAGCAGTCTAAATGCAATGAAATCACTTGGTGTAGAAATTGCAATAACTGACTCAAAAGAGATTATAGTTAACGGGAAGGGTTTGTATTCTTTAAAAGAACCTGACAATGTTATTGATTGCGGAAATTCTGGCACAACAATAAGACTATTAAGCGGAATACTCGCAGGACAGCCATTTCTTACTGTCCTTACAGGAGATGATTCATTAAGGTATAGACCAATGAAACGCATTATTAATCCTCTTTCACTTATGGGTGCAAATATCATGGGAAGAGCAGAAAATAAATTCCCTCCTATTGTTATAAAAGGAAGTTTTTTAAAAGGAATAAACTATGAAATGCCAATAGCAAGCGCTCAGGTAAAAAGTGCTATTTTACTTGCAGGAGTGTATGCTAAAGGAGAAACAACGCTAACAGAGCCTCACAAAAGCAGGGACCACACAGAAAAAATGCTAAAAAACATGGGTATTGATATTAATATAAATGATAACATAATAAAACTCTTTCCTCCTGACCATGAACTTAATCCTCTTGATATAACTATTCCAAATGATTTTTCCTCAGCTGCTTTTTTTATAGCAGGAGCTTGTGTTGTGCAAAACTCAGAAATATTAATTAAACAGGTTAACCTCAATGAAACAAGGACAGGTTTTTTTGAGGTTTTAAAAACCATGGGTGCAATCATAGAAATTTCTAACATAACTGAGCAGGGAGGAGAGCCTGTTGGAGATATTTTTGTAAAAAGTGCATCACAGCTTAAAAGTATTACTGTTCAGGGAGATATTATCCCAAGACTAATAGACGAATTTCCAATTCTATGTATTGTAGCAACACAGGCAGAAGGTAAAACTGTTATAAAAGATGCCAAAGAACTGAGAGCAAAAGAATCAGATAGAATCAAAGCAATGACATCAGAGTTAAAAAAAATGGGAGTTAAAATAAAAGAATTTGAAGATGGAGTAGAAATAGAAGGTCCCTGTAAGCTTATTGGCAAAGAGGTTTACTCTTATAAAGACCACAGAATAGCAATGGCATTAAGCATAGCAGGACTTATTGCTGAAGGTGAAACTACAATAAAAGACGCAAACTGCGTTAATATATCATTCCCTGAATTTTATGATTTACTGGAGATGCTTCAGAAGTGAAAAAAGTAATAGCAATTGACGGACCTTCCGGTGCTGGTAAAAGCACTGTTTCAAAGGAGATAGCAAAAACACTGGGTTTTCAGTATCTTGATACTGGTGCTTTATATAGGGCAGTAGCATATTATTTTTTCAAAAAATTTAACTACATTGATAATTTTTCATTACTAACCGCGCAAGAAATAGAAAAAGAACTTAAAAATATAAAAATCCAGTATAAAAATGGGAGAGTTTTTTTATCAGGGGAAGATGTCTCAGATTTAATCAGAGACCCAGAAGTTGGAGAGATTACTTCTCAGCTTTCTGCTCAAAAAGTTGTAAGAGACTTTCTGCTGCCATTACAGAGAAGTTTTGCAGAAAAAGTAGATATTGTTGCTGAAGGCAGAGATATGACAACAGTTGTTTTCCCTGATGCATGGAAAAAATTTTATCTTGACGCATCTCCTGAAATAAGAGCTAAAAGAAGATTTGAGCAACTAAAAAAATCCGGTAAAGAAATAACCTTTGAAGATGCACTGAAGGATGTGATAGAAAGAGATAAAAGAGACTGCTCACGAGAAAATGCTCCGTTAAGAATTAGTAAAGATGCTTTTTATATTGATACATCAGAGCTTACACTTCAAGAAGTTATTTCAATTGTTTTAAAAAAAGTTGCAGAGGATGCTTGATATCATGTATTATCAAAAACAGTATGCAAAAAAATATTGTTCTGGTAGAAGGGGCAGGATTTTGTTTTGGAGTAAAAAGAGCAATTGACATAGCTTTTGATGTTGCTCGGAAACATAAAGATGGTGTTTTTACCTTAGGTCCTATAATTCACAATCCTCAGGTTGTAGAAAGGTTAAAAGATTTAGGCGTATATCCTATAAATGAAATTTCTCAGAAAACCATAAAAACATTAATAATCAGAGCTCATGGAATTCCAAAAGAAAAATTTAACGAATTAAAACAACTTGGATGTGAAATCATTGATGCTACCTGTCCATTTGTGAAAAAAGCTCAAAATCTTGCTGAAAAATTAGCTTCTGAAGACTATCAGATTTTAATTATCGGAGACAGGGAACATCCGGAAGTTAAAGGTATTTTTAGCTACGCTGGAGAAAAAGCCATTGTAGTCAATTATGCAAATAATGAACTCAAAAAATATGAAAAAATTCCAATTCTTAATAAAAAAATTGGTATAATTCAACAAACAACTCAGCCAATGTCAAAAGTTAAAGAAATAATGAATAAAATAATAAATTCTCTTAATGAATTTGAAGAGATAAGAATTTTTAACACGCTATGTAATTTCACCTCAAAAAGGCTGGAAGCAACAGAAAAGGTTGCTAAAGAGGTTGATGTCATGATTGTTGTAGGAGGTAAAAACAGTGCAAATACAACTCAGCTTGCCAATCTTTGCAGAGGGAAAGGGGTAAAAACACATCATATAGAAGATGCTCAAGAAATTGACAGAGAGTGGTTTAAATCTGCCAAAAAAATTGGAGTCACAGCAGGAGCATCAACCCCACAGTGGATAATTGATGAAGTTCTTGATAAAATTAAAAAGTTTACAAATTAAGGAGGAACAGGATCATGCAGAATCAGCTTAGTGAAAAGCAAGAATTGGAAAGTCTCTATGAAGGTTCACTTTCTCATGTAGAAAGAGGAGAAATTATAAAAGGCAAAATAATGGGAGTAAGAAATGATGGAGTAATAGTAGACGTAGGATATAAATTTGAAGGAATTATCCCACTTAATGAATTTTCAGAAGAAGAACTGAAAAATATAAAGGAAGCAGATGAAATAGATGTTTTTATTGAAAAAATAGACGATGCACAGGGAATAATATCTTTATCAAAAGATAGAGCATTAAAGATAAAAGGTTGGGAAATTCTTATGGATGCTTATGAAAGAGCATTACCAGTTGAGGTAAAGGTTACAGGAAAAACAAAAGGAGGGGTTTTAACATCCTTTTATGGTATAAATGGTTTTATACCTGCGTCATTACTTGAAAATAGAAAACCCAGAAATCTTGATGAATATACAGGAAAAACCCTTAAGGTAAAAATAGAAAAAATTGAACCTCCGAAAAATCTTTATGGACAATGGAGAAATCTTAAAACTTCTTTAATTTTTTCAAGAAAGGCTTATCTACAGGAAGAAAAAGAAAAAATGAAAAAAGAGATATCTGAAAAAATTAAAGAAGGGATAAAAATAAAGGGTATTGTAAAAAATATAACTAACTATGGAGTTTTTGTTGACCTGGGTGGATTAGATGGTTTTCTACATATTTCAGATATATCGTGGAGCAAAGTTAAACATCCTTCTCAGTTTTTTGAAATAGGTTCGGAATATGAATTTATAGTTTTAAAGGCTGATACAGAAAACGAAAAAATAACACTTGGATATAAACAAAAAAAGCCTGATCCGTGGGAAAATATTGATAAAAAATATCATCCTGGTATGAAAGCAAGAGGCAAAGTAACAAGAGTTGAAGATTTTGGTCTTTTTGTTGAACTTGAAGAAGGAGTTGAAGGACTTGTACACATAAGCGAACTTGACTGGACAACTCCAAAGCATCCAACATACTATGCAGAAGTAGGCGAATGGATAAATGTGAAAATTATTGAGATTGATAAAGAAAATAGAAAAATTTCTTTGAGTTTTAAACAACTAAAACCAAAACCATGGGAAGTTGTTGCTAAAAAATACAAAGTGGGGGATAGAATTTCTGGAAAAGTCAAAACAATAACAGATTTTGGCGTTTTTGTTAGACTTCCAGAAGGAGTTGATGGACTTATTCATATTTCTGATATATCATGGACAAAACACATTGACCATCCTTCTCAAGTTTTCAAAAAAGGACAAAAGGTTGATGCTGTTATTTTAAATCTTGAACCTGAAAAAGAGAAACTTTCACTGGGAATAAAGCAACTTTCTGAAGACCCATGGATTAAAGAAATTCCTGAAAAATTCAAAGTTGGTGAAGTTTATAATGCCAGAGTAATTAAGAAGACAGAACATGGATTATTTGTTGATATTGATGGTATTGCAGAAGGACTAGTTTATAATTCGGAAATTGACAAAAAACAAACTGTAAAAGAAGGTGATGAAATAAAAGTGATTGTTGTAAAAGTAGACAAAGAAAAAAGAAAAATTGGTCTTAGCATGAAAAAGATAGACGAAAATGAAGAATAAAAAACTAAAAATTTTCTTCATCATTATAGGAATTTTGATTTTAATAAGCTTTTTAATAACAATTATGGAAAGCAGCCTTGCTGCAGGTAAGGTGGCTATTGTTAATATTAAAGGGATTATTGTGGATTCTAAAACCTCAATTGATGAAATTAAACAATATAGGAAAGACCCTTCAATAAAAGCTATTGTTTTAAGAGTTGACAGCCCAGGAGGCGCTGTTGTTCCATCACAGGAAATATATGAAGAAATAAAAAGGACTATTAAATCTAAACCAGTTGTTGTATCTATGGGTTCTATTGCAGCATCAGGAGGTTATTATATTTCCTGTCCAGCTACAAAAATTATTGCCAATCCAGGCACACTTACAGGTTCAATAGGCGTATTAATAGAAATTCCCAACATAAAAGGGTTGCTTGATAAAATAGGCGTTAAGGCAGAGGTAATAAAAAGTGGTAAATACAAAGATATTACATCACCCTTCAAGCCTCTGCAGAATGAAGAAAAAGAAATTTTACAAAAATTAACAAATGATGTGCATGAGCAGTTTATTAAAGCTGTGGCAGAAGGAAGAAAACTTTCTGCTGAAAATATTAAAAAAATAGCAGATGGAAGAGTATTCACAGGATTAAAAGCAAAAGAACTCGGACTTGTAGATGAGATAGGTGATCTTGATTATGCTATAAAGATAGCTGCTCAACTTGCTAAAATAAAGGGTGAACCAGAGATAGTAACAAAGAAATCAACGCTTTTGATTGATTTATTGAAGGGAAATACTGAATCATTAATAAAAAAGATTTTACCTTATATACAGGTATATTACCTATATTCGCCAACATTACAAAACTGATAAGGAGGATATTTTATGAAAAAATCAGAATTAATTGAAAGGGTTTCTAAAAAAGTGGACATTTTAACAAAAAAACAGATTGAAACAATTATAGATATGATTTTTGATTGTATGAGAGAAACTCTATCACGAGGCGAAAAGATTGAGATAAGAGGATTTGCCAATTTTAAAGTAAAACAAAGACAAGAAAGAATTGCAAGAAATCCTAAAACAGGTGAACATATTAATGTCCCATCCCAGAAAGTAATAAATTTTAAAATGAGTAAAGCTCTTAAAGAAGCTCTAAATAAGTAAAGTGCTTCTGCAGGTTCAAAATCTCAGTATTTTTTATAAAAATTCACTCATCATAGATAACATTAATTTTAGCATTGAAAAAGGCGAAATATTTTCTATTGTCGGAGAAAGTGGTAGCGGGAAAACTCTCACCGGACTATCGATGATAAATCTTTTACCTGACTTTTTCAGAATTAAAGGTAGATTAATATTTCAAGGAAAAGATATTTTGAAGCTTAATACATCTGAAATTAGAAAATTACGGGGAAAAGAGATTTCTTGTATATTCCAGGATCCGATGGCTTCTTTGAATCCTGTTCTTAAAGTTGGATATCAGGTCGCAGAGATGCTTGTTTATCATTACCAGATATCCAAAAAAGAAGCTTTTAAAAAAACAAAAGAGTTATTCCAGAAACTAAAAATATCTCATATATTTAACAGTTTTCCTCATCAGCTTTCAGGTGGAATGAGACAGAGAGTAATGATAGCAATGGCTGTTGTATGTGAACCAGAACTTATTATAGCTGATGAACCAGCAACTGCACTGGATGTAACTGTGCAGGAGGAAATTCTTGATCTTCTTTATCTGCTTGTTAAAAAAGAACACAGATCATTGCTTTTAATAACCCATGACATTAACATACTTGGTGAATATGCAGATAGGGTTATGGTTCTATATGCAGGCAGGATTATGGAAATGGGTTCAACTGAGGAAATTTTTAAAAATCCTTTACATCCTTATACTAAAGCTCTTTTGAACTGTTTGCCCAGAGAAGGCAAAAAAATAGAAGGAATTCCTGGAAATATTCCAGACCTTAAAAATTTGCCAGAAGGATGCGTGTTTTACCCAAGATGTAGCTATAAAAGAAATGACTGTATAACTGAGCCGCTGTATCTTCATGAAGTAACCTCTGGACATATGGTCAGGTGTTTGTTGCATTGATTTTCTATTTCTGCCTTGACATAAAATCTTCTAAACAAAGTTTATGAATTTCTTCTGTTACAAATGTTTGTCTGAGCATCTTACCTTCTACCATATAAATTACCATTTCTGCAATATTTGTTGCATGATCTGATATTCTCTCAAGATATTTCGCTATAAACATTCTTTTAAGGGCAAGAGGAATAATATCTGGATTTTTTATCATAAGTCCAAATAGTTCATTATGATTATTTTTCAATAATTCATCAACCTGGTCATCTCTTTTAATAACTTCATAACATAAATCCACATCTTCTTTTACAAAAGCATCAATAGCATCCTCAACCATGCTTTCGGTTATATCAGCCATTTTAGGAATATTCACAAAGGGTTTTAAAAAAGGCTCCTGTGCAAGTTCAATTGCTCTTTCTGCGATATTCACTGCTAAATCTCCCATACGTTCAAGGTCTGTGCATATCTTCATTGCAGTGGTTATAAATCTCAAATCCTTAGCCATAGGCTGCTTTAGTGCAATGAGTCTAATACATTCTTCATTTATATCAACTTCAAGACCATTAATAAGATTGTCTCTTGATATAACCTGTTTAGCACATTCGTTGTCTCTTTCTATCAGTGCTTTAACTGCCTTTCTTATTCCTTCCTCTACAAGACATCCAAGTATTAATATCTTTTCTTTTAATTTTCTTAGTTCATTATCTAAAATTCCCATTCTTGCCTCCTTACCATCTTTTGCTATTATAACAATTTTAGGATTGAATTCTATATTTAACCATAAAAAATATACAATCAAACAACTGATATTCAAAAAACAAATTTGTAACAAAAATTTAACATCATTTTAATTTTCTGTAACATTGAAATTCTATACTATAGTTAAAGATTAAAAATTTTTCAAAGGAGGACTTATGGGACGTTTAAAAAGTGTAGTTTTAAGTAAGTTTCTTATTGTAATTGCAGTAATGTTTATTCTATTATGCTTCAATCAATCTCTGCTGAAATGCTCAATGGAGCATTTCCTTATCCACTTTACTCAAGCTGGGCTAATGATTATCACAAAGCCACAGGCATTAAGGTTAATTATCAGTCAATTGGTTCTGGCGGAGGTATAAGACAGATTACAGAGAGAACAGTTCATTTTGGTGCCTCTGATATGCCACTTAAGCCTGAAGAACCTGAAAAGTCTGGACTTCTTCAGTTTCCTGCTGTAAGATGTTAATAAATCAGTTATAAAATTCTTTGACTGGGCATTCAAAAATGGTGATAACACTGCAAAAAAGCTTGATTATGTTCCTTTGCCAAAAAATGTAAAGGACGAAATAAGAGCATACTGGAAACTTCATATAAAATTCTCATAAATAAAGAGCTGAACCCTTTATATTATTGAAGCTTTTTCAAAAAGTTAATCTTTTATTTTATTTTTTTCTTATCCTGAATTTCTTGGATTTTCCTTTTTTCAAGCCTTTCTTCGTAAATTTTAATTGAATCTTCAATATCTTTTAAACCTTCAGCAAAAATGTATCTTAAAAAACCATTTTTTCTGTATGGTGTTATAGCTCTGAGTCTTTCTTTAAGTGTAAAAAAATAACAATAATAAAAGAGAGCTTCATCTACTGAATAGCCTTTTATATAAATAGCTTCTTGCAGTTTATTCAAAAAAATGTATTTTTCTGATGGGGTGAGTTCCTTTATAAATCTTTTTGCAATCTCTTTTTCCGGTTCTGAAAGCAATTATTCAACCTCAAAGAATACTACAAAGAATACTATATTCTAAATTTGCCGTATAAAATTTTTCAATTCAGCAACTATAAAGTTAAAATAAAATTATGCAGAAAAAAATTCTAAAACTTTATGATACTGTTGCATGTTATTTATATCTTGGAGAGGAAACTTTGTATTTAAATGACAAATTTTATGACCCTTTAGTATTATTCGGCATTATTACTTTATTAGTTGATGGAAAGGAGCTTATTTTTGGAGGATATGGAAGTGGGAAAACAACATCATCTGAAAGATTGGCTTCTTTAATTAAAGGACTTCCTCTTGAGTTTGTTCAGGCTACAACAATTCATGGGCATCCTGAACAGACAGAAGAAAAAATAAAGGCAGTGCTTGATCTTGGAGTTCTTGAAAGAGAAGGCAAAGAAATTATCAGATGGAAAACAGTTCCTTATTCTCCAGTTGTTATTATTGATGAGATAAATCGTCTTCCTGTTGGAAAACAAAATATGATTCTTAATGAAGTTGACAGAAATATATGGAGTTACAGAGGTGAAACTCTTATAGGTAAAACTCCAAAAGCTTTTTTAGCAACAATTAACTATCATGATACAGGCACAACAAAACTTATACCTCCACTCAGTGATAGATTTGATATTGCTGTTGAAACAGGAAGTCTTCATCCATTAAGAAAAAGAGTAATAAGAAGAGGAATTGATGACAGTCTTCTAAGAGAGCCTCATCTAACAGAGGAGATAATAAAATTTATTCTTTCTCATAATTACACTTATGAAGCAGACACTGTGGCAGATTTTATAGATAAAATTACTGAAGATTTTAAAAAAGAAGTTGAAAAAAGATTTATCAGTCAAGGCATAGAAATACAGATACCTAGAAAGGAAGAAGTTGCTGAAATAAAATCAGAAATAGCTAAAATTAAGCTTTCAGAGGATACAGAGTTATTTCTTGACTATATAACACAGGAAGTTTATTGCCAATACTCAACTGTTAAGGATTTTTCAAGATGCCACGGTTGTCATTACTACAATTATATTTGCTCAGATCTTTACAGTATTTCAAACAGAGCTGAACAAAGTCTTTTAAAATATGCAAAAGCTCTTGCATGGCTGAGTCAAGAAAATGAAGTAAATTTAGAACATTTTTTAAGTGTCATTCCATATTCTTTATGGCACAGAGTTAGTATAAGTGATAAAAAAATAAGTGAAGCAAGAGAGATTGAAAAGGCTACATCTGATAGTTTTCACGCAATCACTGAATTAATAAATGATGTAAGAAAAAGATGGAATGAGCAGAGAGATTATCAGATAGAGCTTTATTTTGCATTTAAAGAGGGAGAATTTAAAAAGGTTAAAGAAATTGCTGAAAAACAGCATCATCCTTTATTCAAAGCTTTTTTAAGAGGTCTTCAGTGAAAGAATATATCAATAAAATATTTAAAAAAGCAAGAAAAGACTTACTTTATCCACCAATTCTTAAAGTAGAATTTTCTGATATTGATATAAGTGAAATTAATTTTTCAGGAAAATATAAAATCATCATAGGTAAAGAAGCTGTGAAAAAGCTTTCTTCTAATGCTTTGCTTGGTGTTTTTCATCATGAGCTAAACCACTGGATAAAACATCCATATGATCTTAGAACAGTTATTCTTGAAAATTACTATCTTGGTGAGATTCAAAATAAAACAGAAATAAGAAATCTTTATGATGATGTGGTTGTAAATCTTGATCTGATAATAAACAAGGAATTATTTGAGATTGTGGATTCCTATAGAGAAATTCCTCCAAAGGGTAAAGCTGACAGACTAATAAGATTTTTCTATAAAGAAGTTACTGGTTTAAATTTTGGAGAGATTTTATTAGAGCAAGAACTTAAAGAAAAACTGAAAAATCTCTTAGAGATTGATTTTTTAAATACAACTACTTCAGCATTAAAAACAAATATTAAAAAATTTGCCTCAATTATAAAGGATCTTGTGGATGAAGAGATATTTATTCCTTTTAGTATCTTTTCCCTGAAGGATATAAATCCTCAGGAAATAAAAAGAGCACTTATGAGTCTTGCAAAAGAGCTTGATCTGCATGATTACATACTTGCATTAAAGGAGTTATTTAAGGAGATTGAACCAGGAATAAGCCCAGGCGAGAAGTCTCAGCTACAGGATTTTAAAAAACCTGATATAAAATGGTATGAAACAAGAGCTATGGATTATACAATTTATATTGAATCAATATTCAGAGATGGCTCTCTTTATCCATCTGAAATAAAAGATTTTGATTTAGAAGAAAGTATGGATCTTTACAGTCCTGTTGAAAGCTATGGAAAAGTAATTCCCGGAATTGCAAAAAAATACTCATTTGAGGGATTTGATGGATATGGAGAAAGAATGCTTCCAGACGCAGTAATAATCATGGACTCATCTGGAAGCATGTGTCATCCTGATGTAACTCTTTCTTATGCAGTGCTGTGTGGATTCTCTATTGCGAGAAACTATATTGAAAACGGTTCAAATGTTGGAGTAATAAATTTTTCAGACACAAATATAAGTATTTTACCAACAAAAAATAGACAAAAAATTTATGAGACACTGAAGTTATATCAAGGTGGAGGAACAGCCTTCCATATAGATGATTTTGAAGATTATCTAAATATGGCTGGATTTAAAGAAAGAAAAATAGTTGATTATATCCTCATAACTGATGCAGGAATTTATAATTTAAAAGAACTGCTTGATTATTTTTCAAAAATTCATGGCAGAATTACAGTCTTATGGATAAAAAAAGGAGATTCATTTAAAGAAAACTTTCAAGCTATAAAAAAATCTCTTAAAAATACAGTTACATTAATTGAAGTTGAGGATGAAAAAGATTTGCCCAAAATAGCAGTAGGAAAGGCTTTTAAGAAATATGCAGAGTCTTATTAAAATTCTTAATAAAAATCCATATCTTATAAGAATTGAATCTCTTAAAGAAAAGAAAGCAAAAAGAAAGTATGAAGACTCTATCAAATATAACAAACTGCATGAAATTGCAAAGGAGTATTTTGAATTAGTTTCAAATATACCAAAATGGAAAGTTGATCGTGATAGTATAGAGAAAAATTTCAACTTCGGAATAAAAATTGCCAGAGATTATTTTCTTTCTCTTAATGATGTAGAGAAATTATTTAATCATATTTTACCTGAATATTTTGGAGGGGGTTTTATCGGCTTTTTTATATCAGGGCTATATCATGAGATAATAAAACAGGATTCTGCATTAAAATTGAAAGTAAAGGAATACCAAGCAAGTATTGCTGGATTAGGTTTTAAGCATCCGTCGGGTATTCTTGAAATAATTGGAGACAAAGCTTATCATGTGGGAATGCAGATAAACAGTGGTGAAATACATGTTTTTGGAAATTCAGGCAATCATATAGGTAAAGAAATGAAGGGTGGCAAAATAATAATACATGGAAATGCAAGAAATTTTGTTGGAGAAAAAATGAAAGGAGGTTTAATTCTAATTAAGGGTAATGCTTTAGATGCAATAGGAATGAAGATGACAGGAGGAGAAATAATCATAGAAGGCAAAGCAGGTTACTGGATTGGAGAGAGTGCAAAGGGTGGAGTTATAAAAATACTCCTGCAAAGTGAATTCTGAGCCTTTTGGGTAAGTAAAACTTTTTGCATTGCACTTAAACTCTTTTATGAAACTATGGGCTAAAGATATTGAAGAAGCTAAAAAGATTCAGGAAAATCTGAGAAAAAAACTTAAAATTATTCCTCTTTCATCTGTTCCTCAATATGTATGCGGAGTTGATGCAGCTTTTTCAAAGAGCCATGTTTATGCGTGTGCATCCTTATTTAAGTTTGATGAGGTTGTTCATGTGGAAGACAAGATAACTGAAACAAAAATAGAGTTTCCCTATGTCCCTAATTTCTTAAGTTTTAGAGAAGGAAAAGCTATTTTGGAAGCTATAAAAAACTTAAAAATAAAACCTGATGTTATACTTTTTGATGGTCATGGCATTGCTCATCCTATGTCTCTTGGTATCGCCTCACATATAGGAGTTTTACTTGATATTCCTTCTATTGGATGTGCGAAATCAAAACTTATAGGAGACTATCAAGAGCCTGATGAAAAAAGAGGAAGCTTTAGTTATATTTATCTAAATAGTGAAATTGTAGGCGTTGTACTAAGAACAAAAAACAAAACCAAACCAATTTTTGTGTCTCCAGGACATCTCATAGATATAAAATCATCTGTAGAAATTGTACTTAAATTAACAAAAAATTACAGAATTCCAGAACCTTTAAGAAGAGCCCATTATATAGCTAATTTATATAAAGATAAGTCTTTAAAAGATTAGAATTTTACAGATCAGAGATTAAGACACAGTATTCACAATACCGATTTCTTGACCCGAAAAAATTCAAATGTTATAATAGAGTATCGGCAAGTGATTGCCGTTTAAAAGATATGAATAAATATGAAAATATAGAATTAAAAGCACTTTTTGAAGTAAGCAAGGTTTTAACCTCCTCTTTTGATATTGAGAAAAATCTTTACTCTGTTCTTGAGATTTTGTCAAAAGAGCTTGACATGAGAAGAGGTAGTATCTTTATTTTTGACAAAAAAACAGAAGAGATAAAAATTGTTGTTGCCTATGGATTAACCAGTGAAGAGATAAATAGAGGAAGATACAGGATTGGAGAAGGCATTGTTGGAAAAGTTATGAATACAGGAATGCCTATGTTTATTCCAGATATAGAAAAAGAGCCTCAATTTCTTAATAAAACAGGAAGTCGTCCTGATAAAAAAGGGATTTCTTTTTTATGTGTTCCTATCAAAATAGAGGATGAAATTCTCGGAGTTGTCTCTGCAGATAGAATCTATGCTGATGAAAATGCTGATGTGGATGATGACATAAGGGTGCTTTCAATAATTGCTACGCTTATTGGTCAGTTTCTTAAGCTGTGGGAGGCTTATAAAATAATGGAAAATGAAAATATTTCTCTTAGATCGCAATTAAAGGATAAATACAGTTTCCCAAATCTCATAGGACAGTCTCCTTCCTTTCAAGCAGTGCTTAAAACAGTAATGAAAGTGGCAGGAACAGATGCAACAATTTTACTTTTTGGAGAATCAGGGACAGGGAAAGAGCTTATTGCAAAGACAATTCATTTTCAGAGTAAAAGGGCAAGAGGACATTTTGTTGCCATAAATTGTGCAGCAATTCCTGAAAATCTTCTTGAAGCAGAGTTATTTGGTTCTGAAAAGGGAGCTTTTACAGGAGCTGTAAAAAGAGTTGGTAGATTTGAACAGGCAAACGGAGGAACAATTTTTCTTGATGAAGTAGGTGAATTACCTCTCTCTCTACAGCCAAAACTGCTTAGAGTGCTTCAGGAAAGAACATTTGAACCTCTTGGCTCATCAAAAACAGTAAAAGTAGATGTAAGAATTATATCAGCTACAAACAAAGACTTATCAGAAGAGATAAGGAAAGGAAGATTTAGAGAGGATCTTTTCTGGAGGCTAAATGTAATTCCGATTTATATTCCACCATTAAGAGAGAGAAAAGAGGACATTCCACTGCTTGTAGAATACTATCTTAAGAGCTTTTCAGAGATATATAAAAAGTCTGTTACAATTGATGATGAAGCATTGAAAATATTAACTTCCTATGAATGGCCTGGAAATGTAAGAGAGCTTGCAAATACCATTGAAAGGCTTGTTGTTATGACAGAGAGCAACAAAATAAAGGTTTACGATCTTCCAGACACTGTAAGAGGAATAATAAAAGTGAAAACAGAATTTTCTGGAGAAATTAAACTTCCTACCGAAGTAGAGGAACTTGAAAGAATTAGGATTATGGATACTCTTCCAAAATACAATTACAGTATTAGAAAAACTGCAAAAGCCTTAGGTCTTACAGAAAGACAACTTAATTACAGAATAAAGAAATATGGCATATTAATTAAGAAAGACATCGGATTAAATGATAGCAATAATTAAGAATGTAATAAGTGAAGGTCCAGGAAGCATTGAACATTATTTCATTGAACATTCAATCCCTTATGAAATTTTTGAAGCAGAAAAGGGAGAATTTCCATCTTCTCTTGAAAATTACAAAGGTTTAGTAGTGTTAGGTGGTCCAATGGGTGTGTATGAAATGGAAGATTACCCTCACTTAAGGATAGTTTCAAGGCTTATTAGAGAGTCAATAAACAGAAATCTTAAGATTTTTGGCATATGCTTAGGTGCTCAGTTGATTGCCTATACACTTGGTGCAAAAGTATACAAAGGTAACAGTGGTGAGGAGATAGGCTGGCATGAAATTGAGTTAACAGGTGATGGACTTAGAGACTCTTTGATGCTTTCCCTTGCAAAACATCCATCAGTTGGTGATATCTGGAGAAAATTTAAGGTCTTTCACTGGCATGGTGATACCTTTGATTTACCCATAGGTACAGTTCGTCTTGCAAGATCATTTCTTTATGAAAATCAAGCATTCAGATATAAAGATAATGTATATGCCCTTCAATTTCATATTGAAGTGACAAAGGATATGCTTAAAGAATGGTTTAAGGATCATCCACTGAGAGAAAAAATTCTGAATGAAGCAGAAAAACTCATTCCAGAGTATTCTCAGCGGGCAAATAATTTCTATAGGACATTATTTGGGTAACAGTCTCTATTTTACTGAAAGCAAATTGCTGTCAAATTTGAGAATTTCTGCCTGTTCTAAAATTTTTAAGGCTTTTTATGATGAACATCTTTTGAAGTAAGATGAACTCTCTCTACAGTTAGCTAAGCTAATATAAAGCATTCTAACTATTTAGTTTATCAAGTTATCAAGTCCAAGTTCTTTTAATTTTGAACCACTTGGTTTTGTTGTTTCTGGATCCCATCCCCTTTTTTTGTAATATTGAGTAAGCATATCACGAAACTTTGTTCCTGAGTTTATCAATTTAGACCCAAAAATCACCAAAATAGAACAAAACA
>CAZTLF010000010.1:0-5348 GCA_964614465.1 uncultured Thermodesulfovibrio sp.
AAAAAAATAGGATAATAAATTGGAACAACAGATGAAACTAAAGCAATCAGAATTTCACAGTCAGACAATTCCCAGATACATAAGAAAGCAGGCTGAGGATGGGCATAAATATATACTAATGCAGTCAACTGCATAAAGAAGGACTGGGAAAGGCTGGCAGCCTTTTATATGACGCCAATGGCATTATGGAAGAAACTAAGGACAACGAATGCCATAGAGAGAGCCTTCAGAGAAGAAGGACAATGAGCTGTTTTAACAACACTGAAAGTATTGAAAGAATAGTATTTGCAGTGATGAATCATTTAAATGAAAATTGGATGGATATACCCGTTTATGAATTTACACAGAGAATTATTGAAATTACCTAATCACACATTTAATGTTGACAATTTTTTTCTTTTTGTGTATCTTTTATTCCTAAATGAAACGAAAAGTTGTTATAACCGCTATGGATCTTATTACTCCTTTGGGTGTTGGTGTTGAAACATGCTGGAATAAGTTAATAAATGGAGAGTCTGGAATTAGTAAAATTACACTGTTTAATTCGGAAAATCATAAATGTCAGATCGCAGGAGAATGTAAAAATTTTTCACCAGATGATTTCCTTGATAAAAAAACAATTGGAAGATATGACAGAATGTTTCATTTTTTTGTATCTTCTACTTTACTTACAGCAGAAAAATCAGAATTTAAACCTAAGTCAGTTAAAAATCCTTTCAGATTTTCTGTTATTGGAGCAACTGCGATAGGGTGTCCCTCTACTTTTGAACATAATTATAATCTTCTTAAAACCTATGGTCCTAAAAAAGTCTCTCCTTTTTGTGTAATAAGTATTGCAGGAAATCCTGCTGCTGGACTGGTTGCAAGAATTTTTAATGCAAGGGGTCCGCAGTATTTTCTTCAAGAAGCCTGCTCAGCTGGAACAAAAGCATTAGGTTTAGCAGCAAAACTTATAGAAATGGATTTAATTGATATAGCAATGGTTATAGGAGCTGATGCAGGTATTACACCAACTCTTATGGCAAGCCTTGAAAATGCTGGAGCAATTGTAGACAACAGATGGAACAACGAGCCTCATAAGGCATCAAGACCATTTGATAAGTTAAGATGCGGATTTGTTCCATCAGAAGGTGCTGGCTGTATTATAGTTGAGTCATATGAGCATGCATTAAAAAGAGAGGCAAATATATTAGCTGAAATTTCAGGATTTGGTGCTACATGTGATGCATATCATCCAACTGCTCCAGAGCCTGAAGCTTTAAGTATTTCTGAATGCATGAGATCTGCATTAAAAAGTGCAAATATTTCTCCTAAGGATGTTGACTGTATAAATGCTCATGGAACCTCAACATTCTTAAATGATTTAACAGAAACTAAAGCAATAAAAGAAGTCTTTAAAGAATATGCTTATAATATCCCAATCTCAGCAAATAAATCAATGATCGGACATATGTGGGGTGCTACAGGAGTTGTTGAAGTGATTTTTTCAGTAAAAACAATACTTGAAGGAGTTATTCCACCAACAATAAATCTTGAAAACCCTGATCCTGACTGTGATCTTGATTATGTTCCAAATAAAGCAAAAGTAAAGGAGGTGAATATAGTTTTAAAAAACTCCTTTGGCTTCGGAGGCATTAATGCCTCTTTAGTATTACGCTCTTTTAGGAGGTAAAAAATGAGTAGTTACAATGTTACAAGATTTAAAGAAATTTTTGAGAAGAATTTTAATTATATTGCTGGCTTTTTAAGGAATGTTGAAAAAACTCCTACTAAGACTGCACTCATTGATACTGATACAGGAAGATCATGGAGCTATAAAGAATTAAATGAAGAAGCAAACAAGTTTGCTCATGCATTACTGAAGGATGGAGTTAAACAATCGGATGTTATTATGTATCAACTTATGAATATTCCTGAGTTTGCCTTTATTTATCTTGGATGTCAAAAAATTGGAACTGTAAATAGTCCTATTAATTTTAGATTTTCTTCAGGTGAGATTGCTTACACAATAGATGACTCAAAGCCTGTTGTTTTCATTTTTGATATCTCTTTAAAAGATGCAGTAAAAGATGCACTTAATCTTTCAAAGCATAAGCCAAAAAGAGTTATTTATATTGGAAAAGGAGAATGTGACTTTGCAGTGCAGTATCAATCCTATGTAGAAGGAATGCAAGTAAATGAGCCAATGGAGCCTCCTCAGAATATTTATTCAGAAGTTAGCCGTCTTTATACCTCTGGTACAACTGGAAGACCAAAAGGAGTTCCACTTAACAATATAAATGAAGTTTTAACTGCTCTTGATGTCATAATTAGCTTAGGTCTAAGAAAAGATGATATTTTACTTAATCTTTCTCCATGGTTTCATCGTGGAGGCATTCATATTGCAGGTCCTGGACCAGGACTTTATCTGGGAGCTTCAATTGCCTCTATGAAAGTTTTTTATCCAAAACCAACTCTTGAGACTATTGAAAAATATAAAATTAGTTTTATTGTAGGTGTTCCTACAATGTATAAATTAATGATAGAAGAACAAAAAAATCTCCACATGATTTAAGCTCTTTAAGAGGACTTGTAAGTATGGGATCTCCACTTGACAGATCACTTTGTATTGAGATGCAGAATATATTTACACCGAATATTTTTAATGGATATGGAACTTCTGAAACATTCTGGAATACTCTTCTTACTCCTGAAGATCTACCTCAGATGGCAGGGACTGCAGGAGGTGCTGTATTTTTTGATGAAGTAAGGGTTGTTAAACTTTATGAAGACAAGCTTGCAGCCCCAGATGAAATGATAGCAAAAGATAATAAAGAAGTTGGAGAAGTAATTGTAAGAACATTTAAAGGAGTTTATGACTACTATAACAAACCCGAAGAGATAAGGAAAAAACTGAATAAAGACTGGTTTTATACTGGTGATCTTGCCACATGGGATGAAAAAGGATATATAACAATAGTTTCAAGAAAGGATGACATGCTGATTGTTGGAGGAGAAAATATTTATCCAGTTCAGATTGAGGAAGTCATTCAGGAACATCCAAAAGTTATGTATTGTGCTGTTGTTGGAGTTCCAGATGAAAAAAGAGGACAGGCAATTGTAGCTTATGTTGTTAAAAAAGATGAAACACTAAAAATTGATGAGCTTAAAAAGTTTATATCAAACCATCCTATGCTTCCATCTTATAAAAGACCTCGCTATTGGAGATTTCTTGATTCATTACCTATGACAGCAACAGGTAAGAAGCAGCATTACAAAATCCGTGAGCAAGCTTTAGAAGATTTAAAAAATGGTTTACTTTTAAGGTAATTCAGGAGGAGTAAAAATGAAGAAGTTGATTTTTTTGATATTGGGTGTAACTATTTTATCTTCTTCTTTTGCTTTTGCAATTGAACAAGATATAGGTGCTGCTATAAGGTTGAGGCAAGAAATCCTTGATAACTTTATTTATCTTGGAACAAATAAATCACCTGCTGATGACAGAAGTTATTTCAGATTAAGACTTCAGTTTTATGATAACATTAAATTTGATGAGAATTTTTCTGTTTATGTAAGAGTTACAACAGAACCAAGATACTATGTTGCTGGTCCTTACAGAGTAACACTTGATAATGGAACTAACTTGAAAAGATTTGATCAGGATGAAATTTTCATTGACAATCTCTATATTGATATTAAAAAACCTTTTAATCTTCCTGTTAATTTAAGAATTGGAAGACAGGATTTTCTTGGTAAA
This sequence comes from uncultured Thermodesulfovibrio sp., assembly GCA_964614465.1. Taxonomy (GTDB): domain Bacteria; phylum Nitrospirota; class Thermodesulfovibrionia; order Thermodesulfovibrionales; family Thermodesulfovibrionaceae; genus Thermodesulfovibrio. The sequence continues at coordinate 3,737 of CAZTLF010000010.1, forward strand.
GACATGTATGGAGAAGGTTTTATAATTTTTGATGGAACTCCAGCAGATGGCTCAAGAAGTTTTTATTTTAATGCTGCTCGTCTTCAATGGTTTATTGCAGAAGGCCATACTCTTGATTTTGTTTATATATCAGATCCTTCCACAGATATATATTTTCCAAGCCTTCATCCTGCTTATTATGATACTAATAGAGATACAAGTAGGCTTTATATCAATCATAAAAAAAGGCTTACCGGTACACATGAAAGCGGATTCTTAGTGTATGGAAGAAATAAAGTTTTACAAAATCTCACAGTTGAGCCGTATTATCTTTATAAAACTGAGGACGAATGGCATACAAATCCTGAACTTAACTTTCACACATTTGGTATAAGAGCAGTATTAAATTTAGATGAATGGGCATTGAGGGGAGAGATTGCAAAACAGCTTGGTAAATACTCTAATGGAAAAGATAAAAAAGGCATTGGTGGATATTTATTTTTAACTAAATCGTTTCCTAAAGTATTTTTATCACCAAAAATTGAAGTAGGCTTTACCTATCTTTCAGGAGACAATACAAATACTCCAGATAAAGATGAAGCATGGAATCCTCCCTTTTCAAGAGCAGCTTTATTAAATGAGCTTTTTGCTTATATTCTTATACCTGAAACTTCATCAAAGGGCGGTCCGGTACCTGGTTACTGGACAAATTTAAAAGCCATAGTAACAAAGTTTTATATAATTCCTATAAAGGATATGAATCTTTCATTTGCTTATCAGCATTTATGGGCAGACAAGAAAACAAAATTGACTTCCCTGTCATATATGTTTTCAAATGAAGGTAAAGACAGAGGAGATATGTTAACTTTTCTTGGAACATACAAATTTACAAAAAATCTTGATGGACTTTTGCAGTATGAGTACTTTATTCCTCGTAATTTTTACACATCTCAGGCAAAGAATGCTACTTTCTTAAGATGGCAGCTACAGTATAAGTTATAAAGGGGTTCTAAAATGAAAATTAATGTCACTTCTTTATAGCTCAGAAATAAAGGGTAGCTTTTGCACTATCTGTTTTCTTTATTTTTGATGCCTTGTTTATTAAAGTAGTAAAATATATTTTTGAGTGAATATTCATATTTGGATAATTGCCTTATATAGTTGCTTATTCCTTAATCGTTATTTTACATCATCTAAGTCTCATTCAAAATATTTTTCTTCAAATATAACGCCACCTTCTTTTAACCTATCATAATCCATTTTTAATCGGGCATTAGCAATATTTATTGCTAATTTCTTATCTGTTATAGACTCCTCAACAGAGCCATACATGTAGCTCTTAGAAATAGTTTTAACATTACCCTTTACATTGAAAGCAAAATCCGCGATAAGAAGATACATTTCTTTTTCAGATTTCATCTCTTCAGTCTGCTGTGGATGTACTTTTTGAGTAACAATCTCCTTTCTAAGTGTAATTTCAGCATTTACTTTTTCTCCTGTTTTGGCAAGAGAGATAAAATCTTCTAACCTTTGAAATGACATTTCAACCATGACAAACTCCTTATTTTGATTTAAATTTTTAAATTAATAAAAATTATCAAAATCTAAAAATTTTTGTCAATCAATTATTGGT
>CAZTLF010000010.1:5448-46557 GCA_964614465.1 uncultured Thermodesulfovibrio sp.
TTTAAATTAATAAAAATTATCAAAATCTAAAAATTTTTGTCAATCAATTATTGGTTTTTTGTATTTTTGTATTTCATGCTGTTTAGTATTATAATTATTTTTTGAACTTATATGAAATTCTTTATTAAACATATTATTTTTAAATTTACTCTCAAGTTTTTTCTTGGACTTGGAAAAATTTTGAAAAAAAAACAATTTGCCATCATTTCATCTTTTTTAGGAAGCCTATTTTATTTTCTTCCATGGTCAAGAAAATATGTTGCCTTTGATAATTTAAAAATTGCTTTTGAACAACAATATAAGAAACATGAACTGAAAAGAGTCTTAAAAAATTTTGTTCAAGAAATTGTCTTTACCATCCTTGAAATTGCCTTCATTATAAAAAAGAAAGAAAAACTTGCCCAATGGGCTGAATCTTATGGACTTGAATATCTTGATGAAGCATTAAAAAAACGCAAAGGAGTAATTGCATTGAGTGCACATTTAGGTAATATTCCTGTTATGCTTGCCTGGCTTGCTGAAAAAGGTTATCCAGTAGCTGTTCTTTTTAAAGAAGGGAAATATCTTCCAGAAGGATTTTTATACAATCTTATAAAATCCTATAAAATTTATCCCATTCCTTTTCACTCTGATAGAAAAGTCCCAAAAGAAATAATAAATGCATTGAATAAAAATATGATTGTATTTATACTTGCTGACCAGGCAAGACCCGGTGTTTATGCAAAATTTTTCGGGAAGTATGTTCAGTGCCAAAAAGGCGCATTTGTTATCGCACAGAGAAAAGGTTCTCCACTTGTCCCAATTTTTATTGTAAGAGAGAGAAATTGTCATAAAATCAAAATTTATCCTGAGATGGAACTACAAAAAGAAGTTGAAATCCTCATTGAAAAGTATAACTCTCTTCTTGAGGAATTAATCAGGAATTATCCTGAACAGTATTACTGGTTTCACAGAAGATTTAAGAAGATGAGGATTCACTAAACTGCAGATACCATAATTCACTATAAAGCCCTCCTTTTTCTAAAAGCTCTTCATGTGTTCCTTGTTCCATAATCTGACCTTTATCTATCACAATAATTTTGTCAGCCCGTTTTATTGTAGAAAGTCTGTGTGCTATAACTACTGTTGTTCTGCCTTTTCTCATATCTTCAAGAGCTCTCTGAATTTTTTCTTCAGATTCAGTATCAAGGCTGGCTGTTGCTTCATCAAATATGAAAATCTTGGGTTCCCTTAAAATTGCTCTTGCAATGGTTATTCTTTGCTTCTGTCCACCTGACAGAAGAACTCCCTTTTCACCGACCATTGAATCATAACCATGTGGCAACTTCATTATGAAATCATGAGCATCTGCCATTTTGGCAGCCTTTTCAACTTCTTCCTTAGAAGAGGAGATGTTACCAAATTTAATATTATTAATCACAGAATCATTAAATAGAACTATATCCTGTGTAACTAAGGCTATCTGAGAACGCAGATTGTGAAGAGAAAAATCCCTTATACTTATACCATCAATCAGTATGTCTCCTTCAGTAGGATACCAAAATCCTACAAGCAGGTCTGCAATTGTGCTTTTTCCCGCTCCTGAAGGCCCAACTATAGCAACTGTTTCACCGGGCTGTATTTCAAAACTAATATCTCTGAGTGCATAGTCTTTTGAAAGAGGGTACTTGAATGAAACATCTTTAAAAACTATATGACCATTTATTTCTCTTTTTTCACCCTTTTCTGGTTCATTTTCAACAAATATAATCTCTCTAAGTCGCTCTATAACATTTCTTCCTCTTTGAAATGAAGCATTAACACGACTGAGTCTTTTTAAGGGCGTATACATTAACATCACTGCTGCTGCAAAGGAAAAAAAATCACCAGATGAAATTTTATCGCCAACCACAAGATAACCACCATAGAAAATAATTAGAGCAACTCCTATACCTGCAATAGTCTCTGTTAAAAGATTCGCAAACTCCTCTGTTCTAACTTCTCTCATGATATTTCTGTAATGCTCTTGAAGAGCAGCTTTGTATCGCTTAATCATGTCATTTTCCATAGTAAATGCCTTTATTATTTTTATTCCATTGAGAGTTTCATGAAGTAAAGTTGTGACCTTTGCGATTCTCAATCGGGTTTTCATTCCAAGTTCTTTTAATTTTTTCCCAATCTTTGCGATGCTAAAAACCATAATGGGAATTACAATAAAAGAAAGAAGAGAAAGATCCCATCTGCGATAAAAAGCAACTCCTGCAAGAATAACGACTGTAAGACCTTCAACAAAAAAATCTTTTATTGTATATGAAACTGTGTTTTTTAGCAGGTCAACATCGTTTAAAACCTTAGAAATCAGATTGCCAGAACTGTCTTTACAGAAAAAAGACATAGACAGCTTTAAAAGCTTTTCATAGACTGCATCTCTAACAGCCCTGACAATTTTTGCACCTATTGAGCTCATTAAATAATTATTTATAAAAGTAAAAATTCCCCTCAAAGTGAACAAGATAACAACACCTAAAGGAATAAGATATAAAAATTCTGAAGATTTTTTAATAAAAATTTCATCCATTGCTGGTTTAACAGCCCATGCAATAGCTCCATTTATTCCAGAAATTGCTAAACTGCAAATAAGAGCGAAAATGAGCCTAATTCTGTGTTCCTTTATAAGTCTCCAGAAAACTGCAAAGTCATCAACAAAGGATTTCTTAAACTTCAATTTGAACTGCTTATCTATTTGCATTGCTTTTCCCATGCCTTAGCATATTTCAAAAAGGAATAAAAACTGTAAAATACTGCAAGGATAAAACCTCTTAAACCATCAAGAAAACCTAATCTTAAAATAAACATTTTTAAAAAAGTAAAAAAAGGTGAAATAATCATTTTTATTAATACCTTATATTTTGATGGATTTTTAGCTTGAATTTCTATTGCAGACAAAGTGGAGTATTTCTGCATTTTTTTTATAAAATCCTCAATACTATCATAGGTATAATGTAAAATGGGTTCTTTAAGATAATCGGTTTTGCCATCTATAATAATCTTTTCATGAACTTCTCTTTTTTCCATCTTCCCCTTATTCCTTTTAAAAAGTCTTAAAGTGTAATCAGGCCACCAACCACTATATTTAATCCATCTCCCTAAGAAGAAATTCTTTCTTGGAATCAGATATCCGTCAATATCATGCTCATTAATTTTTTCCATAATCTCTTTTTTCAATGGCTCAGTAACTCTTTCATCAGCATCAAGTACCAGAACCCACGGTAGAGTTGCTCTATCAATTGCAAATTGCTTTTGAAAGTAAAAGCCTGACCATTCAATCTGAAAGATCTTATCTGTATACTTTTTACAGATATCAATTGTTTTGTCCTGGCTAAAAGAGTCCACAACTACAATTTCTTCAAAATCCTTAACTGATTCAAGTGCATCACAGATATTTTTTTCTTCATTTTTAGTAATTATTGCCACTGAGACAGGAATTTTCAAAAAACTTAGCCTCCTATTGTTGACATGGGTCTTAAAGGCTTTGCATATTCTGACATGCCCTGAGGTTTTAAATGAATAGTTTTTATAATTATCTCACTTATTTTTTCCTGAGATGCTCCTTCTCTCAGAAGCTTCTTTAAATCTACCTCCTTATCCGAAAAAAGACAGGGTCTAAGTTTACCCTCAGCAGTAAGTCTTAATCTATTACATCTTACACATATATGAGTTGTTATAGGACTTATAAATCCAAGAATACCTTTTGCTCCTTCAAGCATAAAATATTCAGCAGGCCCTGATTTTTTCATCTTAACTGGAATAAGCTTACCGATTTTGTTTTCTATCTTTTCTTTTATCTCATCTTTTGATATAAAAAGTTCCTTCCTCCATGCATTTGGACCAACAGGCATAAACTCTATAAATCTAATCTGATAAGGTACTTCCATACTCCAGATGACAAATTTCTCTATCTCATCATCATTAATCCCTCTCATTATGACAACATTTACTTTTACAGGCTTTAGACCAACTTTATTTGCTTCCTCAATACCTTCAAGCACTTCATAAATTGAACCAATTCTTGTTATTGTTCTAAATTTACTTTCATCAAGAGAATCAAGACTAACATTTACTCTCTTTAAACCAGCATTATGTAAATCTTTAGCAAACTTTTTAAGAAGAATCCCATTTGTAGTCATTCCAATGTCTTGTATCCCTTCTATCCTTGCAAGCCTTTCAATAAAGTTTACAATACCCTTTCTTAGCAGAGGTTCACCACCTGTTACTCTTATCTTTGTTATACCTAAATCTATTCCTATTTCAACAATTCTCAATATTTCCTCATAACTCAGTATCTCATGATGGGGTAACAGATCTTTTATGCCTTCCTCAGGCATGCAGTAAATGCATCTGAGATTGCATCTATCAGTAACTGAGATTCTTAAATAATCAATGTTTCTGTTATGGTTATCCTTCATCTTTTTGTTTTACTTTTGGTTGATGTTGATTTTTTCCCTGAACTCTGACTCTTAAGTATTTCTGCTATTTTTTTTTGAGCAATTTCTGCTTCCTTTGATTTTGGATATCTCTCAATAACTCTCTCAAATACCACTTTTGCTGTTTTTTTATCCTTCAACTCTAAAAATGCCATTCCTTCTTTAAGAAGTGCACCTGGTGCTTTATCATGTTTTGGATATTTTTTGAGAAACTCTTCATAAGCAAGGATTGCGTCTTCATATTTTTTTTCATTATAGTAAGTTTCTGCAAGCCAGAAATAGGAGTTGGCAAGAAGCTCAAAATCAGGATAGTTTTTTATAATCTCCTGAAACTTATCTCTTGCTGAGGCATATTTCTTTTCTTTTATATCTATATGGGCAGAATCATATATTTCTTTTGGATTTTTTGATGGTTCTTGTGCTATTTTCTTTTGTTCTGGTTCTTTTTGTGTAACAGGCTGTTGAGGTTGTGTTAGTTTAGCCTGTAACTCCATAATTTTATCGTTTAATTCTTTAAATTTTTTGTCATTGATGTAGGAATTTTCTTCAAACCTTCCCTTAAGAATTTGTAATTCCTTGACATAATCCTGTGTCTGAGCTATCAAAGTAAGTTGCCCTTCCTTTAATGCTGTAGCTGTAGATAAGTCAGAAGACATCTTATCCATTCTCGTCTTGAGTTCAGAAACTTCTCGTTTGAGTTGACTATTTTCAATATATAGTTTAGTAATATCCGCCTTTATTTGTTCATACTCACCTGTAGTAACGCAGCCAAATAAAAAAAACACAGAGACTATTCCTGTAAAAATTTTAATTTTTATCTTCTTCATTTCCCCTCCTCTATAAAAACAAAGTGAGCTCTTCTATTTTTCTGCCAGCATGATTCATTTTGTTGTGTGCATATGGGTTTTTCTTCACCGTAGCTTATTATATCTATTTTTGAAGAAGGAATTCCCAGCGATATTAAATACTGCTTTGCAGAATTAGCCCTTTTTTGTCCAAGTGCGAAATTATAATCATTTGTTCCTCTTTCATCACAATGTCCCTCTATGATAACCCTAAGTTTAGAATATTTTTGCATATAGGAAGCAACTTTTTTCAATGTAGGTAAATCATCTTGTCTGATATCATATTTATCATAATCAAAATGTATATCACCTATCTCTTCCTGAAGTTTTTTAATAATTTCTGCCATCTGAGAAGCAGTAAAGGAAAGTTCTTCTTCTGATGGCTTTGTTTTTTCTATTTCAGCCTTTTCTTCCTTCTTTACTGTCTCTGCAGTTTCCTTCCCATCGGGTATATAAATTTTTCTTTCAGCACAGGCAATAATCAAAAAAAGACAAAAAATAGTTAATAAAATTTTCATTTTATGCCTCCAGATATTATTTGTAATGGTAGGCTCTTGGATTTGTTTCATATTATTTATATAATACAATATTAATTCGCTGATAGAAAATCAAAAAATCTAAACTACTAACCATTAATATAGCCTTGAAATGTCTGCAACAGATTTTAATAATTCTGATAAATACTGTAATAATGCAAGCCTGTTTCTTTTAATTTTTTCATCTTTATCCATAACAAGCACTTTATCAAAAAAGTTATTTATAGTAGGTGTAAGTTTATGTAAATAATTTAATGCTTCAAAAAAGCATTCTGAGTTTAAGCAATTATAAAAATTTAATTTTATTTTTTCTATTTCCTCGTAAAGTTTTTTTTCTTCTTCAGAGAAAAAAAGCTCAGGATTTAGTTCAAATTTTTTATAATTTTTGATAATATTTGAAATCCTTTTTACAGCAAGGAAAAAGTCTTCAAAATCTTCCTTTTTGCGGAATAAAGATAATGCTTCAAGTCTCTTTTCAATCTCATAAACTGGTCGGATTAAAATGAAATTATTTATTGTTTTTATTAAATTAACATCATAACGGGATAACTCAAGATAACTTTCAAATCTCTGGACAATAAAAACTGAAATCTGCTCCTTTATTTTTTCATCAACAAATTCTTCTATCATTCCCACAGTTTCTAATAAGCTTAAAGGATATTTTTTTCTTAAAAGTATAGATATAATTCCATTTGCTACCCTTCTTAAACCAAAAGGGTCTTCTGTTCCTGATGGAATCTCACCAAGATAAAAGAAAGTTGCCATATGATCAAGTTTGTCAGCAAGACTTATGATACATCCTACATCATTAGATGGAATTTCATCTGTAAAACCTTTCGGAAGATAATGATCTTTTATTGCCACCGAAACTTCATCTTGTAATCCTGCTTTTTTAGAATAGTATCCACCCATTATACCTTGTAATTCAGGGAACTCTCCTATAACACCGCTTGCAAGATCTGCCTTACAATACTTTGCAGCACTCTTTACTAATTCTTTTTTTTCAGGAATCAATCTATCACTGAGCCTTTCAGCAATTTTCATAATTCTTAAACTTTTATCATAAAGGCTTCCAAGTTTTTCGTGATAAATTATACCCTTAGTTGCTTCCAGAAGGCTTTCTAATCCTTTTTTAAGGTCTTCCTCATAGTAAAATTTTGCATCTTCAAATCTTGCTCTTATAACTCTTTCAGCTCCTTTTCTAATATTTTCCTCGTTTTCTGCTACTGTATTGCTTACAACAACAAAGTAATTTTTAAGTTTACCTTTGTTATCTATGATGGCAAAATATCTTTGATGGTCCTTCATAACTGTAATAAGTAACTCTTCTGGAAGTTTAAGATACTCTTCAGAAAAACTGCATAACACAGAACTCGGAAATTCAACTAGATAAGTTACTTCTTCAAGAAGTTCATTATTCCACAAAATTTTTCCATCTACTTTTTTAGCAAGCTCTTCAGCCTGTGTAGTTATTATTCTCTTTCTTTTTTCTGGATCAACTATAACAAAAGCTTTTTCAAGCGTTTTTTCATAATTGTCAATTCTGTCAATGTATAACGGATTTTCTGCAAGAAACCTGTGCCCCTGTGTTTTATTATCTGTTTTTATCTCTTCTATCTCAAAAGAGACGAGTCTATTCTCATATAATGCTAAAAACCACCTTACAGGTCTTATAAATCTTAATGTTTTCTTTCCCCATCGCATCATTTTAGGAAAATTAAGAGAATAAAAAAAATTTTTCAGAATCTCAGGAAGAACTTCTTCTGTTTTCTTACCTTGTTCAGATAAAACTGCACATACATAGTTTCCTTTTCCTTTAGGTTTAATCTTAAGATGTTCAACATCAATGCCCTGAGCCTTAGCAAAAGCATAAGCAGGCTCTTTTGGCATGCCTTGTTCGTTAAAGGCAATATGCACCGGAGGTCCCCAAATCAATTTTTCCTCTGATGCCTGCTCTGAAGATACTTCTGCTATAAGGGTAAGTCTTCTTGGAGTTGCATACACATTGAGAGATTTTAAATCAATTCTATATTCAGAAGTAATTCTTTTAAAGTTTTCCTCTATTTGATTGATTGCTGAAGGAATAAATCTCGCAGGAATCTCTTCTGCTCCAATTTCAAAAAGAATTTTCCCCATTTAGCTCTCCATATTTTTTAATTAAATAAGCTTCTGCACATCCCTTTGCAAGAGTTCTTACACGAGCTATGTAGTTTGTTCTCTCTGCTACAGATAGAACTCCGCGAGCATCAAGAAGATTGAAAAGATGCGAACACTTAAGACAGAAATCATAAGCTGGAAAAATCAAACCCAACTCTCTCAAGCGATTTGATTCTCTTTCGTATACATCAAAGTGTTTTTTTATTATTAATGGATCTGAATAGTCAAAATTAAAGTATGAAAACTCTATTTCACTCTGCCTGTGAATAATGCCATAGGTAATATTTTCATTCCATTTTATATCAAAGACATTTTCCACTTCCTGAAGATACATGGCAATCCTTTCAAGTCCATATGTAATCTCTACAGATACAGGTTTTAGGTCAATTCCTCCAACCTGCTGAAAATAAGTAAACTGAGTTATCTCCATTCCATCAAGCCATACTTCCCAGCCAAGTCCCCATGCACCAAGTGTAGGTGATTCCCAGTCATCTTCAACAAATCTAATATCATGTTTTAAAGGGTCTATTCCAAGTGCTTTAAGACTTTCAATGTATATTTCCTGCGAGTTCTCTGGAGAAGGTTTCAGAATAACCTGATACTGATAATACTGCCCAAGTCTGTTTGGATTTTCTCCGTATCTTCCATCTGTAGGACGCCTGCATGGCTGAACATAGCCTACATTCCAGCTCTCTGGTCCTAAAACTCTGAAAAAAGTGGCAGTGTGAAATGTACCAGCACCAACCTCAATATCATAAGGTTGCAGTATTACACATCCTTTCTCAGCCCAGTATTTATTAAGTGTAAAAATTATCTCTTGAAAATACATAGATTTTCATGATACTTTAGCAAAGAGGCTTCTGTCAAATGTATCCCAGAATTCTTATAGCAGGTGTTCGTGGTGGAGTAGGAAAAACAACTGTAAGCCTTGCAGTAATCTTAGCCCTCAGGGAAAAGGGAGCAAATGTAATTGCCTTTAAAAAAGGACCTGACTATATTGATAGTGGATGGTTAAGCCTTTTTTCTGGAAAACCCTGCTATAATCTTGACACCTTTATGATATCTCATGACAAAGTTATTCAATCGTTCATAGATAGAGCAAAAGGAGATATCTCTGTAATAGAAGGAAACAGAGGACTCTATGACGGGCTTGATGCAGATGGCTCTGTAAGTTCTGCTGAACTTGCAAAACTGTTAATGTGTCCGGTAATTTTAGTTGTTGACTGCACAAAAATAACCCGTTCGGTAGCTGCATTGATTAATGGCTTTATCAACTTTGATAAAAAAGTTCAAATAAAAGGTGTTGTATTAAATCAAGTTGCCAATCCAAGACATGAAAAAATAATAAAAGAGTCAATAAAAAAATACTGCCCTATTGAAATAGTTGGATCAATACCGAGATTTAAGGATTTAAAAATGCCTGAAAGACATATGGGACTTCTACCCTATCAGGAACACGAAATGCAAAGAGAAGCTGAGGATTTCATAAACAGAGTCTCTGAATATTTAGATAAAGAAAAAATATGGCAAATAGCAAAAAATGCTCAGGATATATCTAATATTAAGAAAAGCATAAAAACTAACATGAATGGTGCAGGAATTAAAATTGGAGTCATAAGAGACAGAGTATTTCAGTTTTACTATGAAGAAAACCTTGAAGAATTAAAAAAATATGGTGCTCAAATTGTTCTTATAAACTCCCTTGAAGACAGAACGCTTCCTCTCATTGATGCTTTATATATAGGAGGCGGGTTTCCAGAGACAAATATAAAACATTTAAGCAACAACACGGAATTGATGAAAGATATAAAAGAAAAAGCAGAAGAAGGACTTCCCATATATGCTGAATGCGGTGGATTAATGTATCTTTGTAAAAGTCTAATTACTGATGAAGGAGAATTCCCTATGGTTGGAGTCTTTCCATTCAGACTAAAGATGTTTAAAAAACCTCAGGCACATGGATATGTTGTAGCTAAGGTAAATGGTAATAATCCCTTCTATGAAGAAGGAGTTGAGATAAGAGGGCATGAGTTTCATTATTCAAAAACTATTGAATATGAAAGTTTACCTAATATGAGTTTTCAAATGATAAGGGGTGAGGGAATATTACAAAAAATGGATGGTGCTGTTTATAAAAATAGTCTTGGAACTTATATTCACATTCATGCACTTGGATGCGAAGAATGGACAAAGGGAATTTTAAAAAGAGCAAAACTTTATAAGGAGTTTAAAAATGCCTAAAAGAGAATTGCCAATTTGTCTTTTCTGTGGAAGAATAATAAATCCTCCACAGGATACAAAAACAGAATTTGGAGAGATAATGTATGGAAATTGTGAATGTGGAGCTATATATGTATGCGATCCAACAGGACATAATCAGGGAGAGGCTTTAGTAAATGCAATGACGCTTGCTTCTCCAGAGGGAATTGGGAATATAGAACTTGGAGTAAATTATGAGTTGAGAGACAAAGCCTATGACTGCAAAACTCATCAGTATGTTTATTTAAAAAATCAAATTTTCTCCGGAAGACTTTTTTTTATAAAACCTGTAGCAAAAAATAACTTTAAGGAAGAGACAAAGGAGAAAACAAAGATATCAAAGAGGGATTTTATATCCTTAGTGGAAGAGGAAAATTTTGAACAAATTGAAAAGGTAGCATTAAATAATCAAAATATTTTTGGATGGCTGATTTCCTTATCCTATGACAGAGAAAATCCGCTCTCATGGAAAGCAATACAGGCAATGGGACATGTGACAAAAGCATATGTCAATGCTCAGAATATAGAACCATTGAAAAATACAATTAGAAAACTTCTTTGGTCCATGGCTGATGAATCAGGAGGAATTGGATGGAGGTCTGCAGAACTAATCGGAGAGATAATATATGCAGAACCCTCACTTTTTAAAGACATCATCCCCATTTTATGGTCAAAAAAAGAAGAAGAGAGTTTCCTTGAAAGTGTTATTAGAAGTATGATCAAACTTTCAAAAAAAATTAATCTCTCAGATTATATAAAAGTTGAAGAAACTGAATTAGAAAGCCTTCTAAAACATGAAAGAGATGAAATAAAAGCTCTTACTGCCATATTAATTACTAAAACAAACAGTAAAATACCAGTATCTGAAGATATTAAAAATACCCTTTTATCTGTCTATAGTAGTGGTAATGTAATAAAAATAAAAGCATTACAAGCTGAAAAATATTTATAAGTTTATAAACTAAATTTATTTGACTTTGAAATAGGGTATACTTTAGAGTTAATATACTCTTGAAATGAATTTATTTAAGATGTTAAAATTTTTTCAAAACAACTAAAAGGAGGTTGAGAAGATGGCAACTATTGAATTTCAGGGAAAACAGATCGAGGTGGATGAAGACGGTTACATTCAGAATCTTGATGATTGGTCACCAGAACTTGCAGAGTATATGGCACAGAAAGATGGAATTACATTAAATGAACAACACTGGGAGGTTATTAACTTTTTAAGAGACTATTATCAGAAGTACCAAATTGCTCCTATGATTAAGATTCTTGTTAAAGAAATGGCAAAGGTATTTGGTCCTGATAAAGGAAATACCAAATATCTCTATGCACTTTTCCCAGACGGACCGGCAAAGCAGGCCTGTAGATATGCAGGATTGCCAAAACCAACTGGATGCGTATAATTTATAGGAAGGGGTAGGAAACTGCCCCTTTTTTTCTTTTGAGAAATAAGAAGAGTTTTGCTAATATTTACTCAAAATGTTCCTAACCAAAGATATTATTCTAAGGGAGAAAGATGAGTATTAATAGTCTCCTTTCAAAAAAGAGAGAGAATATAATTACTAAAGCTTTTGACTTAATTATCTCAACATATCCAGAACAAAGTCAGATTTTCTTGAAAAGAAAAACCCAGCAATTCACAAATCCTATAGGTTATAATACAAATTTATCTGTTGAGCAGATCATTGACAATATTATTGCAGATGCGAATATAGAAAGCTTTCTTTCACCCTTAGAGAATATTATCCAGATTAGAGCTGTACAAGATTTTACACCCTCTCAAGCTGTGGGATTTATTTTCTTGATCAAAAAAGCAATATACAGTGCGCTCCATAAAGAGGCAGATTCAAATGAATTAATGGAGTTAATGTCAAGGATTGATTCTTTAGCTCTGATAGCATTTGATATTTTTATGAAGTATAGAGAAAAGATTTATGACATCAAAGCTAAGGAACTTATGGACAGAACATGGTGGATACTGAAAAAGTGGAATATTGTATCAGAAATTGACGATAAAATTTTGGAAACTAAATAAAAAATCATAAAGAGAGGTAGGGTGAGATGGGCATAGGATTAGCTTTAATATCAGTCTTAGGTTTAATATTTTTTGCCTATTTGGGAACAGCTGTTATTGGTTTGAATGCATTATTCGCTGTTGTATTTCCTTATGCTGCGTTCATCATATTTGTCATAGGATTTATCTACAGAGTGGTTAAATGGGGGAAATCTCCAGTACCATTCAGAATTCCAACAACTGCTGGACAACATTACTCTTCGCTCGGGTTCAAACAAAACAAAATTGATAATCCATCTACTGGCTGGGGTGTTGTATTGAGAATGTTCTTTGAAGTCTTTGCTTTTAGAAGTCTTTTCAGAAATACAAAAGCTGAACTTCTTCAAGGAAGACTTTATGTGGGTTCAAGTAAATGGCTCTGGCTTGGTGCATTAGCATTTCATTATTCCTTTCTTGTTATTTTTCTTAGACACATGAGATTTTTCACACCTGAAACTCCTTGGTACATTTCAGTTATTGAGTCATTAGATTCATTTTTACAGATTCACATTCTTGGTTCACCCCTTGTTTATATAACTAATGCTACAATAGCTATTGCCCTCCTCTACTTACTTGGGCGAAGAATTCTTGATCCTAAGGTAAAATACATTTCTCTTCCATCAGATTATTTTCCTCTATTTTTAATCTTAGGCATAATTACAACCGGAGCCTTAATGAGATACTTCTTCAAAGTTGATGTAACAGCAATAAAAGAGCTTACACTTGGATTAGTTTATCTTAAACCAGTTATTCCTAAGGAAATTGGAAGTTTATTTTATATTCATCTATTCCTAGTAAGTATTCTGTTTGCATATTTTCCTTTCAGCAAACTAATGCATATGGGTGGTGTATTTTTAAGCCCTACAAGAAATCTTGCTAATAACAATAGAATGCGTAGACATGTAAATCCATGGGATTATCCTGTTAAGCATCGTCATTATGAAGAATATGAAGATGAATTTAGAGAAAAAATGAAAAAAGCTGGAATACCAGTAGAAAAGGAGTAAGAATATGGGACTTCCAAGACCAGAAGAATTAATTTCAGATGTTAATTTAAAGAAAATGCCATCCAAATGGTGGATGGATACTTTACCAGTTGAGTTTAAACCAGGCTTTTACTGCTACGGAGCAAAAGGTAAAAACCTAGAATATGTTGGATTCCCCAATGCAAGAGATTTCCATGTTACTGAGGAAGATTGGAAGCTTCCAGAGGACTGGAAAAAGATAGTGATTGAGGGAATCAAACAGAGAATTGAGAAATTCAGAACATTCCATGTATTCATGGATATCTGTGTTCGTTGCGGTGCATGCGCTGATAAATGCCATTTCTTTATAGGAACAGGAGATCCAAAAAACATGCCTGTTTTAAGGGCAGAGCTTCTGAGATCCGTATATAGAAAATACTTTACAACCGGCGGAAAGCTCTTTGGTAGAAATGGTGGAGCAAGAGAGCTTGATATCAATGTACTTAAAGAACTCTGGTATTATTTCTATCAGTGTACAGAATGCAGGCGTTGCTCTCTGTTCTGTCCTTATGGAATTGATACTGCAGAGATAACCATAATTGGAAGGGAACTTTTGAATCTGTTGGGATTAAATACGGACTGGATATCAGGACCTGTGGCAAACTGCTATAGAACAGGAAACCACCTTGGAATTGAGCCTCACACTATGAAATCTACTCTTGAATTCATGTGTAACGATATTGAAGATATAACAGGAATTAGAATAGAGCCTCCTATAAATAAAAAAGGTGCTGAGATTCTATTTATAACACCTTCTGGAGATCTTTTTGCAGACCCTGGAATATACAATTGCATGGGATATATGATGCTGTTTCATGAATTGGGTCTTGACTATACATGGAGTACTTTTGCATCAGAAGGTGGAAACTTTGGATTCTTCACTTCATTAGAAATGGCAAAGAGACTGCATTCAAAAATATATGAAGAAGCAAAAAGATTAGGGGTTAAATGGATTCTTGGTGGAGAATGTGGACACATGTGGAGAGTCTGGCATCAGTATCATGATACATGGTTTGGACCTATAGACTTTCTTGAAGAACCTGTTTCTCCAATTACTGGAACAAAATTTGAACATGCAAAATCAACTAAAATTGTTCATATAAGCGAATTTACTGCTGACCTTATAAGGCATGGTGTTCTTAAATTTGATAAAAGCAGAAATGATAATTTAATTGTAACATTCCATGACTCCTGTAATGTTTCAAGAGGCATGGGAATGTTTGAAGAGCCAAGATATATAATTAAAAATGTATGCAATAACTTTTATGAGATGCCCGATGAAACAATAAGAGAACAAACATTCTGCTGTGGTGGAGGTTCTGGATTGAATGCCGGTGAAATAATGGAACTAAGAATGAGAGGAGGATTCCCCAGAGCCAATGCTGTAAGATATGTCCATGAAAAATTTGGTGTAAACATGCTTGCCAACATATGTGCAATAGACAGAGCAACATTACCGCCACTTATGGATTACTGGGTACCCGGAGTTAGAGTCTCTGGAGTTACAGAACTTGTGGCTAATGCGATGATCATGAAGGGAGAAAAAGAAAGAACTATGAACTTAAGAATGGAGCCACTACCAGGAAAGGAGGTAGAGTAAGATGTATGATGGAGTAAAAATAATCTTTGGATTGCTTATATTTGTTGCATTAGTTACTTTACCTTTCACATTAAGTACAGGGAAAGAGTATACTAAGGCTGATCCCAAGATTGAAACCCCTGAGATAATGAAACTTCCTGAAGCTGAGAGAAAATGTGTTGAGTCTAAGGACTACATGAGAAAAGAACATATGAAAATGCTCATTGAATGGAGAGATACTGTTGTAAGAGATGGAAAAACTCTATATGTGAATAGCCAAGGAAAAAGCTTTAATATGAGCCTACAGAACACATGCATGCAGTGCCATACAAATAAATCAAAATTTTGTGATGAATGTCATAATTATGTTAAGGTATCACCATACTGCTGGGATTGCCATATTGAGCCTAAGGAGAATATCAAAAAGGAGGCAAGATTATGAGCAACATTGATAGAAGACAGTTTCTAAAAATATTAGGCATAGGCGCTTTCATGGGACTTGGCGGTTGGTCTATGTTTGAAGTAGTGGGTAAAGGAGAAATTGAGGCAGTTGTTGAAAAATACAAAAAAGTTCCTGAAGCTCTCCATGCTAAAAGATGGGCAATGGTTATAGACTTAAAGAAACTTGATCAAAAAATAATAAATGACTGTACAGAAGTATGTCACCGAATACATAATGTGCCAAAAATATTAAATCCTAAAGAAGAAATAAAATGGATATGGGAAGAAAAATTCAAAAATGCCTTTCCTGAGATGAAAGACGATTACATGGCCTATGAAATTAAAAATATGCCTGTTTTAGTATTATGCAATCACTGTGACAATCCTCCCTGTGTAAGAGTTTGCCCAACAAAGGCAACTTTCAAAAGAAAAGACGGAATTGTTATGATGGATATGCACAGATGTATTGGTTGTAGATTCTGTATGGCTGGATGTCCTTATGGAGCAAGAAGCTTTAACTGGAGAGACCCTAAGGATTATATAAAAAATGAAAATCCCGAATTTCCATTAAGAATGAGAGGTGTTGTTGAAAAATGCACCTTATGCTATGAAAGACTTGACAGAGGGCTTCCTCCAGCATGTGTAGAAGTTTCAAAGGGTGCTATTATGTTCGGTGATATAACAGATCCTAATTCAGAAATAAGGAAAATTCTTTCTACCAATTTTGCTATCAGGCGTAAAGCTAAACTCGGAACAAAGCCGAGTGTTTATTACCTACTATAAGGAGGTTGAAAAATGCTTGAACTTGCGTTAAAAGGGAGTCCAAGATACTGGGGCTGGTTATTCTTCTTAGCAATATTTATTGGAGCGGGTGTTATCGCTTATTTATATCAGTTTCAAATCGGCTTAGGAATTACCGGGATGAGTAGAGATGTATCCTGGGGTTTATATATTGGTCAGTTTACTTTTCTTGTCGGAGTTGCTGCTTCCGCTGTTACGGTTGTATTACCTTATTATCTACATAATTATAAAAAATATGGAAGAATTGCGGTTATAGGAGAATTCCTTGCAATACCCTCTGTTTTGATGTGTATGCTTTTTATATTCGTTGACCTCGGACAACCAATGAGAGTGCTTAATGTTCTTCTACATCCTACACCAAACTCTGTGATGTTCTATGATATGATTGTCTTGAGTGGCTATCTAATATTGAATGTTCTCTGTGGATGGGTAATTCTTATGGCTGAGAGGAAGGGTGCTCCGCCTCCGAAATGGATTAAGCCATTTTTATATATTGCTATCTGCTGGGCACCGTCAATCCATATTGTTACAGCCTTCTTGTATCAGGGTTTACCAGGTAGAGACTATTGGATGACTGCTATAATGGCAGCTAAATTTTTATCATCCGCCTTTGCATCAGGACCTTCATTGTTGGTAATTCTATGTATGCTTATTAGAAAATTTACCAATTTTGATCCTGGAAAAGAGGCAATTCAGACTCTTGCAAAAACAGCAGCCTATTTCCTATTAGTTACAATTGCCTTCTATCTATTTGAAGTGTTTACAGCTTTCTATAGTGGAATAACAAGTCATCAGTACTCAATAATATATCTCTTTAAAGGGTTAGAGGGATATTCAAAACTTGTTCCAGTAATGAGTATCTGTGTTCTTCTTGCAGCAATAGGTGCTCTCATTTTAGTTACACCGCCATTAAGAAAGTGGGAAGTTACCCTCGCCATAGGAGCTGCAAGCACTTTTCTCTGCATGTGGCTTGAAAAAGGTATAACTCTTGTTGTAGGTGGTTTTATTCCAAATCCATTTGATAAAGTTTTTGAATATTGGCCAACAATTCCTGAGGTAATAATTACAATTGGTGTCTGGTCTTTAGGCTTTTTTGTTCTTACAGTACTTTATAAAATTGCCTCTACTGTTAAAGAAAAATCTGTATTTGATAAGTATGGAGAAAAGCAGATAAAAGCCTAATTTATTGAAAAGAAATAAAAAGGGGATGTCATTTGAAGACATCTCCTTTTTATTTTAAAATTAATCTTTTCTCCTGTATTGATACCTTTATCAAGCTGATCAGTATTATATCCTTCAAAAGCTCTTATTCAGTCCTTGCTCTTTTATTGCTATGTCATTTATATTACCCCGGAATGGCGAAAATTTGAATTTTTGCAGAAGTTGTGATATAATTTTTTAAGCCACGAAGGCGAAAAGGCTCAGAAGAGCCAAAATTAGCTTTCGTGGCTTTTTTATTTTAAAAAGGAGGCGATCATGAAAATTTACAAAGACTTTCTTGTAGTTTTATTTGTTTTACTCATTCCCTTTTCTGCTTTTGCAGTAGACATTACTGATAAGTTGTCTTTGTCAGGAACAGCAACTGCTGTTTATCAGTGGTTACACATGACAAAAGGATATTTAGATAATGATAAGACAAAAGACAGAGGCTCTGGTGTAATTGATTTTAATGTATCATTTAAACCAACTGAAAATGATGAATTTTTCTTAAGAACAAGCTTTGCAAAGGGCAGTGGATTAAAAGACATTAATCCTTTCAAATTTTCACCAAATGCAGATGATCTTTTTCATGATCTACACAATATAAATGGACACTCAAGGGATCATTTACAGGAACTATGGTATTCTCACAGGTTTGAAATACAGAAAAAGATATCACTTATCTTAAAGGCAGGTATTATTGATCCAACAGCTTTTATAGATGACAATGCATATGCTGATAATGAGATTGAGCAGTTTATGAATGAAGTATTTGTTAACAATCCTGTTGCGAATCTTCCAAGCTATGATGGTGGAGTAGCAGTAGAGTTTGAATGGGATAAATTTCATCTGAGATTAGTTGGTATGCAATCAAAAAATGAAAATGGGAGGATGGATGTAAGAAAATACAACTGGGTTGGAGCACAGGTAGGATACAAGCTGGATACATCATTAGGAGAGGGTAACTACAGAATTTATGCCTATACAACAAACAAAAGGTTTGAAAACTGGGATGCTGATGCATATGAAACACTGAAAGGATTTGGACTATCTTTAGATCAGCAACTTATAAAAGACACTCTTGGAGCATTCTTCCGTGCAGGATGGCAGGATGACTCTGCAAAAATTGACTACAACAGAATGTTTTCCATAGGATTAAATATTAATGGAAGTTTGTGGAAAAGAAAAGATGATGAGGCAGGAATTGGATATGCTTATTTAAAGACTCCATCAAAAGCAGAGCTCAAGCACAGTCAAGTATTTGAAGCATATATAAAGTTTAAATTATTCAGTTATAAGTCTTTAAGCTCAGATATAACATTTGATTATCAGTATATCCATGATAAAGCCCTTGATTCTGAAAACACACTTACTAGCAATATATACGGTGTAAGATTAAATTTTAATTTTTAAGGAGGATAAAAAATGAAAAGATTTTCAACTTTTTTAATCACTATTATTTCAGTTTTATTTTTCACAGGTATAGCTTATGCGCATTTCGGAGTGATACTTCCTTCTGATGACATTATCGGAGAGAAAGATTCAAAGAAAATAACCCTCAAGGTTTACTTCATGCATCCATTTGAACAAGAGTGGTTAAACATGGAAAAGCCAAAAGTTTTTGGAGTAATGATTGAAGAGGACAAAATAGATTTACTTAGTGCTCTTTTAAATAAAAAAATAAAAGGCAAAAATGCATGGGAAACACTGTTTACAATTAAACGTCCTGGAGATTATATTTTTTATCTTGAGCCAGAACCTTACTGGGAACCTGCAGAAGAAAAATTCATTATTCACTATACAAAGGTTGTAATCCAGGCATTAGGCAAAGAAGAAGGATGGGATAAAGAAGTTGGGCTTCCTATTGAGATTATTCCACTTACAAGACCCTATGGACTCTGGGTTGGAAATGTTTTTCAGGGAATTGTAAAAGTTAATGGAAAACCCATACCTTTTGCAGAAGTTGAGATTGAGTATTTTAATGAGGGAGGAAAGGTGAAAGCACCAAAGGGACCTTATGTAACTCAGGTTATAAAGACAGATGCCAATGGAGTTTTTACATATGCAATTCCAAAAGCAGGATGGTGGGGTTTTGCCGCACTCAGTAAGGCTTCATACAAACTCAAAAAACACGAAAAAGACTATCCTGTTGAAATAGGAGGAATTATCTGGGTTAAGGCAAGGGAGATAAAATAATGCATATATCAGAAGGCGTACTTTCTGCGCCGGTTCTTCTTGCCGGCGCTGTTTTATCATTAGGTGGTCTTATCTTAGGTTTAAAGAAAATAAAAAATGAGGATATACCTAAGGTTGCAGTTCTTTCATCAGCTTTTTTTATAGCCTCATTGATTCATGTGCCAATAGGACCAACCTCTGCTCATTTAGTATTGAATGGACTTTTAGGAATGCTTCTTGGATGGGCAGCTTTTCCCTCAATATTTGTAGCATTGGTGCTTCAGGCTATTGTGTTTCAATTTGGCGGATTTACAACCTTAGGAGTAAACAACTTTTCTATGGCAATGCCAGGAGTTTTATCTTACTATGTGTTTAAAAGGATGCTACACAAAGGCAAAAATATAGCTTTTTTAGGAGGTTTTTTAGGAGGTGCCTTATCTTTGCTTATAGCAACTATTTTTATAAGCGTTGCACTTCTTGAAACTGAAAAAAGTTTCATGGCAGTTGCTGGAACTCTTCTTGTTATGCATCTTCCAATTGCTATAATTGAAGGAATTATTACAGGATTTGTTGTAGTATATCTAAAAAAAATAAAACCGGAGGCATTGGGATGAAAGAATATCCATCTAAATCTTATTTGGGAATTCCTATTGTCATTGCTTTACAAATATTTGTTTTATTTTTATCAGATGCTCACGCTCATAAAGTAAATACATATGCATACAGGGAGGGTGATAAGATTTTTGGAGAGTGCTATTTTGTAGATGGTTCACCCTGTAAAAACAGTAAAGTAGAAGTTTATGATGCTAAGGGAAACAAAATACTTGAAACTGTAACAGATGAAAAAGGTAAATATAGTTTCACAACTAAAGAAAATAAGTCACTTAGAATAGCAATACCTGCTGGAGAGGGACACAGAGCAGAATATAAACTTGAAGGAATAAAGGATAATAAGGAGAAACCTGAAAAAAAAGAGGCTAAAGATATTGTAACTACAAAAAAGGAAATTCAGTCAGTACCATTGCAGAGTTCAATAAATAGGGAAGAACTTAGAGAGATAATTGACTTTGCAATAGATACTAAGCTTCATGGTTTAAGAGCAGAAATTATAGATTTACGAAAACAAATGGATAAAATAAGCTTCAGAGACATCCTCGGAGGAATTGGATATATTTTCGGAATCTGGGGTATAATAATGCTTCTTAAAAGAAAGAAAAATGCATCTTGAGGAGTTTTCAGAAGGAAGCAGTTTTTTACACAGAGCAGACCCAAGGGTAAAAATATTAGTTTTTACCATATTCAGCATTTTATGCGCGGTAGCAACAGGAATAAAAACTCCTATGCTTTATTTTTTGTATTCATTGACTCTTCTTGCAATTGCCAAACTTGAATTGAAACTCTTAATTTCAAGGCTCTTCATAGCCAACTTCTTCATTGCTTTTATGTGGCTCTTTGTTCCTTTAAGCTACCCAGGGAATCCTTACATATCAGTAGGCTCAATAAAACTAAGCATGGAGGGACTCAACTATGCTCTGTCAATCACTATTAAATGCAATGCAATTATTCTTGCTACGATAACTCTTCTTTCAACATCCTCGGTATTCTCTCTTGCTCATGCAATGCTTCATTTAAAAATACCAAGAAAACTTGTTACCATTTTTTTTCTTTTTTATCGATATATCACCGTAATTCATGAGGAATACATAAAAATAAAAAAAGCTGTTGCTTTAAGAGGTTTTGTGCCAAAAACTAACATTCATACATATAAAACCTATGCATATATTATTGGTGGTATGCTTATAAAAAGTTATGAAAGAGCAGAAGAGATTTATAAAACAATGCTATGCAGAGGTTTTAAGGGATATTTTCCTCTTTTTGAACATTTCCAAATAAGAAAAAGTGATATAATATTTGGAGTTATTTCTATATTAATCTTTATTTTATTCTGGGTTAAAAAGTGAAAGAGCCAATAATAAGACTTAAAAATATTTCATTTAGTTACAATGAAAAAGTTGTTCTTCAAGATATAAATCTTGAAGTCTATGAAGGAGACAGAATAGGTCTTATTGGTCCAAATGGCTCAGGTAAAACAACACTTTTATATATAATCATGGGGCTGATTAAGAGTCAATCTGGTAGTGTTGAAATATTTGGAAAAATTAGACAAAAAGAAAAAGACTTTATAGAAGTCAGACAGAAAATAGGACTGCTTTTTCAAGACTCTGACAGTCAGTTATTCTGTCCAACAGTAAAAGAAGATATAGCTTTCGGTCCTCTTAATTTAGGAAAGACAAAGCAAGAGGCAGAAAAAATTGTAAAAGAAACAATGAATATTTTAGGGCTTCAATCCCTTGAAAATAGAGTTATATATAAGCTTTCAGGAGGAGAAAAAAGGCTTGTTGCATTAGCAACAGTTATAGCAATGAAACCTGTATGTTTTCTTCTTGATGAGCCTTCATCAGGACTTGATGAAGATAGCATTAACAAACTTTTAAACTATCTGAAAAATAATTCTAATACTTATGTAGTAGTTTCCCATGATAGAAACTTCATAGAATCAGCTACAGAAAAAATTTATATATTAAAAAATCACGCTCTTAATCCCCTTCTCTAAGTTTTGAATACAAATAGATTCAGCTTAGCGAAGTAATATTGAAAAAAAGATTGAAAAACGAAAATATTATTATATATATAAATTTAAAAAGAAGGTGATAAATATGTCAGGATTTGATAGAACAGAATTTTTGGTACAAGAACTGACTTTCAAAAAAATAGAGGAAATCCGGAGGCTTTGCCTCTGATTAATTTTATTGGAGGTGAGAAATGAAAAAGATAGCAATTTTGACATGTAAAATGATAAGAGAACAAAATCTCTGTCCAGGTGATGCAAAATGTCTTACAGCAGTTTACAAAAAAGATGGAGAATTTGAACGGTATAAAAATGAAGATGTGGCTCTTCTTGGAATCATAGATTGTGGAGGCTGTGAGGGAAATAAAAATCGAACAGTAGTTAGTCTTATGCTTTTAAAAATGCACCTTGCAGCACTTAAGGAAAACATTGATATACTTCACATTGGAACATGTATGATGAAATTCTGTCCAAGAAAGGATGATATTATTGCAGCAGCAAAAGATAAGGCAGGAATAGAAGTAATTGAAGGCACACATAAGTATGCTCCACCAACAATTTTTGGCAGTTAGGAAGAAGTAAGATTAGCAATAGCAACTGAAGATGTCCATGATTTAAAAGGAAAACGAATTGGGACTTCACTTAAGAAATCTAAATAAAATACAACAGCCTCTATTGGATAGAAACTTTATTCAAGAAGACAAAAAGAGGTTTCCAAAAAATGGTAGGTAAGTTCATTTAAGAGAGAAAAGAGAAGAAATTTCATGCCTTAAAAGGGAAAAATTTTTGGTAGTTTAAAACCTTTTCCATGTTTCATTTTTTTCATAAGCTTTTTCATTTCATGGAATTGCTTTATTAATCTGTTTACATCTGTTACAGTTGTTCCACTCCCTTTGGCAATTCGCAATCTTCTGCTTGCGTTTAATATTTTAGGATTTCTTTTTTCTTCACGGGTCATTGAATTTATTATGGCTTCAATTCTTACAAATTCTTTTTCATCTATTTTTATATCTTTCAAAAATCTATTTGCCCCAGGAAGCATTGAAAGAATATTTTCAAGAGGCCCCATTTTTCTCATTTTTCTAATCTGTTCTTTAAGGTCATCAAAGGTAAACTCTTCCTTTTCAATTTTTTCCTTTAGTTTTTCTGCTTCTTTCAAATCATATGCTTTCTGTGCCTGTTCAATAAGAGAAAGAACATCACCCATACCAAGTATTCTTTTTGCAACTCTGTCAGGATGAAATTCTTCAAGAGCATCAATCCTTTCTCCTATTCCGATGAGTTTAATAGGCTTACCTGTTACTTCCTTTATAGATAAAGCAGCACCACCACGTGCATCTCCGTCCATTTTTGTTAGAATTACTCCATCAATACCTATTTTTTCATTAAAGCTTTTCGCTATGTTTACAGCATCCTGTCCAGTCATAGCATCAGCAACAAAGATAACTTCATGAGGATTGAGTATACTTTTTATATCTTGCAATTCTGTCATGAGTTCCTCATCAACATGCATTCTTCCAGCAGTATCTACAATTAATGGATCTGCTCGGTCAATTATTGCTCTTTTCAAAGCCTCTTTACAGAGTTCTCTTGGATCTTTTGTTTCATAAGAATGAAAAACCGGGACATCTATCTGCTTACAAAGTATCACAAGCTGATCAATTGCAGCAGGTCTTTGAAGGTCTGCTGCAACAAGCATGGGACGACGTCCCTGTTTTTTAAAAATTCTTGCAAGCTTCGCAGCAGTTGTTGTTTTTCCACTTCCATGTAATCCAACCATCATTACGATTGTTGGAGGATTAGGACTTAATTGAATTTTAGCACTGCTACCACCAAGAAGTTCACAGAGTTCATCGTATACAATTTTTATAACCTGCTGTGCTGGTGAAAGACTTTCAAGAATCTCTTTACCAACTGCTTTTTGGCGAACCCTTTCAATAAATGATTTGACAACCCTGAAATTAACATCAGCTTCAAGCAGAGCGATTCTTATTTCTTTTAAGGCAGAATCAACATCCTCTTCTTTAAGAATGCCCCTGCCTTTTAGCTTTTTAAATATTGCTTCAAGTTTATCTGTTAAAGCTTCAAACATTTATTTCCTCCACATGAGAATGTCTATATCTTTGCTCAATAAACCAAAAGTGTCTTTTGTTATACCTCTGTATATTTGAACAATCTTTTTTTCTTTATTCAAAATAAAGAAATTTGGAAAACCGTAAATATTGTATAGTTTTTTTATTTTTACATCACATAAAAATAAAGGATATTGAATTCCCTTAACTTTTGCAAATTCAAGAAGTTCTTGAGGTTCTTTTATTTCATCATTAAATAAAATTCCGATTATTTGAATACTTCCATGTTTAAATTTTTCATAAAGCTTGTTTATGTCAGGAATTACATAATCGCAAGCAAAACATTTTGTTGATAGAAATTCTATGAGTATTCCGTTACCTTTAAGGTGATAAATTTCAATATTTTCTCCATTCCATGCAGTAAGAGAAAAATTAGGGGCAACATCACCTTTTTTAAGTGTAGTTTGCCCCACTTGTGGAATAAGTAGTATAAAAATTATAATTAAAAAATTTTTCACGAATTAGCTACTTAGGAGACTATCCAATCTGCTTTTTAAAATAGATTTCGGAACAACGCCTACAATCTGATCAACTTTCTGACCATCTTTAAAAAACATTATTGTTGGAATTCCCATAATTCCATAACGAGTTGCTATTTCTGGATTTTCATCTGTATTGAGTTTGCCTACTTTAATTTTTCCCTGATACTCCTTTGCAAGCTCCTCTATGGTAGGAGCAATTATTCTGCATGGACCACACCATGGTGCCCAGAAATCTACCATTATTATACCTTTTGAATTTAAAACTTCTGTTTCCCACTTAGAGCTTGTAAGCTCTACAATGCCTTCAGCCATTATCACCTCCAGGAGATTTTGTAAACAACTTTTTTAAAATAAATTTTTCTTTAATATTTTGTCAATTATTATTCTATTTCTTAGGGCTTAATGCCCTGAGAAATAAAGTTATTCTAAAGGAATCTTTATCTCTCTTGGTTTAGATTCTTCTTTTCTTAAAATAACTATCTCAAGTAGTCCATTTTTAAGATTCGCTTTAACTGAAGATTTATCAACATCCGTAGGTAGATTGACAGTTCTTGAAAATGGTCCATAACTTCTTTCATTAAGGATATAATCTTCTTCAGAAATACCCTCAGGTTTCTTAATTTCTCCTTTGATTACCAATCTGTCATCAGTAATGGTTAAATCCACCTCATCCTTATTGACACCTGGCAACTCAACCTGAATAATTACCTCTCCACCTTTTTCAAAAATATCTACATTGGGTGAAATAACACCTTCGGTGCTAACGGCTCTTCTCCTTCTTACAGGAGATAAAAACTCTTCAAAAAGTCTGTCCATCTCCTTTCTTATCTCTTCAATCTCCTTTAAAGGACTCCATTTTACAATGGACATCTTACACCTCCTATTTTCTTAGGTTAATTCTGCAAAAACAACCTTATTAAATACAATTTTACCATCTTTGAAATCAACTTCAACAACATCTCCTTCTTTAAAAACTCCTTCAATAAGCTTTATGGCAAGACTGTCAAGTATTTGTTTTTGTAGCACCCTTCTAAGAGGTCTTGCGCCAAATACAGGGTCATAACCAATGCTTGCAATGTATTCCTTTGCCTCCTGTGTAAGCAAAATATCAATCTTTTTATGTTTAAGATACTGCTTTATTCTCTTTATCTGGATTTCTATAATATCCTTCATTACTTCTTTACTCAATGGATTGAATATGATTATTTCATCAATTCTGTTAAGAAACTCTGGTCTAAAAAAGGCTCTCAGATCCTCATTAATCTTTGCCTTAATATCTTTTTTGAGATCCTGCCAGTGCTCAGAGCCCCCGCCCATGAGAAATTCTTGAATATGATTACTTCCTATGTTTGATGTCATAATTATTATTGCGTTTCTAAAATCCACAGTTCTACCGTGTCCATCTGTGAGTCTTCCATCATCAAGCACCTGAAGAAGTAGATTGAACACTTCTGAATGAGCTTTTTCTACTTCATCAAAAAGCACAACACTGTAAGGTCGCCTACGGACTGCTTCAGTGAGTTGTCCACCCTCTTCATAGCCCACATAACCAGGAGGTGCGCCAATAAGTCTACTTACTGTATGACGTTCCTGATACTCAGACATATCAATACGTATCATAGCATTTTCATCATCAAAGAGAAACTCAGCCAGAGCCTTTGCAAGTTCAGTTTTACCAACACCGGTAGGACCAAGAAACATAAAAGAACCTATTGGTCGATTAGGATCCTGTAGCCCTGCCCTTGCCCTTCTTATTGCATTTGATACCGCAACAATAGCTTCATCCTGTCCAACAACTCTTTTACGTAGACGCTCTTCCATCTTAATTAGTTTCTGGGTTTCACTTTCAAGGAGTTTCCTAACAGGTATTCCTGTCCATTTAGCCACTACCTCTGCAATATCCTCTTCATCAACCTCTTCTTTAAGCATTTTTCTTCCTTTTTGAATTTCCTGAAGACGAGAGTTTGTCTCATCAAGCGCTTTTTGTAGCTCAATAAGCTTTCCATATCTTAACTCTGCTGCTCTTGTAAGATCACCCTGACGCTCTGCCTGTTCCGAGGCTATGCGTGTCTGCTCTATCTCAGCTTTTATTTCACGAATCCTGAGAATAATCTCCTTTTCAGCCTGCCACTGTCTGCTTAATTCTTCTTTCTCTGAAAGTAATTGTTCTATTTCCTGAGTAATTTTCTCTATCTTTTCCTTTGCATCTTCAGTTGGCTCCTTACTCAATGCCTGACGCTCTATCTCCAGCTGTCTAAGTCTACGTTCAATTTCATCAAGCTGTGTGGGAGAACTGTCAATTTCCATTCTAAGCTTTGCTGCAGCTTCATCAATAAGGTCAATTGCTTTGTCTGGTAGGTATCTATCTGTGATGTATCTTGCTGAAAGCATGGCTGCAGCAACCAGTGCAGAGTCTTTTATCTTAACGCCATGATGTACTTCATAACGCTCTTTAAGCCCTCTCAGAATGGATATGGTATCCTCAACAGAGGGTTCTTTCACTAAAATTGGCTGAAAACGTCTTTCAAGGGCAGGGTCTTTTTCAATGTATTTTCTGTATTCATTAACAGTTGTTGCACCAATACATCTTAACTCCCCTCTTGCCAGGGCAGGTTTAAGCATGTTTGCAGCATCAATAGCGCCCTCAGCAGCACCTGCACCGACAAGAGTATGTAACTCATCAATGAAAGTTATAATTCTTCCATCAGACTGTGTTATCTCTTTAAGCACTGCCTTAAGTCTTTCTTCAAACTCCCCACGATACTTTGCACCAGCAAGCAGAGAGCCTATATCAAGCACTACAAGATCTTTGTCCTTTAAAGACTCAGGCACATCACCAACCACAATTCTTTGGGCAAGTCCTTCAACAATTGCTGTCTTTCCAACTCCAGGGTCTCCAATAAGAACTGGATTGTTTTTTGTCCTTCTGCTTAGAACCTGTATAACCCTTCTTATTTCATCATCCCTTCCAATTACAGGGTCAAGTTTACCTTTACGGGCAAGCTCTGTAAGATTTTTACCATACTTCTGGAGTGCCTCATACTTTTCCTCAGGATTTGGATCTGTTACTTGATGCACTCCCCTGATTTTTCTCATTGCATCAAGCACTTTCTGACGAGTTATAGCCTGTTTATGAATTGCATCAAGGGCTGGTCCAGCAACATCAAAAAGAGCAATAAGAAGATGCTCCACACTTATATATTCATCCTTAAGATGTTCTGCCTCTTTTTCTGCTTTTTCAAAAAGCTGATTCAATCTTGGTGTTATATAAATCTGTTCAAGAGGCTGAGCACCATAAACTTTTGGAAATTTTTCTATTGCTTTTTTAATCTCAGATTTAATGGAATTCAAGTCTGAACCACATTCCTTTAGAATTCGGGTTACAAGCCCTTCTGTATCCTCAACAAGTGCATAAACAAGATGTTCAACATCTAGCTGCTGATTGCCATGCTGAGAAGCAATCCTTTGAGCCTGTCTTATAGCTTCCTGTGTTTTATAGGTAAATTTATCAAATCTCATTTTTTACCTCCTTAAATTTCTTCAAAAAATTTTTTAAATCTTATTTCAATCTGAGACCTTATATCCTCATCCACATAACGAAGCATCTCCTGCATTGTCTGTTGCATAATCTGCATGCGCTCTCTAATTCGCAAAATAATATCCACACCTGCCCTATTTACACCTAATTCTTTTGTAAGTTTTATTACAAAATTAAGCCTATCTAAATCCTCATCTGTATAAATTCTCTGCTTTTTTATTCTTTTCGGTTTTATAAAACCTTCTCTCTCATAAAGTCTCAGGGTTTGAGGATGAACATTCAGAAGTTTACAAACCATACTAATCATATAAAATCTCTCATGTCTTCTCATCTCTACCTCCTCAACATGGATTCTCTTGGGTTTTCCCTATATAGCTTTTCAAGTCTCTTAATCTCTTCTTTATCTACTGCTGAAAGTCCTTTTGGAACAACAATTTTTACTATTACATACATATCACCTCTGCTACTCCCTTTGGGTGAGGGGAAACCTTTACCTGAAATTCTAAACTTCTGCCCTCCCTGAGTGCCTTCAGGTATTTTCATCTTTACAGAGTTTCCATCAGGTGTAGGTACATCTACCTTTGCACCTAAGGCTGCTTCAACAAAAGTTATAGGAAGGTCAATATATATATCATCACCCTTTCTTGTGAAAAAAGGATGAGGCTCAATTGAAATTTCAAGAATTAAATCACCATAAGAAGCACCACTTCTGCCAGCATTACCATAATCCTTAAGTTTGACAGTTGATCCTACATCAACTCCAGCAGGAATTTTTGCTTTAACAGTTTCAGCAGTCAGAATTCTACCAAGTCCGCTGCAGTTTTTACATTTAGATAAAGCAGTTCTTCCTGTTCCACCACATTGATGACATGTTTGATTTACTCTTATGAATCCACGAGATGCCTGAATTCTTCCAGTTCCACTACATTTTTTACAGATATCTATTTTATCTGCTCCACTTCCGCGGCAGACAGAGCATTCTATATATCTCTGATAATGAATTGGTTTGACTGTACCATTATAAGCTTCTTCAAAACTTAGTGCTATAGGAATAACTATGTCTTCTCCCCTTATATAGGAAGGTTGAGCAGTGGTAAAAGTTTCACCTAATATGTCGCCAAAGATATCTTCCAAATCAAAGCCTTTTGTAAAGTCAAAGCCTCCAAAATCAAAGCCTCTAAAGTCAAAGCTTCCACCTGAGTCGTATTCTTTTCTTTTTTGAGGATCACTCAAAACTGCATAGGCTTCATTAATTTCCTTAAATTTTTCTTCTGCTTCCTTGTTCCCAGGATTTAAATCAGGATGGTATTTCCTTGCAAGCTTACGATAAGCCTTTTTAATCTCATCCTGAGAGGCATCTTTACTTACACCTAAGATTTTATAATAATCCTTTCGCTCCATAATTAAATAATAACATATTGAGTTGAGTCATATCAAAATTTAAAGTTCTTGCCAATAAATTTGACAAATAATTAAAATTTAGGGTAATTTATAATCTTAGGTTTTGGGAAAAAATTCTCTGAAGAGAGGGATAAAGATGAAAACAGCTTTTGTAAAAAAAGAAGAAGTAAATAGGCGCTGGTTTATTTTTGATGCAACAGGACAGACCCTTGGAAGGTTTGCATCAAGAATTGCAAAAGTTTTGATTGGTAAAAATAAGCCAACCTATACCCCAAATGTAGATAATGGTGATTTTGTAGTTGTTATTAATGCAGAAAAAATTAAAGTAACAGGGAAAAAACTTACTGACAAAATTTATTATCATCATACTGGTTACATAGGAAATCTCAAAGCAGAAACACTAAAAGAAAGGCTTGAAAAAGAACCTGAAGAAGTTATTGTTGATGCTGTCTGGGGTATGCTTCCTAAGACAAGATTGGGCAGGAAAATGATAAAAAAACTAAAAGTTTATAGAGGTTCGCAACATCCTCATATTTCACAGAAACCAGAACCTCTTAAATTAAGTTAAAGTATGAGGTGAGATTAATGTATGAGAATTTAGCAACAGGAAGAAGAAAAAGGGCAGTTGCAAGAGTTATTTTATTGCCTGGCTCAGGTAAGATTACAGTAAATAACAAACCAGTTGAAGAGTATTTTCCAAGAGAAACATTAAGAATGCTTCTTTATCAACCATTTAATGTAGCTGGTGTAACTGGTAAATATGATGTAGTAGTTAATGTAAATGGTGGTGGATTAAGTGGACAGGCAGGTGCAATAAGGCATGGAATTGCAAGAGCTCTTGTAAATATTAATCCAGACCTTAGATCAAAGCTAAAAGAAGAAGGACTTCTTACAAGAGACCCAAGAGAGGTAGAGAGAAAGAAATACGGCCAGCCAAAGGCAAGGAAAAGATTCCAGTTTTCCAAGAGATAAAATGCTAAAAGTTTTTATATGTGGTGGAAGCGGTTATACAGGAGGAGAGTTACTAAGAATTCTTGCCTTACATGATGAAGTTGAAATAGCAGGTGTTACTAGTGAAAAATTGGCAGGGAAAGCTGTAAATGAGTTTTTCCCTGCTTTTTTTATTTATAAAAATCTTAGATTTGAGTCTCTGGAAATTGATAAAATCAAAAACAGAGCTGATGTTTATTTTCTTGCTCTTCCTCATGGAAAATCTCAGGAAGTAGGAGCACAACTACTTCAGTCTGGCAAAAGGGTAATAGATCTTTCTGCTGATTTTAGAATCAAGAATGCTCAAATCTATGAAAAATGGTATAAGACTCAGCATTTATTCCCTGAACTACTTAAAAAAGCAGTTTATGGACTGTCAGAGTTGTATAGGGAACAAATAAAAAAAGCAGAGCTTATAGCTAACCCAGGCTGTTATCCAACAAGTGTGATTCTTCCTATTTATTCTTTTTTAAAAAGAAAGTTAATTGATACTGAGACAATTATTATTGACTCAAAATCAGGCGCATCAGGTGCGGGACGAAAAGCTGATCTGCTTCTAAATTATTGTGAAGTAAACGAAGATTTCAGAGCTTACAATGTGGCAAAGCATAGACATACACCTGAGATAGAGCAGGAATTGAGTTATTTCTCAAATAAAACTGTAACAATTGAGTTTACAACTCATCTATTGCCTTTAAATAGGGGTATTTTATCAACAATCTATGCAAAGTTAAGCAAATCTCTTACAACAAAAGAAGCATTGGAAATTTTGGAGGAAACCTATAAAAATGAGCCCTTTATTAAAATAATGTCTGAGGGAGAAGTTCCTGCAATAAAATATGTAAAGGGAACAAATTACTGTTACATAGGTGCGATTGTTAATGAAAGAACAGATAGATTAATTCTTATCTCAGCTATAGATAATCTTGTAAAAGGTGCTTCAGGCCAGGCGGTTCAGAATATGAATATAATGTTTGGAATTGAAGAAACAAAAGCGCTTAAGAGCCTTGCTCTGTCTCCTTGATTATTCCACCTCCTAAAACTAACTCATCTTTATAAAAAACTGCACTCTGTCCAGGTGTAGGTGCAAATTGAGGTTTTTCAAAACATACTTTTACTCTGCTTTCATCAATTAATGTTACCATGGCTTTTTCTGGATTCATGGCATAACGAATTTTTACTTCGCAGCTAAATTCTTTACTCTCTATATTACAAAGCCAGTTGAGTTCATTTACAACAAACTCTCTCATAAAAGCTTTTTCCTTTGAGTCTACATAAATGGCATTTTTAGATGGATCTATCTTTACAACATAAAGAGGATAGAGTGATGAAATTCCCAATCTCTTTCTCTGTCCAATTGTGTAAAAATGAATTCCTCTGTGCTGACCCACTATTTTCCCAGTAGATATTTCAATTATAGGACCTTGCTTTGCAGTCTTAATCACTTCATAATATTTTCTATCCTTTAGAAAACATATATCTGTGCTTTCTTCTGCTATTTTTGATGGAATATCCAGTTTTTCTGCTATTTCTTTTACCTTTTGTTTGGTGTATTCTCCTAGTGGAAAAATAATCTGAGACAAATAAGCTTTATCAATGCTGTATAGAAAATAGGACTGGTCTTTTTTATTGTCAATTCCTTTTAGTAAAAAGTGCATATTATTTATCCTTACAACTCTTGCATAATGCCCTGTGGCAAAATATTTTGCATTGACTTTATAGGCCATTTTTCTTAGGATGGGAAATTTTAATTTTTGATTGCATATTACACATGGATTTGGAGTTATTCCTTTTCTATAACCTTCAAAAAAAGGATTAATCACTTGAGCTTTGAAATCTTCTCTTAAATCTTCTATGTGAAGCCTTATATTGAGAAACTCTGTTGTTCTCCTTGCAAGCTCAAGCTGTGCAGGTTTATCAAAAAAAACGAAAAAAACTCCTTCCACAGACATTCCCTTTTCTTTCAAAAGATATGCTGCTACAGAAGAATCAATACCTCCACTCATTGCTACAACAACTTTTTCCATAGAAAGCCTTCAGATGATATAATTTATTATATACTTTTTGGAGAGGTGCCAGAGTGGACGATTGGGGCGGTCTCGAAAACCGCTGTGGGTAATTCCCACCGAGGGTTCAAATCCCTCCCTCTCCGTTATCCGATAAATTTTTTTATAATTTTGTCTTCGTATTCAGGAAAATCTTCAAGATAAAAAGGACGATTTTTACCTATATTGAGTTTAAGTAACTTAAAATTGAGTTCTCTAATTTTTTTGATTCTTTCTTGATCATCATCTATGGTTTTGAGCAGGTCTTTTAAATCTTTTATTTCTTTTCTTATCTCCATCTCAGGAGGTATGCATCCTGCGTTTTTAAGAATTTTATAAGCAAGCCTTAAATCTTCAGGAACCCACTGGTCATCTTCAAATTTTAAAGGTTTACCTTTATTTGGAAGGTTATC
The DNA here is from genome assembly GCA_964614465.1 of uncultured Thermodesulfovibrio sp. Taxonomy (GTDB): domain Bacteria; phylum Nitrospirota; class Thermodesulfovibrionia; order Thermodesulfovibrionales; family Thermodesulfovibrionaceae; genus Thermodesulfovibrio. The sequence continues at coordinate 38,619 of CAZTLF010000010.1, forward strand.
AAAAAGTCCCTCTTCCATTGCTTCGCGAATTTTTCCTTCTGCGATTTTTTCAAAAATATCCATATTATTTTATAATGCCAGAAAAAGTTACGTAAATGTCAAATCTCATTGAAATTGCGAAAAAACTACATGTATAATAAACACAGTGAAAATTAATTTCAAAAAGCTCTTAATAATTTTTGTTATTTTGATTTTTCTTTTTTGTTTATTTTATTTATTTATAACAAAAACAAACAAATTTCCCGAAGGACTGCTTATTTTAAGTGGCAGAATTGAAGGAAGAGAAACTATTATCTCACCAAAAATTCAGGGTAGAACAATCAAGCTTTACAAAGATGAAGGAGAAACTGTCAGACAAGGTGAACTTCTTTGCGAGATTGAATCAGAACAACTGATTGCAAGATACAGAAATGCATTGGAGACAACTCAAGCTTACAATGCTGCCATTGCTCAGACTCAGGCAAATCTTATAAAAGCTGAGGCTTCGTATGAGAAAACAAAAAGAGATTATGAGCGTTACATTAGTTTATTAAGAGAGGAACTTGTATCAAAAAGCGAATTTGACAAAGTTAAGATGCAGTATGACTCAGCACAGGCTGAGGTTGAAGCAGCTTCAAAAGCTATTGCTCAGGCTCAGGCAAGCTACAGAGCAGCTCAGCAAAGGCTTAAGGAAGCACAGGCTGATTTAAATGAAACAAAGATTTACTCTCCTACATCTGGAGTAATTTTAAGCAGACCTGTTGAAGTTGGTGAGATTGTAAATCCTGGGAGTGTGCTTTATGTTGTAGTTGACTTAAACAGACTCTATGTGAAAGTTTATGTGCCAGAGCCTGATATTGGCAAAATTAAACTCGGACTACCAGCAAGAATATATATAGATGCTTATCACGATAGATATTTCAACGGCAAAATTACCAAAATTTATGAGCAGGCAGAGTTCACTCCCAAAAATGTTGAGACAAAGGAAGAGCGCGTGAAACTTGTTTTTGGAGTTGAAGTTTCAGTAGAAAATCCTGAGGGTCTACTTAAACCGGGAATGCCAGCTGATGTTGTCATAAAGTGGAAAAATGATGCACCTTGGATAAAGCCACGCTAAATCCTGTTATAAAAGTTGAAAATCTCTATAAAAGTTATAAAAAAGTCAAGGCAGTTGATAATGTTTCTTTCTCTGTAAACAAAGGTGATGTTTTTGGACTTATTGGACCAGATGGTGCTGGAAAAACCTCAATAATACAGATTTTAGCAGGGGTCCTTAAAGCAGACAGTGGCAGAGCCTTTGTAAAAAATATTGATGTTATAAAAAATCCAGAAAAAGTAAAAGCTCTCATTGGGTATATGCCCCAGGGACTGGGACTCAATCTTTATGATTCCCTTTCAATTGAAGAAAATATAGAGTTTTTTAGAGGCTTAAGACTTATTCCAGATAATATATTTGAAAAAAATAAAAAGACTCTTCTTGAAATAACTAGACTAACTCCCTTTCTTCAGAGACAGGCAAGAGCACTTTCAGGAGGTATGAGACAGAAGCTTGCTCTTATCTGTACACTGCTACATCTGCCAGATGTAATTCTTTTGGATGAACCCACAACCGGCGTGGATCCTCTTTCACGGCAAGATTTCTGGAACATTATTCACAGACTTGTAAGGGAAAGAGGAGTAACTGTTTTACTTACCACATCCTACATGGATGAGGCAGAGAGATGCCACAGAGTAGCTCTCATGCATGCAGGAAAGATTCTCCTTCAAGGTAGTCCTGATGAGTTGGGCAATCTTGAAGATGTTTTTATAGAGAAGGTAACAGGTAAAAAACAAAAAGATGAGACCCTTGAGATCATTGGAAAACTGGATAAGACTCAGGATACAAGACTAAAGCCCGAGGACTTAATTGGAAATTCAATTATTTCATGCCATTCAGTGACAAAAACATTTGGAAAATTCAAGGCAGTGGACTCTGTAAACCTAAAGTTAAACAAAGGACACATACTTGGACTTCTTGGCCCAAACGGGGCTGGAAAAACAACACTTATAAAAATGATGTGCGGACTTCTTGCGCCAACAGAGGGAGAAATTAAAATTGCTGGCTACGATGTAAAAAAAGATAAGAACAAAGTCTGGTCTATAATCGGCTATATGTCACAAAAGTTTTCTCTTTACAAAGACCTTACAGTAATGGAAAACATGAAACTATACGCAGGGCTTTACAGCGTAAAAAGGAATGATTTCAGCGAAATTATTGAAATGCTTGGTCTTAAAGGATTTGAGGATAGATTAACTAAGGATCTTCCACTTGGAATAAGACAGAGAATCGCCCTTGCCTGCGCTCTTTTGCATGAGCCACCAGTATTATTCCTTGATGAACCAACAAGTGGAGTTGACCCTATAGCAAGAAGGGCTTTTTGGAAGATAATTTTTGACCTTTCAAGAAAGAAAAATGTAACTGTAATCCTATCAACTCATTATATGGATGAAGCTGAAAACTGCGATAGCCTCTGTCTTATGCATCGTGGAAAGGTAATTGCAAAGGGTAGACCTGAAGAAATCAAGAAAAACTCTGAAAAAATCTCTGGAAGCCTTATTCAGATTAAAACTGAAAGTTTTACACAAGCCTACGATTTGCTCATAAAAAATTTTAAGGAAATCTCTATCTATGGTAGCAAAATATTTATAAGAAGCCTTGATCCTGAGTCTACTCAGCAAAAACTGAATGAGATATTAAAAAATGCAGGAATCATGCAGTTTGAAATCACATATATAACTGTTCCTCTTCAAGAAGCCTTTGTTGATTATATAAAGGAAAGTGAAAGAGTTTAGGATTTTAATAATTGACAAAATCTTCTTTAGTCTTGTAAGCTTTAATTTGCTGGATTAAGGGAAGAGGGGTGAAAATCCCCCGCTGCCCCGCAGCCGTGTTGGGAACGAAAGCCCAAGCTCTAAAATTTCCAAAAAAATAGGAGAGTTTTCGGAGCAAAAGCCACTGGAGATAATTTCTCTGGGAAGGCGGGCAAGTAGGCATTAAGCCCAAAGCCGGAAGACCTATCCAGCCGGAAGTCTTAGACTTCCAGAATTCCTCGTGGGAGGATTATATATGTTCAAAAATATAATCAAACGAGACAGTCGTATCGTCCCCTTTAATCCTGAAAAAATCACCATCGCTATCTCAAAGGCTGGAAAAGCAACCGGTGAGTTTGACTATGAAACTGCCAAAAGACTTACAATCAAGGTTCTTTTGCTTGCCGAAGAGTTAATTCGTGAGCGTGACCCTCATGTGGAGGAAATACAAGACATAGTTGAAGAAATACTTTTAAGCAGTCCCTATCGTAAAACAGCTAAAGCATACATAATCTATCGTGACCAACATGCTCGTATGCGTGAGATAGCCCGTCAAAGTGGTCTCGAGTTGATTGAAAGCTACCTAAGTAAAGTTGACTGGCGGGTAAGAGAAAACTCCAACATGAGTTTCAGTCTGCAGGGACTTAATAATTATATCTCCTCTGAGATAAGCAAAAGCTATTGGTTACACAAGATATATCCTCCAGAGGTAAGGGAAGCACACATAAATGGCGATATGCATATTCACGATCTTAATGCCCTTTCTGCCTATTGTGTTGGATGGGATTTGATGGACTTGCTTATCCGGGGCTTTGGTGGAGTTCCAGGTAAAGTTGAATCTCGGCCCGCTAAACATCTGCGACCTGCACTGGGTCAGATTGTGAATTTCCTGTATACAACACAGGGCGAAACAGCAGGTGCGCAAGCATTCAGTAATGTAGACACACTTCTTGCACCTTTTATTGCCTATGATGGACTTAACTATAAACAGGTAAAACAAGCTATTCAAGAATGGGTCTTCAACCTAAATGTGCCAACCCGTGTTGGTTTTCAATGTCTATCAGAAGATACAGAAATTTTAACCTTACAGGGATGGAAAAAATATAATCAAGTAGAAATCGGAGATCCAATTTATACTTTCAATATACAAAATGGCCAAATTGAAGCAAAATTAGTGACATATGTTTTCAGGAGAGAATATTCTGGAATTATGTACAATCTAAAAAACAGAAACCAGAGTCAACTAATCTCGCCAAATCATAGGGTTGTAAGAAAGGTTTTCAATACAGAAAAATACAAGCTAGATAGGATTGAAGATTTACTAAGATACAGTTCACCATTAATTATTCCTGTAGTAGGAGAAAACAAAAATCCTGATTATCCCATATCAGATGAGGAACTTAAACTGTTATCATGGATACTCTCAGAGGGGACTATTGAAGGAGAAGAAAGTTACAGAGTAAGTATTTATCAATCTAAGGAAAGTCATCCTGAAAACTATGAGGAAATTGTTGGCATTCTTGATAAACTGGGACTTGAATATAATGTCAGGGAGCAGACCTCTCTTGGAAAGTGTGAACACATAAGACTAAAATCAAGCTCAAGCAAAACTGTTCACGAACTGATAGGAAAAAAAATAAAAAAATTTCCCGAGTATCTTTATAAACTAAGTAAAAGACAGGCAAGGCTATTTATTGACAAATATATAAAGGGAGACGGCTGGAATGAAAAATTTAGAAAAAGACTAACTGTTACAGATACAAATAAAAGAGATCTCATCACAGCCCTTGCTGTTTTGGCAGGATATAACTTTAATATAAAGGAAAAAGATTTAGGCGGAATCTCTAAAAAGCCTCAGTATATAATTACTCTTACCGAAACAAAAGCTGACCATATAATGAAGATCGAAAGGGTTGAATACAAAGGTATTATATGGAGCGTTAATACAGAAAATGAGACAGTAATTGCAAGAAGGGATGGACAGGTTTTTATAACTGGAAACACCCCTTTCAGTAACATCACCCTTGATCTTAAGGTGCCTGAGCATCTTTCAAATCAGGCTGTGATAATTGGAGGCAATCCCCAGGACGCTACATATGGAGATTTTCAAAAAGAGATGGACATGTTTAATCAGGCTCTCTTTGAGGTGCTTTCCGAGGGGGATGCAAAGGGAAGAGTGTTTACCTTCCCAATTCCTACAATTAACATAACAAGGGATTTTGACTGGGACAGTCCTGTTGTTGACCTAATCATGGAGGCCACTGCAAAATATGGAATCCCCTATTTTGCAAACTATGTTAATTCTGATTTAAAACCAGAGGATGCTCGTTCAATGTGTTGTAGGCTCAGACTCGAAACTAAAGAGCTAAGGCACAGAGGAGGAGGACTTTTTGGCTCCAACCCTCTTACAGGAAGTATCGGTGTAGTTACCATAAATCTTCCAAGAATCGGATACTTAAGTAACACAGAAGAGGAATTTTATCAAAAACTTCTCAGGTTAATGGACATAGCAAAAACCTCTCTTGAGATAAAACGTAAGGTGCTTGAGAGATTTACAGAGACAGGACTTTATCCCTATTCAAAATATTATCTAAGCGCTATTAAAGAAAAAACAGGCGCTTACTGGTGTAATCACTTCTCAACAATTGGAATTATAGGGATGAATGAAGCAATAGCAAATGCAAGCTGGCTTAACTCTAAAGGAATCTGGACAGAGGAAGGAAAAGCCTTCGCATTGAAAGTAATGGACCTTATGCGGGAAAAACTCATTGAATTCCAAAAAGAAACAGATAATCTATACAATCTTGAGGCAACACCAGCAGAGGGAACAAGTTACAGGCTTGCAAAAATTGATAAACAGAAGTATCCTGACATTTTTACCCAAGGGAGAGAGAATTCCTATTACACAAACTCCTCTTGGCTTCCTGTTGGATTTACAGAGTCAATTCATTATATATTAGATAATCAGGATGAATTACAGAGCAAATATACTGGAGGAACAGTGCAGCATCTGTTTTTAGGTAAGATGCCAGAAAAGGAAGGACTTAAAGAATTTATAAAGCAAGTTTTCCACAAATATACGCTTCCATATATAAGCATAACTCCTACATTCAGTGTATGCTCTGAATGTGGCTATATTGAAGGTGAACACTCAGTTTGTCCTAAATGTGGTAGAGAATGTGAAATTTACTCTCGAGTTGTTGGATACTTACGTCCCGTATCCAACTGGAATGATGGAAAGAAAGAAGAATTTAGAGAGAGGAAGTATCTGGAAATATGAGAATCCTTCATACTGAATTGTCAATTAGCTATGGAGGTCAGGAAACTATTTAAATGATATATAACTCTATTCCTGTTCTTATGTATCATCATGTTATGCCTGAAATGAAGGAATTAAATGTAACTGCTCCGATATTTGAAAAACAGATTTCTTTGCTAAAAAGAAGAGGATGGAAAACTCTTAGTAGTGATGAATTTTTATATCTAATGCAAACTCCCAATGAAAAAAAGAAAAAATGTGTTCTTATTACTGTTGATGATGGATTTGTTTAAGAAATATGAAGTTATGTGCACATGGAATGAACTTAAAGAAATGCAGAATGAAGGAGTATTTGACATTCAAAGTCACGGATATAGTCATGAAATACCAGAGTTCATTAAAACGAGGGATTATCATAATGTGGAAGATGATATAAGATTGAGTAAATTTCTTCTTTTGAAAAATCTCAATAAAGAATCTACTCATTTTGCCTGGCCTAAAGGAGTTTACAGTGAAACATCAGTTCAAATGGCAACAAAGCTTGGATTTAAAGCTCTTTATACAACTCAAAGAGGAGCAAACACTTACGATTTATTAAATGTCAAAATGCTTGTAGTAAAATGCAAAGGAAGCAGATGGCTTAGAACTAAATTGAAAATTTATAGCTCTTTGTTATTAAGTAGAATATATTCAAAAATAAGGCTATAAATGAAACTCGCTTTCATAAAAAGAAATTTTTCATATCATGGTGGAGCAGAAAGGTATCTTGCTACATTTATTAACCAGCTTAAGAAGTATGGACATGAAATACACGTATTTTCAAATAAATGGATTAAGGATAAGGATATAACTTTTCATAAGGTACAAATGCTTCCATTTGGCTCATTTTTTAAAGCTTATACATTTAATTGTAATTTAAATGTAAATCTTAAAGATTTTTCATGTGTTGTAAGCTTTGAAAGAACAACTCACCAGCATATATATAGAGCAGGAGAAGGTTGTCACATAAGATGGCTTGAGTTACGCTCACAAATAGAACCTTGGTATAAAAGGTTTTCATTTAAATTAAATCCAATGCACAGATATTATTTAAGTCTTGAAAAGAAAATTTTTGAAAACACTCCACTCATTATTGCCAACTCTAATATGGTTAAAAATGAGATAATTAATTATTATGGAATTTCAGAGAATAAAATAACTGTGATTCATAATGGAGTAGATGTTAAAAGATTTTCACCAAAAAATAAAACTGAGCTAAGGCACAAGTATAATCTGCCTGAAGATGCAAGAATTATACTTTTTGTAGGTTCAGGATTTAAAAGAAAAGGACTTGACACACTTATCAGAGCACGTGCTCTTTTAAGAGAGCACGAAACTCTGCTTATTGTTATAGGTAAGGGAGATGAAAAAAAGTACAAAAAGTTGTGCAGTAAGCTTGGAATTGAAAACAAAGTTTTATTTTGGGGTATAAAAAAGGAGATTGAAAATTTTTATGCCTTATCTGATATATTTGTTCTTCCTACTATTTATGATCCATTTAGTAATGCTACTTTAGAAGCAATGGCTGCAGGATTGCCAGTTATTACAACAAATAACAATGGGGCAAGTGAGTTGATAGAAAAAGGTAAGGAAGGATATTTAATTGAGCAAACTTTTAATTTTGAAGATTTATCAGAAAAGATAGAATTTACATTAAAAAATGCAGAAATAATGGGCTTGCTTGCAAGAAAAAAAGCAGAGCAGTTTTCAATTGAAAGAGCTATAGGGGAGTTAATGGAATGTATAAAAAAATTTTAGTAATAAAATTAAGACACATAGGAGATGTTCTTCTCACAACACCGGTGTTTAAGG
>CAZTLF010000011.1:0-1838 GCA_964614465.1 uncultured Thermodesulfovibrio sp.
AAAAAGAAATTCAATATTTTCAATGAGTTATGAAATTTAATTGATAAACTCAGGATTTCACCTAAATGTCAACAAAATCTATGCCATTATAAATATATTATAGAAAATTAATCTCTCTTAAAAAAGGGTATTGTCAAAAAATAGGAATTTTTTGCCTAAGGGATAGTCAATCTTTTTCAACTAAACTTTTTTTAAAACCAGCCGATTTAAACAACTAAGACAGCAGGGTGGAAAGGAGGTGAAGGAGTAAATATTCACCTTAAGCTGTCGGGATGCAGGAGGCATCCTAAAAATTAAAACATGGAGGTTTAAACCATGGCATTAAGAATTAACTTTAACGCAGAAGCCACAACAACACACACAGCTCTTCTCAGAAACGAGAGGGCAATGAACAAATCTCTTATAAGAATTTCAACAGGTCAAAGGATTCTTTCAGCAGCTGATGATGCAGCAGGCCTTTTTATAGCTGACCAACTTGCAACAGTTGCGCTTGCTCTTGACCAGGGCAACCGTAACATCCAGACAGGAATAAGCGCGCTTCAGATTGCTGAGACAAACGTTGGCCAGATTGTTGAAAAACTTCAGACAATTTACACAAAGGCCCAGTCTGCAGCAAATGACATTAATGACCCTAATGCCCGTGCAGCTTTGCAGAGAGATATTAATAACCTTGTTGACGCTATTCAGAAAATTGGAACAGATACAGAGTACAATGGAATCAAACTTCTTGATGGAACTTTTGCAAGCAAAGTTATTCATTACGGACCAAGAGCTGACCAGACAATTACAACAAGTATCAGTAATGTAAAGGCATCAAATATTGGTGCATATGTTGTACAAGGAGCCAGTCGGGTTAGATCAAGTGCAACCACAGCATATAACGCTTTGATTACAGGAAACTGGCAGTATACTGCTGCCACTGATACAATAACTGTAGCGGGAGTTGATTTAGAGGGTGCTCTTTCAAGTGCAAACAATGGTGCAGTTGATGCAAAAGCAATTGCAGATGCAATAAACAATAACTCTACTTTACAGGCATCTGGTATTTCAGCAAGGGCTGTAAATACAAGCACAGCAGGTACTGAATGGAGTAACATTGTCAACACTTCAACCACAGCTGATATTACAATAAGGTTTTATGTTGGTTATACAACAGCATCAAATTCTGCTATCAGTGTAACTATAGGAGCGGGAGAAACTCTTACACTTGATAAATTGGTCTCCCAGATAAATACAGGTGCTTCCACGAGATCTTTAAACATAACTGCTGCAAACGTAGGAAATAAACTGGTTCTTACAACACAAGGTGAAACAATAGGTGTAGAGGTTGTTGCTGGAGCAAATACTGCTAATGTTAATCTTGCTATGTTGCTTGAAGGCGCAACAGGTACTGTTAATGCAGGTAATACAGGATCTGCTGTTAAAGTTGGAAAACTTGTAATAACAGGAACAGACTCATATGATTACAATTTCACAGGAATAACTAGTGCAACAGAAGGTCTTGGATTAGCAAGTACTGGTTCAGCAGAATTTTATAATCTTTACAGCGTTAATGTTACAGACAATTCTGGATCAGAGCTTGCCATTGACATCGTAAATACAGCTATTAAAAAGGTAGATAGTGTCCGAACCCAGATCGGTTCTGTTATTAATAATCTTCAGGCTATATGGGATGGACAGAAAGCCTCTTATGACAACACAAAAGAGGCTGAAAATATCATTCGTAACACGGACTTTGCAGCTGAAATGAGCAATTTCACAACAATGCAGATAAGAATGCAGGCAGGTGTAGCTATGCTTGCTCAGGCAAATGCTTTGCCTCAGCTTGTGCTTCAACT
>CAZTLF010000011.1:1938-44273 GCA_964614465.1 uncultured Thermodesulfovibrio sp.
CAGGTGTAGCTATGCTTGCTCAGGCAAATGCTTTGCCTCAGCTTGTGCTTCAACTGCTTCGTTAATGAGTCAGGGGGGGGATTTTCCTCCCCTTTATTATATAATTAAAAACTGAGGTATAGAAAATGAAGCTGGATGGTATTGAAAAAGAGTTAATAATTATAAATCCTTACAAAAGATCCGATATAGACATAAATCTTCAGCAGTCCATCCAGAAAAGTGATTTACAGAAAACAGATATAAAACAAAGTTTATTAAGTAAAGAAACGAATAATTCTCAAAAAGTTACAATATCTCAAGAAGAGCTCAACAGAATAATGGAGGAACTGAGACACAGATTTAACATGCTTGAGAAATATCTACAAATAAACATAGACCAGGAGCTTCAAATACCAATTTCAAAAATAATTGATATGAGAACAGAGGAAGTTATAAGGCAGATTCCCCCTGAATGGGTTCTGGAAATTTTAAGAAGAATAGAAGAACTTAAAGGAATTTTTTACAGTACGGAGGCATAAATGGCTGATTTATATATTTCAGGGCTTACAGGAGCATTTGATACAGAGAGTATGATAAGTAGTCTTCTTAAAATAAAGCAAAAGCCTCTTCAAACACTTACTCAACAAAAGGCACTAATTCAGACAAAGGTTTCAAGTCTTTCTAATCTTTACGGTGCCTTAAACAGTATGCAGAATTTTCTTAGCAGTCTTGACATAAACAAAATTTTTTCAACGAAAAGAGCAAATTCTTCAAACACTAATGTTCTTAATGCAACAGCAACAAAAGATACTCCAAATCTTACCATGAGCCTTACAATTACAAGGCTTGCACAGACAGAGATGAGAGCAAGCACAAAAGGAATGTCTCTTACTGACAGGTTTGCTTCCTCAGGAACAATGATGCTTACTTACTGGAAAGACGATAGTAATTCCGTAAACTACAGCATAAATTATTCATCAGGACAAAGTCTTGAAGACTTTGTAAACAGCATAAATTCATCACAAAGCGATGTAAAAGCTTCCATTTACTTTACTGGCACAGAGTATCGTCTGCTTTTAACAGAGGCAGATGCCTCAAAGTCCAAGAAAGAGACAGGTGAAAACAGTAGTGTTATTGAAGTAGAAGGTTTGCCTTCTGAACTCTACAATTCTGAACAGGGTATGCTTGAGAGTCTTCAGAATGCCCAAAACGCCTCTTTGAGGATTGGAAATTCAGCTACTGAAATTACTTCAGCATCAAATACATTTAAGAATTTAGTAACAGGACTTGATATTACAGTAAAAGAAACTGGCACTGCTACAGTAACTATAAGTGAAGACTACTCTAAGGTAGACAGTATCTTAAACAGCTTTGTATCAAACTATAATGGTGTTATTAACATCATAAACCAACTTACAGGCAAAGGTGCTCAATTTCAGGGAGACAGCACAGTTACTACAATAAAAACAGGTTTTGTAAGAATGCTTAATCCTCTTATTAATGCAGGACTGATAGACTACTCTGACAAGGATGGAACTATATCAATAAAAACTGATGTGCTAAATAATTTGAAAAATTCAAATCCTGAAAAATTAAGCAGTATACTTACTAATCTGAAAAACTCATTTTCCACTCAGCTTAACGCATGGACAGGAGCTATCAATACCTTTAAAAATATTGGAGAAGGGCAGATAAACAGCATAAATCAAAAAATAAGCAATTTGCAGAATTATCTTGTAAAATACGAAGAAAGACTTCGCAATGAGTATGCACAACTTGAAGCTTTTATTAATCAGATGAATCAAATCAGTTCAAGGCTTCAGGATTTTATGACAACTCTATCAGAAATGACAGGAGGTAAAGAGAAATGAGTTATGTAGATTCCTATCTACAGAGCAAAGTTATGGGAGCAGATGGATTAGAACTAATAAATATGCTTTATGACAAAGCAATTGTTTCTCTCAATATTGCTAAAGATTCAATAATAAAAGGGCTTAATGACCCGGAAATTTTAAAGAAAAAAGCTATAGAATTGAGCAGGGCAACAGATATCTTATATTATCTGAATGATATTCTTGATAGACAGAGGGGTGGACAGATTGCAGAAAACTTAAGCCTTATATATACAACTCTTGTAGGTGAGCTTGTAAAGGCAAATCTATTTAATGATATTGAGATCATTTCAAAATGCATAGAAATTTTAAATAATCTCAAAGCAGCATGGGAAGATGTGAAAAAACAAACCATGGAAAATCAAAATGAACCCAAAGGAAGAACTGTCGGAGCAATCTAAGATAAGAGAACTCATAATTCAGGCAGAGCTTGCTTTAAAGGAAAACCATTTTGAACAGGCTTTAACAATTCTCAAAAGAATAAATCTTGATGAGATGAAAAAGCTTTCTCAGGAAGAGTTACAAGCAATAGGAAATCTTCTTACTTGTCTTAGAGACATTGCTGAAGAAAAGAAGAGTAGTATTGTTGCTCAACTTAACACAATTAATGCAAGTAAAAAATATTTAAGATAAAAAAACTTTATGCACGATCACAGGACCTTCTGGATATTATTTCCCATGTTTCTTCATCAATTTCATCAAGATATTCAGAAACTCTGAATTCTGCTCCGCACTCACTACAGCAGAGCACAACTCTACTTCAATAAAGAAATATTAAAACAGTGCTTTTACAGTATTTACACTTTACATTTTTCAGAATCTTTTTTCGCATAGATTTAAATTTTAAATTATAGTAAAAAAAGCTGTCAATTTTACACTACCATACCTTCAAAGTCTGTGATAAATCTAAAGAGTTAAAAAATATGGTATAATTTTGAAGTATGAACTACTCTGAGGGAAAATTTAAATGCTTAAGAAGGCTTATTTAAGCATTGAAGGAAAATATGTAAAAGCTGTTATAAATAAAAAAAATATTGAAGATGCTCAGTTTTCAGAATTCCATGTTGATGAACTTTTTGATTTCATTAAAGAAAATTCAATAAAAGAAGTCTATATATCTGTTTATTTTTTTGAATTATATACATTCAAATTTTTCCTACCATTTAGGATTTCTGAGAAGAAAAAAGTTATTGAAAAATTGATATTTAACGAAATAAAAAAAAGATATCCATCCATCCAGCATTTTTCATTTATTTATGAGACATTTATGACTGATTCAAGAACATGGATTCGCTGTTACATGATTCCAGACTCATCTTATCATTTTATTGAGGAACTTATTAAAGCAGGAGTCAATATAAAAGCTATTTATCCAATGCATATCTCTTTAATTTCTCTAATAAACTCTATTTCAGAACTTATAGAAAAAAATAAAATAGTTTGTTTTTTTTCAGGAACTTCGAGATTTCTTTTTGTTTTTGAAAAGTCTGAGATGATTCTTGTAAGAGAGTTTGAAGGAAGTGAAAATTTAACGGATGAAGATATAATTAATATAAATATGACAATGAACTATTCAATCCAAAATCTAAGGGTAATTCCTCATGAGGTTATTTTTATAGGAATTAAAAAAACAGAGGTTTCTGGACTCAATCTTCCTTATAGATTTCTGTCAATCTTGCCAGAAAATGAGAAATATACAGTACTTCTCAGTATGGTTTTATTTGGAGAGGAGTTAAAACGCAGAAGCATTTTACCAGAACAATACAGAAGATTTAAAAAAACAATTAAATACTTAAACTATGCCAGTTTTGTTTTTATTATAATTACAATAGTTTTGTTTGGCTACAATCTGGAATCTTTTTATAAAATAAAATCTATTTACAGTTCAATGGTTTCTCAAAAACAATATGTATTACACCATGAGCAGGAATTCTTTAATATTGAGAAAAAAATAAAAAAATTTGAAGCAGAGATGAAACCCTTTGTTGAATTACAGAATAAAAGAAATTCCTTAGTTGATACAAGATATCCTCTTAAAAGTATAGGTCAGGCTAAAACAGAATTTATTCAGATAACTTCTGTAGAGTTGTTGAATGAAACAAAACCTGAAATAAAAATAAAAGGTAAAAGTACAGGAAAGAATTTTTCTGAAAGGCAAATGTCATATTTAAATTTTAAATCATCTCTTCATCAAGGAGGTTTTAAAATTATTAATGAAAGCTGGGATATTACAAAAGGAGAGTTAAGTATAAATGCGGTTTATGAACATACAGGAGTTTTACGCTAAAAAAATCGGAAGAAAAGTTCTTTTTGTAACAATGCTTTATGCTATTTGCATGTTGCTTTTTTCTCTTTTAATTTATCTCAATAAAACTGAAGGATCCTTGAAGAGAGATTTAGAATTAATAAGCAAAGTAGAGCAAAAAATAAATCAAATCATTAAACTAAACAAAAAACTTGATACCATAAGAATCTTGGCAAATTCAGAGGATTTTTTCAAGGACACGAACCTGAAGAAATCAAATAAGAATTCCGAGATTTTTGCTGCTCAATATATTGATATTTTAAAGGCAAAATTTCCTGAGTTAAGTGTAGAAATATCAAATCTGAAAAAAGAACAGAGGCATTTGAGTTTTGATATAACTTTAAAGTCTGAAACTTTATGGAATAGATTTATAGATATTGTGAGTTTCCTTGAAGAAACTGAATATCCATTCATTTTTATTAAATCAATAACACTTTCTTCTAATGGAAATGCAATACATATTGATATTAAAGCCGAATTAAAGTTATTTTATCAAGAGGATGATAATAAGAGAGTTTAAAATTTCTTTGATTATTTTTCTGCTTTCTACATTAATATTTATATTATCTTTAAAGCTTAAACAGCCTTCATTTATTAATCAGACTGAAAAAGCTATTGCAGAGTATCCTTTACCTGAAATTACAATCAAAGAAAAATCTTTATTTGCTCATAATAGTTTGAATAATCCTTTTGAAACTTTGAAAATAGTGGAAGTTAAAAGCGGTGTTAAAGAAACTCTGGCAGTAAAAGAATCTCCTCTGCCAATGCTATCATTCATCTATGAAGGTAGACATAAATATGCTTTAATAGGAAACTCAATAGTCAGAGAAGGAGACTTTATTAATGAATACCAGATAAAAGGTATATTTAAAGACAGGGTTTTAATTAAAGACAAAAAGGGAGAAATAAAATGGTTAAAGCTGGAAAACTATTGATATTACTTCTTTTATTTCTTCATGCATGTAGTGGCATGGAAATGAAAGGAGAAATAAAAATCCCCCAGATTGATTTTCCCAAGAAAGAAGAAATAGTAAAAAAAGAAGTTCCATCAGACTTCAGAATAGAAACTGAAGATATAACACCACTCAAGATGAAAAGGGTTTCTGTAAATACAAGACATACTCCGATGAGGGATATTTTGCTTGTCTTATGTAAAGATGCAGGGTTAAATCTTGTTATTGAAAAAGATGTAGACCCGAATATTCCAATAACACTTTTTTTAAGTAATGTAACGCTCAAGGATGCTCTTGATGCTGTTTTTTCCTCAACTGATTATTTTTATAAAGTTGAAAGAAACATGCTTTTAGTAAAAGATACAGATACAAAAATATTTCATTTAAGCATAATTCCAATTCAGCAAAACTACTCAACAGATGTGGGTGGAGATATTCTTGGCGGAGTGACAGGTCAACTTCCTGGTACAACAGGTACAACAGGTACAACAGTCCTTAAAGGGAATATATCAAAATCTGAAAGAACAGATGATGCCGCATATAAATTTTGGGATTCCATAGAAAAAGCGCTTTCTACAATTTTTGGGACATCTGCTTCACCAAGAGTTGTTACTCAACCAGGACAGCCAGTACAAACTATCACTGGTCAATCCCGTGAAAATTATGTAATAAATAGAATGACAGGAACTATAATGGTTACAGCAACAAAGAAAAATATGAAAAAAGTTGAAGAGTATCTTGAAACTGTAAAAAAGGTTATGTCAAGACAGGTTCTTATAGAAGCCAAGGTTATAGAAGTTACACTTTCAAAATCTTTAAAATACGGAATTGACTGGTCATTTTTAAGAGAATGGTCACATGGAACACATACATGGAGTATTGGAGGAGCAACTTCTGGATTTACAAATGTGATTGGTTCTGGCGATCCTTATTCCAAGATTCAATTTTCATTAACAACAACAGCTATAAGGGAATTTTCATCTTTAATAAAAGCACTTGGAGAGTTTGGAGATGTAAGAACCCTTTCAAATCCTCGTGTTAGTATCATGAATGGACAGACATCACTTTTTACAGTTGGAAGGAATCACGCATTTATATCAAAAGCTCAGAGCAATGTTACAACATCTGCAACAGGTTCTCCAATAATAACTTATACAGTTGAAACAAGCAATCTTCTTTCAGGACTTATTATTGGTATAGTACCTTATATTGATGACAAAGGTGAAATTTCTTTGACAATTACACCAATAGTTTCAAATTTAATAGCAATGCAATCGGCAACTTTTGGAACCCCAGAGGCTCAGACAGTAATTCAACTTCCAAGAGTAGATCTTAGAGAACTCAGCACAACAGTTAAAGTTATGGATGGAGAAATTATAATAATTGGTGGAATGATTAAAAAGGAGGAGAGTTTCTCAGAAAATAAAATGCCTCTTTTGGGAGATATTCCTGTGGTTGGTGAATTTTTTAAAAGCAAAGATAAAGAAGAGTCAAATACAGAGCTTGTAATACTTTTACAGCCAAGGATTATTTCACAATGAGACTTGGAGACATTTTATTAGAAAGAAAATTATTAACAGAGCAGGAACTTAATATAGCTTTAAATGTTCAAAAAATAACTGGCAATGTCCTTGGAAAGTGTTTAACATCACTTGGATTTATCACATCCTCTGAGCTTGCAGAAGTTCTTGCAATTCAGCATGGTCTTGAGTATATAGATATAAGGCATTATCCTGTTGAAACTGAACTTCTTAAAATTTTCCCCAAAAATATTACAGAGTCAGCAAAATTTCTTCCTCTTGAAGAAACAGACGGAGTCATTAAAATAGTAGTTACTGAACCAAGCAATATTGTTGCTCTTGATAAAGTAAAATCAATAACAGGAAAGAGAGCGAAGCCTTATCTTACAGATGAAGAAAGTTTTGTAGATATACTTGAGAAGGTTTACTATTTTTTAGAAAATCCAACAGAAAAAATCATAGAAGATGCAATAAATGCAACTTTAACAACAGGTATAACTCCTCCTGACAGTTTTCCTCGTATTGTTGATGCTGTTTTAGCAGAAGGAATAAGAAGAGGAGCAACAGATATACATATAAATATAAATGCTGGTATTGTAAGTATATTTTATAGAGTTGATGGTATTCTGGAGCCAGGTTATTTTCTTCCAAGAACAATGCATACAGGATTGGTATCAAGGATAAAGATTCTTTCAAGGCTTGATATAGCTGAACAGAGGCTTCCTCAGGATGGTTCATTCATCTTTACATTTATAGGGAAAAAATATGAAGTAAGAGTATCAACTATTCCAACAGTAGAAGGAGAAAGTGTTGTATTGAGAATACTTTTTGGAGGTTCAGAGGAATTTTACAGTCTTAATAAACTTGGCTTTAATGAAACTCTTTCTTTAAGGCTTAAAACACTTATAAAAAAACCTAATGGCATAATGCTTGTTGTTGGACCAACAGGTTCTGGAAAAAGTACAACCCTTTATGCATTGATACGAGAAATCAATAGACTTCAGAGAAGTGTTATAACAATTGAAGATCCTGTGGAATATAGAATAAGTTTTGCAAAGCAAAGCGAGGTGAATGAAAAAATTGGATATGATTTTGCACTTGCAGGTAGAAACTTTATGAGGCATGACCCTGATGTAATTCTTCTGGGTGAGGTTCGGGATGAAGAAACAGGCAAGATTGCAATAAGAGCATCAATTACAGGACATCTTGTTTTAAGTACACTTCATACCTCTGATGCAGTAAGCTCTATTCCAAGACTTTTTGACCTTGGTGCTGACAGATTTCTTCTTAGTTCATCTTTGCTTGCTGTGCTCAGTCAGAGACTTCTGAGAAAAATATGTCCATTCTGTAAAACCTCAAGAGATTTAAATGAAAGGGAAAAAGAAATTTTTCTTTCAGCAGGACTGCATTGTGAAAAAATTTACTATGGCATTGGATGTAAAATATGTAGAAACACAGGTTTTTTTGGTAGGGTAGCAATAGGAGAGCTTATGATAATAAATGAAAAAATAAGAGATATGATTTATGAAGGAGCTTCATTTAATGCACTCACAGAAGCTGCAAAAGAAAATGGAATGATTCCTTTAATAATTGATGGATTAAAAAAAGTTGCAGATGGAGTTTCAACACTTGATGATGTTGAAAGAGTTATAGGATGAGTATTTTTATATACAAAGCAGTTAATGAAGAAGGAAAAGTTTTTAAAGGCTTTATTAAAGCAGAAAACTATTCTGAGGCTCTAAATCTTCTTGAAATGAAGAACATTTATGTTATGACTCTTTTTAGAATGCCGAATATTTTTGCTCCCATTATCAGTTTTTTGTCAGGCAGAGTAAAAAATGTTAATTTAATTGAATTTGCGAGGAATCTATCTATAATGCTTAAGGCAGGTATACCTCTAACTACTGCCCTTACAGATATAGTTGAAAATATAACAAAAGAGAGATTTAAAAGAATTATATCAGATATTAAAGTTATGGTTGAAAAGGGAATACCATTTAATGAGGCAATATCAATGCATAAGGAAGTTTTTCCTCCAGTGGTTCAGTATCTTATAAAAATTGGAGAAGAAACAGGACGTCTTGATAAAAGCCTTGATGAAATAGCAGACTATTTTCAGAGAATTGAGGACTTAAGAACAGCTATAAAAAGAGCACTTATTTATCCCATATTTGCAACAGTTGTCTCTTTTGGTGCTGTTTGTTTTTGGCTTATATATGTTCTTCCACAGATTGTAAATGCGATGAAAGATATGGGTATAACGATTCCATTTATTACTCAGCTTTTGGTTCAAATAGGAAGTTTATTGAAAAAATTTTTTTATCTTTTCCCTCTCTTACCTTTGATATTTTTTATTTCCCTTCCCTTAGTTAAAAAAAATGAGAAGTTAAAATGGATAAAAGATTTTCTTTCCTTTAAATTGCCAATAATAAAACAGATATTTTACAATAGGGCAGTTGCTTTATTCTCAGAGCAGATGAGGATACTTACAGTAACAGGAGTGCCCATTGATGTAGCATTAGATATGACAGCAGAAGTTGTTAATAATGAAATAATGAAAAGGGCAATAAATAATGCAAAGGAAAAAATTATCACAGGTGAAAGGATTTCACAGTCTCTTAAAGAACAAAAGGTTTTCCCTTCAATGGTAATAAGGCTTATAGATATTGGTGAGACTTCGGGAAATCTTGATGAACAACTTGGATTTTTAAATAATTATTACACATCAAGACTTCAGGAATACTCCGTAAGACTTGGTAAAATTATAGAACCTGTGATGACTTTATTTGTCGGGCTTTTTTTTGCTGTAATTTTTATAAGCCTTCTAAGCCCGCTTTATGATTTAATATCAAAACTGGGAAGATAGGATGGAGTATTTTGATTTCTATAAGTTAAAAGAAGACCCATTTGGTATAACACCTGATCCTGATTTTTTTTATCCTTCAAAAAGTCATTTTGAAGCTATTGAATCCATTAAATATCTTATTCAAAAGGGTGAAGGATTTATGCTTATTACAGGAAGTCCTGGGACAGGAAAAACTACGCTTATAAGAAAAGTCCTGACAAACTTTAAAGAAGAGAATATATTTCCAATTGTAATATATAATTCTTCACTTAATCCTGATGAATTACTAAAGGGAATAATTTATAAATTGAGTAATCATGATAAACAAATTGATATGAATAGATTGCAAAATAAACTCTCAATAGTTGAGTTTCTTACAGAGTATTTTAAAAATAAAAAGCTTTCAGGTTATAAAAATCTTCTGATAATTGATGAAGCACAGGATATGCCTGAGGAAACCCTGACAGAAATAAAACATCTTTCAAATATTGAAACCGAAAAAGAAAAACTTATTCAGATTATTTTTTTTGCCCAGCCCTATTTTGAAGATCTTCTTTTAAAACCTAAATATTCACAGATAAACCAGAGAATAAGTCTCAAGGTTAGACTATATCCTCTGAGCAAGGAAGAAGTTGATGATTATATAAAATTCAGACTTAAAAAGACTGCGGAAACACCTGTATATTTTAAACGAGGAGCAATCAGACGTATATATAAAGCATCAAAGGGTATTCCAAGAGTTATAAATCTTATATGTTCAAGATCCCTGATGGTTGGATATATTAAAAACTCTTATAAGATTAAGAAGTCATATGTAAAATCTGCACTGAAACATCTCCATCTATAAGATTTTTTTTATAATATTTTAAATGGAAAAATTTTCTCTGATTAATAAAGGAGAAATACTTCTATGGAATAACATTGAGGAGCTTAAAAAGCTTATAGAGAAAGTTGATTCATTTTTTAAAAATTTTCCTGAGATTTTTGAAGACGCTATGTACTTATCAAGGGAAATTAAAAACATTCTCTTAAAGCTTGAACCATTTGTTGACTTCTATGCTAGAAAAACTTGCTCAAAATGTTCAAATATCTGTTGTTTGAATAAAAATAGCAGATATGAATATGATGACCTTATCTATATTTTAGCCTTGAGAGAGGAATTCCCTATCCCGGATAGAAATCTTAAAGAAAAAGAGCCCTGTTATCTTCTCACAGACAAAGGATGTAAAATTCCAAGATATCTCAGACCCCTTAGGTGTAATTGGTATTTTTGCAAAGATCTTTTGAAGGAAATGGAGACATCACCTGCCCGTGCTTTCAGAGAATTTTCAAATACATTTAATAAAATGCTTTATTTAAGACAGCAGATGCTTAATTGTTTCTTCCAATCATTATCCAATTTAAAAGGATTGGAAAATTTTTAGAGTTTTCTGAAAAACAGAATTTAAAAAAGACCATTCTGTTTAGGGCTGTCTTTCTTAATTCGGACTTTTTTTATTTCTATGTACTCTGATGGTATCTGTTTTATAAAAGAAGAAACAGGTAGAGATGCCTTTTTACCATTGATCAATCTATTTTTTGCATGGATTATTATTAAATCATTCATTGCACGTGTCATTCCAACATAAAAAAGTCTTCTTTCTTCTTCCAAGTCATAATCTGAAGCAAGGGTATAAGGAATAAGGCCTTCTTCAAAGCCTGTTATAAAAACAACAGGAAATTCAAGACCCTTTGAACCATGAAAAGTAAGAAGACTTACTGCATTAAGGTTTTCAGGGAAAAGGTCAAAGGATGTAATCCCTGAGAGTTCATCTATAAATGCCTGAATTTGTTCTAAGAGTTTGCCTGTATCGTATGATTTTGCAATATTCTTTAACATTGAGACCTCTAAATCATTGAGCCCATCAAGCATTCCTGAAGTTTCAAGAAATTCGGACAGATGTAAGTCTTTTAAAATTTTTTTTGATGTATCTTCCTCTGATATAAGTTCAGTAAGTTTTTTTACAATTAAAGCTATCCATGTTTCAGTATCTTTTCTGATTGTTTTTACAGGAATTCCTGCTTTAAATAGAAAATCTTTAATAATTTTCAATTGACTGTTTGTTCTTGCCAGTACAGCAAAACTTGAAAATGTATATTGAGTTTCTTCTTTATTTCTGTAGGTTTCAGTAAAATCTGTTGCACTAAGCCTTGATTTTATTTCTTTGACAACGGTTTTTGCCTCATCATATTCATCCTCAACCTCAATCAAAGTTAATTTCTGTCCTTTTTCTCTTAAGGGTTCAATTTTTTTTGAAAATCTTTTTGTATTAGCTGTGATAAATTTATTTGAAGCATATATAATATTTGCCTGTGAACGATAGTTTAAAAATAAGTTTATCAGAGTCAGGTTTTTGAAGTCCTTTGGTAAATTAATAAAAAGATCAATTTCTGAACCTCTGAATGAATAGATAGCTTGGTCGGGATCACCAAAAACTGAAAAAGAACCCTCTTTTTTAAGAAGTCTTTTAATAATTTCATACTGGATTTTATTGATATCCTGAAACTCATCAATGATTATATGAGAAAAAAGAGGAGGAATTATTTTCTCATTAAGTAAATGCAAGGTTTTAAGTAGCAAATCATCAAAATCAAGGAGATTTGATTCTCTTTTTTTCTGCTCGTATTTTTCATAAAATTGAAAAGTTTTTTCATCAAGATTTAACCCAGTGTTTTTTAATTTTGTTATTTTTTCAATAACTTTGTCTGGATTTTTATCGGTTATAGCAGAAATAATTTCTTTTTGCATTGCTCTGGTGCATATTTTAAAATGTTTTTCTTTTTCATGAAGGAATTCTCTTAAAAGTTTTATGCACAAAAGATGAAAAGTGCCAATAAAAGGAAGCTCTTCTTTTTTATGTAAACTGTTTATAACTCTGTTTTTCATTTCAATGGCAGCTTTCTGAGTGAATGTAAGAGCAGCTATTTCTTCTGGATTTATATCACTATTTAAAAGATGAATAATTTTTGCTGTGATGGTAAGAGTTTTGCCTGTTCCAGGGCCTGCTAAAACGCATAGGTATCTGTCTGAAGTTTCAGCGGCTATTTTCTGATTTTTATTTAGATTCATCTAAAAAGAATTGTCTGTCCTTTTATTTCAGTTTCTGTAGTTTCACCAAATACTTTTATTCTGCCATATTCTCCGTCATATCCTGGTTCTACAAGCACTTTACCCGATCGCATTCTTTCAATTGCCTCAGATAGCTTTGAGTTAAATTTATCAATTTCAGATAAATTTTTATTCAGCAATATTTCATACTCACTGCCAAGTTTAAATATTGCTTTCATATAAGTATTGAATACTTCTTTGCTCTGATTTGAACAATTATTTATTTCCGCTATAATTTCTGTCAAGGGAATTATTGATTTGTATGGGAGTGCTTGTGGTGGTTTAAATCCATCTGGACGGTCTGATAAAAGTTCAACTCTGTGCATAACACCTACCGTAACTTTTTTGCCACACACAGGGCATAGATAGTTTCTTTTAATTGTTTCCTTAGGTGAAAGCTTTATTCTGCATGCTCTGTGTCCATCATAGTGATATTTGCCTTCTTCAGGAAAGAATTCTACTGTGCCAAGAAAACCTTTGCCTGTCTTGATAGCATTTACAATGGCTGTATAACTTAATTCTGTATTAAATATATTTGCTTCCCTTCCTATTTTTGCTGGTGAATGAGCATCAGAGTTTGAAATGAGAATAATCTTGTCAAGCTTGCTTAATCGCCAGTTCATTGGAGGGTCTGAGCTAAGACCTGTTTCTATTGCATAGATATAAGGTGTTAGTTCTTCAAAACATTCTTCAAGACTATCAAATCCTGACTGAGAACCAAAGACTGAAAAATGTGGGGTCCATGCATGGGCAGGAATAATTATAGAGTTTGGAGAAATCTCTAAGATAATCTGCATAAGCACTTTTACATCTATTCCAAGAATTGGTCTTCCATCTGAAGTAAGACTGCCTATTTGGGAAAGAGCATGGTTTATCTTTAAAACATCTTTTATAGTAGGCGATAAGACTACTAAATGAATTTTTCTTAGCTTACCATTTTTTTGATATATACAGCTTATTTCAGAAGAAAGAATAAAGTATATCTCATCTCTGCATGACTCCGGTGCTTCAAGTCTAAATTGCTTTTTTAGTGTAAAAAGTCCATTTCCTTCTTCATTAAGTTTGTTTTCAATTTCTTTAAGCCATTCAGGATGTGTAAAATCACCTGTGCCAACTAATTTAATTCCTTTTATCTGAGCCCATTGTTCAATTGTTTCAAGATTCATATCCTTGCTGGTTGCACGGGAAAATTTTGAGTGAATGTGAAGGTCTGCATAAAACATAGTTAATTATAACATTTTCTCAGTGAATGCTCTATGAACTCAATAGTTTGAAGATGTTCTTTAAATCCTTTATTTTCAATATATAAAGGCTTTCCTATAAAAAAACAAATAGGTTTTGTTGGATCAATTTTGCCAAAGTCTTTAATTATTTTACCAAAACCCCATGCATCTGTTCTTAAAGCTATTGGAACAACAGGAACATTTGCTTTTTTTGCCAGCTTTATCCCCAATGTATTAAATCTGGAAGATTCAAAGACAATCTGTCTTATTGCCTGAGGAAAGACAATTACAGATATGCCTTCCTGTAGCCTTTTAATCCCTTCTTGGATCACTATTTTGTAATCTTCTTTTGGATTTTTTCTTGTAACAGGAATTGGCTTTAGAGCTGCTAAAATTTTTCCAAAAAATGGATATTTAAGCAAGGATTTTTTTACAACAAAAGTTACTTTAAATTCTTTGCCAATAACTGCAGGAAGTACGAGTGTTTCAAGAGTGCTCATGTGATTTGCTATAAAAACACATGGTGGGTTTAAATCTTTTAGATTTTCTTTGCCTTCAATTGTAACTTTACACCCTACATCTCTCATCATATCAAGGATTTTTAATCCGTCAATAACAAGCTCTTCATAGGTATATTTTCCTCTATTAGCCTTTATGGCACTTAGTATAATTTTTTTAATTACATTGGTATGCACTCTGAGAGTTATCATTTAACAAGAGGATCTATTATTCCAGCTTCTTTAAAGCCTTTTAATCTATAAATACAGCTTGAACATTTAAGACAAGGTGAAGGATTATCAGGGTCTCCCTGAGGATTGTAACAACTCCATGTAAGAGAGTAATCTAATCCAAGCTCTATACCTTTTTTGATTATTTCAGATTTTGTTAAATAAAGAAGCGGTGCATTTATTTTAAATTTAATCTTTCCTTCAACAGAGATTTTTGTTGCAAGATTTGCCATTTTTTCAAATGCTTGAAGATACTCTGGGCGACAGTCAGGATAACCTGAATAGTCAACAATATTGGCTCCTATAAAAATATTTGGGCATTGAAGTACTTCAGCCCATGCTAATCCAAAGCTCAGAAATATGGTATTTCTCGCAGGAACATAAGTAATAGGGATTCCAGCTGGTTCTTTTTTAGGAACTTCCATATTGGATGTAAGAGCAGAACCCCCAATTTTTCGTAAATCAAAAGAAACAATTAGATGTTCTTTTACTCCAATGTGATGTGCCATTTTTTTTGCTGCCTCAAGCTCTACTTTATGTCTCTGACCATAGTCAAAGGAAAGGGCATAGCATTCAAAGCCTTCTGACTTTGCGATGACAAGTGTAGTTGATGAATCAATCCCTCCACTAAGTAGTATCACAGCCTTTTTCATTTTTCTCTCCGATTTTGGATTCTGTGCCTTTTAATAATCTTTTTATGTTTTGTATATGTCTTAGATATATAATAGCAGTAAATAAAAAGGCAAAAAGTTTAACTTCTTCAGAATAGTTTAAAAGATAAGCATTCACTGGCAGTAAAGCAAAAGATATAAGTGCACCGACAGAAGAGATTTTACTTATTTTAAATGTTATTATCCATATAAGGATTGTGATTAATCCTGCTAATGGCATATAGGCTAAAAGTACTCCAATTGAAGTTGCAACACCTTTTCCTCCTTTAAATTTTAGAAAAGGTGTGTAACAGTGCCCAAGAATAGAAAAAATTCCTACTAATCCCATTAAAAGTAGATTATCTCCATAAGAAGGTAACATTTTTACAACTAAAACAGGAATGACTCCTTTTGAGATATCAAGTAAAAGTGTAATTAATGCTTCTTTTTTCCCTATGATTCTTAAAACATTGGTTGCACCTATATTTCCGCTTCCAACCTTCCTTAAGTCAACTCCTTTTAATTTGCCAATTATGTATCCCCATGGAATAGACCCAAAAAAGAATGCAAATACAAGTAAAAGCAAACTAAGAGTCATTTAATATTCCTCCAGAAGTAGAAGAGATACTGAAGTGCTGAATATACTGCTACAAATGTGGCAATGTAAATTAAAATAAGTCCTACATCATAAAGATCTAATCCATATATTTCTTCTGCAGCAAGAAGAAATAAGATAGCGATCATCTGTAAGACAGTTTTTGCTTTACCTGCATTTTCAGCTGGAATAACTATTCCTCTTGAAAGTGCATAAAAACGCAAAGTTGTGATAATAAACTCTCTCAGAATTATTACAGTAGCAATCCATGCAGGAATTCTTACAAGATCAACAAGGATAATAAGGGCAGTGATTACAAGAAGTTTATCTGCAATAGGGTCTAAAATTATGCCTAACTTTGTGATTTGCTTGAATTTTCTTGCGAAATATCCATCAAGAAAATCAGTAATTGACGCAACAAAAAACAAGAAAGCTCCGAACTGAGGATTTGCAGGAGCCTCAATTATAAAAATAGGAATTATCAATATTCTTATGATTGTTAATGTTGTTGGAAGATTAAAGGTTTTTATATTCATCTATGAATTTATCCCAAACTCCTTTTGCTTTCAATATAATATCGCATAACTCTCTTACAGCACCTTCCCCAGCTTTTTTTTCAGTCACATAGTCCACTCTATTTTTAATCTCTTCATGAGCATCTTGAGGACATACTGAAAGTCCCACTCTGTTTAAAATTGATAAATCAATTATGTCGTCTCCCATAGCTGCAATTTCTTCTGTTTTGAGTTTGTATTTTTCAACTATTCCATTGAAAATTTTGAGTTTTTCTCTTGTGCCCTGATAAACTTCAGTGATTCCAAGTTCTCTCATTCTTCTTTCAAGAGCTTTTGAATGTCTTCCTGTTATTACAGCCATGTTTATTCCTGATTTATGAAGCATAACCAGCCCGTGTCCATCTCTTACATTGAAGATTTTTAACTCATTATTTTCATTATCAAGAATAATGTCTCCAGAAGTTAAGACTCCATCCACATCAAGGATTAAAAATTTTATATTCTTTGCTTTTTCAATTATTTCATTAGTGAGATTTTTGATTGAATACTTTTTCAAAATTTTTTCAATTATTCCAGTAGTTGAAAAGCCTTTAATATATGGAAGACTGTAAACTTCCTTTACAAGTTCTGCTCCAACAATATTTTCAACTTTCCAATCCCCTCCTTTAACCAGAACATCAGGTTCAAGAAATTTAATAAGATTGTAGGGTGTTTCTTCATCAAAAAAAGTAACAAAATCAACCATCTCAATAGATGAAAGAACCTCGGCTCTTTCATTCTCTGGATTTACAGGTCTTGATGGTTTAATTTTTTTGACTGATATGTCAGAGTTTAACCCTATAACAAGAATATCTCCCAACTTTTTTGCTTCTTTAAGATATCTAATATGTCCTACATGAATGATATCAAAACATCCATTGGTAAAAACAATCTTATTACCCTGTTTTTTTAGATTATCTATTTCATTTTTTAGTTCAACCAAATGAACTATTTTACCCATTAATTTTCTCTATAGCTTTTCTTAAAATTTCTTTATCACTTTTGTAGGTAAGTTTTTTTAAAGCTTCCTGAATGTCAAACCATTGAGCAGAGCTAACTTCCCAGTCAGGATTTATCTGGCCTCCTTTATATTCAGCAAGAAAATATTTCACAGTTTTAAAATATTTTTCACCTTCCATTATGAACCAGTAAGAGGTTTCACCCAATTCATCTACAATTTTCACATCAACACCTGTTTCTTCTTTTATCTCTCTTAAAGCAGTTTTTTCTGAGTCTTCATTTTTTTCAACTATTCCCTTAGGAAGAGTCCATACTTTCCCATCTTTTGTTGAAATTAATAAGATTTTTACATTACCATTTTCAATTTTATAAACCACCCCACCTGCTGAAAATGCTCTTTTCATTATGGCATCTTTGAAGGAGTTAAAAGCCTTATAATGTCATTATAAAATGCAAGCATCATGAGTGCAATAAGAAACGCTATGCCTATTTTTTGAGAAATGGCAATAAATTTTTCGCTTAAAGGCTTTCTTCTGATTCCTTCTATCATGAAAAACAAAATGTGTCCGCCATCAAGCACAGGAATTGGTAATAAGTTGAGCACCCCGAGATTAATGCTTATTATAGCTGCGAAACTTAAAAAACTTACCAAACCCTGCTGAGCAGTCTTTCCTGCTGCTTGAAATATAAGTATAGGTCCTCCAATAACATCTGTTGATACAACTCTTTGAAATATTTTTACGATTGTCAGATAGGTAAGTTCTACAATTTCATAACACTTCTGAAAGGACTTACTGATGGCTGTTATTGGCTCTTCTTTTTTAATATAAAACTCCTCAGCTGGCTTTATTCCAATCTGCCCTACAACAATCTTTTCTCCAAAAATATTTTTAGTTTCTTTTGCCTGAGTAGTTATTGCAAGATTTAGTATTTTACCCTTTCTTTCTACTTCAAAGTTGAGAGTTTTATTGGGATGCTGCTGTATTAATTGAGCCATATCAAACCAGTTTGTGATTTTCTTTCCATCTACTCCAATAATTTTGTCTTCCTTTTCTAATCCAGCAATTTGTGCTGGAGATTTTTCCAATACTTCTCCTATAATTGGTTTAAGAACAGGAACTCCATGAACAAAAATAACCCAGAAAAGCAATACAGCACTGAATATATTAAAGAGCGGTCCTGCGAGAACTATAAATATTTTTTTATAAACAGGCTGATGTTTGAATGATCTTTTTTCATCAATTATTTCATCTTTTACTTCTTCTCCATACATCTTTACATATCCACCAAGAGGTACAGCACTTAAAAGGTATTCTGTTTCTCCTATTTTTTTACCAAGAATTTTAGGACCAAAGCCAATAGAAAACTTAAGAACTCTAACACCACTCAGTTTAGCAGCTAAAAAATGACCGAGCTCATGAATAAATATTAAAAATCCAAAAAGAATTATTGCATAAATAAGGCTCATTGTCCTATCTCCTTTTTTGCTATTTTTCTTGCCCACCTATCTACTTCAAGAACTTCTTCTATGCTGCTGACAGAAACAATTTTGTGAGCATCAATAACTTTTTTGATTATTTTATATATCTCTTTAAATTTTAACTTTCCAGACAAAAAAGCTTCAACAGCTACTTCATCTGCTGCATTTAAAACTGCTGGCATACTTCCTCCTGCCTTCAATGCCTCATAGGCGAGTTTCAAACAAGGGAAAACATTTGTATCTGGAATCTCAAATTGCAGGTTAGTTGTGATATGCCAGTCTATTGGTTGAATAATTTCAGGAAGTCTTTCAGTCAAGGAAAGGGCGAGTGCAACAGGTGCTTTCATATCTGGAATGCTCATCTGAGCAAGGTATGTTCCGTCAATAAATTCAATAAGACAGTGAATAATACTCTGTGGATGAATTAAAACGCCGATATTTTCTGCTGGTATATCAAAGAGATAGTGTGCTTCAATTACTTCAAAACCTTTATTCATAAGAGTTGCTGAATCAATTGTTATTCTTTTGCCCATTTTCCACTTCGGATGATTTAGAGCCTCTTGAGGAGTAACATTTTCTATTTCATGGCTTTTTTTGCCCCTGAATGGTCCTCCAGATGCTGTAAGCCAAATTTTTTTTATATAGGGTTTATTGCAACTATTAATGCATTGGAAAACCGCGCTGTGTTCACTGTCAACAGGAATAATTTTTGCTCCACTTATTTTTGCCTCTTTTTTTATTATTTCTCCTGCCATTACAAGGCTTTCTTTATTAGCAAGCCCGATTATTTTTCCTGTTTTTATCGCTTCAAAGGTAGGAACAAGACCTGCAGCACCTACTATGGCTGAAAGAATTATATCTGCCTCTTTTAGTTTCGCAAGTTTACAAACTCCTTCATTTCCCCTGAGTATTTCTAAATTTTTGACTTTTTTTCTTAATTCATCACAGGCTTTTTTATCAACTACAGCTACATATTGAGGATTAAACTCTTTAATCTGTTCTTCTAAAATATTAACACTGCTTTTTGCAGCAAGTCCTAATACTTTAAATTTATCTGGAAATTTTCTTATTACTTCAAGAGCACTTTTTCCTACTGAACCTGTGCTACCAAGTATAACAACCTTTTTCAAGTTTCCTCCTAAATAAATCTAATTCCAAAATAAACTAATACTCCTGCAAAAAGTATTGCATCTATTTTATCAAGAAGACCTCCATGTTCTGGAAAAAGTAGGCTTGAATCTTTAACTCCAGCATCTCTTTTAAACATTGACTCCACAAGGTCACCAAATATTGAGATAAAACCAACCAATAATCCCATTGCAGCAAGGCTTAGAAATGTTTTGTTCATTAAGATATAGCCCAAAATTACAGATGCCAGACTGCCACCAAGTAGTGAACCATAAGCACCAGCCCATGTTTTTTTAGGACTTACCTCAGGATAGAGTTTGCGATTCCCAAAACCTTTACCTATGTAATAAGCAAAAGAGTCTGCTGTCCATACAACACCATAAAGATAGATTATCCACTGCCATCCATGTTGTCTTAAAAACCATTGAAAAGAAATCAAAGTAGGAATATATAAAAGTCCTGTGATTAAAGGAGCAATCTCCTGCAAAGACCCATGAGGCTCTTTTTTTGACAATAGTCGGAAAACTGCAACCACCATAAAAGTTATAGCATAATAGTGTAATGCATATTGAGAATTAAAGCAGTTTAACAGAAAAATAATCAGCGAAAAAATAATGCCTAACCCTGTCCAAAGAGATGAGGTTTTATACATTCTCAAAAACTCCCACATTCCAATGATATTTACAGTTATTAAAAGACCAAGAAAGCAATATGCCGGAAGTTTAATGATAAATAAAACTAAAATTGGTAAAGCAACAGCTGCAATAAGAATTCTTTTTCTATGACCTTGTAAACTCACTTACTTTCCCAAATCTCCTTTGTCTTCTTTGAAAATCAAGAATTGCTTGTGTAAATTCTTCTTCAGTAAAATCTGGCCACAGAGTTTGACTGAAATAAAACTCTGAATATGCAGACTGCCATATAAGAAAATTACTGATTCTTTGTTCTCCTGAAGTTCTAATTATAAGATCAGGTTCAGGAATTCCTGCTGTATCAAGCATGGAAGAAAAAAACTCTTCATTAAGTTTTTCAGGAATTATACTTTTTATAATAATTTTTTTAATGGCTCTTATAATCTCATCTCTACCTCCGTAGCTGATTGCAAACTGTGTAACTATTTTTTTGCATTCATTGGTTGCTGATTCTGTCTGTTCAATAACATTAAGAATATGCTCTGGAATCATATCACGATTTCCTATCATTTTAAATCTCACTCCTTGAGATATAAATGTTTGAGTTTCTTTCCTTAGATGGTTTTGAAGTAAATCCATTATAATTTCAATTTCTTTTTTAGGCCTTTGCCAGTTTTCAATTGAAAATGCATAAAAAGTAAGAACATCTATATTTAATCTAAGAGCAGCACGGATAATTTCTTTTACTTTTTCTACCCCTCTTTTATGTCCCTCATATCTTGGCAGTCCTCGCAACTGTGCCCATCTTCCATTCCCGTCCATTATTATTCCAACATGTTTTATGAATCTACTCATTTTTTAATACTTAAAAGAAAGAACATGCAGAATTGTCTCAAAAGGACTTTCTCCCTGAAGAATTCTTCTGGGATTAAAGCCAAAAGGAGGTTTTACAAGAACAAATAGTTTATCTGATGATACAGCGTAGTCAAGTATCTCACCTGACATTTCTTCTGTTATATCTGTTTGCTCAACTCCGATTCCTGTCCACTGAAGTAACTGGAGTTTGGAACTTCTATATCCTAAAGTTGAAACATTTACAAGGTCTAAAAGAGGTTTTTTCTCAATAACAATTACTCCATTACTCAAAGGCTTAATTCTGCTTTGAACCGTCCATTTTCCAAGACTTAACATGGCAACCCCTGTTTGTTTTTCATACTGAAGTCCAAGTCCCATTGATTCTTGCGAGCGCCATAAAGGAATTCCTCGGTTATTATATACTGCAAGTGAACCATCATCTTCCCATTTAAAAATAGTATCTCCAAATATATAAAAATCATAGATATTTGCCTTTACAGGCAGTTTAAGAATGCTATTCTTTTGATATGTTGATTTTTGTGGAAATATATAAAAAATTTCTCCATCAAATCCCTCAGATGAAGAATAAGCCTGTGCAAGAAGTTTACCATCATAAATTCTTAAAAAAACATTATTTATTCTTGAAATTTCCTCAAATCCTTCTGTTACCCATTTAATTATTGATGAGAAAACTCTGTCATCTTTTTTGATCGTTACTACTATTTCATCTTTACCATCTTTATCAATATCTCCTGTATCAAACCACAGTATATCTCCGCCTACCGGTATTAAATAGTTGCTTTTGAGTTTTAAATCTACATCTATAAGATAAAGGCTTATTTCCTTTTCAGAGGCTATCAAAATTTGATTACGACTTATACCATCAAAATTACCTGTTGCAACTCTGTTAATTCCTCTTGATAATCTAAATGAAAGAAGGGTATGACCTTCAGGAACTATCAACGAAGCGTATTTTTTTCTTAATTCATTGAGAGCTACTGCAGAAAGTTCTATTTCTGATTTGGACAGAAGTTTTTTATCTTTTATCCAGTAAAGTTCTTGAGTAAGCTTGATATTTCCATTTTGTTTTGATTGTTTAAGTAGAAGTGCAACCTCAGCATTTTGAGGCTGTTTTAAAAGTTCTTCTATTTCATTTATATTTACAGGAGCATTTATAAGTTCATATCTTTCAGTATTTTTCAGTTCTCTGTAATAACCTTCTCCGACTGCCCATTCTGCATTTCCTTGAGCATATAAAATTTTGATTTTTGATTTAGGGATTTTAAATAAAAGAGAGTTATCTTTTGACAAATTAATATTTCCCTCTATGAGCACAGCTTTAGAAGAGTTCTCATCAACACTTACTACTTCTGCAGAGCCGGTTATTTTTTCAGATTTACCTATAATCTGTCTTGTAACAGGATGAATTAAAGGCATGGTTTCTTCAAAAAGAACAACCCTTTGCCCTTTTTTTATTCCATCTTTAGAACCCTTATCAAAAGTTAACTCATTATTTTCCAATTTAACAACTTTGCCAGTAATGATAGGGAAATATGATAAAAGGGTTTCTTTAAAGTTTTTAAAATAATCAATCTGAGCATAACTTTGCTTTGTCAGTAGTAAAAACAGGAAAAGAAATAAAAATGTTAAGCACTTTTTAAAGTAATGCATTTTAAAGTTTATAATAAATAACTTTCTGAAGTCAAAAATTTTAGTTATATTCTTAAATTATCATTTAGAAAGAATGCTATATTTCTTTTTATTCTTTCAATTTAGCTTATTCCTGATGAGATTATTACCCAAAAGGGTTTTTTATGGTATATTTAAACAGAGATGAAAAAATTCGTACTAATTTTTATTGCATTAGTTTTTATGGCGGTTTTATTTACAATTCTTGGCTATATGGATAAAGAATCTCAAATAAAAGTAAGGGTGTCAATGGAAGGCTCATTTTTTAAAGATGCTGAATTTATTCAGAAAAAAGATGGACAGGTGAAATTCCAACTTTCATCAAGAGAAGCTTTTATGAGTGATGATGGAAAATTAATGGAGATGAAATATCTCACTATGTTTTTTCCTGAAAAGGAATTTACTGTAAAGTCTCAAAAAGGATTTTACTATACTGAATCAGGCGATCTACTTTTAACTGAAGGAATTGAAGGATTTTCAAAGGATTATAAAGTTTATGGTACAGAAGCATACTGGAATGCGAAGGATAAAACTCTATATTCAGAGAAGCCTCTTAAAATCGTAAGTAACAGATTTTCTATAGAAGGAAGTTCTGGTAAAGCCAGTGCAGATTTGATAGAATTAAAGAAAGGGGTGGTAGCAATTGTCTATTCAAAGAATAAGTAAGCTTATAGTTATATTGATTTTTCTTGTTTTTATTAATTCAGTTATTGCTGAAGAGAAAAAAGAAATGGCTGAACCCATAGTAATAACCTCAAAAACTCTCATTAATGATAGCAAGGCAAAGACAGCAACATTTGAAGGCAATGTTGTAGCTAAAAGAGGTGAAGTTACTTTATATGCGGGCAAAATGATAGTATATTACGAGGATGAACAAAAAGGTGGTAATATAAAAATGATAGAAGCGATAGGAAATGTAAAGCTTATAAAAGCAGACAGGGTCATAACTTCTCATAAAGCAACTTACTACCCTGAACCAGAAGAAAGAGTAGTTTTCACAGGAGAACCTCGGGCAACAGAAGGGAAAAATCTTGTTACAGGAGAAAAAATAACATATTTCATGAAAGATGACAGATCCTTGGTAGAAAAAAGTAAAGTTTATTTGAAAGAGAAAAAAACAGAAAAATGAGCAATACTTTAAAGGTTGAAAAATTAAAGAAGAGCTTTGGTAAAAAGGATGCTGTTAAAGGTATAAGTTTTAAAGTAAAAAGTGGAGAGGTTGTTGGTTTATTAGGCCCAAATGGTGCAGGCAAAACAACGACTTTTTACATGATAACAGGTATAATAAAACCTGATAGTGGGAGCATTTTTCTTGATGATAAAAATATTTCTTCAATGCCAATTTATGAAAGAGCAAGGCTGGGATTAGGCTATCTTCCTCAGGAGCCTTCTATATTTAGAAAGCTAACAGTTAGGGAGAATTTGAAAGCTGTTCTTGAAATTAAATATGAAAATAATAAAGAGGCTACAACTCAGATTGACGAAGAAGTAAATAATATTCTTAAAGAGTTTAACCTGTTAGAGTTTGCAGACAGAGAGGGTTATAAGCTTTCAGGTGGAGAAAGAAGAAGGGCTGAGATTGCAAGAGCAATTTCATTAAAACCAATTTTTATGCTTTTTGATGAACCTTTTGCAGGCATAGACCCTCTTGCTGTGGTTGAATTAAAAAAGACAATAAAACACCTTAAAGATAAAGGGATTGGAGTAATAATAACGGACCATAATGTAAGAGAAACTCTTTCTATTACAGATAGAGCTTTTATAATACACAATGGTAAGCTGCTTGCTGAAGGTTCTCCAGATACTCTTGTTAATGATTCTATTGTAAGAGAAGCTTATCTTGGAGAGGAGTTTAAACTATAATGGGACTTGAACAAAGAACTGATTTAAGACTTACTCAAAAACTGGCACTTACACCACAACTCCAACTTCAACTTAAGCTTCTTCAGTTACCACTGCTTGAGCTAAGTCAATATATTCAGCTTGAATTAATGGAAAATCCATTGCTTGAACTGGATGAAGAAGCTGAAAATATTCAGGAAAGTGAAGTTTCTTCTGAAGAACATGAAGAACTTGTAGCTGTTGATAAACTGGAAAAGATAATGATAGATGAGTATTTTGCTGAAAGGGCAGATGATGGCAGAGATCTTGGATATTTTAACCCTGGCGTAGAAGAAAAGCCATCTTTTGAGCTTTTTTACTCCGCAACCTCTGACTTATGGGAACATCTTTTGTGGCAATTAAGATTAAGCAAGGCTCCAGATAAAATAAGAGCAGTTGCTGAAGTAGTTATAGGAAATATTGATGAGGATGGATATCTTAAGGCTACAGAAGAAGAAATAGCAAAGATGTCAGATACAGACAATGAAACTGTTAAAAAGGCTATTACACTTGTTCAGGAATTTGATCCAGTAGGAGTTGCAGCAAGGGATATCAAAGAATGTTTAATTCTACAGGTCAAAGCACTTGGGCTGGAAAATACCCTGGTTCAATCTTTTATTGAGGAACATCTTGAAGATATAAAAAAGAAAAAATACGAAAATATTGCAAAAAAGTTTGGTGTTTCAATTGATGAAGTTATTAAAGCTGTAAAAATTATAGAAAAACTTGAACCAAGACCGGGGAGAAACTTTTCTAAAACCATGGTGAATATTCCTGTTCCAGATGTATATGTAAACAAAGTTGAAGGCGAGTACCAGATTATATTAAATGATGAAGGAATTCCAAAGCTGAGGTTGAGCAAAATTTATAAAGAGCTTTTTTTAACAGAAAAAAAGCTGCCTGTTCAGGAGAAAAAGTATTTAAGAGAAAAGTTTAAAAATGCTGTGGAACTATTAAGGAGTATAGAACAGAGAAATAAAACAATTTACAGAGTAACTGAGAGTTTGGTTAAATTCCAGAGAGAGTTTTTTGATAAAGGAGTGAGTTATTTAAAGCCTCTTAACTTAAAAGATATTGCAACAGACCTTAGGCTTCATGAAAGCACAGTAAGTAGAGTGACTTCAAACAAATATCTTGCTTGTGAGCATGGATTATTCAATTTTAGATTTTTTTTCAGCAATGCTCTATCATCTAATTATGGAGGCATTTCTACTACACTTGTAAAAGATTTAATTCAAAAAATTATAGATGAAGAAAACCATGCAAATCCTTTGTCAGACAAAGAAATTTCAGATATTCTTAAAAAACAAGGTATAGATATTGCGCGGAGAACTGTTGCAAAATATAGAGAAGAACTCAAAATTCCGCCCAAGCCTTTAAGAAAGTTAAAAAATTATTAAGGAGGAAAGATATGAAAATAACTATCAGAGGAAAGAATATTGATGTTACAGAAGCATTGAGGCAGTATATTGAAAAAAGGGTAAGTAAATTTGAAAAATTTTTAAGTGACACATCAGAGGCTATAGTAACAATAAGTACTGAGAAGTTTACACATAAAATAGATGTTCTTCTAAAGGTGAATGGACATTTAATTCAGGCTGAAGGAAAGACTGAAGATCTTTATTCAGCAGTTGATCAGGTTGTAGAGAAACTTGAAAAGCAGGTATTAAAATATAAAGAAAAAGTCCAGAATAAGAATAAAAAAGAAGCAATTAAATATCCATCCCCATTGTCTGAAGAAATAGAAAGCGTTAAGAGAATTGTTAAATATAAAAAATTTGATTTAAGACCAATGTCTCCTGAGGAAGCAGTAGACCAATTAGAACTTCTGGATAAAGATTTCTTTATTTTCATTAATTCATTCAGCGGAGATGTTAATGTTTTATATAAAAGAAAAGATGGCAATTTTGGTTTAATTGAACCTGCCAGATAACCTATAATTGCTTTGAGTTTTGACAAATTCATAACAATAGTAACAGGACTTTCAGGAGGAGGTAAGACAGTTACGCTCAGAACTCTGGAGGATATTGGTTTTTTCTGCATTGATAATCTGCCCCCTCCTATTGTGTCAGAATTTCTTGGAATGTTGAATGAATACAGCAGTTTCAAAAATATTGCAATTGGAATTGATATCAGAGTTCAACAATTTTTAGAAAAAGCAACTGAACTTATTAAAAGAATAAGAGATATCTATAAAATAGAAGTTTTATTTCTCGAGGCTGACGATGAAACGATTCTCTTAAGATATAAAGAAACAAGGAGACCACATCCTCTTTCAAGTTATTATAATGATTTACAGGAAGCAATCAAACATGAAAGAGTTTTGTTGTATCCTCTTAGATGTTTGTCAGATAGAATAATTGATACATCAAATTTAAATCCTCATGAACTAAAATCTTTAATCCGTTCAATGTACGGAGCTAATAGGATATCTCCTTCAATAACTATTATTTCTTTTGGTTATAAAAAAGGTATTCCTGCCAATGCTGATTTAGTATTTGATGCAAGATTCTTACCCAATCCATACTTTATTCCTTCTTTAACAGACCTTAACGGTAAAGATAAGGCAGTAAAAGATTTTGTATTAAAACAAAAGGAAACAATTGAGTTTTTGACATATATCAAGAATTTTTTAAGTTTTGCAGTGTCAGGCTATAAAAGGGAAGGAAGAGCTTATGTAACAATAGCTATTGGATGCACTGGAGGAAAGCACAGATCAGTGGTCTTAGCAGAGGAAATAGCAGACTACTTAAGAAGCCTTTCTTTTAATCCAGTTATTATTCATAGAGATTTATAAGTAAATTTTAAGAAAACCATAAAAATTTAAAATCATAAAATTTCTTGACAAAATAGACTGTGTATGGTATTCTTTTTTGCAGTTGTTTATTATCTCATAAAAATCTAACAGAAAGAAGGTGGGGTATGTTAGAGTTCAACAATTGGTTTTTTGTATTAATGGTTCAATTTTTGCTTTTAATTTTTATTCTTAATGCTATTTTGTTTAAGCCTATGATTGGGCTTTTCAGGCAGAGAGAGCAAACAATTAAAGGTGCTCTTGAAGAAGCTCAACTTATGAACGAGAAAAAAGAAAAAGCAATTGCTCAGATGAATGCGGATTTAGCTCAAGCAAAGACTCAGGCAAAGCAGATTATTAATGCTCTAAGAGAAGAAGGAATTGCTTATCAGAGAGAAGTTGTTTCTAATGCTGAAAAAGAAGCTGTACAGATGATTGAAAAAGCCAGAGCAGAAATTAAAGCAGAAACAGACAAGATTAGAAATATGCTTAGGCAAGAAGTTGAAAGGCTTTCTGAAGAAATTGTTAATAAACTGGTAAAGGTTTAAATGGAGGAGATATGAAAGGGATGATGATTTTAATATTCATGATGATAGTAATGGTTACATCTTCAGCAATGGCAGCAGAGGCAGAACATGCAGGAGGGAATTTAAAAGATTGGGCATTTAAAACTATTAATTTTGCCATATTGGTTTTCTTATTAGTAAAATTTCTTGGAAAACCAATAAGAAATTACCTTGCCCAGAGAAAAGAATTGATTGAAAAAAGCATAAAGGAATCCCAAGAAGCAAAAGAGCTTGCTCAGAGAGCTCTTCAAGAAGTTGAAGAAAAACTTAAACTGAAGGATAAAGATATTCAGGATATTATAGACTCTGCTAAAAAGATAGGAGAACAAGAAAAACAGCAAATAATACAAGAAACTAATAGAATGAAGGATAAAATCCTTGAGCAGGCAAAGACAAACATAGAGTTTGAAGTGAAGATGGCTAAGGATGCTCTAAGACTCGAGGCTGCTGAGCTTGCTATTCAGTTAAGCGAGCAAAAACTAAAGGAGAAAATAACTCCTGAAGAGCAGGAAAAGCTTCTTCAGGAATCAATAAAAATAATAGAGGGGCGGAAAAATTGAGAAAGGTAAGAGGCACAAAGGCAAAAAAGTATGCAAAACAATTTCTAAGCCTGGTGAATCTTGACCAGGTCCCAGACATTGTAGTAAAACTTGAAAAGGTTGCGATTCTTATGCAGAAAGAAAAGCAGTTCCGCAATATGCTTACTTCGCCTTCCTTCAGAGACGAAGAAAGAGTCGGAGTTATAAGTTATCTCTGTGAAAAATTAGGGCTTCCAGAAGATGTTAAAAAGTTTTTAAGCTTTTTGAGCATTGAAGGAGTATTAATAGGACTTGGGGAAATTGTAAGGTACATTAATGCCCTATACCTGGAAGCTAAGAGAAAGGTTAAAGGGGTGGTTACCTCTGCTATTGAACTCCCTGATAGTATAAAGTTAAAGATTGTTGAATCACTTAAGTCAATAACAGGAAGAGACGTGGAACTTCAATATGAAATTGATCCCTCATTGATTGGTGGAATGAGAGTTAAGGTTGGTAGTACTATGTATGATTTGAGTATAAAAGGCCAGTTGGGTCTTTTAAGAGATAAGCTTATAAAGGGGTGAGAAACTATGGAATTAAAAATGGAAGAAATCAGTGAGTACCTTAAGAAGCAGATTGCTGACTTTGAGAAGAAGGCTGATGTCAGCGAAGTAGGAATAGTTATCTCAATTGGTGATGGTGTTGCAAGAATTTATGGCTTAGACAATTGCATGGCATCTGAGATGCTTGAGCTTCCAAATGGTGTTTATGGAATGGCTCTCAACTTAGAAGAGGACAATGTCGGTGCAATCCTATTTGGTGATGATACACTTGTTAAAGAAGGTGACATTGTTAAGAGAACAGGAAGAGTCATGGAAACACCTGTTGGAGAGGAGCTCATTGGAAGAGTAGTTAATGCAATTGGAATTCCAATAGATGGTAAGGGACCAATTAATGCTAAAAATTTTAGAAAGGTTGATGTTATTGCACCGGGTATTATTAAACGTCAACCAGTTAAAGAACCTCTTCAGACAGGTATTAAAGCAATAGATTCGATGATTCCAATTGGAAGGGGTCAGAGAGAGCTTATTATCGGTGACCGTCAGACAGGTAAGACAGCAATCTTGCTTGATACGATAATAAATCAAAAGGGTCAGAATTGTATATGTATATATGTTGCTTGTGGTCAGAGACGTCAGAGTGTAGTTCAGGTTGTTGAAACTCTTAAAAAGTATGGTGCAATGGACCATACCATTGTAGTGGCAGCAACAGCCTCTGAACCTGCATCCATGCAATATATTGCACCCTATGTAGGCTGTGCAATGGGGGAATATTTTAGAGATAAAGGAATGCATGCTTTGGTTTGCTATGATGATCTTACAAAACAGGCTTACGCATATAGGCAAATTTCATTGATTTTAAGAAGACCACCTGGTAGAGAAGCTTATCCAGGTGACGTTTTCTATCTCCATTCAAGATTGCTTGAAAGAGCAGCAAAACTCTCAGATGCTGAAGGAGGAGGTTCATTAACCGCATTACCTGTTATTGAAACACAGGCTGGTGACGTTTCTGGATATATTCCGACAAATGTTATCTCAATTACAGATGGTCAGATATACCTTGAGCCAGAACTTTTCTATGCAGGTGTTAGACCAGCTATTAACGTGGGTCTTTCAGTTAGTCGTGTTGGTGGTGCAGCTCAGATTAAAGCAATGAAGCAGGTCGCAGGCATGTTAAGACTTGACCTTGCTCAGTATAGAGAACTTGCAGCATTTGCTCAGTTTGCTGCAGACTTAGATAAAGCGACAAGGTCCCAGCTTGAAAGAGGACAGCGAATGGTTGAACTTCTCAAGCAGGATCAGTATGTACCAATGCCAGTTGAAGACCAGATAATGCTCATTTTTGCCGGAACACAGGGTCATCTTGATGAGTTACCTGTTTCAGCTATTAAAGCATTTGAACAGGGCTTCTTAAGCTTTATTAGAAGTCAGAAGGAAGATCTTAGAAAAGAAATTAGAGAGAAGAAAG
The DNA here is from genome assembly GCA_964614465.1 of uncultured Thermodesulfovibrio sp. Lineage (GTDB taxonomy): Bacteria > Nitrospirota > Thermodesulfovibrionia > Thermodesulfovibrionales > Thermodesulfovibrionaceae > Thermodesulfovibrio. The sequence continues at coordinate 32,862 of CAZTLF010000011.1, forward strand.
AGCTTGACGATACACTTAGGCAGAAAATTACAGATACAATATTAGAATTTAAGAAGACATTTCAGCCTTAGTGGACAAATAAAAATCTGAAGGTAGGAGCTATTAAATGCCAACATTAAGAGATATAAGAAAGAAAATAAAGGCAATACAAGGAACAAAAAAGATCACCTCTGCCATGAAGATGGTGGCAGCGGCTAAGCTCCGTAAAGTTCAGGACAGTATGCTAAGGTACAGACCCTATGCTACTAAGATGCAGCAAGTACTTGCAGACCTTGCAGGTGCTGTAGAGACAAGAGGAGATATGCCACCGCTACTTCTTAGAAGACCTATTAAAACTGTAGGAATATTGGTAATCACATCAGATAAAGGACTTTGCGGTGCTTTTAATACAAATATATTGAGAGTAGCTCATAAAGAGATAAACAGGCTTAATAGTGAAGGGCTAAAAGTGGTACTTTCAGTGGTTGGTAGAAAGGCGAGAGATTACTTTAAGAGAAGAGATTTTGCAATGAAAGATATATGGACAGGAATATCGGGTAAACTTCAATATGCCCATGCGCAGATGATATCTCAGGAAATGATAAATGCCTATGTAACTGAAGCAGTTGACGAGGTTATAATTATATTCAACGAATTTAAGTCAGTTATTGCCCAGAGAGTGGTAATTAATAGATTGTTACCAATTGGGAGAATAGACTCAGCACCAACTGAACAGCCCACATTTATACCTTTTACTTATGAGCCAAGAGCACCTGAGCTTTTTATCATGTTGTTGCCAATATATATTGAAATTCAAGTATATAGGGCACTTTTAGAATCACAAGCTGCAGAGGAAGCTGCAAGAATGACAGCTATGGATAATGCTACAAAGAACTGCGAAGAGCTAATTAAAAAGACAACACTTATAGCTAACAAAGTAAGACAGGCATCCATAACAAAAGAACTCATGGATATTGTTGGTGGTGTTGAGGCTTTGAAACAAGATTAATAATAAAAACTTAAAAAAGAATAAAGGAGGTTTTAAGTTATGAGCGTAGGTAAAGTAGTACAGATCATAGGAACTGTTGTTGACTGCGAATTTGAAGGGAAGTTACCAGAGGTTTTGAATGCCTTAAAAATAGATGAACCTGGCGACCCACAGAAAGGCATTCCAGAGATTCGTCTTATCCTTGAAGTAGCAATGCACCTTGGTGAAAACAGAGTAAGAACAATTGCAATGGGTTCTACTGATGGCTTAGTAAGAGGAATGAAAGTTGTTGACACAGGAGCGCCAATTACTATTCCTGTTGGCAAACCTGTTTTAGGAAGAATAATCAATGTTATAGGCGAACCTGTAGATGAAGCAGGTCCGGTTCAGGCACAAGATATGTATCCTATACACAGAACTGCACCTGAATTTATTGACCAGTCTCCAACTACCCAACAATTTGAAACAGGTGTTAAAGTTTTTGACCTCCTCGTTCCCTTCGTTAGAGGTGGGAAAATGGGAATGTTTGGTGGTGCAGGAGTTGGGAAAACAGTTGTTATTATGGAAATGATTCATAACATTGCTATGAAACACGGTGGTGTCTCTGTTTTTGCAGGTGTTGGAGAGAGAACCCGTGAAGGAAATGACCTCTATCTTGAAATGAAGCATTCAGGAGTTTTACCTCAGGTTGCCCTTGTTTATGGACAGATGAATGAGCCACCTGGAGTTAGAGCCCGTGTTGGACTCTCAGCGCTAACGGTTGCTGAATATTTCAGAGATCAGGGGCAGGACGTTCTTATTTTTATAGATAATATTTTTAGATATACCCTTGCAGGTTCTGAAGTTTCAGCACTTCTTGGAAGAATGCCATCAGCAGTTGGTTATCAGCCAACACTTTCTACAGAAATGGGTGCATTGCAGGAGAGAATTACCACCACAGCAAAAGGCTCTATTACCTCCATGCAAGCAATTTACGTTCCTGCAGACGACTTGACAGACCCTGCGGTTGCAGCAGTCTTTGCTCACCTTGATGGAACAGTCGTTCTCTCTCGTCAGATTGCTGAGCTTGGTATTTACCCTGCTGTTGATCCCCTTGACTCCACTAGCCGAATCCTTGATCCAAGAGTAGTTGGTGATGAGCATTATCAAGTTGCAAGAGGTGTTCAAGCAGTATTACAGAGATATAAAGAATTACAAGATATTATTGCAATTCTTGGCATTGAAGAGCTTTCAGAAGACGATAAACTTACAGTCGCAAGAGCAAGAAAACTTCAGAGATTCCTCAGCCAGCCATTCCATGTGGCAGAGACATTTACAGGAACACCTGGAAGATACGTTAAGCTTGACGATACAATAAAAGGATTTAAAGCAATTCTTGATGGTAAATATGATGACCTACCAGAGCAAGCATTCTATATGGTCGGTCAAATTGAAGAAGTGGAGGAGAAAGCTAAGAAGCTTGGTTACACAAGACAGGTCTAATTAAAGGAGTGAGTGATGGATAATAAATTGAATTTAGAAGTTATAACTCCATATGGAGAAGTAATAAACGAAGAAGTTGATGAAGTCTATACCACAGGCGCAGAAGGTGATTTTGGAGTATTCCCTGGTCATTGTGCCTTTATGACTGCTTTAAGAATCGGTTCACTATCTTACAAAAAAGATGGACAGATGCATTATCTCTTTATAAATAGGGGATACTGTGAAGTCCTAAATGATAGAGTGTTAGTTTTGGTTGGTAGTGCCGAGAGAATCGAAGAAATAGATGTGGAAAGGGCAAAGGCAGCTTTAGCACGGGCAGAGGAAAGACTTCGCAGAGTTCAGGCTGGTGAAACAGATATTGATCTTGCCAGAGCACAAGCAGCTCTTGAAAGAGCAACAATAAGAATTCAGCTTGCTACAAAACTTATACCAAGATAGCAATATATGTTATAAAGAAAAAGGGGGAGAAAAATCCCCCTTAAGAGTAAAGCAGACCTTCTGATATTGTTCTTTTTAATTGACGATGACCTTTCGTTTCAGATTTTTTAGGCATCCTGTTCCACCTCAAAGTAGGTGGAACAGGACTTTTCCCAGTGAATTTAAATAGTAACCCTTCTTGTCGGAAGTATTTTACGTCTAAGTATCACCTTTGTAACTTCAATGATGACAAAGACAATTAAGCCGAAAATAATAATGATGGAAAGATCAGAGAAAGAAGGTTTCATGATGCCAAAAGCATCTCTAACTGAAGGAATCTGGATCAGAACTGTAATCAATATAATTTCCCATGCAAGCGCTAAAATAAGCCATTTATGTGGAGGTGCTTTAAATATACTGTATATAAGAGAACGGCAGTTAAGTGCAACAACTAACTCTATAATTATGAAGAGAAAGAAAATCTCTGTTCTTGCGTGTGTTATATCATGTAGCTCGTGGAAAAATAGGAAATAAAAGAAGGGGCATTCAATTAATACTGCTCGTAATATAAAGGACTTTACGTCCCATCCAAAAACACTTTCCTTTGGGTCTCTTGGTGGCCTTTTCATAATATCAGGGTCAGGAGGTGATACACCAAGTGCAAGAGCTGGAAGTCCATCAGTTGCAAGATTCATATATAATATGGCTGCAGGTAAAAGAGGTAAAAATTCTGGTCCTAAAGCCAAAACTACTCCTCCAATAACAATTACCTCTGTTATGTTGCACTGAAGTAGATATGCAAGATATTTCTTTATATTGTCATATATCCACCTGCCACGTTCAATAGCTTTTACAATAGTTGCAAAGTTGTCATCTTTCAAAACCATATCAGCAGATTCTTTTGTTACTTCTGTTCCTGTAATGCCCATGGCTATTCCAATATCAGCATGTTTAAGAGCTGGTGCATCGTTTACACCATCACCTGTCATTGCAACTACTTCACCTTTTTTCTTCCATGCTTTGACTATTTTGAGCTTGTCTAAGGGAGAAACTCTCGCATAAACTGTAACCTTATCAACAATTTTTTCAAACTCCTCATCACTCATTTTTTCTAAATCCTCACCAGTAAGAACAATCTCATCTTCTTTATAAAGACCCATTTCTTTTGCTATGGCTACTGCTGTAAGTTTATGATCACCTGTGATCATAATTGGCTTAATCCCAACTTGTTTACATACCTTTATTGCTTCTATTGCTTCTTCTCTCGGAGGATCAATCATTCCAGCAAGTCCAAGAAATACAAAGTCATTTTCAATTGATTCAATTGATTCTTCTGAGTAAACTTCTTCTTTAACCTCTCTGTAAGCTACTGCCAGAACTCTCAATGCATTCTGAGCCATTTCTTCATTTATTTTCAAGATATTAACTTTATCTGTTTCGGTAAGTTTTCTAAGTTCGCTATCTTCCATTATATAGGAACATCTATCTAAAACAATCTCTGGAGCTCCTTTCATAAATGCTAATTTTTTACCATCTTGCATTTGATGAATTGTTGTCATTCTTTTTCTTTCTGAACTAAATGGTATTTCTTCAATTCTTGGATTTTCAAGTCTGAATTCATTAATATTCATACCAGCTTTTGCAGCTAAAACGACAAGAGCACCTTCCGTAGGATCTCCCTTTATCTGCCATTTATCTTCTTTTTCATAAAGGTCTGCATCATTACATAGTAATCCTGCTTTTAAAAAAGTCTGGAGAGCCTGATCCTTTTTAACATCAACTATTTTTGATCCTTTAAACTCTCCCTTAGGTGAATATCCAACACCTGTAACATCAATCATATTGCCTGAGACAAATATTTTTCTTACTGTCATTTCTCCTTTTGTAAGAGTTCCTGTTTTGTCTGAGCATATAACAGTAGTGCATCCAAGTGTCTCCACCGCTGGCATTTTTCTTACAAGAGCATTATTTTTTGCCATCTGATGCATTCCTATTGCAAGAGCTCCTGTAACAATTGCTGCAAGCGCTTCAGGAACAGCTGCCACTGCAAGAGCTACCGCAAACATTACCATTGTTATTGTAAATTCAAGGTCTATTTTACCTGTTATAAACTCTCTTACCACACTTATTACTACAACAAGAAAACAAATGCTTAGAGCTATTATTCCAAGCCATTTTCCTATTTCTTCTGTTCTTTTTTCAAGAGGTGTTTTTTCTACTTTAACTTCCATAGCTTTTTCGGCAATTTTCCCAAACTCTGTATTCATACCTGTAGATGTAACAACTGCTTTACCTCTTCCATATATAACTGTTGTGCCTGCAAAAACCATATTTTTTTTGTCTCCAACTGGTATATTCTCAGGTAAAACTTCAACAATTTTTCCAACCGCGGTTGACTCACCAGTAAGAGGTGCTTCATCGCATTTTAATGAATGAGCTTCAATAAGCCTTGCATCAGCTGGAATTTTATCTCCAGCTTTAAGCAAAAGTATATCACCAGGAACAAGTTCATTTGATGGAACTTCTTTTTCTTCACCATCTCTAAGAACAATGATTGTAGGAGACAGCATTCTTTTTAGTGCTTCAAGTGCTTTTTCTGCTCGATACTCTTGAACAAACCCTAATACTGCACAGAAAATAACTATCACAGCTATAATTGCAGCATCAACAATTTCTCCAATTATTGCTGAAAGGACAATAGCAAAGAGAAGGATTATTATAAGAATATTTTTAAATTGGTTTATAAAAATATTGAAAGGTGAGATTTTCTCTTCTCTTCTTATTTCATTATATCCATATTTTTCAAGCCGCCTTTTTACTTCTTCTTCTGGTAAACCAGAATGAGAGTCACTATTCAATTCTTTTAAGACCTGAATTGCCTCTATAGAATGCCAATTTGAATTTGACATAATAATCTCCTCTTAAAAAACTAATAATAAGCACTTAGGTCAAAAGACCTAAGTGCTTATTATAATTTAAAACTTTGGAGCAGGGAATAGAATCCCACCAAAAAGTAGATAGGCAAGTATCAATGTCCAGATGATATTGAATCCTTGACCAATAATAAATGCTACAGCAGGCCTACCACCACCCATTTTTAAGAGCTCTACGAATCTTGTTTCCAGTCCTATGCAAACAAATGCCATGGCAAACCACCATGTTCTTAAATCAGTAAGAACTCCTTTGGTAGCTTCAACTGTTTTGGGGTCTATGATAAATGAAAATGTAAATGAAGCAATCAAAAAACCAAGAACAAACTTTGGGAATCTGAACCATACCTCAATTAATCCGGGTTTTTCTGCTCCAGGTGCTCTTGTTTCTTTTTTGAATGTCCATATTACTGCAAGTATGAACGCAGCAAAACCAATTAGAACATTTTGAGACATCTTAACAATTACTCCCACTTTCATTGCAGTTTCGCTTACAAGCGCAGCAGCTGCTACAACTGATGGAGATGTATCAAGAGTTCCACCCATCCATGCTCCTGCAACTGCGTCTGGCATACCAACTGATTTTGCAATAAGTGGTTGACCTACAAGCATTGGAAGAGCACAGAGAAGAATTATTGACGTTGTATAACTTAGTTTTTTAGGGTCTGCTTTTATTGCTCCAGCTGTTGCTATTGCTGCAGAAACACCACATATGGAAACACCGCTTGCAAGAACTGCTGCAAACTCGTCATCAATTTTTAATTTCTTTGCAAGCCAGAAAGTAAAATACCATACAGTAAGGACAACCAAAAGTGCCTGAATCAAACCAAGAGAACCTGCCTTAAGGATTTCTCCAAATAAAATTGAAGATCCTAAAATTACAAGTCCTGATTTGATGAAAAACTCAGTTTGGATAGCACTCTTTAGCCAATTTGGAACTCCTATTATATTGCTAATAATCAATCCAATTACCAAACACCATAAAACATATTCTACTCCCCAGTCATGAATTGTATAGTTTCCAGCAATGAATCTTGCAATCCATCCCAGAGCAAATACTATAGGAAAACCAATAATAAAACCTCCGATGGGTTTTACTCCTATCAAAGCGGCAGCTATAGTAGCAATTACTAAGTATCCTACGCATATTATGAGTGACCAGCCAATATTTTCTCCTGAAAAAACTTTACTTACAAGATTTCCAGCCTGAGTGCTCACATCTTTTCCTATTTTGCTTGCCTTTTTCTTAATTCCTTCGTCTTTTACTGTTTTTGAAGCATTTTCCAATTTTTTAGCTGCTTCTCCTATAGCTTTTCTGTCAGCAGTCTCTATCGCAGTTTTTAAAGCTATCGCAGATTCTTTAATTGCATCTTCACCCTTTTTCTCTGCGTCAGAAGCTAATTTCTCTACCTCTGGTTTAATCATATTAACATAAGCCTTAAACTCTCCATCTGTAGTCCATCTAAGTTTAGGTGTTTTTATAGTAAGACCTGCAAGTATTAGAGCTATAATGAGAAATCCTATCCATACACCCCACCAGTCTTCCTTTTTCCATAGACTTGACCAATCAATTCCTTTTTGCCCTTCCATTTTTACCTCCTTTCTTCTTATAATGGATTTTTAAAAACTTACAAAGACTTGAAAAACAAGTCTTTGTAATCTTTTATTAATTCTCTTTTTCATATTTTATAGAAAAATTAAAACTTAAATTTATTTTCGCTAAATTTTTCATTATCTCTTCACCTATGGATTTTCTTAAGGTTATGGTTTTATTTGCTGTTGACACTTTTAAATGTGTGTTTTTATGATAGCTAATTACAGTATAGAGAAAGTATTGTTTTCTATTTTTTTTAGTTACATCTTTGTGGAAAAGACTCACTTTTTCCACTTCCTAAAAACAATATATTAAAATTTTATCCGAATTATAAAAAAAGAGATTTAAAAAAGTCAATAGGCTATTTGAGATATCTTCCCTCAGCTCTTCTATGCACATGAATATTTATCTACAGATAGAAAAACTCATTCAAGATATCATTTGCCATCAATATTTTTTAAGAAACAATCTCTCCCTTCTACAAATATTGGTGTCTCCTCATTTAGCCAGAGTTTCATTTGTGTAAAAATATGACAGATGTATTTTTTATTCCATTCAACAACTTGTTAAAAAATGTTATGTTTTCCTGTGTTAAAATTATAAATCAGTAACATGCAAAAGTTCAAAAATATCGTATTGATGAATTAACTGTCTCATAAATCCTTCCATTGTGAATCGATGCAATGATTTAAGCTCATATGAATTAATTGCTTTTTCTATAATTCTTTTCGCATAAATATGAATATTTATGTTCATTTTTCCAATTTCTAAAATCTGCTCTTCAGCAAGAATAATGAAGTTTAAGATTTTATATATAATATCTTATAGTCAAAAGGCGACCGACAGCGTATAACACAGTATAAAGGTTTGTGTTTTTTGGCACTTCCCCAAAATTTATGTATTTTAACTGCTTTTTTATCCCTTTAATTTAAAATTTAAAAATTTTCTTACTTCTTCACTAAACAAAATTACTATAAATGGAATGAGAATAAACCAGACATTTAAAGGAATGGGATAAGTTGAAAATATTCTATTTCCCTATGGATGATAAACAATGAAAATTTGCAAAAATATCTGTAATGTAAAATTAACTATGTGTAAAATTGACAAAACAATAAAAGAAGATGCGGAATTTGGTATGTTTGCTTTCAGGCTCATGCTCTCGAAAAAATTCTTTAAATTTTGATATATTAAAAATTAAATTATTAAACCCTAAGGAGGTCAAAATTGAGTTTGAAAAAAGATGGATTCAAATTTAATACAATAGAAGAAGTTTTGGAAGATGTGATTCAAGGTAAAATGATTATTATTGTTGACGATGAAGACAGGGAAAACGAAGGGGATATTTTCATTGCTGCTGAGAAAGTTACTCCTGAGGCAATAAATTTTATGGCAAAGTATGCAAGAGGACTTATATGCTTACCCCTTACACCAGAAAGAGTTGAAGAACTCAAGCTTCCAATGATGGTGGATATAAATGAAACACCCCATCAGACAGCGTTTACAGTTTCAATTGAAGCAAGAAAAGGTGTTACCACTGGAATTTCAGCTCACGACAGAGCAGTAACCATTCTTACTGCCATAGACCCTAAGACAAAACCCGAAGACCTTGTCAGACCAGGGCATGTTTTCCCTCTAAAAGCCCAAAAGGGCGGTGTACTTAAAAGAGCAGGCCATACTGAGGCAGCTGTTGACCTTGCAAGACTCGCAGGGCTTTATCCAGCAGGTGTGATATGTGAGATCATGAATGAAGATGGAACAATGGCAAGAGTACCTCAGCTTATGGAATTTGCCAAAAAGCATGGATTGAAGATTACCACTATTAAAGATCTCATCAGATATAGAATGAGAAATGAGACCCTCGTAAGAAGAGTCGCAACAGTTCAACTTCCTACAGATTACGGAGACTTTAAAGCAATTGCTTACACCACTCTTATTGATGATAAAGTACATCTTGCCATTGTTAAAGGCGATATTAAGCCAAATGATGAGGTTCTTGTAAGAGTTCATTCAGAGTGTTTAACAGGAGATGTATTCCTGTCAAAAAGATGTGACTGTGGTTCACAGCTTCACAGAGCTCTTGAAATAATCTCTGAGGCTGGTAAAGGAGTTCTTCTTTATATGAGACAGGAAGGAAGAGGTATCGGGTTACTCAATAAGCTAAAAGCATATGAACTTCAAGAAAAAGGATATGATACTGTCGAAGCAAATATAAAACTTGGATTTAAACCTGATTTAAGAGATTATGGGGTAGGCGCACAAATTCTTGTTGACCTTGGTGTTAAAAAGATGAGATTAATGACCAATAATCCAAGAAAAATAGTGGGACTTGAAGGCTTTGGGCTTAAAGTAATTGAAAGATTACCTATTGAAGTTAAACCTAATGATAGAAATAAATGTTATTTAAAAACAAAGAAGGAGAAATTAGGGCATCTGTTATCAAAAGTTTAATGCGCCTGAGAGGATTTGAACCTCCGACCTTGGGGTCCGGAGCCCCACGCTCTGTCCCCTGAGCTACAGGCGCATCTAATGTTGATTATAACAAAAATTGAAACAATAAAACTCTAGGAGATTATATATGAAAGAAAGTGAAATTCCCTTAGGATTGACCTTTGATGATGTTTTGCTTATACCTGCAAAATCAGATATAGTTCCTGCTGAAGTAGATGTAACAACATATTTTACCCCTAATATAAAACTCAATATTCCAATAGTCAGTGCTGCAATGGATACGGTTACAGAGGCTAATCTTGCAATTGCCATTGCACGAGAGGGAGGGATTGGTGTAATTCATAGAAATATGCCTCCTGAAAAGCAGTCTCTTGAAGTGGATAAGGTAAAAAAATCTGAGAGTGGAATGATTGTAGATCCAATTACTATATCTCCAGATGCTCTTATTTCAGAGGCACTTGCTTTAATGGAAAGATACAGGATCTCGGGTGTTCCTGTAACTGTTAACGGAAAGCTTGTAGGCATAATAACAAATAGAGACCTTAAATTTGAAAAAGATTTTACAAAAAAAGTTGAAGAAGTAATGACAAAGGAAAGGCTTATAACAGCGCATGTAGGAATTACTCTTGATGAAGCTCAAGAGATTTTACATAAATACAGAATTGAAAAATTACCAATAGTTGATGATGACTTTAATCTTAAAGGTCTTATAACAATAAAGGATATTGAAAAAAGAAAAAAATACCCTAATGCCTGTAAAGACAGCATTGGTAGACTTCGTGTAGCAGCTGCGGTTGGCGTAGGTGAACCTGCTATTTATAGAGCTGAATTATTAGTAAAAGCAGGGGTAGATGCCATAGTTATTGACACAGCTCATGGACACAGCAAGGGTGTAATTGAAACACTAAAGGAGCTCAAAAGAAGATTTGATATTGACATTGTTGCAGGAAACATAGCAACAGCTGAGGCTACAGAGGATCTTATTCAGGCAGGAGCAGATGCTGTAAAAATCGGAATAGGACCGGGTTCAATCTGTACCACAAGAATTGTTGCAGGTGCAGGAGTCCCACAACTAACAGCAATTATGAACTGTTATGCTGTAACATCAAAATATAATATCCCTTTAATCGCTGATGGAGGGATTAAATATTCCGGTGACATAACCAAAGCTTTGGCTGCTGGTGCCCATTGTGTTATGATCGGAAGTCTTTTTGCAGGGACCGATGAAGCTCCCGGAGAAATAATTCTTTATCAGGGAAGAAGTTACAAAACTTACAGAGGCATGGGATCTATTGGTGCTATGCAGGGTGGTTCCCGTGATAGATACAGACAGGAGATGATTTCACCAGAAAAGCTTGTACCTGAGGGTGTTGAGGGAAGAGTGCCTTATAGAGGACCTCTTGCTAAAAGTGTACATCAGTTGGTAGGTGGATTAAAATCAGGTATGGGTTATTGTGGTTGTAGAACTCTTGAAGAACTCCGCACAAAGGCAAAATTCATCAAGATAACTAATGCTGGATTAAGAGAAAGTCATGTTCATGATGTAACAATAACAAGAGAATCTCCTAATT
>CAZTLF010000012.1:0-40575 GCA_964614465.1 uncultured Thermodesulfovibrio sp.
ACAAGATTTGGAATAAGGTCATGTCTTCTTTTTAACTGTACATCTACATCAGCCCATGCCTGTTCAGTCATGATTCGTAACCTGACTAATCTGTTATAAATAAGAATAAGCCAGAGAACAATTAATATTAACAATAAAATTACTACAAAAATCATCGTAACCTCCTCTTTTTTAAGAATTGTATCAATTAATAGGTTCTCTGTCAAGAAAACGAATCGTTGCCTCTTTTAAAAAATCTAAATGAAATACTGTAGCCTTTATTGAATGAAGACTTCATTCAAGAGAGGCAGAAATAAGGGGACTCCAAAAAGTCTTTAGACTTTTTGGAGCAAAGGTTGGGGTTAACGATGAAGGAGAAGAAATTAATAACCAGGCAGATTGCTCAAAGATATCAGAAGGCAAAGAAGAAACAAAAAGGGATAGTCCTTAGTGAATTCACAACTCTTACAGGTTATAACAGGGCTTATGCCTCTTATCTTCTGAGCAATCATGGGAAAGTAGTTAAGATAGGCAAAAGTACCCTTTCTTTCAGAGGCGGTAGCAAAGCTTAAGGCATTTGGTGAGAGACTGATAGATAAGGTTACGGAGGATAAACTCTCAAGGAGTAGTGCCTCAACAATACACAGACTTCTTAAAGAGGAAAAGAAGAAATATGAACTTAAAGGCAGGTCAAATACAAAACCTGGCACACTTCTTAAGAATCAGATACCCATAAGGACATTTGCAGAATGGGATGAAAAGAAGGTTGGTTTTTTAGAGATAGATCTTGTAGGGCATGAGGAAGGCGATCCCAGAGGAGAGTTTATTCAGACACTGACTGCTGTTGATATATTCACAGACTGGACAGAGATATATGCTTTTAAAACAAGGCACAGAGGTGGGTTTTTGAGGCAATAGATGAGATGAGAAGGTCTCTTCCTTTCCCATTACTTGGCATTGACTCAGACAACGAAGCAGAATTTATAAATGCCCATCTTTATAGATACTGTCTTTCAAATAAGATAACCTTTACAAGAGCAAAAAAGTATCGTAAGAATGACAACTGCTATGTGGAGCAAAAGAACTATTCTGTAATAAGAAAATACGTAAGTTATTTTAGATATGACAGAAAGGAAGAGCTTCATGTTTTAATAGCTATTTACAGGTATTTAAGGCTATATATAAACTTCTTTCAGCCTGTAATGAAACAGGTCTCAAAGACAAGGATTGAAAGTAGGGTTATTAAAAAATACGATATACCTAAGACCCCTTATCAGAGGATTTTAGAAGCTAATGATGTAAATGATGCAATTAAAGAGGAGCTCCGAAGGCAATATAAAGAACTGAATCAAGAACAACTGAATAGACAGATTGTTAATCTTCAGAATAAACTTATTGAGATGGTAACAATGAAAAAAGAAGTAAGAAGATCTTTAAAACCGAACTGCCATAGAAAAAGTAATTCATGCTATGCTTATATTTAGATTTTTTATTTGAGGAAATAGGTAAAACCTTTCTTTCCTTAAAAATAATCTCTCTGAAAAAAGATTTGTTTCCTCATAATTGCAAATTGTGGCAACCATTCTTTTAAACTCAATGAGGCATGCTTTCAAATTTGACATTGTGAAAATTACCTTGCAATCCTTCTTACAAACATTTATAATTTGAAGAAAGGAGATTAATATGCAAAAACTAATAGTTTTACTATTATTGTTCATAACTCTTTTTTCATGTGCTCCAATCTCTGAGATAAAAAAAGATATTCCTGAAGTGGCTATCTCTGAAGATGAAATACCAAGGATGGTTGCCATTCTTCCCTTTGAAAACAAAACAGAGGAAATAGGAATAGCAAATCAGGTAAGAAAATCCTTTTACAATCACTTTAGTTCAAAACCATACAGAGATATTGAACTAAAAATTGTTGATGAAAAAATAGTTCAGCTTGAAAAATCAACAGGGAAAAGCATTCTTGAAATCCCTCCAAAAGAAATATGTCAGGCTTTAGGATGCGATGGCTTAATTTATGGACGGATAACTGATTATAAAAAAATCTATGCTGTTGCTTACTCTCAGCTTGGAGTTGAGGCAGAGGTATGGATGGTAAACACAAAAATGGATAAGGAACTATTAAGACTAAAAGACTCTGTAAGATATCATGAGGGCGGAGTTCCTATTTCACCTTTAAGCGCTGTAATGACAGCCATATCAACAGCAATGAACATAAGAGAAATTCAGCAGATAAGAATGATAAATGAGCTTTGCTACAAATTAAATGAAAAAATTCCATCTCCTGCTGGAATAGTTGAAGAAAGACCAGTTATCAAAGAAGTGCTTACAAATGCAAAAGACTCACCCTTTGGAAAAGGTAAGGTCATACAGGTTGGAGCTGAAGGTGACAAAGGAATGATCGCCACTTTTGACATAGGAACCTTCAAAAAAGGCATACCAATGAAAGAAACTCAATCCGGTATTTACATAGGTGAATACATAGTTCTTCCTGGAGATAATGTAAAGGAAGTTCCAGTTATTGTTAATTTAAGAAAACCTCTTGGGTATGAGACACAATGGATTGATGTAAGTGGATTCGTAACAATAGATACAACACCTCCTCCTCAGGTAAAGGGATTAAAAGCAAAAGGCTTTTATGACAGAATTGAAATTAGCTGGCAGACTCTGAAAAATGTGCCTGATCTTAAAGGATATAAAGTTTTAAGAAGTGAACAACCTCTTACAGGTTTTAAAGAGATTGGCTTTACTGAGCTTAATTTATTTGATGACAGGAATGCAGAGCACGGGAAAACTTATTACTACAGAATAGTCGCTGTTGATACTGCTCAGAATGAATCAGATATTCAGGATTCTGTAAAATCTTGTTTAATAGCAAAGGAGCCTCAGATTCTTTCAGGCTCAATTGATAGAGATTTAAGCCTTTCAGGAGTTTATGTTGTTAAAAAAGAATTTCTTGTTCCTAAGGGATTAACACTTACTGTTGAGCCTGAAACAAGGATTATCTTTGATGAAGAATCCTCTCTTATAATTCATGGTAAAATGAACATCAATGCAAAGGAATCTCCTGTAGAGTTTATCTCCTTAATTGATAAAAAATGGAATGGAATTATTGTAGATGGTGGAAGCATAAATATCAATGGCTTTAAGATAAAAAATGCTAAGACTGGCATAATTTTAAATACCTCAGAGGGAATTGTAGAAAATGGAATAATTACAGACTGCCTTGTAGCAGTAAGAATTTCTGGAATACCATCTTCAGCACTTAGAAATCTCACAGTTTCAGGAAACATAACAGGAATTGAACTCATAAAAACTGATTCAAAACTGGAATACAGTAATATAATTCAAAATGAAACCGGCATTTCAATTAGCAATTTTTCAGGTGAAATCATAAATAGCAATATATTTGACAATAAACTCAACATAACATCTGAAAGCACAATAAAAATTTCTCCTAACTATTTTGGCTCTTTAAACACTGAGGAGATGAGGCTTAAGAATGTTCAAATTACAAAGGTTTATGACAGAAAAATTCCAGAGGGTCAGATTGTTGATGCAGTTACAAATCCCTATGAAAGACTTTCTCAGAAAAAACGTGAGAAAAAGGCTACAGAACTTATAATTGAGGCTGGAGATTACTTTAGACAGAGAAATTATGGCAAAGCAGTAACCCTTTTTGAGGAAGCCCTGAAGGCAAAGCCTACTGCTGAAATTTACTACTATATTGCTATCTGCTATCAGGAAATGAAGGAGAATGAAAAAGCTCTAAAGTATCTCAAAGAAGGAGGTGATAGATTTCCAAAGGATTCAACTTTAAAGAGATCCTTAGGTTTGATTTACTATCAGACAGGTAGAGAAGAAGAGGCAAAAAAGGTATTTGAAGATGTTTTAAAGCTAAATCCTGAAGACAGACAGGTAAAATTTTTAATGGAAAGAATGACAACTAATTAAACTGGAGGGCAGAATGAAAAAACTATTTTTATCAATTTTTTTAATGCTGCTTATTCTGGTATTTGCTTCATCAGGTCAGTCAATCAATGAATCTTCTGCCATATCAGATTCATGTATTATTGGTTCACAAAATAATCTTCTTTATGCAGCAACGGCAAACTGTACTGAGTGGAGCATTCAGCCAGATGGTTGCTATGAAAGAGTTTGTTGCTGCGATAAAAATGGTCAGCACTGGTGTGAAAGATGCTGTCCAGATAAGACTGGAAAATGTGTTGCCTATAAGGTTAAATGTTAAAGAAAGTTATGAAAAAATTTTTTTATATTTTATTGCTAATCTTAGTTTTGGCTAATTCTTCCTTTGCCTCACAGTCCTCAGTTACAGAATCTGAAGGCTACGCCTGCTTGAGTGAGGACAGGACAAAAAGGCAAACAGAGGAAACAGCCCTTCAGGATGCAAAGAGAAGAGCAATTGAGCAGATATCAACCTATATACAGTCAGAGACTGAGATCAAAGATTTTGAGCTAAAGAAAGATATTGTAAATGCCTATGCGAAAGCAAAAGTCAGAGTAATTGAATCATCAGGGAAGTGGGCTAAAGAACCACCAGCTATTGGAGACTGTTACAGGATAAAGATTAAGACAGAGGTTATACCAGATGAAACTGCAATGAAAAGAATATCAGAATCAAAGGAACTTGATGATCCTTCTGCTCCCCTAAAAGTTCAGCTTTGGGCAGAAAAAAAAGAGTATCGCGCAGGAGAGAAAATTAAGATCTTTCTTAAAGGAAACAAGCCATTTTATGGAAAGATTATTTACAGGCAGGCAGATGGAAACCTCATTCAGATACTTCCAAATCCCTACAGAAAAGAAAACTACTTTCATGGAGGAGTTATCTATGAGATTCCATCAGGACAGGACAGGTTTGAACTTGAGGTAACACCACCTTTTGGTGAGGAAGATATTATTGTCTATGCAAGCACAGGAGAGCTTGGAAGTGTAGAGCTTGAGCCAGCAGGAGGAGTTTACAAAATAAGAACAAAACTTGAAGAGTTAAAGGATAAAACAAGAGGCGTACAGATTATTCAGAAAGGACAAAGCAGGACATCAGAGTTTTATGAGACAAAGCTAATTATTGAAACAAAATGAATGGTAAAATTACCTTGAAAACTTTTCTCACAGTATATACAATTTTATTGTAGCTCCTTGAGGAGCTAATCTAATCATTAGAGAGGGACAGAAATGAAGAAAAAACATTATCTAATCGTTATTCTGCTATTTGCTTTTTTGATTGTTGGTTTTGCAGTTGCTCAGCAGAAGAATAACTTTACTGCTATGCAAAAAGTTGATTCATGTCTTGCAGTGAATGTTGATGGAAAAATGGAAAACATGATTTCTGTAAAACCATGCACACCTTCTGGATGGTGGTGCACCTCTAACAGCCAGTGCTGTAGTGGCAGATGCACAAATAATGTATGTGATTAAGGATTTAGCAGGCAGAGCTTAGCCCTGCCTGCTGTTGAAGAAAGAAATGGCAGCACTAAGATTTTTTATAAATACCATATTATGGTTTGTTTTTATTGTTTTTTCAGCAATTACTTTTGCCTCTGAGCCTCCTTTTGAGCCAATTTTAAGAATAGAAACAGGCATGCATACTGCTTTAATTAATAGGATTGATAGGATTGCTATTGACAGTGATGAGAGGTTCCTTGTAACAGCCTCTTATGATAAGACAATAAGGGCATGGGATTTAAAAACAGGCAGGCTACTTAATACAAAAGGAAGACAGATGCCTGTTACAGCAAAACCACAGACTATTCCAGATTTTCCAGTGGCAGTAAAATGAAAAAGATATTTCTTTTTAGTCTTGTTTTTATTTTATTTTTATCCTATCCTCTATTGATTCCAGCAAAGACTATTATCCTTGAAGGAGATCTAAATAGCAAAATAAGGATAAATCAGCAGATGCATTTTGAAATTCCTCAGCCTCTTGAAAAACTTAGCTTTAGATTTGCACTTCCAAAGGATTTCTCAAATAAATTTGTATCCCAAAGAATTCATAATCTTGATATAAAAATTGAGCCTGAGCCAGAAAAATTTGAAAAACAAAAAGACCAGTATGGCAATTACTGGGGTTTAGCAACATGGGGAAATCTTACAAGATCTGTTAAGGTATCAGTAAGCTTTGAAGCTACTGTTTTGTCTGAATTAAGGGCAGAAACATCAAATGCTGAGTTTCCTTTAAGAAGTGTTCCAGAGGAAGAAAAAATATTTTTAAAAGCAACAGAACTTGTCCAGTCTGACTCTGAAGAGATTATAAATCTTGCCAAAAGGCTTACTAAGGATGCTAAAACAGAGTATGCGGCAGTAACAAGAATTCTTAACTGGATTGCTGATAATATAAAATACACATACAATCCTCCTCAGTTTGATGCTCTCTGGACACTAAAAACAGGTAAAGGTAACTGCCAAAACTTTGCGCATATTGTAATAGCACTGCTCAGAGCATCAGGAATTCCTGCAAGGGTTGTTGGTGGCATAACTCTTAAAGAGCAGTGGAAGATTCCTCTTGGTAAAAATTTTCTAGTGCAAAGCATGGGACAGGGTGGTCATGCATGGATAGAGATTTATTTTCCAGATCTTGGATGGCTTAGTTATGATCCTCAGCAGTCAAAACAGTTTACATCATCAAGGCATATAAAACAAACCCATGCTCTTCATTCAGATGAGGTCAATGATACATGGAGAGCCTATCCCTATTTACCTCCTTATAGAGAGACAGTGGAAGCTAAGTTTCTTTCTGATAGAATCCATATATCACCAAAAGATTCAGAGGCTTCACCAAAATCTTATTTATTAAGTAACAGAATACTCACTAAAAAACCACCTGTTGAAGAAAAACTAAAACCACCTGTTGAAGAAAAACCAAAGCCATCTGTTGTTAGAGAATTTGAGTTTGGGAACATGGATTTTCCTAATCTTGTTGAAATTTATCAGATTATAGGAGACAAAGGTGTTAAAATTCTTGATAAAGAAACAGCAGAGTATGTTACATCAAAATATATCTATGCTCAGGCCTTCAGAATTGATGATCCTCTGGAGATAGAAAAAATATCCCTTGCAATGAGAACATTCGGTGGAGATGGAACTGTTTATATTGATCTGGTTTATGATGAAGAAGGAAAACCAGGATTTAAAGGATTCCGTTCAAATCCTGTATTTCTTGAAAATATTCAGAGAAAACCGGGTTATTACTGGGTTGATTTTACTTTCCCTGAAAAAATAAAAATAAACAAAGGCAGATACTGGATTGTGCTAAGGCATTCAGGTTATGTAATAATGAACTGGTTTTACATCCCGGGAAATCCCTACGAAGATTCTGATGACACTCGTTCAACACTTAAAGGCTACAGATGGGAAGATATTTTAAACTATGATTTCGTATTCAAGGTAAAAGCAAGAAGAAACTAATGTCACCTGTTACAGAAGTTTTCTTAAGACAAGTTTATTTCACAGGAATCCAAGCACTTCCTACAGTAATAATCTCAGGGTTGCTTATAGGGTTGATAATAACTCTTCAGACAGCTTCAATAGCTGGGGAAGGAGCAAGTAACATTATTGGTAAAATACTTCTCTGGCTTGTTTTAAAGGAGATAGGACCATTTTTTACAGGACTTATAATTCTTACAAGAAGTGGCTCTGCTATTGCAACAGAACTTGCAACAATGAAACTTGGCAGAGAGGTGGAGTATCTTGAGGCTATGGGAATAAAACCTGAAGTCTATTTAATAAAACCTCGCCTTTATGGAGTTGTCTGCTCAGTTGTTGTTCTTTCCGTATACTTTCAACTTTCAGCACTTTTTGGAGGAATTTTTCTTGCAACCCTGATAAGCGGCGTATCTTTCTCAGATTACAGTAATGCTATTATTTCTCAGTTTTACTTTAAAGATGTTGTTATATCCTTATCAAAATCCCTTATTTTCGGCTTTACAATCTCTTTAATCTGCATATGGCAGGGTTTTTCTGTTAAAAAGAGTCCTACAGAGATACCTCAGAGAGCCACAAAGGCTGTTACAGGAAGTCTTTTCTTTCTATTTTTGATAGATGTTATAGTAAACTTAATTACATAATTTGAATGATAAAAATCATAGATTTAACAGGGGAGTTTATAAAGGATAAGATAAATTTTGAAGCTAAGGAAGGCTCAAAATCGTTATTTGTGTTTGAAAAAAGAGAAGAGGGAGAAGAATTTTTAAAGATACTAACAGGTCTTAAAGAACCAAAAGAAGGAGAAATTTTTTTAATGGGACAAAATCTTAAAGAAATGACAAGAGATAAAATCTTTGAAATAAAAAAAAGAATAGCTACAGTTTTTAAAACAGGAGGGCTTATAAACAATTTAAGTGTTTGGGAAAATTTAGTGCTTCCTGCTCTTTATCATAAAGTTTCTGATGAAGAGAGCATAAAGAAAAGGGTTCTTGAATTACTAAATGAGTTTGAGTATAAGAAAGATTTTATGAGCAAAGTAAATGAGCTTACAAGTCTTGAAAGGAGGATTATAGGAATAATAAGAGGCCTTTTAATGAAGCCAGAAATTATAATTTTTGAGTATCCCTTTGATGGAATAAGTCAGAATGAAAAGGAATGGCTTGCAGAAAGAATTGAAAAGCTTAGCAAAAATTTAACATCTATTTTTATTTTAGGCTCTGAATCAGAAATTTATTTAGTGGACAAAAAAGGAGCATGAATGGAGATTAAACAAAAGGATCCAAGATTCATCTTTCTTAAAGGCAAAATTATCCTGTTTATAGTTTTTGCACTCATAGGAGCCTTAATTTTTATTTATTTTACAGGAAAACAAAGAGGCCTCTTTACAAAAACAAAGGAGTTTTACTGTGTTACTTCAAAGGCAACAGGAGTTTACATAGGAATGGCGGTTAAAGTTTCAGGATTCAAAATAGGAAGAGTTCAAAACATGGAACTTTTAGATAACGGCTTTGTAAGAATAACTCTTTCCATAGAAGAAAAACATACTAAATGGTTTAAAGAAGGTACTGTAGCAATGCTTACAAAGGAGGGATTTATTGGAGAATCCTTTATTGAAATATTGCCTGGTGTTGACACACCCCTTAAACCAGGGCAAACAATAAAATTCTTCAAACAGGCAGGGATTGAGGAAATAGCATCAGAGCTTAAGGGAGAAATTTCAGAAATTCTGAAAGGAGTAAGAGAAACAATAAATTATATTAATGAACCTCAGGGGAACATCAAAAAAAGCATTGAAAACATTGAGAAAGTATCACGCAATTTAGTGGAAACAACAGAAAAACTCAATCAATTGCTTAATGAGCTAAACATTAAAATTCCCAAGATAGCTCAAAAATCTGAAAAAACTATTGATGAACTTACAGAGCTTATCAAATCTCTTCAAAACATTGCAAGGGAATTACATGAGACTTCATTGATGATAAAGGGTGCTGCAAAAAAAGATTTACCTATTATGATTGAACATACAAAAAAGAGCATTCAGGATTTGGATGAAATTCTTCAGAGCATTAAGGGACTTTGGCCTATAAGAGAAGGTATTAAAAAACAGGAGATAAAACCAGTTGAGGCGGACAGCTATGCTAAGTAAATCGTTAAAATTATTTTGTTGTATTATAATTTTAACTTTGTCATTAATTCTTAATAGTTGCTATAAAGCACCGACTCAACAGCCTTTCAGAATTACTGAGCTTAATAACATGATTGTGCAGGCAAACAAATTATTTGAAAAAGGAGAACTTCAGGGTGCTGAAATACTTTACAAGGAAGCTTTAAAAAAATCCCGCCTTATTCAGGATGATAATGCCACAGCAGTAATTCTTATAAGTCTTTCAAGGCTTTATACATCAATGGATAGGATAGAGGAAGCTAAAAAATGTGTAATTATTGCTGAAGAACTCTCTAAGAAAACACCCCTTACTGAAAACCTAGTTGAAGAGATAGTTTTTGAAAAAGCAAGAATAGGTTTTATACTCAATGAGGATACTGAAAGTCTTTTAAACAGGCTAATAAACTCAAACACAGTTTCAATGAGGATAAAATCGCTAAATTTACTTGCAAGATTAAAAATAAAAAAGGAAAAATACTATGAATCTGAGAGACTACTTAAAGAGTCCTTAACAATAAATCAAGAAATTTCAAAAATTGAAGAGGCTAATTCTTTAAGGCTTCTTGGAGAGCTTTACTTAAAAAGAGACAAAAATCTGGCTGAAAAATATCTTCTTAAAGCTCTTTCAATTGACAAAGAGCTTGCCATACCAGAAAAAATAGCTCTTGATATGGAAGCACTTGGTAGGCTCTATAAAAATGCTGCAGATAAAGAAAGAGCAAAAATATACTTTTTGAAGGCACTGGAGATATGGAAAGGAATTGAAAAAAATAAAGATGAAACAAGGGTTAAAGAAGAGCTTGAAAATCTCTAAATTGGAGACATTTATGAAAAAGTTTATCTTTACTTTCTTTTTTACATTTTTTATTGCCTCACTCTGTTATGCCTCAGTAGGTGAGATTGAAAAAGTTGATGGAACAGTCTATTACAAGGAAAAATCAGGAATTCCATATAAAAAAACAAAGACTGGATTAAAAATTGAAATAGGCTACTGGATAAAAACTGAGCCAAAAAGCTGGGTTATTATTAAACTCATTGATGGAAGTAAATTCACTCTTTCTGAAAATACAGAGCTTGAAATCTCAGAGTATATGATTGATAAAAATAAAAAAGATGGAGTCTTTTATGTTACTCAGGGAAAGCTAAGGGCAACAGTTGTAAAACTCACAGGACAGACCACCAATTTCAGGATAAAAACTCCAACAGCTGTTGCAGGAATTAAAGGAACTGAGTTTATGATGCTTTCAAAAGGACCTGCAAATGTATTTTTTGGAAACGAAGACACTGCATACATATCGGGCTATGACACTGCTCAGAAAACTCTTATGCCAGATACAATGGTTCAGAATACAAGAGGACTCACACCAACAGATCCTGTTAAAGTAGAACCAGGTACACTCCTTGAAGAGGCAAAAACAGGACTTTCTGTGCTTACAGGAACAATGCCTCCAAAAGAGTGGGAGATATCAGGAGCACTTCCTCACATAATAGCAAGATGGAATATAAACTATGGACATTATCTTACAGATGCTGGAAGATATGAGGAAGCCCTTTACATATTTCAGATAGCACTTGACTTGAGTAACAATCCAGAAATAAGAGCAGATGCAAGGCTTGAAAGAGGTGCAGTATTTTCAAGATTTTTAAGGAACTCTGAGTCTGCTCTTTCTGAGTATTTACTCATTCTTGAAGAGTATCCAGAAATACCTCAGGCTGAAACAGCACTTTATCTTACGGGAATGACACTTTATGAACTGAGTTTTAAAAAACAGGCTAAAGAAAGATTACTTCAATATAAAAACAGATATCCTCAGGGAAGATACATAACAAATGTGGAAACCCTTCTTAGAGTTTTAGATAAATGAAAAGTAGGTTTTTCATTTATCTTCTTATAGGAATCCTCTCTACAGGAGTAGTTCTTTTTCTGTATTTCATCAAAATAGATTTTTTAAACTCTCTTGATCTTAAACTTAAAGATGCAAGATTTAGACTTCGTGGAAGTATTGAACCTGATGGAAGAGTTTTTATTGTTGCAATAGATTCAAAAAGTGTAGACCAGCTTGGAAGATGGCCCTGGGACAGAAAAATAATTGCCAGAATTATAGAAAAACTCGGAAATGTCAAGGTAATAGCTATTGACATAGTTTTTTCTGAGACTTCCAATAAGGAATCAGACAGAGCCCTTTCAATTGCAATAAACAAACCAAACATTATTGCTGGTTATTACTTCAGGGAAGAGCAAACAGAGATAAATCCTGACTCTTACATAAATCTCAGAAATTCAAAAATTAAAATAATAAAAACTTCTGGCAATATTGAGGCTATACCAGTAAGAGAATTCCCCTATGCAGAGCTTAATATCTCCTCTATAAAAGCAGAAGCTGGATTTTTCAATATAACTCCTGATAATGATGGAGTTTACAGAAGAATGAATCTTGTTGCAATTTACAATGAAGAAATTTATCCTCATCTTGCCCTTAAAACTATGGAAAAATTCTTAAATAAACCTCTGATTGTTGAGATTGCTTCTTATGGAGTAGAGACAATAAAAATTGGCAATGAAACAATTCCAGTTGATGAGACAGGCATTCTTACAATCAACTACTATGGCAAAGGTGGTTCAATTAAAACAGTTTCAGCAGTTGATATAATTGATGGAAAAGTGAGTCTTCCAGAGGATGCAATTGTTTTTATAGGTGCAACAGAGATGGGAATAGCTGACATAAGAGCAACACCCTTTGATCCTGTAATGCCAGGAGTTGAAATATCTGCAACAGTTGTCTCAAACATTCTTAAAAAAGATTATCTAAAATACAACTCATGGGTAGAATTGATAGACATTTTATTTATTGTTTTATCCACCTTAATTCTAAGCCTTATTCTTATAAAAGCAAACAGAACCTTTATCTGTCTTAGTATTTTTGTAGTAATGCTTTTTTTAATATATTCTCTTAACATTTTTATCTTTAAAAAATACTGCTTCAATCTTTCAGTTATATATTCTTTTATTTCTCTTTCACTTTGCTATTTAACATATGAGGCTTACAGAAACATTGTTATTGAAAAAAGAAGCAGATTTCTTAAAAAAGCTTTTTCAAGCTATGTTTCACCTGAGCTTGTAAATATAATAATAAAAAACCCTGACAAATTAAGACTTGGAGGCGAAAAAAGGATAATTACTATACTTTTTTCAGACATAAGAGGGTTCACAACAATATCTGAATCTCTCAGTCCTGAGAAACTTGTTACACTACTTAATAACTATCTTGATCCAATGACAAAAATAGTACTTAAACACAAAGGAATGCTTGACAAATACATAGGAGATGCAATAATGGCAGTTTATAATGCCCCTGTTGATTTAAAGGAACATGCCCGTGAGGCTGTACTTACAGCCCTTGAGATGATTAAGGAACTTGAATTACTGAATAAAAAATTTACAGAAATGGGATTTCCTCAAATAAATATCGGCATAGGAATAAACACAGGGGAAGCAATTACAGGAAACATGGGAACAGAAACAAGATTTGACTATACAGCAATAGGAGATACAGTAAATTTATCCTCAAGACTTGAAGGATTGAATAAGTTTTATGAAACAAAAATAATAATAAGTGAAAGCACCTTTGATGCTATTGATAATAAAGGGGAAATCTATATAAGAGAGCTTGATTTAATAAGAGTTAAAGGGAAAAAAGAACCTGTTAAAATCTATGAGGTTCTGGAGGAAAACTCTTTTTTGATTCCTGTTATAAAAGATTTTGAAAAAGCTTTAAATTTTTATAGAAACTGCCTCTTTGAAGAGGCATTAAATATATTTAGCTACATACACAGAGAATTCAATGACAGGGTCTCCTTCATTTATGAGGAAAGATGCAAAAATTATCTTTTAAATCCACCAGCTTCAGATTGGGACAGGGTATATACTGCCAAAGAAAAGTAATCTGATACAATATTATTATGATTGAGTTAAATATAATTCCTTCTTTACCAGGAGTATATTTATTTAAAGACAGTAGAGGAAAGATTTTGTATGTTGGAAAAGCTAAAAATCTTAGAAATAGGCTTAAAAGCTACTTTCAATCTGATGATCTTGACCTTAGAAAATCAAAAATGGTTAAACTCATCAAAGATTTTTCATATATTGTTACATCAAATGAGTTTGAAGCTCTTGTTCTTGAGGCAAATCTAATAAAACAACATAAACCTTCATTTAATATTCTGCTTAGAGATGATAAAAGTTATCCATATCTTAGAATAACAATTACAGAGGAATGGCCTAAGATAGATGTTGTTAGAAAACCAAAGAAAGACGGTAATTTATATTTTGGACCTTATGTCCCTTCCCAATCTATGTGGGAGGCTTTATCTTTTATTAGAAGAAATTTCCCAATAAGAACATGTAAATACAGACTAAATAAACCTCTGCGTCCCTGTGTTCAATACCAAATGAAAAGATGTCCTGCTCCATGTGCAAGGTTTATTAGCAGAGAGGATTATATGAAAGGAGTTAACGATGTTTTATTATTTTTAAAAGGACAAAAAACTGAACTATTGAATATGCTTTATGAAAAAATGCAAAAGCTTTCTGATGAACTTAAATTTGAAAAAGCAGCAAAAATTAGAGATCAGATTAGAAGACTTGAAAGAATATTTACACAACAAAGAGTTGTATCTCAAATGATTGACGATATAGATGTAATGGGAATATATATTAAAAACTCTAAAATATCTGTAAATGTTTTATTTGTAAGAAATGGATTGCTTGTTGGTTCAAAAGACTGGGCTGTCAAAAAGGCTTTTTACGAAAATGAAGGAGAGCTTATTCATGCAGTAATTGAAGCTCTTTATTCCAAAGAATCCTTAATTCCTCCTCCAATCATTATCTTAGAAAATCTGCCAGAAAGCCTAACAGAATTAAAAGAATGGCTAAAAGACAAAAGAGGTGATTTAGTTGAGCTCAAAACTCCTTTTTCAGAAGAAGAAAAAGCACTTCTTGATATGGCATTAAATAATGCCAAGATTCATTTAGAATCAAAAATTTCA
This sequence comes from uncultured Thermodesulfovibrio sp., assembly GCA_964614465.1. Taxonomy (GTDB): domain Bacteria; phylum Nitrospirota; class Thermodesulfovibrionia; order Thermodesulfovibrionales; family Thermodesulfovibrionaceae; genus Thermodesulfovibrio. The sequence goes on from CAZTLF010000012.1 coordinate 14,636, forward strand.
CCTGTGGAAACATCACTTGAAGAATTAAAACAGAGACTTAATCTTTCTGAAACTCCTTTTAAAATTGGAGCTTTTGATGTATCAACCCTTTTTGGTGCTTATTCAGTTGGAGGTTTTGTATATTGGCAGGATGGTTCCTTTAATAAAAACTTATACAGACATTTAAAAATAAAGGAAACTCAGGGTATTGATGACTATTCAGCAATGAAAGAAATTGTCCTGAGAGTAGTTAAAAAATTTGATTCAGACTTTCCAGAACCTGATTTAATATTAATTGATGGCGGACTGGGACATTTAAACGCTGTAATCAAAATTATTAATGAATTAAAAGAAAAACTGAATGTCTTTGCAATTGCTAAAGACCCTGACAGACTTATTTTTCCTGATGGAAGAGAATTTATTCTTGAAGATAAAAAACCTTCTTCACTTTTATTAAAAAAAATACGTAATGAAGCTCATAGATTCACTATATCCTATCACAGAAAACTCAGAAAAAAAGCTGCTTTTGAATCAGTGCTTGAAAAAATTCCAGGAATTGGTAAAAAAAGAAGACTCACACTACTGAAACACTTTGGTAGTATATCAAAAATAAAGTCTGCCAAAATTGAAGAAATAGCATCTCTTCAGGGATTTAACATTAAACTTGCAGGGAAAATTATTGAAGAGCTCAACAAGACTTTATAGTACCGTCAATCTCAACTATTTTTTCCTTAAATGAAATATTTTCCCCTGCTTTTTTTAAAGCTTCTTTAGCAATCCAAGTAAGTCCAGCGCAACAGGGAACTGTCATCCTTAAAACAGTAACTGCTTTAATATTGTTTAGACTAAAAATCTCCTTAAGCTTTTCAAGATAAAATTCTGCATCATCAAGTTTTGGACAGGCAATTATTAATTTTTTATCTTTTAAGATCTCCTTGTGAAAGTTACTGCATGAAAAAGCAGTGCAATCTGCTGCAATCAGTAAATCTGCATCCTTCAAAAATGATGCATTCACAGAGATAAGCTTAAGTTGAATAGGCCAGTTACTAACATTATGATTCTTTGCAAAACTAAGGCATTCACATGAAGGAGTTTCTTTAATTTTTATCAGTTCAAGATGTTTTTTAGTGGCTTCTTCATCAAAAGGTTGCGCCTGTTTTTCAACTATTGTAATTGCTCCCTTTGGACAACTTCTAAGACATGCACCAAGTCCATCACAATAAACTTCATTAATAAGTCTTGCTTTACCATTAACAATTTGAATTGCTCCTTCTGCACAGGTATTCACACATGCTCCACAGCCATCACATTTGTCCTGATCAATTTGAATTATCGGTCTTTTTATCACTCTTCACTCCTTTACTATCATAGATTAATTTTATCCTATCCTGTAAAAACAGAGAAAAACTATGATGGAAATCATAGTTTATATTTATGAAAGACTGTGGCGAAAAATTATTTCCTGAGCAAGTTCGCTGTATGCAATTGCTCCTTGAGCATCAGGTGCATAAAAGATGGTTGGAATTCCATTCATTGAGGCTTCAGATAAAGCTATGTTTCTCGGGATATAGGTTTTAAAAATTTTTGAACGAAAAACTCTTTTTATATCTTCTGCAATGACTCTGCTTAAATTAATATGTTTATTAAACATAGTAAGAAGAATTCCTTCAAGCTCTAAGGCTTCATTAAAACTTCCTTTTATCCTCCATAAAAGCTTGATAAATATTCTTAAAGCCTCTAATGCAAACTGTTCACATTGGACAGGAATTATTACAGACTCTGAAGCTACAAGGGCACAGAGTGTAAGAAAAGAAAATGAAGGAGGACAATCAATAAAAACATAGTCAAATTCATCTTTATAGTTTTCAAGCAAAAACCTTAGCCTTTTTTCCCTTTCTAAGGTTTCAAATATTTCAAGTTCTGCCATAAATAAATCTATTCTTGCAGGAATTACATAAAGATTTTCTATTGGCTGGATCAAAATTTCCTGTAATGTTGCCTTGCCTGCATAAAGTTCATATAGTCCTTTAATTTTTTCTCCGTTTTTTCTAATACCTAAACCAAATGTAAGGCTTGCTTGAGGATCTGAATCTATTACAAGAATTTTTTTGCCTTTCACTGCCAAACAGGCTGATAGATTTATAGCTGTGGTTGTTTTACCTACGCCACCTTTTTGACTTGCTATTGCTATAATTTTTCCCATTTATTTAAACATGTTATAAACCTGCATTTTTTCAACAAGTTTACTTCTTGCCTCTTCAAAAGATGCCTCGATTCTATATCCTGCAGCATTTTTATGCCCCCCACCCCCAAATTCTTCTGCAATTTTGCTTACATTCACATCGCCTCTTGAACGAAGGCTGACTTTTAAGAAACCTTCTTGAACTTCTCTGAAAAGAGCTAAAATGTTAATATCTTTTAAAATCCTCAAAAACTCTACAAATCTTTCAGTATCAGACTCCTGAGTGCATGTTTCATCAAAATCCTTTTTACTTATAAACGCTATTACAACAGGAGGAAGTAATTCAATATTGTTCAACATCCTTATGAAAAGTCTGAATCTGTTCACACTCCATGACTCAAAACTCTGCTGATAAATATACGAAGGTTTAGCTCCACAGCTTATCAGTTCTGATGCAATTGATAAAACTTCCTGTGTTGTATTGTCAAACTGAAAATTACCTGTATCAACAATTATTGCCGTATAAAGATTTGTTGCAATCTGCGGAGTGATTTCACCATTAAATGCTTTAATAAGGTAAAAAATCATTATACCTGTTGCTGCCTGTTGCGGTTCAATCCATTTCAGGCAATTACTGCCTGAAAGATTAGATTCAATATGATGATCAATAATTAGTTTTGTACCTGAAAAAGTTTTAATTTTTTCAATAATTTCCTGCTTATAGCTAATTCTTGATAAGTTATTACAATCCACCATAATTAAAGTATCAAAATACAGACGATTTTTTTGAGAACAATTATATGAAAAAACTAAATCTTCAAATTTTAAGAGTTCAATATTTTTAATAAACTCGCTTCCTGGAAGAAATTGATACTGGATAGGGATTGGATAGTCAGTATAAATTTCTGCTTTTTTATTGAATTGTTCAAGCAGAAACTTTAAAGCAATAGCTGAACCAAAAGCATCTCCATCAGGAGTAGTATGTGTAAGTATTAAAAAGGAATTGTTATTTTTAATAGCATCAATTAAATATTTCGGTGGTTTCAACCATCCTCCGAAGTCTTCTTTATCTCTTTCAAAAGTTGATCAATCCTGAACCCGCGATCTATAGATTCATCAAATAAAAATTCAAATGTAGGTATTATTTTAATTCTAAGCCTTTTGGCAATCTCACTTCTCACATAACCCTTTGCATCATTTAAAATTTGAAGAGTAAGAGCTCTGTCCTCTGCTTTAAGTACAGAGATAAAAACTTTTGCTATTCGTAAATCATCTGAAAGTTCAACATCCGTTACGGTAATAAAACCAAGTCTAGGGTTTTTTATTTTGTGTAAGATTATTTCAGCTACTTCTTCCTTTAAAAGAACCTTAAGCCTTTGCGACCTTTTATATGGTTGCATTTTATATTCCTTTCACAGGAATTTTTTCAAAAACATAGTTTTCCAATATATCGCCTTCTTTTATGTCATTGAAATTCTCTATGATTAGTCCGCATTCATAACCAGCATGAACTTCTCTTACATCTTCTTTAAATCTCTTCAATGAACTAATCTTCCCCTCATAGACCACTACGTTGTTTCTTATTACCCTTATACCATCGCTTGCTCTTGAAATTGTTCCATTTAAAACATAACAGCCTGCAATTGTACCGATTTTGGATATTTTAAATACTGCTCTTACCTCTGCTCTGCCTATAACTCTTTCTTTAATTTCTGGTTCAAGCATTCCCTGAAGAGCTTTCTTTACATCATCAATCACTTCATAAATAATGCTATAAAGCTTTATATCCACTCCAAGCTGTTCTGCCAGTTCCTGTGCCTTTGTTTCTGGACGGACATTAAATCCTATTATTATTGCATTAGCAGTAGCGGCAAGATTTACATCAGACTCTGTTATGCCTCCAACAGCTGTATGTATAACCTTAACTTTAATGTCAGGATGAGTAATATCCTCTACTGCTTTTTTGAGTGCTTCAATTGAACCCTGAACATCACCCTTTATAACTAAATTAAGTTCTTTGACTTCTCCTTCTTTGATTTTTTCATATAAATCCTGAAGTGTCAGCCTTTGAGCCTTTTGCATCTCTGCAAGTCTCTTCTTCTGCGCCCTTGCATTTGCTATCTGACGGGCTATTCTTTCATCTTCAACAACAGTAAAACTATCTCCTGCCTGAGGAACTTCTTCAAAGCCTACAACTTCAACAGGAGTAGATGGAGGAGCTTCATTAATTCTTTTCCCTGTATCATCAATAATCGCTCTTACCTTACCATATGTCACTCCTGCAACAAAAGCATCTCCAACCTTTAAAGTTCCATTCTGAACAATTACTGTTGCTACAGGACCGCGTCCTTTATCAAGTCTGGATTCAATTATTGTTCCTCTTGCGGGTTTATTAGGATTTGCCTTAAGCTCCATTATCTCCGCTTGAAGAGCTATCATTTCAAGTAAATTTTCTATCCCTATTCTTTTTTTGGCTGAGATATCAACAAATATATTCTGTCCACCCCATTCCTCTGGAATAATTCCATACTCACTAAGCTGTGTTCTTACTCTCTGAGTATTTGCTTCAGGTTTGTCTATCTTGTTTACAGCAACAATTATCGGAACACCAGCTGCTTTTGAATGATTTATTGCTTCAATAGTCTGTGGCATAACTCCATCGTCTGCAGCAACAACTAGAACAACAATATCAGTTACTTTTGCACCTCTTGCTCTTAATGCTGTAAATGCTTCATGTCCTGGTGTATCAAGAAAAGTAATATCTTTACCTTGAAGTGTTACCTTATATGCACCTATATGTTGTGTAATGCCTCCTGCTTCCTGTTCTGTCACTTTTGTTTTTCTTATTGCATCAAGCAATGATGTTTTACCATGATCAACATGTCCCATAACAGTTACAATGGGAGGTCTTGGTTGAAGCAACTCTGGAGACTCCTCTTCTTCCTCTATAACATCAATTTCCAGTGCTTGCGAAAATTCTACTTTTACTCCGAAGCTTTCTGCTACAAGCTGTGCTGCATCTATGTCAACAGGTTGATTAATTGTTGGCATATATCCAAGTTCCATAAATTTTTTTATTACATCAGAGACTTTCTGTCCTATAAGTTCAGCAAATTCTTTTACAGTTGTGCCTTCTTCTATCTTAATGGATTTTTTTCTTGGAGCTGTTGATGGTGTTACGGCATGTTCTTCTTTCTTATTTTTGTCCTTAACTTTTTTTTGTTCCTTTATGTCAAGCCATTTTTTAGGTTCAAACTTTTTTGGAGGAATTTTTGTAGGAACAGGTTTTGGTTTTATTTTTTCAATTTTTTCAAATGATATCTCTCTTCTAAATCTGCCAGGCAACTGAAGTTCTTCTTCTTTTATTTCTTCTTCAACAATTTCAGGGGGTGATAACGGTTTCTTTACTTCTAACTCTTTTATATCCTCAGTTTTTTTTAATTCAATAGGTTCTTTTTCTTTCTGCTTTGTTTTTTCTAACTCAATTTCCTTTTTAAAATGTCGGGTTATCTTTTCAACCTCATCTGACTCTACCCGAATATTTGTAGTCCCTTTTTTAAATTGAATATTCCTTATTTTTTCAATAAATCTTACAATCTCTAAGGGTTTTACACCAAGCTCTTTTGCTAATTCTATACTTCTAACTGCTTTATTTGACATAAATTGATTCTTTCCTCCTTGTCTCTAAATCAATAAAATGTTATCATAAATAATTAAGTATATGCAAATTGAAGGAGGGTAGAATGGCAAGCTGCTACGTATGTGATAAGAAAAAAGTTATAGGCAATAATGTAAGCCATGCAAACAACAAAACAAAAAGATATTTCTTTCCGAATCTTCAAAGAATGAAGATTACTACCGAAAAAGGGCCTAAAAGAGTCCATGTTTGCACAAGATGTCTTCGTTCAGGCTTTGTCAAAAAAGCAATTTAAATATGCAAAGAGTTGGAAAGATTTTACCTTCTTTATTCAATAATTATGGCATGGAAGATGCTGTAAGACTAAAATTTTTAAGGAAAATCTGGAATGATATTTTTACATCTCCTGTAATAGAACATTCTTTTCCTAAGGAGTTGAAAAATGACGTTCTTTTTGTGACTGTGAATTCACATATATGGCTTACTCAGTTGAAACTGTTAAAAGATGAATTTTTAAAAAAACTTTATCCTTATGGAATAAAAGATATAGAGTTTCGTTTTGGACGAATTTACAGAAACCAAAAAGAAAAGACAGAAAAAAATCACACTGCAACTTTATCATCAGGACAGGAAGAGTGGATGAAAGATGTAATAAAAAATATAAAAGACAGTGAAATGAGAATAATAACTGAAAGTTTAATAAAAAAATATCTTCTGTTCACCAACCAAATTGAAAGAAGGTAAATAAAGATTAAGGAGCTTAATATGACAGATTTTAATTTTGTTTTTAAGGACTACTCGGAAGAAGAAAGTAAAATTTACGAGAAAGCCATGAAGGAAATCATTCAGAACATTAAAGATGGAATGTCCTTTAAAGATGCTGTTGATAGTGTTGATGTAAAAGATACTGAGTTAAAATCCTTGATAGAGGATGATGCATTAAAGATTCTTATTGCTGAACTCTGTTATGTATCTAAAATACCATTTGAAGAACTGGCAAATATGTTAAAACTTCCATTGGACACAATAAGAAGAGCAAATTTTGAAATGCTTGAGGATGTTGAGCTAACTCTTAATAATACTTTCAACAAAAAAAGGAGAGGGAATGCTTAGAAGAGTCAGAGTATATTCATTAAGCACATGCCCCACATGTAAAAAAGTAAAAGAGTTTCTAAAAAATAACTCTATTGAGACTGAAATAATTGAAGTTGATGCCCTTGACAGCGGCGAGCAATGGCTCGCTATGAAAGAGTTGAAAAAAATTAATCCTCATGAAACATTCCCTACAGTGGTTGTTGAAACAACTGTAGTAGGCTTTGATGAGGAAAACCTTAAAAAAATCCTTGAAATTAAAGATTAACATGACCCCTGAAAAGCTTTATGAAATTTTGGACAGATATGCTAAATCAAAAGGCTTGGAGTTAAATAAGGATAAAAATTTTGTTTTTGAACTCTTAAAGGGTTTACTAAAAAATGAAGAACGTTATGGTTATAGGTCATGTCCTTGTAGATTGGCTTCAGGAGATAAACAGAGAGATGCTGATATAATCTGTCCTTGTGTTTACAGTATAGAGGACATAAAAGAGTATGGTAAATGTTATTGTGGACTTTATGTAACAAAGGAATACAATCAAGGGGAAATAAAAGAAAGAATAGTCCCTGAAAGAAGAAAAAATTAAAGACGGAGGTGATTTGATGATTTTTAGTGAATTAATAACGCTTAAAGAGCTTAAAGAAGACCCATTTTTCAAGGAACACATCCTGTGGGATATTCAACCACAGGAGCTTATGTCACCGAGATGTTTAAAAGAGGGAGATAAGCTGGTTTATAAAGGTTCAATTAAAGGATATATTCCATATATTGACACTACTGGTAAAAAACCTGTGCTTTTTATAATGAGACATACTGCAATGCATTATGGAGAAACTATAGCAAGAATAGATGAAATTCCAGAGGAAATGCTTAATGAAGCAATAAATGAAAACAAAGACAAAATATGTTTTGGAATGTGTCCTATTAATGAGAAAATAAAACAGTGGCTTAAAAAAGAGCTTGGAGTTTTATAAATCAATAATCTCTTGAAACTTCATTATTGTTAAAAAATTCTCTGATTTTTTAGGAATAGACCGAGAGCTTGAAACAGCTCTCAAAATAGGAAATTTTATCCCTGAAAGTTTGGCTGTATGAAGAATTTCCTCTGTATCATCTATAAAAATTGAATATTCTGGTTCAAAGAAAACTTTTTCTTTTAGCCTTTCCCAGAACTCAAGCTTTTCTTTCGGATATCCAATATCAAATGATGTAAAAACACCATGAAAATATTTATTAAAACCTGTTTTCTTAAGTTTGAGTTCCATTACACTATTATGAGCATTTGTCACAAGATAAACTTTTTTACCATCGGAACTTATAAATTTCAAAAAATCTTCTGCATCTGGATGAGGATTTATAAGATAGGCTACTTCTTTTTTTAGTTGCAATATATTTAACCCTGTTTTTCTTGACCAGAAATACACGTCTGTCCAATTAAGAGTGCCTTCTTCTGCTTTATACATTGAAAACAGTATTCTCCGAGCATCTTCAAGGCTTATCTGTTCTTTTTCAGCATACTTTTGAGGGACATAAACTTCCCAGAAATAATCATCATAATATTTATCTAATATTGTTCCATCCATGTCTAAAAGGACTGTTTTTATTTCATTAAAAGGTATCATCTTCCTCTGTTCTATACCAGGACATATCAATATAAAATTTAGTTTTTTCATAAATTGTGCGTAAGATATTACTCAACTCAAAAAATATTTCTTCATAAAACTGTAAGTCTTTTAATTCCTCTCCACCAACCATATATGAATAAACAATTTCGTACTCTTGTCCTTCAATCAAATCTTTTCTAAAAAATTCCTTTCTTATTAAAACAGGGTCTAAATCAGGATACTCATTAACTATTTCTTCAAAGAGATCTCTTACATGACTATATTCCTCAAGAAAGGGCAGACTGATAACCACATCAATCTCTACCATATTTTCAAAATTTTCAGATTCCTCTTCAACCTCGTCTTCATCAAAAAGCATTGAGAAGCTTGTTTGATGCGCATTATAAGAAAAAGAGATCGCAGCATTTATTGGATACGGAGGTTTAATTTCAGGCAAGGTCATTAAAAGTTTGCTCTCTTTATTTAGTGAATACTGTTCAATTAATGTGGACATTTCATAAACATCCAGATAATTTTTTGCTGCATCCATTATTCTCATTTGTAATTCTTCAAATCTTATCACTATTCCTCCTTATCAGGTTGCCTTTAGTTTATATAACATTATACCATATAACGATATGATTCTTTAAAAAGGAGGATTTGTTATGAAGGCTGGATACTTTATCACAGGAACAGATACCGGAGTCGGAAAAACCATTGTTACAACTGCTATACTGAGAAGCTTTATAAAAAAGGGATTAAAGGTTGGTGCTATGAAGGTTATTGAAACCGGATGTCTTAATAAAGATGGTCTATTGCTTCCAAGCGATGGAATGCTTTTAAGGGATATGGCTGAAATGCATGACTCACTTGATTTGATAACGCCTATCAAGTTTGAAAATCCCCTAAGTCCGCTTGTTGCATCAAGGATTGAAAAGATTGAGGTTGATCTTGAAATAATTTTCAGGTCATTTGAAGCTCTACAAAAAAAATATGATTACCTTTTAGTTGAAGGCATTGGTGGTCTAATGGTTCCTCTCAATAAAGAAGAAAAAAGGAAATCAACTTTTTATTTTGTTAGAGATCTAATTAAAGATATGGGACTGCCTGTAATATTGGTAACAAAACCTACGCTCGGCACGATTAATCACACTCTTCTTACACTGGAGGCATTAAAAAACAAGAAAATTTCTGTAAAAGGCTATATTATTAACTTTTCTGAGCCTGCAAAAAATGATATTGCTGAAAAAACAAATCCTCAGATTTTAAAAGAGTTAATTGATATACCATGTCTGGGAGTGCTACCATATTTAACTGAATTAAATAAAGACAAAATAGGAGAAACAGCTATCAAAAACTTTGATATTGAAGCATTGATTTCCCTATAAAACTATAAAGACACAGGATCAATAGAAGCAGAATAAATTTTTACAGGATTGTTATTTTCATCAAGGATTATAATTACTGGTTTATGCAATGGAATTTCGTTTTCTGTAAGATAGCCATAGGAAAAAATAACAACTCTGTCTCCCACTTTAGCTTTTTTGGCAGCAGGGCCATTTAGTCCAATACTCCTTGAGCCTCTGGGTGCAGGAATGACATAGGTATCAAATCTTTCTCCATTATTCATATTGCTTATCCAGACTCTTTCATAGGGTAAGATGCCTGCCAGCTCAAGCAGTTCTGTGTCAATACTTATTGAGCCTTCATAAAATAAATTAGTCTCTGTTACTTTTGCCATATGTAGTTTGGCTCTTAAAAAACTTCTCAACATTTTTTAATCAATAATTTTGGGTACCCTGAAAAATTTATCTGCGGGCGCAGGTGCATTTTTTAAAGCCTCATCCCTTGAAATAGAATTTTTAACATTATCTTCTCTAAAAACATTTTTTAATTCAATTACATGGGATGTTGGCTCAACTAATGCTGTATCTATCTCATTCAATTTTTCTATATAGTCAAGTATTCTACTTAGTTGCTCTTGATAAACACCTATTTCCTCTTCATTAAGTTCAAGTCTGCTCAACATTGCAATATGTTTTACTTCTTCTTTTGAAATTTTCATATCTACACCCTTTCTAAGTTTACAATTTTTGGGGCTAATTTTTTAACCCCTATGCCAGGAAAGTTAACAACAACTTTTAAATCATCTCCTTCTCCATAACAGTCTCTAACAATACCAACTCCCCATGTAGGATGTTTAACCTTGCATCCTATAACAAATGGAGGTTTAATTTTAGGAGTTTCCAGCTCTTTTTTGTCAGGAGCAAAGGTAGAGTAATCTTTTCTGATACATACACAATATTCAGGTGGAATATCTTTAATAAAGCTTGAAGTCTCTTGTTTTTGAATTTTTGAGTAAAGCTTTCTATGTCTCACATTTGTAATAAACAGAAGATTTTTAGCTCTTGTCATTCCTACATAAAACAACCTTCTTTCTTCCTGGAATTCAAAGGGATCTTCAAGTGCCTTAAAGTATGGCAAAATTCCCTCCTCACATCCTGCTATAAAAACAACAGGAAACTCAAGTCCCTTTGCTGCATGAAGAGTAAGGATAGAAACATAGTTTTTTTTGTTTTCCCATTTATCTACACTTGAAAAAAGAGCAACTTTGTCAAGAAATTCTCTAACAGGCACTTTTTCAGCAGAAGATAGAAATTCTAAAACATTCTGAATTCTATCTTCTTCAATTTCTTCAAGATATCCTGTGAAATTCAATATGTCCTTGATCATGGAAGCAGCATCCTTGTAGTCTTTTTCTGAAAGCTCATCTATCAGAGTTACAAAAGATACAAGCTTTTCTTTTAAATTAGTTGATACAGTATCTTCTTTTATTATTTTTTTTATTGCCTCAAATATTGATATCATATATTTTTTTGCTTCGGTTTCAATTTTTGATATTGCTGATGCTCCAATACCTCTTGGAGGAGTATTTATTATTCTCATAAGACTTACATTGTCTTCTTTATTTAAAATAAAACGCATATAAGCAAGTATATCTTTTATCTCTTTGCGATGATAAAAGCTAACTCCACTTATAACTTGATAAGGAATTCCTTCCATGCGCAAAGCTTCTTCTAAGGCTCTTGCCTGAAGAACCAGTCTGTAAAGAATGGCAAAATCTTTATATTCATATTCTCCTTTGAGATATAGTTCTTTGATATTCTTTGCTATGTATTTTGCTTCTTCTTCTTCATTGCTTAACTGACAGTAAAAAACCTTCTCACCCCAATCTCTTTCTGTCCATAGAACTTTTGGTTTTCTCATTGTATTCTTTGAAATTACTGCAGAGGAAGCAAGAATAATATGTTTTGTAGAGCGATAATTCTGTTCAAGTTTAACTATTTTTGTATCTGGAAAGTCTTTTTCAAAATCCAGTATATTATGAATATTTGCACCTCTGAATTTATAAATGCTCTGGTCATCGTCGCCAACAGCACAGATATTTTTATGGTATCTGCAAAGTAACTGTAGAAGCATATACTGAGATTTATTTGTATCCTGAAATTCATCTACAAGAATATATCTAAATTGATCAGAATACCGCCTAAGCAAGTCTTCATTCTCATTAAATAACTTTATTACACAGAGGATTAAATCATCAAAATCCAAAGCATTATATCTTTTAAGTTCATTATGGTATCGCATATATATTCTGCCAAGTCTTTCTTCAAACTCATAACCTTCAATATTTGAAATATAGTCTTCAGGAGTAATCAAATTTGATTTCAAGTTGCTTATCTTTGTAACAACACATTTGCATAAAGCTTCGTGTATGTTTAAGTCTTTTAAAATTCTTTTTATAAGTCCTGTCTGATCGTCCTCATCATAGATAATAAAATCTTTTTTATAACCAATATTTTCAATGTGTGCTCTTAAAATCCTGACACATAGAGAGTGAAAAGTTCCAATCCATGTATTTTTCCAGTTTCCATTACACATTCTGAAAATTCTTTCTTTCATCTCATCAGCTGCTTTATTTGTAAAAGTTACAGCAAAGATTGAAGATGGAAGAAATCCCTTTGCTCTGGTAAGATAGGCATATTTGTAAGTAATGACCCTTGTTTTTCCACTTCCTGCACCTGCAAGTACAAGAAGCGGTCCATCACAATAAACTACTGCTTCCTGTTGGGCGGGATTCAAATCCCCTAAGGGGAAATCTTTCATGGCTGTACCCCTCTAATTTTTATTTTTAAAAAATTTATTCAACAGTAACACTTTTTGCAAGATTTCTCGGTTGATCAACGTCACAACCTCTTAAAAGAGCTACATGATAAGCAAGTAACTGAAGAGGAATACTGAAAAGCACAGTGTTAAGATAGCTGTTTAACCCCTCAACATAAATAAACCTGTCTGATAATTTTCTTAGCTTTTCTGCATTACTGTTTGAAAAGGCTATTACAAATCCATCTCTTGCCTTTATTTCTTCAATATTTGAAATAGTTTTTTCAAGATAAAGATCATCAGAAACTATAAATATCACAGGGAATCCTTCTTCAACAAGTGCAATAGGTCCATGTTTCATTTCGCCTGCTGCATATCCTTCTGCATGTATATAAGATATTTCCTTAAGCTTAAGAGCTCCTTCGAGGGCAACGGGATAGTTTACTCCTCTTCCAAGATAAAGACAGTTAGGCTTTCTGTATAATTCCTTAGCTAATTGCTGAATCTGTTCATCTAATTTTAAAGTCTCTTCTGCCATTCTTGGTAGATGTAAAAGTTCTTCCAGAAATTTCACAAGAATAACTTTCGGCCGATTTTTCCTTGCCATAGAAAGGGCAAATGCAAAAATATAAAGGGCCACAATTTGGGATGTAAAAGCTTTTGTAGAGGCAACTCCTATTTCAGGTCCTGAATGGATATAAAAAACAGCATCTGCCTCGCGAGAGGCAGTGCTTCCAAGAACATTACAGATGGTTAAGGTTTTTACTGTAGATTTTTTTGCATATCTTAAAGCTGCAAGAGTATCTGCTGTTTCTCCTGATTGTGTTATCGCTAAAAAAAGAGAGTTTTTTTCAAAAGGAACCTCTCTATATCTGAATTCTGAGGCAATATCTACTTCAACAGGTATCCCTGCTATTTTCTCTATCATATATTTTCCGATTAGACTGGCATGATAGGATGTTCCACAGGCAACTAAATAGATTTTTTTAACAAGGGCAAATTCATCTTTTGGTAGTCCCCATTCATCATAGTTTATTTTTAAACCATCAGGAAACACTCTTCCTCTTATTGTGTCAGCCAGAGCTCTTGGCTGCTCGTATATCTCTTTAAGCATAAAATGCTTGAAACCGCCTTTTTCTGCCATCGAGGCAGTCCATGTTATGGCTGTAGGTTTTCTATTTTTTACCTTTCCATTTAGGTCATATACTTTAAAATCTTCTTTATTTAGAGTAATCATTTCTCCGTCTTCAAGAAATATTACTCTATTACAGTGATTGAGAAAGGCAGGAACATCAGAGGCTATAAATTTTTCACCATTGGAGACTCCTACAACAAGAGGGCTTTCCATTCTTACTCCAATAAGTTTATCTGGCTCTTTCTCATCCATTACAACTATTGCATAAGAACCTTTAAGTCTACTAACAGCCTTTCTAATAGCCTCCTCAATGGATAAATTACTCTCCCTGTATTTTCTTATTAGATGGGCAATAACTTCTGTATCAGTTTGTGAAACAAATTTATATCCCTCTGCCTGTAACTCCTTTTTTATTTCTGCGTAATTTTCTATTATTCCATTGTGAACTAATGCAATTGAGCCTGAACAATGGGGATGAGCATTTTCATCGGAAGGTTTTCCATGTGTTGCCCATCTTGTATGTCCAATAGCCATTTTTGATTGTTTTAAGTTATCATCAACGAGAGATTCAAGATTTTTAATCTTACCCTTACACTTTACTGTTTTTATCTTTCCATCTAAAAGGCAGGCTATCCCAGCTGAATCATATCCTCTGTATTCAAGCTTTTTTAATCCATCAAGCACGATATGAATAGCATTTTTATCTCCTATATATCCGATTATTCCGCACATCCCTTATTCCTCTTTTTCTTTGCCCAACCTAAAATATTTTTCTGCGGTGTCCTGCTTATTGCAAGAGAGTCTTCAGGAACTTCTTTTGTAATTGTTGAGCCTGCGCCGATATATGCACCCTTACATATTCTTACCGGAGCTATAAGTTGAGTATCACTTCCTATAAAAACATTGTCTTCTACAATTGTTTTATGTTTTTTTTGTCCGTCATAATTGCATGTAATAGTTCCAGCTCCTATATTTACATTATTGCCAATTTCAGAGTCACCAATATAGCTCAAATGAGCAGCTTTTGTAGAATCACCAATTGTAGACTTTTTCACTTCAACAAAATTACCTATTCTACATTCTTTTCCTATAATAGTTTGAGGTCTTATGTGTGCAAATGGTCCTATCTTTGAACGAGATTTCACAATAGAGCTTTCTATAACTGTACAATCATTAATTTGAACATTATCCTCAATTATGCTATCTTTTACTCTAACTCCCTGATAAATAACACAACTCTTACCTATTTTTGTGTCTCCCTCAAGAAAAACATATGGATAAATTATAGTATCCTGCCCTATTGTAACAGATGGAGAAATCCACACTAAAGCAGGATCATAGAATGTAACACCTTTTTCCATCCATTCCTTAACAATTCTGTCTCTTAAATATCTTATTGCAAGAGAAAGTTCTGCTCTTGTATTTATTCCTATTAGCTCGTCTTCCTCGGCAAGGGGATAGGCTTCTATGTTAAATCCTTTATTAATAGCTATCTCTACAATGTCAGTGAGATAAAATTCACCTTTATTTGGATTTTCTTTAATTTCTTTAACGAGCTCTGCAACCTCTCTTTTTAAAATATAGATGCCGCTATTTGCCTCTGATGATAATATTAATTCATCTTTAAAATCTGTAATTTCAACAATTCTTTTGATTTTTTGCTTTTCGTCTCTCAAGATTCGTCCGTATGAATGCTGTCTTTGTGGATAAAAAGACAGTATTGCCATATCAACTTCGTTTTTATTAAAAATTTCAATAAAACTATCAAGTGTTTCTTTTCTTAAAAGAGGAGTATCTCCATTTAGAATAAGAATTTTATCGCTATTCAAATAAGGCAAAGCTGAAAACAAAGCATGAGCTGTTCCTTTGGATTCATTTTGAAAAACAATCTTTATTTCCTGTTTTTCTAAATGTTCAACTACCTCTTTTAATGAAGGATTTATAACCACAAATGTATGAAGGGGTTTTAAACTTTCAGCACAATCTATCACATAATCTATAATTGGCTTTTCAAAGATTCTGTGTAGTATTTTTGGCATAGAAGACTTCATTCTTGTGCCAAGTCCTGCTGCCAAAATTACTACATTCACTATTTATCACCTCTTATTATTTGTGGGGCAGCTATTCCACCTGAAAGAATTATTTTTATACCCTCCTGAATCGGGATATCAGTATGAATAACGCTTTCAGGTTCAAAAAATACAACTTCTCCAAGATAAAGATTATTAGTGGGTATATAAACTGCAATAAGTTTTTTTTCTATGCCATTTTCCTTCAAGATGCACTCCTTTGTCTGGAATCCAAAAACAAAGCTATCCTTTCTTGGATACTCTACAATTACAAACTTCTGAAAAGATGTTTTATTTTCAGGAGAAAAAGCATCAATCAACTGCTTTAAGGAGGAATAAAGACTTTTAAAAATTGGAATTTTAAGAAAGAATAATTTTTCAATCTGGGCCAAAAGTTTTTTACCAAATACATTTGTTGATATAACACCAATAACAAATACCAATATTAATGCTGTCACAAATCCTAAACCAGCAATATGCCTGCCAAAAATATAATCATAAATAGGTCCAAAAAATCCATCAACAATTTTAAAAAGTTGAATAAGTATAAAGATGCTTATTGCTATAGGAATTGTTACTATTAGACCCGCAATAAATTTTCTCTTAAAAGTAAGTCTAATAGATAGTTCCATGCTATACTTCTGCCTTGCTCATCGCCTCTTCTGGAATATCAAAATTTGCATAAACATTTTGAACATCATCATGTTCTTCTAATGCATCCATGAGTTTCAGCATTTTTTCTGCTTCTTCTCCTTCTATAAAAATATAGTTTTTAGGCAGCATTGTTACCTGCGCAAAAGAAACAGGAATTCCTGCTTGTTGTATTGCAGTTTTTATCTGGATTAATTGTTCAGGAGATACAATAATTTCGTAGTTTTCCTCTTTTGGATCATTTTTTACATCCTCAACTCCTGCCTCTAAAGCAATAGAAATAAGAGTATCCTCGTCTACTACCTTCTTATCAATAAGGATATATCCTTTTTTCTCAAAAATCCATGAAACACATCCAGATTCTCCAAGACTACCACCATGTTTTGAAAGAAGATGTCTTATCTCAGAAACAGTTCTGTTTTTATTATCTGTCATTGCTTCAACTAAAATTGCCACTCCGCCTGGTCCATAACCTTCATAAATAACCTCTTCATATGTTGTACCTACAAGTTCTCCTGTCCCTTTCATTATTGCTCTTTTTATGTTATCCATCGGCATGTTGACTTCTCTTGCCTTTTCAATAGCAACTCTCAGTCGGGGATTTTTTTCAGGGTCTCCACCACCAAGACGAGCTGCAACAGAAATTTCCTTTACAAGTTTAGTAAATATCTTGCCTTTTTTTGCGTCAACTTGTGCTTTTTTATGTTTGATCTGCGCCCATTTGGAATGACCAGCCACATAACCTCCTTAAAGGATGGAATATTTTTAATAATAATAAGATTTTTTGTGTTATGTCAAATTTTTAATGCTTCGATAATATTCAATGCATCAATAAATAAAGAATTTTTAATCCCTCCAACTGTTAACTCATTGATAAATAAACTTTTCTGGGTTTTTAAGAAATCAGTTTTATTTTGTATCAATGCCATATTGCATAATTCATCAATAAAATCAGCAATAATAGGAACTTCAAAAAAACCTTTTTCTGTTTGTATGAATTTTTTGAAAAATATATTATTTTCAAATTTTAGAAAAATTCTTTCCATTATATCTCTTTGGCAAACAAGATTTTCTTTCAATGTATAAAAACTTTCTTTAAGTTTTAGATCACTAAATTCTCCATTCCATATCACAGTTGCATCATCATGGAAACCTTTACAAACCTTAAAAACTCCTTTTCTTTTTTCTGCTATCACAAGATTTTGCAATGCTTCAGGAAAAGTTACGGAAAAAGGAATAATGCTACATTGAAGAGGTTTAAGACTACCATGTATTGAACATAAAGAGTTTTTAAGTAGTCTGCATCTCTTTCTTAGTCTATTGCCCGCTATGAAATCTCCAATAATATAAAAATTTTTATACCTAATCGCAAAAGATTCAAGATATTGTTTATGAAAAGAATTAAATGGATATATCTTTCTAAATCCTGCGGTAATAGGGAAAAATCTATAAATCTTTCCAAGCTCTTTTATTGTGACAATAGTTGCTCCACCGCAACACACATAAGAGCAATCAATTATACACTGAAATTTTATCTGTTTATTCACCTTTTAAAATGCATTACATCATCCCTTAAAACTACTGCTTCTAATTCAGCAGGAAATCCGCATTCTGAAAGAAAATTTAATATATTTTCCTTTCCACCTTCCTGTCTGTCAACCAGAACAATCACTTTCTTAACAAAGACTCCTGCTTCTTTAAGTCTTGTTATTGCCTGAATCGTAGAGCTCCCGGTAGTAATAACATCATCAACTACTACAACGCTGTCTCCTTCTTTAATATTCCCTTCAATCCACTGCATTGTTCCATGTTCCTTTGCCTTCTTTCTTACAACAAATGCCTGAACAGGTTTACCTTTCAAAAAGGAGGTATAAGCTACAGCACAGGATATTGGATCAGCACCCAGAGTTAGCCCGCCTATCCCTTTAACATCAAGAGGTGAAATCATATCATAGATTATATTGCCTATCAAATACATGCCTTCAGGTGATAGGGTTACTGTCTTGCAGTTAAAGTAATACTGACTCACGGCACCTGATGTAAGTTTGAAAACAGGCTCTTCACTATATTTGAAGGCTTTTTCATAGATAAGTCTAATTAGTTTTTCACGCATTATCTTTTACAACTGTCAATAGCTTCTCTCCTGCTTTTCAGATTCACATACTTCTTTTACAGTATCTTTTATAAGTTTTCCATTTTCCCATACTTTTTCAGATACTTTTCTGCACTTTGTATAAGGATCTTTATAATAGTAATCAGTTGTAGGTTCAGCTCTATATACACCTCTTCCATCCTCAGTTGTGTATTGAACTGGACGACCGCTCTGATAAGCCTCTCTTGAACCTCTTGTAGAAATATCAGCAATTGTTGCACCGAAAACAGCACCCAATGCCGCGCCGATAACACCGCCACGCCAAGGGTTCTTTTTATCAAGAAGAGCACCTGCTACACCACCAACCATCGCACCTGCACCTGCACCTTCATAATGTTGTTGGCTCAGTTGCCCACAGGCAACAGTAAAAAGCATTAAAAGAGCAATTAATAAAGCCAATGTTTTCATTTTTTACTCCTTCCCTTATTTTTTTCTATTTTACCATGAAAGACTCAAAAATTACTCTATTTCTTCCCTCCTGTTTTGCCTTGTAAAGAGCTATATCTGCACTTTGAATTAATCTATCAGGGGTTGTTAAATCTTCTCCATAAAATGTTGTTATTCCAATGCTTATTGATAAGTTAATGAGCTCCTTTGAGAATGTAGAAAATTTATTTTCTACAACTTTTTGCCTGAATGTCTCACAAATTTCAATTGCCTCAGAAGTCTCGGTAGAAGGCATTATTATGCAGAATTCTTCCCCACCATATCTTCCTATGGTTAGTCTATTCGGCAGGAAATTAATTGCCAAAGAAACAAGCTCCATTAAAATTTTATCTCCTGTGAGATGTCCGTACATATCGTTTATCTTTTTGAAATAATTTATATCAAATAAGGCTAAGCTGAGTGGTTCTTTATAAATGGAGCATCAACTTATTTCTTCCTGAATTCTTTCAATTAGAAAACGTCTATTATAAGCTCCTGTTAAAGGATCCTTTGTAAGTAGTTTGTTATATTCCTTTTTTATCTCTATAATTTCCCTTGCCTTGTGTATTTTCATGAGCAATTCACATTTGTGGAAATTTTCAATGAGATAATCAAATATATCAAATTCACAGATTTTCTCAAATTGAGACTGCATTTTTTCCCTTAAGATGAGGATAAGAGGAATTTCTCTCAATGATGGAGCTAATGTTAAATTTTTAATAAATTTCCATTTTTTATTGCCCTTGGAAGAGAAATCAAATAAAATGATATCGGGATTGATTTTATAGATATGATCTAAAAGATTATCATCTATGGAAAAGGATTGAAAAAAGTCGACTTCTCTATTCAAAAATTTTGATATCAACTGAGAAAGGGATTTTCTATTTGTGCAGAAAACTATTCTCATCCTATCAGTCATGTATTAATCATATACATGCTCCTTTGTCAATAATTTTAAGAGAGCTTCCCTTGAAGAGTAAGAAGAAGTAACAGCCCTGCCAATAACTATATAGTCAGCACCGCTTAGAAAGGCTTTCTGTGGTGTTATAGTTCTTCTTTGATCATCATCAGGCAAAGCATAAAGCCTTATCCCTGGAGTTACAACTAAAAAATCCTCTCCACATAGCTCCTTTATCTTTCTTATCTCAGAGGCAGAGGCTACAATTCCATCAAGTCCTGCTTTTTTTGAGAGCAAAGCAAGATTTTTTACAAGACTGGAAGCCTCAATAAGAGTTCCATAAATTTCTCTGAGAGCATTACTGTCAAGACTTGTAAGAACTGTAACACCTAAAAGTTTTAAAGATGCTTTATCCTTAATTTTTGTCTCTTCTACAATTTCCACAGCTCTTTTTAACATATCAAAACCACCACTGCTATGCAATGTTAACATGTCTACACCATAGTCTAAACAAACCTTTACAGCCCTCTGAATTGTGTTTGGTATATCGTGAAATTTAAGGTCAAGGAAGATTTTTTTATCCTTTTTTTTAAGAATTTTTATAAAATCAACTCCTTCACTGAGAAAAAGTTCAAGCCCTACTTTATAAAAATCTATCAAGCCCTCAAGTTCATCAACTACTCTTAAAGCTTCCTGCTTTTTTGAAAAATCAAGTGCTATTATAACTTTGTCTAAACTCATATCTTAGGAAGCACTATCCCTTGCTGAGCCTGATACTTGCCTTTTCTGTCTGCATAGGAAATCTCACATTCCTCTTCTGATTTGAGAAATATTAACTGTGCAATTCCCTCATTAGCATAAATTTTGGCTGGAAGCGGAGTTGTATTAGATATCTCAATTGTTACAAACCCTTCCCATGCTGGTTCAAGAGGAGTTACATTTACTATAATTCCGCATCTTGCATAAGTAGATTTCCCAATGCAAAGCACAAGAACATCTCTTGGAATGCGGAAATATTCCACAGAACGGGCAAGGGCAAAAGAGTTTGGCGGGATTATGCATACATCTCCTTTAAACTCAACAAAGCTCTTGGGGTCAAAGTTTTTTGGGTCTACTACAGTGTTATTTATGTTTGTAAAGATTTTGAATTCATCTGCAACTCTCATGTCATAGCCATAAGAGCTTACTCCATAGGATATGACACCTTCCCTGATAAGCCCTTCTTCAAAAGGTTCAATCATTCCTTTCTGAGCCATTTCTTTTATCCAGAGATCGTTTCTAACCATAATGTTTCACTCCTTTTCATCAAGTATATTCCTGATTTTAAACAAAATCTCTTCTGGAGATATTGATTTTTCTATATAAACAATATCTTTAAAATCAACAGGATGTCCACTCATTATAATAACTTTTGCCTCAGGCTTGATTTTTTTTACCTCTCTCATAACTTCAATACCTGAAATTCCTGGCATAACAAAATCTACCAAAGAAAGAGCTATTTTATCTTTATATTTTTCAAATATTTCAAGAGCTTCCGTGCCATTTTTAGCCTCATAAACATTGTATCCATAATATTTAAGAAATGATGTAATAAAACCTCTTGTCTGCTCATCATCATCAACAACAAGTATTGTTTCTGCGCCTCTCAAAGTATTAGGGTCTATTGAAGGCTTAATTTTTTTATCCTTTACCGGCAGATATATTTTAAATGTTGTTCCTTTGCCAACTTCACTATAAACATGAATATGTCCATTATATTGCTTTAATAATCCAAAAACTGTAGAAAGCCCGAGTCCTGTTCCTTTACCTTTTGGTTTAGTGGTAAAAAATGGTTCAAACAATCTTTGTTTAGTCTTCTCATCCATGCCTGTTCCTGTATCAGTTATACATAGAACAATATAATCACCAGGAGCCACAAGTGGGTGAGTATAGTGATATTCAAGATCTATAGAGATTTCTTTAAGCCCTAAAGTAAGCTCTCCTCCTTCAGGCATTGCATCTCTTGCATTTGTAACAAGATTCATTAGAATTACTTCAAGATGGGAAGGGTCTATTTTATAAAAAATTTCTTCTTCTGGAAAATTTAGTTTCAAATCTATATCTTTTCCTATAATTGTTTTTACAAATTCTGAAAAATTTTTAAGATACTTCGTCATATTGATTTCTTGGATTTCGCCAATTTCCTCTTTTCTACTGAATAAAAGCAATTTCTTTGTTAAGTCTCTTGCTTTTTCACCAGCCTCAATAATTTTTTCAACAAAGTTCTTAAGTATTGGCTCTTGTATCTTGGCATTAAGAATACCTGCAAATCCCATAATTCCTGTAAGAATGTTGTTGAATTCATGGGTAATCCTTCCTGAGAGCATTCCTAAAGACTCCATCTTTTGTGAATGAATAAGTTGTTCCTGTATTTTTTTTCTCTCTGAAATATCAATTATAGATGCTATGGATTTTTTTGTGTAAGGTATCATGCCAACTGTAACCAATGCATCTTTTATGTTGCCATTTTTATCCTTGAGTTTGAACTCATATTGTCTTGGTGCTAAAGATGGAGATATTCTTCTTAATTTGTGATACTCTATCATTTTAGGAAGCATTTCTTCTGGAATAAACTCAGTCCATTTCATTTTTCCTTCCACTTCCTTTTTAGTATATCCTGTTAATTTTTCAAATTCTTCATTTACAAATTCTACTGTCATGTCTTCTTCACTAATTAAAATTGAAACTCCAATATTTGATAAAATTATTCTTTCTTGCTCATATAACTTAATCATCTCTTCATGTTGTTCCTTAATTTTGTTAATATAATCAAGAAATCTTTCCTTTTGTTTGTTTATCAACTGTCCAAGCATTTTTACAATTTCAATGGAAGATGACTCAGAAGATTGAGCAGAGAAATCACCTTGTTGAAGTCTTCTTAAAACATCAAAATGCTCACATATTCCTACTGCGAGCTCATGATTAAGATTTATTAATTCATCAATTTCTTTTCTCAGATTGTTTATGGAATCTATGAGTCTTTGGACTTCGTCTCTGTCAACCTTTATTTCTATAGTCTGAGAAGTGTCTCCTTTTGCAATCTTTTCAATAATATCAGAACACTTATGGAGAATTTCACTTAATTGTTGATTGTAGTCACAAAAAGAATTTTTACATTCAAGAAAATCACCATGTGGACAGGTATGCTTTTCCATAATTAAATCCTTATTGTCACCTTAATTTTATTTTCCTGCTTTTCGATATTTAGGATGGTTTTACCAAGCTTATTACACCATGCTTTTATGTCTTTTTCAAAGGTGGGACAATCTCCAATTACTTCTATAATTTCACCCTCTTTAAAATTGGGATATTGGGCACTTAATTTTAAAATAGGATAAAGACATTTTAAACCACTGTAATCTAATACTATTTCTGCCAATTCCTTTCTTGTTCCTCCATATCTTTAAATATTTTTTCAAAAATTTTTAATGCCTCCTGTGCTTCCTCAGGTTCCATTTTATTTATTGCAAAACCAGCATGCACAAGCACATAATCTCCAATTTGGGGTTCTTCGGGAAGAAGCAGAAGACTAATCTGTTTTCTTAAGCCCATTACATCAACTATTGCCATTGTATCTTCAATCTCTATTATTTTTGATGGGACTGCAAGGCACATTTTATCCCCCAGCTATTTAGTATTTTTAAAACCTCTTCAGTTAATTCTTTTAATTTACCACCTATTATAGGTGTCAGGTCAAGTCCAAGATCAATTGATTCAGGCTGAATGCCTACAAGAACTAATTCTTCAGGCATAAAATCCATGAGCCTTGCTACTTCAAGTAAATCCTGCACTCCTACATGATGCACAGAAAGTTTTGTTTTAAGATATGGTGGAATTTCTTCACCTCTTAAAATTTTTATAAATCCTGGCTCTTTTCCAAAGTCAACAACATCAATTATAAGTATTTTTTTATGCTTTTCAATATATGGAAGAAGATCAAGCCCAAGCGTTCCACCATCAATAATTTCAATATTTGGTTCAAAGATATAATCTCTTTTTAATATATCTGCAACCTTCGGACCTACTCCCTCATCCTGCATTAGAATATTTCCTACACCAATAATACATATATCCATATTTATCTCCAATTAAAAAGCCCTCCTTTAAGGGGAGGGCTTTATTTTTTTATTTTTTCTTGTTTTATTCTTCCTTTACTTCAACTATATGCATACCACATGCCATGCATGGGTCAAAGGAATGAATTGTCCTTAAAAGCTCAAGAGGCTGTTTTGAATCTGCTACAGGTGTGCCAACCAAAGCTTCCTCAACAGGACCTCTTACTCCTTTATGGTCTCTTGGTGAGAGATTCCATGTGGAAGGAACAACCATCTGATAGTTTTCAATTTTCTTATTCTTTATTACGATATAATGGGAGAGAGCACCACGAGGAGCATCATGCCAGCCCATACCTTTTGCTTCAGCTGGCCATGTTTTTGGATCCCACTTTTCAGTGTTTGCTATTGTATAATCGCCTTTTTTGATGTTTGCAGCAAGTTCACTGATGAAATCTTTTATTTTGTAAGCAGTGACAAGAGCTATAATTCCCCTTGCTGCTGTTCTTCCAAGTGTGGAGAATAGAGCTTCAGGTCCTACTCCGAGTTTTTTCATTACCATGTCTGCTACTTCTTTAACTTCCTTATGTCCAGATGCATATGCTACAAGCACTCTTGCAAGAGGTCCAACTTCCATAGGAAGTTCTTCATATCTTGGTGCCTTACCCCAGCTGTATTTTCCATCTATATTTAGATACTCATAAGGTGGCTTTGGTCCAGTATAATTTGGAGTTGTTTCACCATCCCATGGATGAAGTCCTACTTTTTCACCCTTTGAGTAAGTGTAATAAGAACGGGTTATGTATTCCATTACTTTCTTATGATCAACGGGATATATTTCTTTAAGATTCTTATTCTTTATTATTCCAGCAGGAAGCCAGAGTTTACCATTTGCCTCTGGATATTCACCGCAGGCAAGGAAGTTTACATTCCCTCCATATTTTGCCCAGTCTTTGTAGAATGAAGCAACTGCAAGAAGGTCTGGAATGTATACTTTTTCAACAAATTCAATTCCCATATCTGCGTATTTATTAAGTGCTGCAATTGTACCAGCATTAATAGCATTCTGACTCTCTGGGTCTATTGGAATTGCCATTCCACCAACAAGAAATGTCTGAGGATGAGGGTTCTTAGCACCAAGAATTGCCATCATCTTGATTACTTCTTTTTGCCAGTCAAGAGCTTCAAGATAATGTGCTACTGCTAAAAGATTTGCCTCTGGTGGAAGTTTATATGCAGGATGTCCCCAATAGCCATTGCTGAAAATTCCAAGCTGTCCTCTTTCTACAAAAGCTTTAAGTTTGTCTTGAACAGCCTTGAAATAGGTTACTGAGTTGTTAGGCCATGTAGAGATGCTCTTTGCAAGCTCTGAAGTTTTTGCTGGATCTGCCTTTAAAGCAGACACCACATCAACCCAGTCAAGAGCATGAAGATGATAGAAGTGAATCACATGGTCCTGCACACACTGATTTCCCATTATAAGATTTCTAATAAGGTCAGCATTTCTTGGTACCTTTATTTTTAAGGCATCTTCAACTGCTCTTATTGATGCAATAGCATGAACAGTGGTGCATACACCGCAAAGTCTTTGAACAAAAACCCATGCTTCTCTTGGATCTCTGCCTTTAAGTATTATCTCTATTCCACGCCACATTGTACAGGATGAATAGGCATCTTTTACCTTTCCATCAGAAACTACTGCTTCACATCTCAAATGTCCTTCAATTCTTGTTACTGGATCAATTACTAATCTTGCCATACATGCCCCCTTTATTTATTCCTTGTTTTCTTTTTTAGTTAAACCAGCAACTGCTATGGCACCAAGTCCAATCTTGGTTGCCTTTGCAAAGAAACTATCT
>CAZTLF010000013.1:0-39855 GCA_964614465.1 uncultured Thermodesulfovibrio sp.
GTAACCACACAACCAAACGATAAAGTTGACAAAATAAAAAGAAAACAGTTATATTTCAAAAGTTTCAGGCGCGTAGCTCAGTGGGAGAGCGCTTCCTTGACGCGGAAGAGGTCGTGGGTTCGATCCCCTCCGCGCCTATTAGTAAAATCAAAGGTTTGCAAAAATCTTACTCACCTCTCCAAATCTGACTGTGATAAAAACGGTAATCACTTTTTGTTTTATCCAGATAGATAAATCCAGTTTTAAAATTTACATTATCCCATCTTAGACTCAATATTTCTCCTTTTCTCATACCTGTATTAAGTGCAGTAAAAACAATAGGATAGAGGTGTTTATCACAGTGTGATAAAAGTCTTTGTATCTCCTCTTCATTAAGAAATCTGGGGATTAACCGAAAAATTGTGTAAAATGGATATGGTAAAATTTAAAAAACAAAGTTCAAAATCCTCAGATAGAAAAATTTTTTTTAATTTTATTAATTCGGAAAGTTCATTTTCTGTCTTTCCCACTTTCCCACACTTCAATGCATCCAAAACCCTGTGAGTTTTTAGCTCCAAGACCTGAATCAAAGGCTAAGGAAAATAAATCTTGAGGCAGGCTCAACTTAAATACTCCATCCCATCCTTTTACTACTATGTTTTATAAATTATAATTCTTTGATTTTTTGAATTAAATCTTACTGGCTTTACTAAGCCATAAGAGGCTACTTTCCCTGTTAATGTTCTAAGTTTTTTATTTAAGTTTTCAATAATAAGCTTTTAAAAATTTTCCTCAGCAGGACTATAGTAGTATGTCTTTTTTCTTCCATCTGCAGTTGAAAGTGTGCTATAAACTGTTATTGGAGACAATGTCATTACAATTATGTCTTCTTTATATTCAGGTAATCCTTCAACTGCTACAGATTTTAATGTTAATCTCTGCTTTGACAGTTCTATACCTTCTGATTTAAGCAGATTCATGGCAAAGGATTGAATGAAGTCATTTATTGGAAAGGCAATTACAAGAGTAATATCTCCATAAAAATTATCTTTCCATCCTTTACCGTGTTATCTGGAAGAAGTCTTGAAAAGGTGAAAAATTTAAATTTTCTTTCAGTTTCTGGATCTTTAAATCCTTCATCATGAATTTTGCTTGCAAGCCAACTGTCAAGATTTTTATATATAAATCCCTGAATGAGTTCATTGTAATGTAGGGGAAGTGTTAAAAAATTATTCTCAATTGGTTGAAGTTTTATTTTAATATGCATTTTTAAATTTATGAATTATTGTGATACATCTCATAAAAAATTCGTGAACTTACTGCTTCTTTGCGTATGCTTACACTAATAACAAGGACTTGCTTCAGATATCCATAGATAGGCTTCCCAAATAGTAGGCATTATTTTCAGCCAGTCAATTGACAATGTGGTCATAACTCACATCAAACCCTTTTCTCAATATTATCCTTTAATTATTATGATGATAAATTATAGCAAAAAAATTTTACACTCATTCAAAAATTTTTCTGATCATCTAAAAATCATAAAACATATCGTTTCTTTAATAAAATAAATGGAAATGGAACAATTACAATTAAATAACTAATAGTTAAAGTTAAATCCAAGACAAAACTATCAGGAATCTGTCCGTAACATAAGGCTCTTGAAATATTTACAAGATGCATCAAAGGATTTGCCTGAGATAGTTTGATTACAATCTCTGGTAAGTCTTCAACAGGAAAAAAAATTCCTGAGAATAAAAAAATAGGAGTCAGAATAAGGGTATAGAAGTAGTTAAACGAGTCAATTCCTGGAACTATGGCTGTTGCAATTAAAGATAAACTGGCAAATATTAATCCACATACGATAATTAATGGAATGAGAAAAATAGCATAGGAAGATTTTACAAGTCCGAATAATGAAATAACAAAAACTATAACAGTGCCGTAAATCAAGCTTTTTGTTGTTCCCCAGAGAAGTTCTCCAAGCATAAGTTCATTAAAAGTTACTGGAGTTGCTAAAATTGCATCAAATGTTTTTTGATAGACCATTCTAACATATGTCCCGTAAGTACATTCATAACTGGCAGCAAACATGGCTGAAGATATCACGATTCCTGGAGCAATAAATTCTACATATGTCATTCCCATTATCTCCTTTATAAATCCTCCAAGCCCGTAACCCAGAGCAATTAAATAAAGCATGGGTTCAAAAAAATTAAGTGTAAGACTTGAACGGTAAAGTTTTTTATAAACTGTTGCATTTCTCTGCCACACCCTGAATGCTCTTTTAAAACTCATTTATCCCTCTGTCATATTTAAATAAACATGTTCAAGATTTCCACCAAATTTATTTGAAAGGTTTTGAGGAGTATCAATGATCAATATTTCCCCTTTATCCATAATTGCAAGTCTGTCGCAGAGTTTTTCAGCTTCTTCCATATAGTGAGTTGTAAGAATAAGCGTTTTACCAGAATGCTTTAAAACTTCAATTTTATCCC
The DNA here is from genome assembly GCA_964614465.1 of uncultured Thermodesulfovibrio sp. Classification (GTDB taxonomy): domain Bacteria; phylum Nitrospirota; class Thermodesulfovibrionia; order Thermodesulfovibrionales; family Thermodesulfovibrionaceae; genus Thermodesulfovibrio. The sequence continues at coordinate 2,478 of CAZTLF010000013.1, forward strand.
ATATCTGTCTTCTGCTACGCGGATCAAGCCCTGTTGTGGGTTCATCAAGAATTATTATGTCTGGATCATTTATTAAACCTCTTGCAAATATGAGCTTTCTTTGCATTCCTCCTGAAAGCTTTCTAACATTAATTTTACTCCATTCCTCAAGCTTTACAAAATTAAGAAGTTCCATAGCTCTTCTGATAGCTTCTTTTTTAGGTATATCAAAATATCTTGCATAGACAATTAGATTTTCAAGAACATTGAGATCAGGATCAAGATTATTGTCCTGCGGAATAACCCCAATTGTCTTTTTAATTTCTGGAAGAGTTTTCTCTTCTACTTTTCTACCAAATATCCTTATTTCTCCTTCAGATGGGGCAATAAATCCATAAATCATTCCCATAATAGTTGTTTTTCCAGCACCATTTGGACCAAGAAATCCAAAACATTCACCTTTTTTTATCTCAAAATTAACTGAATTAAGAGCTTTGAATTTCTTGTAATATTTTGTTAAATTTTTTCCTGTCACCACATCCACAATTTTTAGTATAATATTTTTATGAAACTAACTAAAATATTAATATTTTTGACATTGGTTGTTTTACCATTAACTCTACAGGCAGAAGTCTCTGTTGAGCAGTGCGATGAAATAGATATCAAAGGAACATTTAACTTGATTATTTACTCAAATTCATTCATAAATGACCCTGAAACATTCATATTTCTTGACAGAGTTGATGATAAAATCAAAATACTTCCATATGCACCAGCTTTTAAGTATAGAGCAATTGAAAATTTAAATGAAAAAGAAGCAATGAAAATTGTAAATGAGATTTTAAGAGACTCTTCATTTATTAGTTCTATTAAATGTTCTACATTATATGATAAAGAAAACATCATCGGTTACGAGCTAAAGCCATTATACTTTCCATGGATATTTGGAATCTTAGAGCCTGTTGAAACTGTGTATAAAAAAGAAGAAGGTTTTATTCTTATTTATATAAGACTTAATCCAATGGTTGAAAGACAGCTTAATTTCGGAGGAGACTCAAATAAAGAAGATTAGGTTCTAACAAACTCTCCACTTTTACCTCCTGTTTTATAAATAAGCTTTATATCTTTAATCACCATTTCTTTATCAACAGCCTTGCACATATCATAAAGTGTAAGAGATGCTAAAGATGTGGCAACCATTGCTTCCATTTCAACTCCTGTTTGAGCTGTTGTTTTCACAGTAGTTTTTATTTTTATCTGAGAGTTTTCTTCATCTGGTTCAAAATCAATTTCAACAGAGGTAATTGGAAGAGGATGGCAAAGTGGGATAAGATGATGTGTCATTTTTGCACCCATAATTCCAGCAAGACGAGCAACCTGAAAAACATCGCCCTTTACAATTTCTTTGTTTAAAATCATTTTTAATGTTTCTGGTTTCATTTTTACAATACCTTCAGCAATAGCAATCCTCTCTGTTATAGGTTTGCCTGTAACATCAACCATCCTTGCCTGGCCTTTTTCATTGAAATGAGTAAACATTTTTCTGAAAAATCCTCCTTACAATAGCATAAAATTTTTAAGAGTCATCTTTCTTGCTCTGTTGGCCTTATAAGTATTTCATTTACAGAAACATGTTCAGGTTGAGTTACAACATAGTAAATTGCTTCTGCAATATCTGCAGCCTTTAAAGCTTTCATTGCGCCTCTACTTTTTATCCATTCCTCAGGCATATTTTCACCCCACTGTGTTGCCACGACTCCTGGTTCTACTACTGTAACACGGATATTGTATTTTATCAACTCCTTACGGATTGATTCAGAAAATCCTATAACTGCCCATTTTGTAGCACAGTAAACTGACCACCCTGGAATTCCAACCCTTCCAGCTACTGACGAAATATTAACAATATGACCACTTCTTTGTAAAATCATCATTTTTACAGCTAAATGTGTACAGTGGATAAGTCCTGTCAGATTTAAATCAATAACCTCTTGCCATTCCTTAGGTGAACCGTTCTCAATATAGTTAAAAATTCCTCTTCCAGCATTATTAATTAAAATATCAAGTTTGCTAAAATTAGATTTCAATGTTTCAAAAGCTCTTTCAATCTCTTCAGTTCTTGAAAAGTCTGCAGGTATGCTTAGAACATTCACACCAAACTGTTTTTTAATTTGCTGAGCAATACTATTCAATAACTCTTTAGACCTCGCTACAAGAACAAGCTCAGCTCCTTTATCTGCAAATTTCTGAGCAGTTGCTAATCCTATTCCTTTTGATGCACCTGTTATAAGCGTAACTTTACCTTTAATGGACTGCATTTGTACTGCCTCCTTTCTTTTTATAAGTCGGTTTACGGAAAAACATAATGGTTAAAATCATTGAAACCATTGCAATACTTAAAATCCAAAACGCTTCATTAAAAGCTATTGCTTGAGCCTGCCTTATAAGCTCTCTATAAATTACTCCTTCAGGCGAAAGAAATGCTCTTGTCTGCAAATATTCATTCAATTTTTCAATAGCAGTTTGATAAGGAATATCATAGGGAGTAAGATTTTCTATAAGCCTTGCCTGATGAAACTGAGCTCTCTGTGATACAATTGTTGTAACTATTGCTGTACCAACAGAACCTCCTATGTTTCTTATAACACCATTTAGTGGAGTAGCATCCTGCATTTTTTCTTTTGGAATATATGCTACTGTCATTGATGCTAAAGGAGTTATGACAAAAGCCATACCAAGAGCTAAAACTGCTCTTGGATATACAAAATCCCAGAATCCTGCTTGAAGATTAAATAAACTCATAAGATAAGTTGAATATGCACACATTATAATTCCAAATACAAGAGGTATTTTAGGATTTATTCTGTCAACTATTTTGCCACTTATAGGAAAAGCTATAAACTGGACAATTCCAGCAGGCCCAAGAACTAATCCTGCCAAAAATGCTGTATATCCCATCAAATTCTGAACATAAATTGGTAAAAGAATAATACTTCCAAAAAGATTTACAAAAGTAAAAAACATTACGATGTTACCGAAAAAAAAGTTTTTATCTTTAAAAAGTCTGAAATTAACAATTGGATGTTCTGCTTTTTTTAGTTCCCACCATAAAAGAGTTGCAAGACTTAAAATGCTTATTATAAACAGAGTTATTATAAACTTTGATTCAAACCAATCCTCTCTTTCGCCTTTATCAAGCATTATTTGAAGGCATCCAATACCTAAAACTAAAAAAATTATTCCAGGATAATCAATTCTTAGTTTTTCTTTCTTTAAATAGGGAGGATCTTCTATAACAAGATAAGTCATTAAAATAGATATAATACCAACTGGAATATTTATGTAGTATATCCACCTCCATGAAAAGTTATCAGCAATCCATCCACCAACTATTGGACCGAGTATTGGTGCCATAATTATGCCCATTCCATAAATTGCCATTGCTGTGCCATGTTTTTCCTTCGGAAATGTTTCCAGAAGTATGCTCTGACTTAAAGGCTGTAGCCCTCCTCCACCAATTCCCTGAAGAACTCTAAAAAATATTAAGGAACTAAGACTCCAAGCCATACCACATAAAAATGAAGAAATTGTAAAAACTGTGATGGAAAAAATTAAATAGTTTTTTCTCCCAAAAATTTTGCTCAACCATCCAGCCATTGGAATTACTATCGCGTTTGAGACAAGATAGGAAGTAATAATCCATGTTGATTCGTCAAATCCTGCTGAAAGACTTCCCTGAATGTGCCTCAATGCAACATTATTTATGGTTGCATCAAGAATTTCAATAAAAGTAGGAAGCATTACAGTTAGAACAATCCAGAATCGTTTCATCTAATTATTATAAATAAAGGAACAAAAAGAATTCAGGACAATGCCTGAATTCTACAATCCTGAAAGAATCAAATAATAAATTGAACTAATTTGTAGAACCCGAAGAAATTAAGGCAGTATTAACCTTTTTTGTTAATCTTGATATTTTTCTGGATGCTGTATTTTTATGAATAATCCCCTTTGATGCAGCTTTGCTGATAACTTTTATTGCCTCATTCAATACTGCCTGAATAGAATCTTTATTATTTTGCGTAATGGTTTCTTCAACTTTTTTTATACATGTTTTTATTTTTGTTCTCCATGCCTGATTTCTTAATCTTCTTTTTGCATCCTGTCTTATTCTTTTTAATACTGATTTACTTCTTTTTTTTACTGTTGATCTTTTAGTTGCCAACTTTATTCCCTCCTGTATAAATATTCATTTTTGATGTTATTCAAAAATTTACAATTCCTTGTAAATCAAGAAATTATAACTCCATTTAATTTTCAATCATCGTACTCTGTTTCCCTTGCAAAAACTAAGAGCCTTAATTTTTTAAATTAGCATAGTTTCCATAAATGTTTCAATATCTGGTAAAATTATTCCTATGTTAAAGTTTGGAATATCACCATGTCCCAATGATATATTTATATTCTTTGGAATAATAGAAAAAAAGATAAACACAGAAGGATTGATTTTTGATTTTGTCATTGAAGATGTTGAGACTTTAAATAATCTATGCATGAAAAAAACTCTTGATATCTCAAAAATTTCATCCCATGCATTTTATTATCTCCAGAATGACTACATTATGCTGTCCTCAGGCGGAGCTTTATCAAAATATGGACCTGTGGCGATAACAAAAAATTTAGAGAAACTTAAAAATCTTTTTAGTGTTAAAATCGCTCTCCCTGGCAGATTAACAACTGCTTCTGCACTCATGTGGTTTTATTGGCAAAAAATTTTTTCTGATAAAAAATATATAGTTGAGTTTATGCCTTTTTATGAAATTATTGATAAGGTTCTTAAAGAAGAGACTGATATAGGAGTTGTCATTCATGAGGGAAGATTTATATATTCCTTAAAAGGACTTCAATTAGTTGAAGACCTTGGAAAATTCTGGATAAAAGAAACCTCATTACCAATTCCTCTTGGTTTAATAGTATCCAAAAAATCATTGAGTATAAAAAAAGCTCTTGAAAAAATTATAAAAGAAAGCCTAAATTATTCATACTCTCACTTTAGCGAGGCCATTAATTTTATTAAAAAATATTCTCAAGAACTTGATGAAAATGTTATAAAATCACATATCCAATGCTATGTAAATGAATTTAGTTTTGACATGGGACAAAGAGGAATACAAGCAGTAGATGAATTAATCAAAAGGATAAAAAGGGATGGAGTATGGTCATAGAGGAATTTACCAAAGAGCCACGCATTGCTTACTTTTCAATGGAAATAGGAATAATCCCAGAAATGCACACATACAGTGGTGGACTTGGTATTTTAGCTGGAGATACTTTGAAATCAGCAGCTGATTTAAGAATTCCAATGGTTGGCATTACACTGATTCACAGAATGGGATATTTTAGGCAGGAACTTGATCCATTTGGAAGGCAGATTGAACATCCAGATCCGTGGGATATTGAAAAATATTTAAATAAACTTGATGTGATGGTTGATGTACAAATAGAAAACAAAACTGTTTATATAACTGCATGGCTTTATGTTATACAAAGTACAACAGGTGGAAAATTACCTATTTTATTTCTTGATACAGATATCCCAGAAAATGAACCTCAATATAGAACTCTCACTCACTATCTTTATGGAGGAGACCTAGACTATCGTCTTAAGCAGGAAATTGTTCTTGGCATTGGAGGTATAAAAATTCTTGATGAGCTTGGTTTTGAAATAAAAAAATATCATATGAATGAAGGACATTCAAGCTTTTTAACTCTGGAACTTCTTCAAAGATTTAAAAGACCAATTGAGGAAGTATGGTCAGAGGAACTCGTATGGGATACTGAAAAAGTAAGAAATTTATGTGTTTTTACAACTCATACTCCAGTTGCTGCTGGACATGATAGATTTCCATATGAACTTGCTCAAAAAATAGCTGGAGAAATAGTCCCATTATGGCTTTTAAAAAAGCTTGCAGGAGATGGAATGTTAAATATGACTTTACTTGGATTTAATTTGAGTGAGTTTATCAATGGAGTTTCCAAGAAACATGAGGAAGTCTCTGAAAAAATGTTCCCAGGTTATGAAATACATGCTATAACAAATGGAATACACTCCTATACTTGGGTATCAGAGCCATTCAAGAATCTTTATAACAAATATCTACCAGGATGGGCAAATGAACCTGAGATATTTGTAAGAGCATGGAGAATTCCTGAGGATGAACTTTGGGATGCACATATTCATGCAAAGAAGCATTTAATTGACTTTGTAAATAGAATAACAGGTGCTAATTTAAACTATGATACTTTCACAATAGGTTTTGCAAGAAGAGCAACTCCTTATAAGAGAGCAGATTTGTTGATTTCAGATCCAGAAAGACTTGCAATGATTGGAGAAGGAAGAATTCAAATAATATATGCTGGTAAGGCTCATCCAAAAGATGAAGGTGGTAAAAAACTTATTCAGAAAATTTTTGAAGTGAAAGAAAAATTAAAAAACAAGGTCAAAATAGTTTATTTGCCGAATTATGACATGGCAATGGCAATGAAACTTGTTGCAGGAGTTGATATCTGGCTTAATACTCCACTGAAACCATATGAGGCATCAGGTACATCTGGAATGAAAGCTGCTCATAATGGTATTCCTAATTTAAGCGTTCTTGATGGATGGTGGATAGAAGGATGGATTGAAGGTTATACAGGCTGGGCTATTGGAACTCTTGAAGAAACCTCAGACCCCAAAAAAGATGCAGAAGACCTTTATTATAAATTGTCAAGTGAAATCTTGCCTTTATTTTATGAAAACCGTCATATATGGACAAAAATAATGAAAAATGCCATAACAATGAATGCATATTATTTCAATACTCATAGAATGGTAAGATTTTATGTAACTGAAGCTTATATACGATAGTCTCTATCCAAAATACCAACTCAATATTTTTTCCCCTGAAAATAAACATATCAGGGCACCAATTGAAAGAAAGGGTCCAAATGGAATCTTTCTGTTTCCTGTTTTTTTTAAAATTATAATACCAACTATTGATCCTATCAGACTTCCTATAAAAATTGTGAGCAATGATGATTTCCATCCAAGAAATGCTCCAACTGCTGCATTTAATTTTATATCTCCTCCTCCCATGCCTCCTTTGCTTACTATTGAAACAATCAAAAGACTTCCGCCACCAACAACTATACCAATCAAAGACTCTTTAAAATCTGATACAAAACCTGTATAATGATGTGAAAGCAGAGAGAAAATAAATCCGATAAAAATCAAAGGAATTGAGATTTGATCAGGAATAATTTGAAAATCAAGATCAATAAATGAAACAACTATCATAGATGAGATAAAAATTAGAATAAATATCAAATATGCTGTTAAACCAAAACTTAAATATGATAAAACATAAAGAATGCCATTTAACATTTCAACCAATGGATATCTAAATGAAATTTTTGAGCCACAATAAGCGCACTTACCTTTAAGCAATATAAAACTTAAAATTGGAATATTATGCCATAGTTTAATTGTATTTCCACAGGCAGGACAAAATGATGAAGGTTTAATTATAGAGATTTTTCTTGGTATTCTGTAAATACAAACATTAAGGAATGAGCCAACAATTAATCCAAAAATAAAAAACATCAAAACTTCCACTGGCTCATATCCTCAAGTTCGCTAAATTTCTTCCTTTTATCTTCTATTTCTGTTTCAATTTCTCTTATCTGTCTTATTAAACTTGATATTTTTTCATTTTCTTTAATCTCTAAGTATCTATCTAATGAAGCATATATTTCTTTACCAATAGATTTAAGAAGTTCATCTTTTTTTATATTAAGCTTATTCATTTCTGTGATAAGTTTTAAAACATTTATCTCTATCTTAATCCTTTCAGAAATAACTGTAGCCCAGAATTTAAAAGTTTTAAGCCCTTGCATAAAATCTCTTTTAATTATTTCCAGCATTTATCCAACCTCATCAAGATGTCTTACTTTGAATTTAACACCTAATAAATTTGCAATCTCCTCACACTTTTTAATATCAACTTCTTTAAAATTAACAACAGTTATCTGAACGAATGGAACATATTTTTTAGCATCCTTAATAAACTCTATGACTGCCTCAAAGGCATTTGGCTTAACAGGATTACAAATTTTGTTGTAGGTTTCACTATCATGTGCATTAAGGCTTATTGATATTGAGTCAATGAGTCCAGCAAGTTCTGGTAGTATCTTCCTTCCATGAATTAGATTTCCTTGTCCATTTGTATTAACTCTCACCCTGCCACCTTGTTGTTTTATCCATTTCGCAACTTCTTTAATTAACTCAAGTCTCAAAAAAGGTTCTCCATAACCACAAAAAACAATCTCTTTATAATTTTTAGGATCACCTATTGCTTGTATTAAATCCTTGGCTGAAGGTTCCTTTTCAAGCCTTAAGTTATGTCCTTTAACATAATCAGTATGAAATCTAACACAGAATCTACATACATTTGTGCATCTATTTGTTACATTCAAATAAAGATTATCCCTGATTTTATAGGCACTCTCACCTTTTGGTAAGTCTCCAATGCGAAACAGCCTGTTTACATTTACAGTAGTTATTCTATCAATGTCTTCAATACTTATCCCTCTTAATTCTGCTAAAGCTTTAGCTGTGTAAATTAAAAAAGCTGGTTCATTTCTCCTACCTCGCATTGGTTCAGGTGTAAGATATGGAGCATCTGTTTCAATCATTAAATACTCATCTGGAATAAACTTGGCAACTTCTTTAATTGTTTTTGCATTTTTAAATGTGACAACTCCTGATATTGAGACAAAAAATCCAAGTTCAATAGCCTTTTTTGCCTGAGACAAATTTCCACTGAAACAATGCATAACTCCTTTATGAACATTTTGTTCTTTCAAAATTTTTATTGTATCATCAAAAGCTTCTCTTGAATGAATAACTACCGGAAGTCCTATATCACGGGCAAGTTTAAGTTGCAAAGCAAAAGCTTCACGCTGAACTTCCTTCGGTGAATGTTCATAATGGTAGTCAAGTCCTATTTCACCTATACCAACTACCTTTGGGTGTCTGCTTAGTTCAAAAAGCTTTTTTAATACATCTGTGTTCAGTTCCTTTGCATCATGCGGATGAATGCCAACAGTTGCGTAAACCATTGGATATTGTTCAGTTATTTCTATTGTTTTATCAATACTTTCAATATCTGAGCCAATTGTGACAACAATGCTTACTCCTGCTTCTTGAGCATTTTTTAATACTTCCGGGATTTCTTCTCCGAACATCTCAAGATGACAGTGGCTATCAATCATGCTCCAAACTTCCTCAACCTCAGAGTATTTGCCAAAACAAGTGGCATAATTGATATAGCAGGAATTATACCGAGTTCTCCTTTAAGACACTCTCTTTCCGTAAAGGAATTAAGTGTGCCACCAAGAACATATGGCGATTTAATAAGCAATGGAACAGGATGCCAGCTATGAGTTTTAAGAAGACACGGTGTGCTATGGTCACCTGTAATAACCAATGTATCAGGATTTAAAGAAAGAATTTCTGGTATAAAGCTATCAAATTCTTCAATTTTGCTTACTTTACCTTCAAAGTTTCCATCTTCACCAAAAGAATCAATCTTTTTTATGTGAAGAAAAACAAAATCATAGTCTTTGTAAACTTTTTTCAGTAACTCCACTTCTTCCTTAATATCACCCTCTACAGGCAATACATCCATACCAAGTAGTTTTGTAATACCACGATACATAGGATATACAGCTATAGTGCATGCTTTAAGACCGTATTTTTGCTCAAAAGATGGTATATCTGGTAAAGCAGAAAAACCTCTTAAAAGAACATAATTGGCTTTTTCCTCATTTTTTAAGATTTCCTGTGCTTTTTTAATGAATTTTTTGGTTATTTCTGCAACCTCGATAGATTCATTATTTAAGGCATTTGGTTCAGACGGTGGTTTTCCTTCTTTTTGAGGATCTGTATCCGTAACCATTGCCTGTTTTTGTGTAATATTTTTGGGGAATCTCATTACAAGACAAAATCTGTGTTCCTTGCCAGGTTTTAGAATTATTTTTACTCCGTCAATCTCCTTTATATTTTTTGAGAGCATATTGGTAAGCTCTATATTTTTTTCTGTAGGTATTCTACCTGCCCTTCTGTCAACTATCAAACCATTTTTATTTGTAGCATAGTTGCACCTCAAAGCCACATCAGTCTTTTGAAGTTCTATATCAAGTCCTAATGCCTCAAGAACACCTCTACCAATCTCATGCTTAAGAGGATCATATCCAAAGACTCCAAAATGCCCTGGACCACTTCCAGGCGTAATTCCGTAATCTACAGGAATATGTAGTCCACATGCTGATATTCTTGCAAGACTGTCAAGATTTGGTTTGTTTGCTGCTTCAAGCTCTGTTTTTCCATTAACTGGAAGTCCACCCAGTCCATCAAGAATTACAAAAATTATTTTTGTATTATTTTTTTGAATCAAAGAAGACAAATCCATAAACGCACCTCTTAAAAGCAGAATAATTAAATAATAACAAAAAAACAGTTGAAAATAAAATAAGAATTGATAAATTAAAGTTTTTATAGATAAAATATGCTTTATGCAAATAATTGATTTCCATACTCACGCATTCCCAGATGAAATTGCAGAAAGAGCAATAAAAAAACTGGAAGAAAAAAGTCCTGTCAAAGCCTGTCTTAATGGAACAATTGACGATCTCCTTCGTTCAATGGATAAAAATCAGATTTCAAAATCTGTGTTATGCAATATTGCTACAAAACCAGAACAGTTCAACTCAATTATTAAATGGAGCGATAAAATTCGTTCTGAAAGAATTATTCCTTTACCATCAGTTCATCCTGATGATAAAGAGATTAAAGCACATATTAAATTGATTAAAAAATCAGGTTTTTATGGGATAAAAATGCATCCATTCTATCAGGGTTTTTCAATTGATGATGAAAAAATTTATCCCATATATGAAGCGCTTATTGAAAATGATATGCTGATTGTTATGCACAGCGGCTATGATATAGCCTTTCCTGAATGGGATATTGCTTCTCCTAAAAGAATAATGAATGTTTTAAATAAGTTTCCAGAACTCAAGTTTATTGCAACCCATCTTGGTGCGTGGAAAGAGTGGGATAAGGTTGAACAATTAATGATTGGTAAAAATATTTTTATGGAAATATCTTTTTCATTTGGTTGGATTCCTGAAGAAAAAATTAAAGAACTAATCCTTAAACATCCATCAGAGTATATTCTTTTTGGAACTGACTCTCCATGGGCAGATCAGGGTAAGGAAATAGAAAGCCTTAAAAAACTTGGCCTTCCAAAAGAGCTTATGGAAAAAATATGTCATCTTAATGCAGAAAAGTTACTAAAATGATTATAAAGCTTCCACAGGCTTTTATCATAAGTGTTAAAGATTTTTACGATGATGAAGGAGTTTTTTTAAGTTCTTCACTTGCTTTTTTTTCAATTTTATCAATTATTCCTTTGAGCATGTTTATTGTTAACATTCTGATTAACATACTGCAGGAAGAAAGGGTTATAAAATTTGTATATTCAAAATTAATTACATTTTTTCCTGCTATAGAATTACATCTGATTAAGGAATTAAGAAAAATTTTAGCAGCAAAGGAAGTAAGCACTATTTCGCTAATTCTTTATGGTTTTTTTTCTTTACAACTTTTTACAGCAATTGAATTTTCACTTAATAAAATTTTTAAAACTGGAAAAAAGAGACATTTTATAATGTCACTTTTGATGTCATTTTTTATAATACTTCTTCTAACAATTACTGTAGCAGCTTCATTTGCATTGACCTATCTTATAAAAATTTTTCAACCAATGATATTTTCTGAACTAAACATTTTATTGGGCTTTTTTCTGAAGTATATTTTTCCTTTTGTGTTGATGTTTGTTATTACAGCCTTGCTTTATAAAATTTTGCCAAACAAAAAAATTAAGCTTAGTTCAATTTTAACAGGGGCTTTAATTACAACAGTATTGATTGAAATTGCCAAATATGTTTTTGCTTTTTATGTTGTAAAAATAATCAAAATAAGTACTCTTTACGGTTCTGTATCAACCTTTCTTGCACTTCTTATGTGGCTTTTTTATGGTTGGTCAGTTTTTCTTTATGGAGCAGAATTAATAAAAAACATTGAAAAAAAATGAAAATAGCTTTAACCATAGGAGCTTCTGATCCAACATCTGGAGCAGGAATCCAGATGGATCTGAAAGTTTTTCATTCTTTAGGAATTTATGGAATAAGCGTTATAACTGCTATAACCGCTCAGAGTACAATGGAGTTTTCATCTATTTTTCCACTGAAAAAAGAAACTATAAACAGTCAATTTGAAACTCTTTTAAAAGATTTAAAACCTCATGGGGCAAAAACAGGCATGATTTACAGCAAAGAAGCTATAGAGTGTGTGATTGAAAGTATTAAAAAATTCAATATAAAAAACATTGTAGTTGATCCTGTTATTACTTCTACGTTGGGAGCTAAATTAATAGAAAATAATGCATTGGAAATTCTTAAAGAGAAACTCCTTCCTCTTTCAACTGCTGTTACAGCAAACATTCCTGAAGCAGAGTTGCTAACAAAAGTAAAGATTAAAAGAATTGAGGATATATATGAAGCTTCCGAGCGACTTTATCAAATAGGAACAAAATTTATTATAATTAAAGGTGGACATCTTGAAGAAAAAGCAATTGATATACTTTATGATGGAAAAGAGTTTCATAAAATAGAAGGGGAAAGAATTCCTGGAGAGTTTCATGGAACAGGATGTGCTTTTTCATCAGCTTTTGTTTCTTTTTTATGCAAAGGATATAACCCATTGGAGGCATTTAAGGCATCTAAGGAGTTTGTAAAAAAAGCAATTGAAAATTCTTTAAAGTTAGGGCATGGAATAAATCTGTTAATAATTTAAAGGAGGAGAAACCATGAACAACATAGTTCTTGAAACAAATTTTGAAGGAGTAAATCTCCTCAAAAGAGGTAAAGTGAGAGATATTTACGAAGTTAACGATTACTTACTAATTGTAGCAACAGATAGAGTTTCTGCTTTTGATGTTGTGTTGCCAACTGGAATCCCTGGGAAAGGAAAAATTTTAACTCAGATATCTCTATTCTGGTTTGACAAAGTAAGAGACATTGTTGAAAATCATATTGTTTCTGCAAATGTAGAGGAATTTCCCGAACCTTTATCTGCTTATAAGGAAACTCTTAAAGAAAGAAGTATGCTTGTAAGAAAAGCTAAACCCCTTCCTGTTGAATGCATTGTTCGTGGATATCTAAGCGGTTCAGGATGGAAAGACTATCAAAAAACAGGAATGATCTGCGGAATAAAGCTTCCTGAAGGACTTGTTGAATCTGCTAAACTGCCAGAACCTGTTTTTACACCAAGTACCAAAGCAGAACAAGGACATGATATAAACATAAGTTTTGAAGAAACTGTTCAGATACTTGGAGAAGAGACTGCTCATAAAGTTAAAGAACTTTCAATATCAATTTACAAAAAAGCTGCTCAGCTTGCTGAAAAAAAAGGGATTATCATTGCTGACACAAAGATGGAATTTGGCTTTTTCAATGGAAAACTTATTCTTATTGATGAGTTGTTAACACCTGATTCCTCTCGTTTCTGGTCACTAAAAAATTATACAGCAGGACAACCTCAAGACAGCTATGATAAACAAATTGTAAGAGATTACCTTCTTTCTATAAAATGGGACAAAAAACCACCAGCACCGCAACTACCTGAAGATATAGTTAATAAAACTGCTGAAAGATATAAAGAAATTTTTAGTATTCTAACTTCTTAAGAATTTCTTTTACAGCATTAAGATTATTTATATCATCTTGAAGAGACTTTTTTGGGGTCTCAAGAATTAATGGCAGATGGGATATCTCTTTGATTTTTAAAAAATTTTCAAATCCTTTAATACCTATATTCCCTTTACCAATATGTTCATGTCTATCTATTCCTGAACCAACAGATGCCTTTGAATCATTTAAATGAACAAGTTTTATGAGATTAAAATCCCCGAAATTTTTAACTTCTTCAATAAATTCTGAAATTACCTTTTCATTAGAGATATCGTAACCTGCAGCAAACAAGTGACAGGTATCAATACAAATTCCACCAAGATTTTCTGTATTAACAGTTTTAAATGTTTCAAAAAGGTCTGAAATTCTAGCAGTTATCTTACTTTTTGCTGTATTTTCAATAAGGATTTTACATTTTTTGAGTTTTCCGATTTTATTAAAAGCTTCTCTGACTTTCTCAAAAATTTCTTCATTTTCCATTTTCTGATTATCTTTTAGATGGAGCACATAATAATCAGCACCAAGTAAATCTGACATCAAAACTTCTCTTTTAAGAAGATACTTTGAGGAATTTACGGTTTTTGGATTGGATGAAATGAGATTTATTAAATAAGACGCATGAACAATAAAAGGGCTCAGGCTGTTTTCTTGAATCTGTTTTTTAAATTCTTCAATGGTCTTATCTTCAAATTCAGGTATCTTCCATATTCTTGGACTATGAAGAAAGATTTGAAATGTTTTGCATTGAAGATGCTTTGCCTCTTCAATTGCATTAAGAATACTGTCTTTTATTGAAGTATGAACGCCTACTGGCCTCATTTCAGTTCTGTATTTTTGAGATTTTTATCTCATTCTGAAGGGCAATACTTAAAATTTTTTTATTTTATTCTAATCATGCTCAATCACGATTAAAAATCTCTGGATTTTAGTAGGAATAAGATAGAAAATATAAAAGGCGACGGCCGGATTCGAACCGGCGAATGGCGGTTTTGCAGACCGCTCCCTTAGCCACTTGGGTACGTCGCCAATAAAAAAAGCGGGCGACGGGATTTGAACCCGCGACCCCAACCTTGGCAAGGTTGTGCTCTACCAGCTGAGCTACACCCGCATTAATTGATTCTTTTTTTGGGATCAAGTGAATCTATTATTTTCTCAAAGATCGCCAATTGTTCTTCCATATAGTTTATTTTTAATTCTAACTCTTTTATCCTTCTATTTGCAAATTCTTCAATTGCTTCTGCCCTTTTTAATAAATTTTCACGTATCTCTTCAAATTCTTTCATTAGTCTATTAAGTTTTCTTAACTGCCTTTTCTTTTTCCATTTTTTTAAAAATGATAACATGTAAAAAATTATCATAAAATCTTTACACATGTCAATGTTTACACTCTTTCAGTTTTCCATCAAGATATATTAGGCTATTTTAGAATTTTGGTATTTTAACTCTTTAGAAACCTGTATAAGTAATGTTATATTTAATATATGTTTAAAATTAGGAAAATAAGCTCTTTGTTTTATTTTATAGGCTTTTTAATCGTATTTGCTGAAACTATTCTTTATTTTTATGGGAAAAGTATATGCACAACACAAGAATGCAAAGTTGTAGAAAGCTTTGTTAAAGGTGGGAATCTCTCTCTTCTTATTTCAGGCTTAATTGTATTTGGAATACTATTTTTTATCTCCTCTTATAAATTTTCTGAGCCATTAAATAATCTTTTTGAAAAACTTCATTCTGGCATCCTTGTTGTGGCTTTATCAGTAGAAGGTTATTTATTAGGCTTCCAGAGTTTTATAATAAAAGAAATTTGCCTTTTTTGTCTTGCTGTATTTGGGATCCTCTTTTTAAGTAGTTTACTTAGAATTTTTGAGAAACGATTTGAAATAATTCTAGCCTTTGCTGGTTTTATTTCTGTTTTTTTCATGACCTATGTTGTAAATCCTGAGATTAAACAGGTGTATTCTGGCCAGTATGTTCTTGTTTACTCTAAGGGATGTCCTCACTGTGAAGAAGTAATTCAATTCAGTAAAACTCATTCAATTTTAGTTCAGACTATTGAAGCGAAAAATATTGCAGGCATTCTTAAGTCTTTGAAAATAGAAAATGTTCCTGTTTTATTTTGTGATGAGGGTGAAACAAAAAAAATCATTATCGGCAAAGATAACATAAAAGAGTATTTGTTTACAAAAGCTTTACCAACGAATACTGAGGAAGGGCTATGTCCTATCTTTGAGAAAAAGAAATGTCAGTAAGAAAATCTTTAAGTTTTAATGCATTTTTTATAGCATATCCCATATAGTCGTTGTCAAAGTAGACGTATGCAGTTTTATTCCATATTCTAAGTTTTTGAGCCCATTCACTGAGTTCTTTATCTGTATAATCTGAAGCATAAAGCTTCTGTGAACCATGAAGTCTTACATAAACAAAATCTACAGTAACTATCTCGTAGTAAGGAAATCTTCCAGCAGAGTCTGCTATGCAGAAAGCAATATTATTCAGTTTCAGAATTTCAAAAAAAATATCATTAATAAATGTTTTATTCCTCACTTCAATTGTATATTTATATTTTCTGTCTAACATGGAAATAAAATTATCAATCAGTATCTTATCAAATTTTAAGCCTGGTGGAAGCTGAATCAGTATAACTCCGAGTTTTTCTTTTAATATTGAATACTTCTTGATAAAACCATCAATTACAGCTTTTTCAATTTTGAGTTTCTTAAAATGTGTTATCTGTCTTGAAAGTTTTACTGAAAATAAAAAATCTTCTGGTGTTAGGTTATACCATTTTTGAAATGTTAAAGGTTTCACATCTCTGTAAAAAGTTACATTTATTTCAACAGTGGAGAAATACCTGCAGTAATAAGAAAGCCACTCTGAATATTTTAATTTTTCAGGATAAAAAATTCCCTTCCAATGTCCGTACTGCCATCCAGATGTACCAATATAGTAATTTAATCCTCTTTGTATAGCTTGCTCCATAAGTCTTCATAATAAAACAACTTTTTAAAAAGCCATGTTCTATTATTTAAATTCCACTCTATTGTAGATTTTAAACCTGATTCAAATTTTGTTGTAGGAGACCAGCCTGTGGTATTCTTTATTTTTTCACTACTAATCGCAAACCTTTTTTCATGACCGGGACGGTCGGGCACAAAGTTTATCAATTTTTCAGGCTTATCAAGAATTTTCAATATTTGTTTTATAATATCAATTACTGTAAATCTCTCTCCGCTACCCACATTATATACTTCACCTGTTTTGCCTTTTTCAAGAAGAGCAAAAATTGCTCTAATACAATCACATAAATAAAGCCACTCTCTTATTATTTCACCTGTTCCATAAATTGGAATTTGCTCATTTCGCAAAGCTTTTAGAATTGTCATGGGAATAAGTCTTTCAGGATTCTGCCAAGGACCATAAATGCTGCATAGTCTGACAGTAATAACCGGAAGCTTCAAAGCTCTCCAGTAAACTTGTCCAAGCATATCTGCGGAAGCCTTGCTTACAGCATAGGGTGAACGAGGATTTAAAGGACTGTCTTCGTCTCTTTCCCCCTCTTTAATATCGCCATATTCTTCATAAGATGTAATATTTATAAACTTTTGTACTTCAAACTCTTTAGCAAGTTCAAGAAGGTATATTGTTCCTATAATATTTGTCTCCATAAAAACACTCGGCTCTATAACTGATCTATCTATATTTGTTTCAGCTGCAAAATGCAATATTACTTGTGGCTTTTGTTTTTCAAATATTTTTCTTAATTCTTCTTTATCAAGGATGTCAACAGTATAAAAATCAAGTCTGTCTTGAATTGGCTTAAGTCTTTCCATATCCCCTGCATAGGTCAATTTATCAACAACTGTAACCTTCCAACCCTTTCTTGCAGCTAATCTTACAAAATCACTTCCTATAAAACCGGCTCCACCTGTAACAAAAAATTTCATTTTTGAAGCCTCCTAAAAATTTTTTTTCTTAATTATACCAAAAATAAAGCATGATGTTTTAAAATAAAATTTATCAATATATTCAGATTAAGGGGGTGCATTATAAATGCCAATTTATGAGTATGAATGTCTTAAATGTCACAAAATTCATGAAGTTATTCAGAAATTCACTGAAGAACTTCTAAAGAATTGCCCTGTTTGTGGAGGAGAAGTTAAAAAACTTGTCTCTCAGTCTTCTTTTATTTTAAAGGGCAGTGGCTGGTATGTAACAGACTATGCAAGAAAAAACAACTCAGACAATAGTTCATCTAACTCAAATAAAACATTCAAAAAAATAGAAGGAAAATCAACATAGATGGTAAAGTCTTATATTCATGTGCCATATAATAAAATCTATGAACATATAGATATTATTACAAAAGAGAGATTCAATCTTGAAATATATTTTAACTCTCAAACTCTTGATTACATCACAAAAAAAGACATAGAAAAACTCAAGAACGCTCTTTCTAATGAGCTTTCTTTATCTTTTCATGCACCATTTATGGATTTATCTCCTGGTGCTATTGATTCAAAAGTAAGAGAAGTGACAATCGAAAGATTTAATCAGATTTTTGATGTTGCTGCCTTGCTAACTCCAAAATCAATAGTTTTTCATTCAGGTTATGAAAAATGGAAGTATGCCTTTAAAGTAAATACATGGCTTGAGGCAAGTCTAAAAACATGGGAGAAAATTTTACCAAGAGCTGAACAATTAAATATTAAAATCGCTATAGAAAATATTTTTGAAGAAGAACCTGAAAGTCTAAGAATGCTTGTAGAAAAAATTTCCTCTCCCTATTTTGGAATATGTTTTGATACAGGGCATTTTAATCTCTTCTCAAAAAAAAGTATTGCAGAATGGATTTTCTGCTTGAATGACTATATTGTTGAGGTTCATCTACACGACAACAATAAAAATTTTGATGAACATCTTGCTATAGGAAACGGTTGTTTTGATTTTGAAAAATTTTTTGAATTATTTAAAAATAAAAATTGTATCTATACAATTGAGGCTCATACAATTGAAAGTGTGTTTAAAAGCATAAAAATGCTAGATGAATTGATTAAATAAAAATTATTATGGTATTTTATTATTTAAAACTTATAATATAAAGGGTATAACCATGGCAAAGATGAAGGGTGCAGAAATTTTGATTGAGTGTTTAAAAAGGGAGGGCGTAAAACATATTTTTGGATACCCCGGCGGAGTAATTCTTGACATTTTTGACCTTCTTTATGATGACCCAGATATAAAATTAATCCTCACCAGACATGAACAAGGAGCAACACATGCAGCTGATGGATATGCAAGGGTTAGTGGCAAACCAGGTGTTGTTCTTGTAACAAGTGGTCCAGGTGCAACGAATACTGTAACAGGGATTGCGAATGCATACATGGACTCTGTTCCCTTAGTTGTTTTTACAGGACAGGTCCCAACATTTCTTATTGGGAATGATGCTTTCCAGGAGGCAGATATAGTAGGAATTACAAGGCCGTGCACTAAATACAATATTCTTGTTAAAGATGTTAAAGACTTAGCAAAACAGATAAGAGAAGCTTTTTATATTGCAACTTCTGGCAGACCAGGACCTGTTCTTATAGACCTTCCAAAAGATGTTATACAGGGAAGAACAGAGTTTGTTTGTCCTGAAAAAATTCATATAAGAAGCTATAACCCTACTTATGAAGGTAATGTTTATATGATAAAAAAAGCTGCACAGGAAATAGGAAAAGCAAAAAAACCTGTTATTATTGCAGGAGGAGGTTGTGTTATTTCTAATGCTCATGAATACTTAAAAGAACTTGCAGAGTTTACACAGATTCCTGTTGCAAATACACTTATGGGACTCGGAAGTTTTCCAGTCACACATGAGTTCTCACTTGGAATGCTCGGTATGCACGGAACATACTATGCAAATATGGCAGTTCAAAACTCAGATTTAATAATTGCAATTGGAATGAGATTTGATGACAGAGTTACAGGTAAGACAGATGCTTTTGCACCAAACGCTAAAATTATCCATATTGATATTGACCCTACCTCTATTCGTAAAAATGTAAGAGTAGATATCCCTATAGTTGGTGATGTAAGTAGAGTTTTACAGGTTTTGAATAAAATTTTAAAAGAAGAAGTTAAACCTCAATGGCAGGAAATAAGACAAGCATGGCTAAAACAGATAAACCAGTGGAAAAAAGAAAGACCTTTAGCTTATGAGTTTAATCCTGCAGTAATCAAACCCCAGTATGTTATTGAAAAAATATACGAAGTTACAAAAGGGGATGCTATTATTACAACAGAAGTTGGACAGAATCAGATGTGGGCAGCACAGTTTTATAAATTTGATAAACCTCGCAGATTAGTAACATCAGGAGGACTTGGAACAATGGGTTATGGATTTCCTGCTGCAATTGGTGCCCAGCTTGCTTTTCCTGACATGACTGTTATTGACATTGCAGGTGATGGAAGCATTCAGATGAACATACAGGAACTTGCTACTGCTGTGATTTATAATCTGCCAGTAAAGGTTGCCATAATTAATAACAGTTATCTTGGAATGGTAAGACAATGGCAAGAAATTTTTTATGGTGAAAGGTACTCACATACTTACTTAAGCACAGCTCCTGATTTTGTTAAAGTTGCAGAATCCTACGGAGCAGTTGGATTAAGAGCAACAAAACCAAATGAGGTTGAACCAGTTATAAGAGAAGCTTTATCAATAAGAAAGCCTGTATTTATGGATTTTGTTGTGGACTGGAAAGAAAAAGTTTATCCCATGGTACCCCCAGGAGCTCCTATTGACCAGATGATTCTTGAAGAGAAGAAAAAAGAGCGTAAACTCAAAGCAGTGAAATAGGAGGCAACTGTGAGACATACAATCTCTGTGCTTGTAGAAAATAAATTTGGTGTTTTAGCAAGGATAGCAGGACTGTTCAGTGGTAGAGGCTATAATATAGAAAGTTTGTCAGTTGGTGAAACTATAGATCCTAATATTTCAATAATGACAATTGTTACAACAGGAGATGATAGAGTTATTGAACAAATTACAAAGCAACTCAATAGATTAATTGATGTTATTAAAGTTGTTGATTTAACTGAAATAGACCATGTGGAAAGAGAAATGGTTTTAATTAAGGTTGCACCAAGAAAAGAAAATAGATTGGAATTATTGAAAACAGTAGAAATATTTAGAGGCAGAGTTGTTGATTCAGGACCAACAACTTATACAATAGAAGTTACAGGAGATGAAAAAAAAATTCAGGCTTTTATTGAACTAATGAAACCTTTGGGAATAAAAGAATTTGTTAGAACAGGCAAAGTAGCTATTCCACGCGAAATATCTCAAAAAAAACAATAAAAAATTCTATTCAGGAGGAATAAATGGCAAATAAAGCTAAAGTATATCTTATTGATGTAACAAATAGAGACGGTGTTCAGACTTCAAGAATATTGCTTCCAAAGCTTTCTAAAACTTTGCTAAATTTATATCTTGATGAGATGGGAGTTTACCAAAGTGAAATAGGTTTTCCAACATTAAAACACGAAGTTAATTATATCAATGCTAATTTAGAACTTGCTGAACTTGGTGTATTTAAAAGAATTCATCTTGAAGGATGGACAAGAGCAATTCCTGAGGATGTGGAATTGACTTTTAAGAATTGCCCCAAAATAAAACATCTTAATCTTTCAGTTTCTACATCTGAGATAATGATACAGGGGAAATTTCAGGGAAGAAAAACTTGGAATGATATTGTAAAAGGAATGTATAATGCTGTAAAACTTGCTAAAGAATTGGGAGCAGAAACAGTTGGATTTAATGCAGAAGATGCTTCCCGTACAGAGTTAAGTAGATTAATTGAATTTATTCTTGCAGGGAAAGAAGCAGGAGGTGATAGATTCCGTTACTGTGATACACTTGGATGTGAAGACCCAATTACTATTTATGAAAGAATTCATACTCTTGCACTGGCAACAAAGTTTCCTATTGAAATGCATTGCCATAATGACCTTGGAATGGCAGAAGCAGTGTCTGTTGCAGGAGCACAAGGAACAATAGAAGCAGGAGTTGACAGTTACATAAATACAACAGTCAATGGATATGGTGAAAGAGCAGGAAATGCTGATTTAGTTTCAACAATTCTGGCATTAAAATTTTCTCATGGTTTGAAAGAAAAATGCCCTCTTGATGAACATGTTAATCTAAAAATGGCATGGAAAATAGCAAAATACGCATCCTATGCCTTCAATATCCCTATTCCTATAAATCAACCCGGTGTTGGTGCAAATGCTTTTGCTCATGAATCAGGAATTCATGCAGATGGTGTTCTTAAAGATAGGGCTAACTATGAACTTTATTCTCCTGAAGATGTAGGACGTGGTGAACCCGAACTTCTTGAAACAGGTAGAATCATAACAACAGGAGAATATGGTGGAATTAAAGGATTCAGATATGTATACAGCAAACTTGGAATAGAATTTCACGATGACAATGAAGCAAGAAAAATTCTTGAACTTGTTCAATATGCAAATCTGCATACACAGAAACCTCTTACTGATGATGAGTTAAAATTTATAGCAACTTATCCTGATATTGTCAAACAGATTCTAACTGTAATCCCCTAAGATTAATGATTTTCTATTTCAATAAGGAGGATTAGATGCATACAATTACTTTGATACCCGGAGATGGTATAGGCCCTGAAATTTCAGAAGCAATGAAAAAAGTTGTTGAAGCTACAGGCGTTCAAATTCAATGGGAAATTCAAAATGCAGGAGAAGAAGTATATTTAAAAGAAAGTACTCCGCTTCCTGAAAGAGTTATTGAATCAATAAAGAAAAACAAAATTGCTATAAAAGGACCTGTAACAACTCCTGTTGGAACAGGGTTCAGAAGTGTTAATGTCTCATTAAGACAAGCTCTGGACCTTTATGCCTGTGTCAGACCATGTAAGAGCTTCAAAGGCGCGAAAACATTATATGACAATATTGATTTAGTGATTGTAAGGGAAAACACTGAAGACCTATATGCAGGTATAGAGTTCAAAAAGAGCGAGCCTGAAACAATTGATTTAATCAGATTTATTGAAGAAAAATCAGGCAAAAAAATTAGAGAAGATTCAGGTATAAGCATTAAACCAATTTCAGTTTTTGGTAGTGAAAGAATTGTCAGATTTGCTTTTGAGTATGCAAGAAAAAATGGACGAAAAAAAGTTACAGCAGTTCATAAAGCAAACATTATGAAACACACTGACGGACTTTTCCTTGAAGTAGCAAAACAGGTTGCTACACATTATCCTGATATTGAATTTGAAGATAAAATCGTTGATAATATGTGTATGCAACTTGTTCAGAAGCCTGAATTATATGATATTTTGGTTTTGCCAAATCTTTATGGAGATATTATCAGCGATTTAGCAGCTGGACTTATTGGTGGACTTGGATTGGCACCAGGTGCAAATATCGGAGATGAATATGCGGTTTTTGAGCCAACTCATGGAAGTGCCCCAAAATACAAGGGACTCAATAAGGTAAATCCTTTTGCAATAATATTAAGTGCTGTTATGATGTTGAGACATATTGGAGAAGAAAAAGCTGGAAATAAAATAGAGAAAGCAGTAGCTGAAATAATAAAAGAAGGTAAATTTGTCACCTATGATATGAAATCACCTGATAATCCAATTCCACCTGTTGGAACACAAGAGGTTGCAGAAGCATTGGTAAAAAGGATAAAAAGTTATTAAATTAGATTTTCATGTGTCAAATTGACAGCAGGAGTAATTTTTGGGTTTTATTACCAGTATTGCTAAGCTAGAGACTGCTTATTTTATTCTACATTTATTAATATGAACGAAATTTTTTTAATAATTTTTCTTATTATTTTGAATGGTTTTTTTGCTGCAGCTGAAATCGGAGTAGTTACATTAAGAAAAACAAAACTTAAACAGCTGATAGAAGAAAAAAGACAGAATGCTGAAATAGTTAAAAAATTCAAGGAAAGTCCAGATAAATTTCTTGCAACAATTCAAGTTGGAATTACTATTATAGGAAGCCTTGCTTCAGCAGTAGCAGGTGCATATGCAGTAAAAAATATTAAACCTTTGATTGAGATTTTACCATTTAGTTTTTTAAAAATTTCTGCAGAAGCAATATCTATAGCAATAGTTGTAATATTAGTGACATATTTGTCAGTTGTAGCTGGTGAACTAATTCCCAAATCCATTGCACTATCTCATCCTGAATGGATAAGTTTAAAAACTGCAAAATTTATTGATAGATTTTCAAAATTAACTTTTATTTTTGTAAAAATCCTCACTATTAGCACAAACTTTATTCTTAAACCTTTTGGGCTCAGAGCATTTTCACAAAGAGGATTTATTTCACAGGAGGAACTAAAACTTTTAATTGAAGAGGGAGAAGAAAAAGGAATATTTGAACCAGATGAAAGACAACTTATTCACAGTGCCTTTAGTTTTGCTGAAATAACAGTTAAAGAAATAATGGTGCCAGCACCTCAAATGGTTACTGTTAGCATTTATATGAATGTTAATGAAATTAAAGAAATTATAATGGATGAAAAATTCTCAAGATACCCTGCATTAGGAAAGGACATGAATGATATTAGAGGAATACTTCATGCAAAAGATTTTTACAATGCGATCATTAAAAATCCTGAGTTATTCGATATAAAGAGACTTCTTAAACCTCCAATGTTTGTTCCTGAAACAATGAAAATAAACATACTTCTTAAAGAAATGCAGAAAAAAAGAGTTCATATGGCAATAGTTGTTGATGAATATGGAGTTGTAACAGGACTTGTAACCCTTGAAGATATTCTTGAGGAACTTGTAGGTGAAATCAGAGATGAGTATGATATTGAAATGCCTGTAATTACCCTCCCTGATGGTTCAATGATAATTGATGCTGCAATTTCAATAAGAGACTTAAAGGAAGATTATGGCATACAAATTGAAGAATCAGAAGAGTATGACACTTTGGGAGGATTTATTCTCACATCACTTCAGAGAATACCACACGTTGGTGATACTGTAAATATTGACGATAAAAATTTCAGAGTAATAGAAATGGTAGGACAAAGGATATCAAAAATAAAATATGAGGATATAAATTCTAATAAAAAATAGGCATTCTTCTTACAATAAATCGGTAAGACAATATTATCAAAATTACAACTCCTAACGAGAGAGCAACTTCCATCCAGGTAGGATAGTACTTTTCTGGAAGTGGAACATACCAGTTGTAGGCAATTAAACTTATATTGAATCTATTAATTATAACTCCTGATGCTATAAAGAAAGCCATAATCCGCACTAATTTAGCAGATTTTATTCTTATTGCATAAATTAAAGTAATTGCAGGAGTCAAAACAAAGCCAATGTTTTCAAAAAGATACCATAATCCATAATCAGTACTTAAATAATGCCACCTGTTATAATGAATAAGATCAAAAATTTTAAGGATTAAGTATACAAAAAGTGTAAAAACAATTGCTTTAGCAAGTCCTAATGTTTTTACATCAAAATCTTTCTGATGAAAGTTTTTGATTTTATCTCTGAAAACTCTATGCGATATAGTGCTTTCTATTATAACCATTGATATACCAGCAAAAATTGCAGAAATAAGAAAGAAAAGTGGAAGCAATGCTGAATACCAGAGTGGATGCAGTTTTGTAGGAGCAACAAGAAAAATTCCACCAAGTGCTGATTGATGTCCCCCTGCTATAATGACTCCAAAAACCGTTGCCCATATACCAAGTTTTGAAAAGAAATCTCTCAGTTTTTCTCTACCAAGCCATTCAAAGAATGAAGGAAACCACTCAATAAAGCAGATGATAATATACAAAAAGAAATGCCATGCAATTAGAAAAAGTATTGAGTTTAATCCCCACGACCAGCCAATTACATAGAAAATACGGTAATATCTACCAAGATCGAACATCAAAGCAAAGACTGCAAATACATAGCCAAGAAGGCTTGAAAGAATTGCTGGTTTGGCAAAGTGTTTGTAATCCTTTATTCCAAAAAGATAAACCGCTGTTCCTACTGTAAGTCCTGGTGCAGCAAGAGCAATTCCTGCAAGAATATCAAAACTAATCCATAATCCCCATGGATAGGTATCTGAAAGATTTGTTGCAGGTCCAAGTCCGTAAATAAGTCTGTATCCCATTGAATAAAAGGATACAATAAGAATAATTAACGCAATGAGATTCCAGAAAGTTGCTCTACTTGATATATATTCTTTAAATGTCATACCTAAAAGAATTTTTTCTCTGAACCAGCTACTCTTTGTCATGGCTTTCATTTTTATTTTTTTTATTTTTTGAAATCATATAATAAGCACCCCAGACAAGTGGAACAGCAGCAATTATTTCAAGTACTTTGACAGTGAAAAGAAAATTTTTACTAAGGTTTGGAATAGGATTTTTATCAAGTTTTGGAAAGCCAAGATTTTCAAAGGGTACTCCAGAAATATAAAGCCAGCTTGTTCCTCCAGCTTCATGCTCTCCATAAACATGAGGAATATATCTTTGAGGATTATTATTTATTGTTTCATGAGCAAGCTTAAGTATTTCACTTCTTAATCCGATTTTCATAACATCAGCTGAACATATTTCAACACAGGCAGGAAATCTGCCTTCTGTAATTCTATCAAAACACATTGTACATTTTGTAATCTGTGGAGTAATAGGATCATAATATTCATAGGCTGGAATATCAAAGGGACATGCAATCATGCAGTAACGACATCCCACACAAAGTGATGGATTATAAAGAATAGCACCTTGTTCAGTTTTTTTAAAGGCATCAACAAAGCAAGCAGCCTGACAGGCAGGATCAATACAATGCATACATTGTTTTTTAACATATACAGAGATACTATTTTCATAAAATCTATTAACTACTGTAAATGAACCAGCAGCAGGTCTTCGGACTTTATCAAAAACCGAAGGCTTTTTATCTTTTGATTCTTCAAATTCATTAATGGGTCTGTTAGGATTTTTATTCCATTCATTACATGCCCATTCGCATCTACGACAACCAATACATTTTGTTAAGTCAACCAAAACAGCATAGGGTTCTTTATGCAGTATATCTACTTTTTTTATTTCTTCATACTTTTCCCAGTTTTTTCTGTTTGCCACATTTCCTGTAGAGAATTTTGAAAAATCTGTAGCAAAAGTATTCTTGCCTATAAGAGTTAATCCTGCAACTGTAAGGGCTTTTTTAAGAAAATCTCTTCTATCCATAATCAATCCTCTAATAGTTTTTCTTTTCTTTAATCATGTTAAAAATTACTATAAAAGCAAATATTGAAAGTATAGCCACTAAATATTCATATCCGTGATGTGAAAAAAGTTGCTCAATTATGTACATTTACATTACTCCTTTTTCTTTCATGACATTCACTGCATTTTTTTGGTTTTTCAAGGCTCATGTTTTCATGGCATTTTATGCACATGCTGTGATATGCTGATTGAAGTCTCTGTCTTCCCAATGCCTTTGCATCAAAAAAGATACTATGACAAACTGCACATGCAGGAGGATTATCTTTTTGAGCTTCGGCATCCTCTTTGCTTTTATGATGACAGCCTTTACAGATACTCTGAATATTTTTATGAAAGTATGTGGCAATACGACTTTGATTTGAGATATCAGTAAGCTTTTTAATCATTCTGTAATGCGGCATTTTTACGGGTTTAAACTCATTTTCAATATGTTTTATTATTATCTCTTTTTTTAGTTTGTCTGATAATACTGTAAATGGACTTACTTCTTCAGGTTCTTTTTTCCCTGTATGACAGCGAATACAGATTTCTCTGTTACCTACTTCTGTTTTAATTGGTGCAATAAAGTAATGGCAACCCAAACACTCTTTTTTTAAAGTTATCTGTTTATGACAGCCCTGACAACTTATCTTTGTATTAAGTGAATGAAAAGCTGTAAGAGTATTTACAAATCCACCTTCTTGTTTACCCTTCAGAGTATGGCAATCCCTGCAAGCCTTTAGTGTTTCATGGTGACAGCCTCTGCATGTTTTATTGTTTTTCTCATGGAAGTTATGTTTAAAAGCAACGCCTTTCATCTTTCCTTCTTCAATGCTAAGAAATACTTTATCTGGTTGGTCTCTTTGAGGTCTTGAAACTTCTTTAAGCTCTTCAATTGTCCTGTATTTTCCTGTATGACACTTTGAGCATTCTACAGGACCTGCTTCTAATCCCTTTATTTTATTATTAACATGACAGTTTAAACAAAGTTTATGATAGGAATTCTTTATGTTTAAATTCTTTTCCTTTGCTACTTTGACTATTTTTGAAAGCTCAGTCCCTCTTTTTTTAGTAAAATCGTGACAATAATAACATGACTGCTCAGTTCCTTTTTCATATACAAGTGCAAGTTCCTTATTTTTTTCTTCAATGTCATAGATATGATGACAGAGGCTACAGTCTTCTTTATGTTTTTTAATATGATTGTCATGAAGATAAAAATCAAAATCAAATACAGGATATCTTATCTTAATTTTTTCATTTACTTTTTTATGGCATTCTCTGCAGGAAAGAATTTCAGGACCTGTTTTTTTATTTTGAGCACTTAGTTTTTGATGACAGATTAGACACTTACTATGATAGGCATTTTTAAGCTCTTCAGGATTTTTTATGTTTTCTTGAAAAGAAAAAACAAAATCATTATATTTATCCTTTAAGTGACATTCCTGACAGACTAATTCTTGAGGTTTATTAAGTATTTTTGCCATAGAATCAACATGTTTTTGATGTTCAAATATAACTTTACCATACTGAAGAATGCCAAACACTTCTTTATGTGCTATTTCTATAAGATTTTCAGGCTTTATAAAATCTGTTTGACTTTTAGAATAAATTGTCATAGCCAAAAAAATAAATACTGATAAAACTATAAAAAACATTTTTTTCATGGTTTCATCTCTTCTGGAATCTCTATTGCTTCAGCAATAATATCAGTCAAAAATTTAACATGCACTCCAAGTTTATAATAGTCATTTAAATCTTCAATTCCTTTGTGACATGTATGACAGGGAGCAATTACTATTTTCGCACCTGTCTGTTTTATCTGTTCTGCTTTTATTTTGCCACCTTCAATCCTTGCCATTTTCCATGGAGGTCCTGAGTCTATCATTCCTCCACCTGCACAACAGCAGTAGTTATATTCATATCTTGGATCTATATCAATAAAGTTTTCACATGTTGCTTTCACTATATATCTAATCATTTTTCCCAATCCTCTATATCTTACAATATTACAAGGATCCTGTACTGTAACAGGTTCTTCAATTTTTTTTGCAATCTTAATCTTTCCATCTCTAATTAATTCATAGAAAAACTCAACAGCATGAATGTATGGAATAGGAGAGTTTTTCCAACCAAGAAATCTCACTCCTTCATAAACTCCTGTTCTAAATGCATGTCCACACTCACCTATTAAAATTTTTTTAACATTTAACTTAAAAGCAAGCTCATAATGTCTTCTTACAACCATACCCATTGTTTCTAAATCTTGAGCATAAAATGATTTATTTGTGTAGTCCCATCCATCAGTATCTGGCATTGTCCAGTCAACTCCTGCAACATTCATTATTTTTGACATGTTTGTAAGAAGTCCTGTCATGTATTTTGCTTCAAGTCCATGAGCAAGATAAAGAATTTCAGCATCTTTTTTGCCAAGAGGAATTCTTGCATTTTTGATTTCTGCTTTTAGTTCATCTTCAAGCCACTGAACTGTATCAAGCCATTCATCCTGTCTGAACCAGAGCATATTTATTGTCTGCATATGGCTTAAAGCCTGATCCTGTATGTACTGTGGCACTGCTCCAATAAGGCAGCATATTCTTCTTACAAGAGAGATTAAATAAGCAATATCAATCCCAAAAGGACAAAACTGGACACATCTCCGACAAAGGTTACATTCTGAAAAGGCAATTCTGGCATATTTTTTAATATCTTCTTTACTTACATTTCCCGATTTATTAAGAATATCCCAGATTGTCTGTTTTACTTTAGCTGCAGGAGCATATGTAGGATCATTTGCATGGCTCAAATAATGATGGCATGAGGAAGTACACATTCCGCATCTCATACAGGTTTCAACAAAAATCTTAAGTCTTGCAGATGCTTCATTTTTTAAAACTTTATCAATAGCTTTTTTTATCTCTACTTCAGAGATATTTTCTAATGTTTTATCTATCCCTATGTCTGTAACAGGCTTTCTAATAAAAATTTCTTTGCCCATATCAGTAATCCTTTGAATGTCTTACAGCACCAAATTCAGAGCCAGTATGAGCCCTTGTTAACCAGAATAAAAACATGTGATTTAACCTTGTAAAAGGAATTAAAATAAGCATAATCTCTCCAGAAATAAAATGGATTACAAGCATAATTTTATATTCAAGTAAAAGCTCATAACTGGCAAGAAATCCTGTTATAAAAGGCAATAAAACAATGATTAGAGCCAAATAATCTCCCTTACCTGATAAAAATCTTACATCAGGCTGGACAATTCTCCGTATCAGGAGTAAAATCACACAAACTATAACAATGATTGTCATCGCATCCGCTAAATCTTGAGGCAGGCTCCACCAACTAATTTTCCATGACTCATACCATAATTCAATATGTGCTGTTAAAAAAATAGGAGTAAAAATAAGGCATATATGAAAAACAAATGTAATAATTGTGAACCATGGATGTTTTCTCATGCTTATACTTCCATAAGGTATAAGCCAGTGAATAAAAGAACGAATGGTATATTTTAGGCTTAGATAGGGATAAATAACCCTTTCTTTTTTTGCAAGCTGGATAATTTTCCAAACCCGATAAAACATTCCAGCAAAAAACACTATAAAGGCAAACCATACCAGAGGTCCTCTTACCAATGTATAAATTGAAGGATCTTTTAAAAACTGCTCCATTATCTCAATATCTCTCCAATTGTTAAAATTCTTCTGTAATACCTACCATTTTTAATGCATCTTACAAGAATTTTTTCACCATCAGGGCTAAATTGAGGTTCCCATAGCATATCAAAGGTGTCTTTTCCTATTTTCCCATCCAGTACTATAAAATAAACTCCTTCTTTTTCTGCTTTTGCAACAATATGAGAGCTATCAGGACTGAATTGAAGTGACCAGACTCTGTCAAATCCTTGTTTCCACGGCACTCCGTCAATTGCCACGGTCCATTGATTATTTTCCCTTACAACCGATGCAATTTTTTTACCATCAGGACTGAATTCAGGAGGTAGAACAGCCTGAGAAAATGTTTTATTCCAAGGTATGCCATCAACTGCAATGGTCCATTTTCCAAAATCAGTTGCAACTACCGCTGCAATCTTTTTCTTATCAGGACTTACTCTTTGATTCCAGAGTTGAACAAAGTATTTATCCCAGATTATTTTACCATTCAGTGCAAGTGTAAAACCTTTTTGAGTTTTCACAGGCACGCAAATATGATTTTCATCTACAAACAATGGCTCCCATGCATAAGGAAAAATCTCATTCCAGAGTTCTCCATTAACAGCTACAGAAAACGCCTGTTGAGAAAGCCTTACTGTAGCTGAAACTTTTTCACTATTTGGGCTAAAATTACATCCATAGATAGAAATAAAATTTTTATCCCATGCAACTCCATCAACAGCAACTGTCCACACGCCTTCTTTAAAACTGAATATATCAAGAACTTGAGGATTCTTGGTTCTTACATAAGATGCTGTTTTCTTGCCATCAGGAGAAATAAACAAATCTCTTGCATCAAAAAATAAGTTCTCCCATACTTTACCATTTATACAAACTCCATAGGAGTCTCCCTTTTTTATATTGAATGCTATTGTTGAAGCCTGTTCGCTGAACTGAAGATTCCATGCATAATCAAATTTTTCTTCTAAAAGACTTTCATCTACTGCTAGTGTCCATTCATAGTTTTGAAGAACAAGGCAAGCAAGAGAGTTGTTAGGAAGAAAATTTAAAAAACAAATCCTTTCATATGAATCATTCCATGTTTTTCCATTTATAAACAGTGTAACCTTTTTATCTTCTATCTCAACCGTTGCAGCTAATCTTTCTCCATCAGGGCTGGCAATCAACTCATGAACACCAGAGAACCTCTTTTTATATTCATTAACATCACAAATAAGTTTTTCTTTAGTTTCCCAATCCCAGTTAAACATGTTAATCGTTATTTATTAAATAAAAGAATCAAAAAAGTCAAGTATTTCAGAGTATCCTTGAAAAATACCATTACAAAGATACGAAAAAATACCCTATTGTTGAAAGGTATTCTTAAAATGTTTTATTATTAACAATGATTTTTTAATGAATCTGGAGGGAGGAGTGAAAACATTAGTTAATATAGATAATGGGAAAAAAGTAAGAATTTTAAAAATTTCAGGAGGTAAAGGTGTTCGTCAGCATCTTCAATGTCTTGGATTACATGTTGGTGACATTGTAATTTTAAAAAAAAGCTCCTTTTTAGGTGGTCCTGTGCTTTTAGAAGTTAATGGTTATGATGTAGCAATTGGTAAGGGAGTCGCCTCAAAGATAGAGGTTGAGGAAATAGAATGAAAATTGCCTTTATAGGGCAACCCAATGCTGGTAAAAGCACAATATTTAATGGGCTTGCAGGATACAAAACAGTAACAGCCAATTTCCCAGGACAAACAGTCCATTATACAGTTAGCAAAGTAAAAGTTGGAAATGAAACCTTTGAAATAGTTGATTTACCCGGTATTTATTCCCTTACAGCTCTTGATATGGCTGAATTAGAATCAAGAAAATACATTTTATCTAAACAGGCAGATGTTGTTATAAATGTAATTGATGCTTCCGCACTTTCAAGAAGCTTGGAATTGACACTTCAACTTGCAGAACTACAGGTTCCAATGGTTATCTGTTTGAATATGATGGATGAAGCTCGCAAAAAAGGAATTGAAATAAACAAAGAAAAACTTTCTCAAATTTTTGGAGTGCCTGTTATTGAAACTGTTGCAAATAAAGGAATTGGTCTTGATAAAATTTTCAGTTCGGCAAAACAAGCATACTATGAAAAACTTATTCCAAAAATTCAATTTTTTCACAAAGATATAGAAGAAAAAATTGAAGAAATTGAGAAAATTATTCCTCATGAGTTTCTAAAAAACATTCCCAGAAGATACATAGCTATAAAATTATTAGAGGGAGACAAAGAACTTTTTGATGCAATTGGAAAATATTTTGAAAACCTTAAAAAAATCAATGAGTTAAGAGAGGAAATTAAAACAACACATGGAAGACATACTGATACTGTTATTTCATCTGAAAGACATGCTCTTGCAATGAATTTGTTTGAAGATGTAGCAAAGGTTGGAGAACCATTGAAATCATTTAGAGAAAAAGTTGACGACCTTCTTACAAATAAATATCTTGGTTATCCTCTTCTTTTTTTAATTCTATTTGGAATATTTTTTATAGTATTTGAAATTGGAAAAATTGTAGAAGAACCTCTGATAGAAATCTTCAATTCTTTAATTCAAAGACTTCCAGAATTTTTTCAGGAAAACTCTCTATTATTTTTTATTTTTAAAGGATTGCTTGAGGGCTTTTCAGGAGGTTTAGGAGTTGCTATACCATATTTAATTCCATTTTTTATTGGACTGACTATTCTTGAAGATATAGGATATCTACCAAGAATGGCTTTTTTGATGGATACAGTAATGCATAGAATTGGTTTACATGGTAAAAGTATTCTTCCTTTTGTTATTTCTTACGGATGTAATGTTCCAGGAGTTATGGCAACAAGAATACTTGAGTCTCCAAGAGACCGTTTTATCACAGCAACGCTTTCTGTTTTAATTCCATGCGCAGCACGAACAACAGTAATATTCGGACTGATTGGAGCATATATTGGAGGATTAGCTGCAGCAGGGTTTTATCTTTTTAATATGTTTGTAATCATGATTTTAGGTGCCATCTTGACAAGATTTATTCCAGAAACAGCAGGACTAATAATGGAAATTCCGCCATTGAGAATTCCTGCAATTAAAAATGTTTTTATGAAAACATGGCTCAGATTAAAAGATTTCATGCTTGTTGCTTGGCCACTACTTATTATAAGTAGCATTGTTCTAAGTTTTCTGGAGTATTTAAAAATAGATTTAATTTTAAATAAGTTTTTTTCTCCAGTAGTTAACTGGCTACTTGGTTTACCAGAACAAACAGGAATAACGCTTCTTTTCGGTATTCTCAGAAAAGAACTCTCAATGATAATGCTCTTTCAGGCAATGCATACAACTCAGTTAAATACTGTTATGTCAAATCTTCAATTAATCGTGTATACAATATTCACAATATTTTATATACCCTGTGTTGGAACAATGGGAGCATTAGTTAGAGAATTAGGCTTTAAGAGAATGATTTTAATAACTATTTTAACCATTGCTTTAGCATTGATACTGGCTTTGACTTCGAGAATAATTCTATCTATTGTTATTTGATAAAAAGTTTACAATTTTGATATTTTTAAAGTAAGGAGGCGGACTAAAATAGCTAAAATTTACGGCAATACAACAGGATTAAAAAAAAGTATAATTTACGTATTAGAAAGACTTTACAGAAAAAAACAACCTCCTGAGTTCTTCATAACTCCTGAATTGGCAAAATCTTTATGCTCTATTTCTTATGAATTGAATAGACAAATCGGAGTGTTAATTGATAGGTCAGGTAATATAACTCATGTTATAGTCGGAACAGCCCATTCAATTTTAATCCCTGCACTGGAAGATTTTCCTATTGGTAAAAAACCATTAAGAGGCTTAAGGTACATTCATACTCATTTAAACAAACAAATGCCTGATAGAGAAGATATAACTGATTTAAGATTTATTAGATTTGACTTCCTGGCTGTTTTAACGCATGAAAAAGGAGTGCCTGAAACTGTTCATATTGTTCATCTTTTACCTTATGGAAAACAAAATCAATTTGAAATTATCTCGTCAAATCTTTATTCTCTCAAACAGAATTTCAGAGAATTTATAATTAATCTTGAGGCAGAAATGGATCGAGCAAGGTTTATTGATATGCAAGATCCACGAGAAAAGGCTATTCTTATCAGTGTATCCCCTGCTCCAAAATATATTCTTGAAGAACATATGGAAGAACTAAAAGAATTAGCTGAATCAGCGGATCTGGTTGTAATAGACAAAATTATTCAAAGGGTAAAACAGATTAATCCAAAATATCTTCTTGGCGAAGGTAAGATGCGAGAATTAATCATTAAAGCAATGGATATGGGAGCAACACTTTTAGTATTTGACCAAAATTTAACGCCTTCTCAGATAAGAGCAATAACTGATATGACAGAGTTAAAAGTAATAGACCGTAGTCAGCTTATACTTGATATTTTTGCTAAAAGAGCTCATACATTGGATGGAAAAGTTCAGGTAGAACTTGCTCAACTCCGTTATATGCTTCCAAGACTTACAGGTAAAGGAACTGCCATGTCAAGACTTGCAGGAGGTATCGGAGGAAGAGGTCCTGGAGAAACAAAACTTGAATTAGATCGCAGAAGAATAAATAAAAGAATTCATCATCTTGAAAATGAACTTGAAAAACTTACACTGGCAAGAATTGAAAGAAAAAAACGCAGAAAAGAACTTTCAATTCCTATCGTTTCAATCATAGGATATACAAATGCTGGCAAATCAACACTTCTTAATGCTCTTACAAAAAGTTCAGTTTTTGTTGAAGATAAAATGTTTGCAACCCTTGATACATCCTCAAGAAGATTGAAATTTCCTGAAGAAAAAGATCTTATCATTACTGATACAGTAGGGTTTATCAGAGATTTACCTGATGACCTTGTAGCAGCATTTAAAGCTACATTGGAGGAATTGGAAGACGCATCTTTGCTTATCCATCTTGTTGATATTTCTAATCCTCAGTTTGAAAATCATATTGACTCTGTCAATAAAATTTTAAATCAATTAGGTCTTGATACAAAGCCTGTTGTCCTAGTATTCAACAAAATTGACAAGCTTCCAGCTTTTGAAACCCGGCAAATATGTCACAGATATAATGCAATCAGTATCTCTGCAATAGACAAAAAAACCCTTATTCCATTAATCAATGAAATAAAAAATAGACTCTGGGAAGAAAAAGTTATCTGTAACGCTCAACTTTGAATCTGTAAATCTCAACATCAGGATCATATGGATCAATTCCTGCTTTTAGTTTAGCAATTCTTAATTGTTCATCTACGGTGTTCACACCTTCTATATCTGGAAGCAATAATCCTCTTTGCCATCCTTTTACAACAATTACTCCATATTTTTTAGGATCAAGCTCATCAAGGCTTTTAACAGATTCAGGCAGACTGAGAATATCAACTGAGTATTCCAATTTTTGAAGTTCCTCAGGATGAACAGGAGGAAAACGAGGGTCTTCTGTTGCCGAAGCTATAGCATTTTTAACTATTTCTGTGTATATATTTTCAGTAGTAGGAACAAAGGTTCCTATGCATCCACGAAGCTGACCTTTTTTCTTGATTGAAACAAATACCCCAGCTTTTCTCTTCATTTCAGAAGGAATCTCATCAGGGATTACAGGTCTTTTCCCTGTTTTTACATATTCTTCTACTGTCTTTTTAGCAAGTTCTACGAAAAGATGCATAGTAAAGTATACCCTAAATCATTTATATAAATCTAATAAAGCCACCATAAATAAAAATTTATCTAAAGCATAAAGGTTTCCCCTTCTTAAGGAGGCGTACGAATAAATCAGTGCAATTTCAGCCGAAGAATTATCCATGGAATAAACAAAAAAATTCTTAATCAGCAATAGATAAATTCATTGCTCAGAAATTTCAGGATAATCAAAAGTTACCTAACAGTAACTTATATTTTTAAAAAAGTAACAAAAGTGTAACATTTTTAGAAAAATTTCCCTATTTTTAGACTGATTTTTCTGGTATGATCTTTGCGATAAATATTTTCAATGATTTTCAAATTACCACTTATATCTCTTGATCTTCCGAAGACTTTATTAATACTGAAAAGGAGGTAATAAGTCTCTAAGCTATTTTTTACTATTAAATTATTTTTTATGAAAGGAGGTTGAAGTATGGTAGAACAAAAGAAAGGTGTAAGTGAAGATTGGTTAGCGTTCTGTTTAGCTATTGTTATTTTTCTTATCTCCCTTCTCTCTTACGCAGGCATTGATCCTTTGGCTGGTAGTAAGCACAAAGGAATGGAAAAATTCAAGTAAAGCAATGGACACCTACTGGAAAGGTTTATCAATCTGTTAAAGGAGAAATTACAAAAATTGACGGCAACAAAATCATTATTAAAAATGCAGACGGTAAAGAAGAGGCTTTAACAGTTAAAGATGCTTCAATGTACAATGTAGGAGATGGAGGTTGAATAAAATTGTATCTGTTTTATTCTTATAGGTCAGCTGAGACTATCCTTTAAAATTGTATAAATATAAAACACCTCCCAAAAAGTTTGCAAATATTGCTAAAAAAGCTTTGTAAATTCTTTTA
>CAZTLF010000014.1:0-34775 GCA_964614465.1 uncultured Thermodesulfovibrio sp.
TGGAGGTGAAGGGATTCGAACCCACGACCTCCTGCGTGCAAAGCAGGCGCTCTCCCAACTGAGCTACACCCCCACAGTTTATATGGGCCTAGTTGGAATCGAACCAACCACCTCACCCTTATCAGGGGTGCGCTCTAACCGAGCTGAGCTATAGGCCCATCAACAATTTAAATTAACTTAAAATGTTATACTTTGTCAAGAAAAGTCCTATTCTTCACTCCTTTATATACTCTGTTGCAGTTCTTCCTATCTCTCTTGCAAGTTCAGCTATTCCACCTCTGAATTGGAAGGCATTGGTAAAGCCAACTGCTCTTAGAGCAATTGTAGCGGCTGCGGCTCTGTCACCTGTGTGACATAAAACAGCAATCTTTTTATCTTTTGGTAGCTTAGCAAGATTTTCTGGTTTAAAAAGTTCATGCATTGGAATGATTAATGAACCTTTCCAAACTGGTGCGATGAGCTTTGTTTCAGCAGGTGTTCTGATATCGAGAATTACAAATTCCTCTTTCTTTTTAATCATTTCAAGAATATCCTTTGTTGTTATTTGACAAGGTCTCAATGTTAAAACTTCTGGAGTCATCTGAGAAAACATTGCATCAAATTTTTTAGCCATTTCCTTGTCATAGGCAAAGGCACATACTGAAAATACAACTGTTAAAAATACAATTGTTATAAACTTCTTCATTTTAACTCCTCCTTTCTTCTGATTTTTTATTAAATCAGATATAGTCTATAGGAGTATATAATATAAAGCTACTTAATTGTCAAGTTAAATAGATTATAGATTTAGGGTCTAAGGGCCATATAAATATTGACAAAATCTATAAATAAAAGTTATATCATAAAAAATATAAATAAAGGAGGTTTTTTATGGGTAAAAAAAGACGAAGTTTAATTTTAGTTTCTTTGATTTTAGGTTTATGTTTTGTTTTTTTAGCCTCTCACGGTATATCCCAACAAAAACCAATAATTGCTAAAGGTTGCTCACTTCCAGGATGTCATACTGCTAAAACTGGAGAGCTTTGGGGTAATGTTAAAACTGTTTCTGGAAGAGCTGAAATGCTTCAGATTGACACTGGTGCCCTATGGACAGTCAAGTTTGATGAAAACACAAAATTAAAGAACTGGAATCAACCAATTAACAAACTACCAAAGGAAAAAGAGATAGCCATCTCTTATGTGGAGAAAAATGGAGAACTATATGCTACTCTCATTAATGTAAAGCTGCCAGTTGTTGTTGATCCTTCAAAAGTCATAAAAGTCGATGAGATTAAAAAAATCTATGATGAAAAAAGTGCTCTTATTATTGATTGCAGACCAGCTGGAAGATACAATGAAGGGCATATTCCTGGAGCAATACACATATGGTTTGCAGAGTTTGATAAGCATATTGATAAGCTTCCAAAGGATAAAAATGCACCAATTATTTACTACTGTCAGGGTCCAACTTGAGCTCTTACACCTTCATCTGCTCGTAGAGCAGAGGCATTAGGTTACACAAATGTAAAGCAATTTGTAGATGGCATTCCTGAGTGGAAAAAACAGGGCTATCCTGTAGCATCTACAGTTAAGTATCTGCAGGAGCTTATCAGCAAAGACATTCCACATGTTTTAATTGATGTTAGATCAAAGGAAGAAGCAGAAAAGGAACACATTAAAGGAGCAGTTAATATTCCTCTTACAGAGCTTGAAAAAGCTAAAAAACTTTTCCCTAAGCAGAAAAATGCACCAATCATAATTTACTGTAAGAAAGATGATCTCTCCCAAAGAGCCTTTGATATAGTCAGAAAATGGGGATATGTGAATACTTCCTATCTTGTTGGTGGAATTGACGCATGGAAACAGGCTGGTGGTGAGGTTTTTGCTGGACAGTTAAAGAAAAATATAGTATATGTACCAAAACCAAAGCCAGGAACAATAGGAATTGAAGAATTCAAGAAGATTACAGGAAAAATTCCAACGAATGTAATAATCCTTGATGTGAGAGACCCTGAAGAAACTCAAATGGGTGTTATCAAGGGTGCGAAAAACATACCCGTAAATGAACTTAAAGACAGACTTAATGAATTACCAAAGGATAAAGAGATTGTTGTTCATTGTGCCACTGGAATGAGAGCAGAAATGGCATATAATATTCTTAAGGAAGCAGGATACAACGTAAAGTTCCTTGATGCAACCATTCAGATCAAAAAGGGTGGAAAATACAAAATAACTGAAAATTAGAATCCAATAGGGGGCTTTCTGCCCCCTTTCTTTGGTATAATTTCTAATGCCTTTCAAGCTTGGAAAAATCAGCGATTTTGCAACTCCATTAACAATTACCTTATTTTTTCTTCAGTTTATTCTTGTTATAGGATTTTTCGGTTATAACTATTACATGGATTCCTCAGAAGGTTGTATTCAATGTCATAGTTCAAAAGAAAAAATGGCTTCTCTCGGATATCCTCAGTTTTATGTAACGATTGAAGAGGTTAGAAAACAATCTGGTCATAAAACAGTTTTTTGTAGAGACTGTCATCTTGGAAATGGTAGGACTACTGATAAAGATAGAGCTCACAAAAGTATGCTTAAACCTATTTTTGTTACTGAAGATGCTGAATATGTGGACAGAGTAAAGGTTTACGGTAAAGAAGAATACGAATTAAATAAAATAGAACCAAAAGGTAAAGACGCATTATTTGAGCTTCTTCCTAAAAAAAGAGAAAATGGTGAGATAGTTCTTCATCCAAAAATAAGAAACATTCTTTGGCATGACAGAAATCCTTACACTTTTAATTTTGATCCTAAAATTTTAGAAAAAACTTGTGGAAAGAGAGGTTGTCACACTGAAGAGTTAAAGCAATTCAAAACTACAATTATGGGCACAAATTTTCGTCAAAGAACAATGCGTAGCTGGATTGAACCTTATGGACCCCACAATTGTGGTCCGTCTTTTGCAGATTTACCTCCCGAAGAAATTCTTAAAAGCGCAGGCTTTGATTTTACAAATACTGAAAAGATAAGAAAGGAGATAAACATTCCTTTTACTAATGAACAGGCAATAGCCAAGCAAAGACTCTGTAACATATGCCATGCAGGTTGCCTTGACTGTCATTATGCACCAAGTAAGGAGAAAGGTTCACATGCTTTCATAAAAGTACCTGATTCATACAGTTGCATGGGAAGAGGAAGGGGTAATTCAGTATGTCACACAGGCTCAGCCCATTCAAGAAGAGGAGAAACATATATCGGGAAGTTTTACGCCATTCCTCAAGGAAGAAAGCCTGATATTCATTTCACTAAGGGGATTCACTGTGTGGAATGCCATCAGACAGGCAAAAAGGGAATGGGAGATATACAGAGAAAGGCAACTTGTGGAGACTGTCATGTTGAGATAGAAAAAGCACACGCAAGGTCAATTCATAAGAATCTTACCTGCACAGCCTGCCATGTAACAAAGGCAGGTGGATATCAGCTTACCGTATGGGGTAAAGGATACATTGGAGAAACACCAAATCCTTTTAAGAAATACTCCCTCTATTACGGAATTCAGAAGCCTTTAATCTTAATGAAAGATCAAAAAGGTAAGTGGTTTCCTGTTAAAATTTTTCCTCATAGTGTTGGGAATATTAAAAAAGACATTTCACCTACAGGTTTAAAATTCAGATGGACTAACGGTGATACAAGGGACATGTATGCCATATTGGGCACAATGGATGAACTACCTTCTGGGAATAAACATTTGCTTTGGTTACAAATTGAAGAGGTAGCTCATCCTTTAGGAAAAGCAAGAGATTGTAAGAGTTGTCACCGTGAAAGTCAAAATTCAGTGTCAACCTGGCAGTATGAAGATACTCAAGGTGCAGAACCATTTAAAGGGGGTTATAAAATCGTTGCTGATAAAAGAGGTCTCAGGCTAAAGGATTTTTGGTATGAGGGAATAAAGTTATTACCTGGATTTGAAGTTACAGATTTTGCCTCATGGATTTATTTTACTGATAAGTGGTTTATTTCAGGAGATTTCAGCATTAGAGTTGATAAAGATAAATACAGGAAATATGAAAAAATTTATAAAGAAAAGTTAGATAATATCAAAAAACTGAAAAATAGGGTTAAAGATGAAAAAATAAAAAGATTAAGAAAAATTTTAATCCACAACCCAGATGAAGATGTTAATCTTTTAAATTTCTGATATAATTTTAATAAAAAAGAGGTGTAAACATGAGAATATTGATTGTTTATTACAGTACTTTTGGCAATACTTATAAGATGGCACAACTAATAGCAGAGGGAATTAAAGAATCTGGAGGACAACCTATTATAAGAAGATGCCCAGAGTTAATACCTGAAAATATCATACAATCAAGAGCAGATATGAAAGCTGGATCAGACATGCAGAAAGATGTACCATTTGTAACCCTTGAAGATTTTAAAAAAGTTGATGGATATATTTTTGGAACACCTACAAGATTTGGGAATGTATCTGCACAGATGAAAAAT
This sequence comes from uncultured Thermodesulfovibrio sp., assembly GCA_964614465.1. GTDB lineage: Bacteria > Nitrospirota > Thermodesulfovibrionia > Thermodesulfovibrionales > Thermodesulfovibrionaceae > Thermodesulfovibrio. The sequence continues at coordinate 4,480 of CAZTLF010000014.1, forward strand.
GTTATTGATCAACTTGGTCCATTATGGATGCAAAGAGTCTTTGAAGGGAAACCAGCCGGAGTTTTTGTGTCAACAGGTACCAGTCATGGCGGTCAAGAAACGACCATTCTTACTTTCATGACTGTATTGCTGCATCTGGGTTGTATTATTGTTGGAGTTCCTTATTCAGTTCCAGATCTATACCTAACAAAAGGTGGGGGGTCTCCCTATGGACCAGGACATGTTGCAGAGGCTGAAAATAAAAGAGAGATTGATCAGAACGAAGCAAATATTTGTAAAGCCTTTGGGAAGAGAATAACAGAGATAGCAAAAAAACTCAAAAACAGCTAAATCACTTAAAGGCAACATCAAGAATCATCATAAGGGTAAATCCGATTATAAGCCCTGCTGTTGCGATATCAGAGTTACCTTTTTTTTGAGACTCTGGAATTAGCTCTTCTACAGTTATAAAAATCATAGCCCCAGCTGCAAACCCTAAAGCATAGGGTAAAAGAGTCTGCATAATTTCAACCAACAGAACTCCTACCATTGCAAATAATGGTTCAACCATTCCTGATAGCTGTCCTATGGTAAAACTTTTTAGTCTTGAAAAACCTTCAGCCCTTAAAGGCATTGAGATTGCAAATCCTTCAGGAATATTTTGAATACCCATGCCAATTGCGAGTATAACTGAAGAGATTAAGCTTATCTCATCTGGTTTTATAGCATGAGCTCCAAAGGAGACACCTATCGCTAATCCCTCTGGAATATTATGGAGAGTAACTGCTAAAACAAGAAGCGTACTTCTTCTTAGGGATGTACTTAAACCTTCTGCTTCATGGATTGGGGATTGCAAGTGAAGATGTGGAATGAGCATATCAATTAGTCTAAGAAAAAGAGCACCCAAAATAAATCCTAAGGCAGGTGGAAACCATGAAACTACATTTAATTTTTCAGACATCTCAATTGCTGGATCAAGTAATGACCAGAAACTTGCAGCAATCATGATACCAGCGGCAAAGCCTAAAGCAGCATCAAAAATTTTTTGATTTACTCTTTTTATCATTAAAACCATTGATGCACCAATGGCAGTCATAAACCATGTAAAGAGACCTGCTAATAAAGCTATTAAAATTGGGGATAGTGATTGTATTTTCTGTTCAAACATTTTATATTGTAATATAAATCATCCGACCAAAAATACTGTTTTTACACCCTTTAGGGCTATTAAAAGAATGATTCAACTATAGTAGCTATACTAAATAAGAGAAACAATACAAATCCAATAAATGCTGTAGCTTTCCAGCCAATTTTTTTCTCTATCCAGGGAATAAATATCAAAAAAGCTATCACACTCAGAGGTAATAGAACTCCTCCAATAAAAGCTTTATCCGCTGAAAAAAATCTTAAAATCCAGAAAAGCCAGAGATAATACCATTCAGGTCGGGGCTGATAGGTTGAAACAAAATTAATCTCTCTACCAATTAATGGTGGAAAGAGAAATGAAAGAATCAAGATCAATTCAAAGGTTAATAGGGCGAAGAACAAAACTTCAATGAGATAATCGGGATAAAATTTCTTTTTCATAAAGGCTTTGATATACCAAGTTTTTTAATCATATGGAAATGTGCCCAAAGTAGTAAAACAATAATCATCGGAAACCATAAGACATGGAAGCTATAAAATCTTACAAGGGTAACACCCGTAACTTCATAGTCACCTCTTATCATAAGCAATAAAGTTTCACCTACAAATGGTATACTACCTACTATATTTGTTCCAACAACAGTTGCCCAATAGGCTTTTTGATCCCAAGGAAGTAGATACCCTGTAAAACCTTCAAGCATTACAAAAACAAAAATTAGTATGCCAACTATCCAGTTTAACTCTCTTGGTGGACGATAACTTTTAGTGATGAACACTCTTATTGAATGAATTATAATACTTACAATTAATACATTTGCTGACCATTTATGAATCCCCCTTAGGAGTTTCCCTAAATAAACTTCTTCATGTATTTTTATAATACTTTGATACGCCTCCTTTTCAGAAGGCACATAATGAATGGACAAAAACAAGCCTGATACAATGCAAATTAAAAAAGCAGTAAAGGCAATTCCACCAAAACAGTAAAAGTAAGTAATCCCCTCTGGTATGTCTCTGTCAAAAATACCTCTGTGAAGTGCTTTAAGTCTAAATCTATCAAGAAACCAGTCAATAATATTCATATTTTAATACCCACGTATACTTTTTTATTTTCTATTTTAACAGGAAGCCTATGAAGTGGTTCTTTTGGTGGGCCAGCTACTACTTCTCCATTTATATTATATCTTCCACCATGACATGGACATATGAATTCCATAGAATCTCTATCGTAATTTACAAAACAACCAAGATGAGTGCATACAGGAGAAAGCGCTATAAGAGAGCCTTCTGTTTTAACAAGAAAAATTTTGAGAGATTTATTTAAAGTTTCAATTTCAATGTCAATCTTTTTTACTCCTTCTTCAGGAATTTTATCTTCAGATATATGGTAAAGTTTATATTCTTTTCTCTTTGGATTTGAAGGTTTAAAGATTATTAATCCTACTATAACTGAAAAGATTGATATAAACAAAAATAAAAATTTCACAATTTTTTTTAAAAAAAGCCTTCTCTTTATTCCATCAAAGTTTTTATTAAGTGACATATCCCAATTTATACCCTTTACCCCTATATAAAAAAGTATTGACAAAAAAAATTTTTTTATTTAGTATGTAACTAATAGTATAACAAAAATTATCGGGGGTGAGGGTATGAGTCTTACCCGAAGAGATTTTCTAAAAATTGCAGCGGTTACAGGCGGCGCTGTGACAGCAAGTACCCCTGTTGTAAAGTCGGTTTTGGCTCTTGGTAAAAAACCTGTCTCATTACCTCAATATGTACCAACGACCTGTGAAATGTGTTTTTGGCGTTGTGGTGCCATAGCTAAGGTTGTAGATGGAAAGGTGGTAAAGCTTGAGGGGAATCCAGCTCATCCGAACTCTCGTGGAAAATTATGTGCAAGGGGACATGGAGGAATAGGGCTTCTTTATGACCCTGACAGGCTAAAAACTCCCCTAATTAATACAGGTGCGAAAGGAGAGGCAAAATTTAAAAAAGCTTCATGGGATGAAGCCTTAGGATTTGTAGCTGACAAAATGCAGAAAATTAAGGAAAAATATGGAGCAGAGTCAGTAGCACTTCTTACTCATGGAACCATATCAACATACTTTTTGCACCTTCTTCAGGCATATGGCTCCCCAAATTTTGCAATGCCTTCTTTTGCACTGTGTCGAGGCGCAAGAGGTGTTGCTTTCGAGATAACTTTTGGTGAAGATGTAGGAAATCCAGAAAGGCTTGATCTTCAAAATAGCAAGGTAATTGTTCTTATAGGAAGTCATCTTGGTGAGAATGCTCACAATTCCCAATGTCAAGAATTTGCTGAAGCAGTTGGAAAAGGTGCTACTGTTATAGTTTTAGATCCAAGATTTTCTACTGCAGCAGGTAAGGCACAATACTGGTTACCCATAAAGCCTGCCACTGACCTCGCACTTTTACTTGCATGGATAAATGTGATAATCAATGAAGGACTTTATGATAAAGAATATGTTGCAAAGTATACTAATGGTTTTAATGAAATAGCTCAGGCTGTAAAAGAATATACACCTCAGTGGGCTGAAAAAGAGACTGATATTCCAGCAAGCCTTATTGTTGAGACTGCAAGGGTAATGGGTAAAAATAAACCTTCCGTATTGATACATCCAGGAAGGCATACAGCTTGGTATTCTGATAATGTTCAAAGACAGCGTGCTGTGGCAATTCTTACTGCAATACTTGGAGCCTATGGGAGACCAGGGGGAATATATCTAAGTCCAAAGAAAAAGCTTGAACCTGTCTTTCTCTCTGAAAAAGACTATCCTGATCATAAACCAGCTTTGAATAAAGGTAATTATCCCTTTGCTGGAGATGAAGGGCTAACTCATGAAATTGTAAAGGCAACGCTCACAGAACAGCCTTATCCTATAAAAGCATGGTTTACAACTGGAACAAACATAATGAAAGCAATGCCAAATCAGAGAGATACACTAAAGGCTATACAAAAGCTTGATCTTCTAGTTGCAGTAGACATGATGCCCTATGATGGTGTAATGCTTGCTGATGTGGTTCTGCCTGAATGCACTTATCTTGAGCGTCATGATGATTTTTTCACTGTAAAAGAGAGAAGCTTTGGTATATCAATTCGTCAACCTGTGGTGCAACCTATGTATGATACAAAACCAGGGTGGTGGATTGCTAAAGAACTTGGTAAAAAACTCGGGCTTGAAGAGCATTTTCCATGGAATACATTTGAGGATTTTCTTAAAGAAAAAGCTCAAAAATGGGAGATAGATTACTCTGAACTTGCCCAGAGAGGTTACATTGAATTTCCCGAAAGCGCTAACCCTTATATTTCTCAGGGAGAGGATTATAAGTTTAAAACACACTCTGGAAAAATTGAGTTATACAGTAAAGAACTAAAACAACATGGTTTTGACCCTGTTCCAAAGTATACAAAACATGAACAACCACCTGAAGGATGGTTTAGGCTAATCTATGGACGAGCACCAGTGCATACTTTTTCAAGAACAACAAATAATCCATCACTTTGGGAACTCATGGAAGAAAATGTAGCATGGATAAATGCTAAAGTAGCAAAGAAAATGGGGCTTAAGAATGGTGAATATATTGTTTTGGTAAACCAAGATGGTGTAAAGAGTAACAAAGTAAGGGCTAAAGTAACTGAGAGAATAAGGCCAGACTGTATATATATCGTTCATGGTTTTGGTTCAACTTCAAAGCTTCTTCGGAAAGCATACCTTAGAGGAGCCGATGATCAACAACTTATAACAAAATATTCTATTGAGCCTATTGGTGGAACTGTAGGAATGAGGGTGAATTTTGTGAAGATTGCTAAGGAGGTATAGCATGCCTAAATATGTAATGGTAATAGATGTGGAAAAATGTATTGGCTGCATGGCTTGTATAATTGCATGCAAAAAGGAAAATAATGTTCCCTATGATTACTTTAGAACTCGAGTTGTAGAGGAAGTAAGAGGAGAGTTCCCGAATCTTAGAATGGAATTAAGAAGTGAACTCTGTAATCACTGTGAAAATGCGCCGTGTATTGATGCCTGTCCTACAAGAGCATCTTACAGAGCAAAAGATGGAACAGTTCAAATAGAAACAAAAAAATGCATCGGCTGTAAAGCTTGCATTTTAGCTTGTCCATATGACGCAAGATATTCCCATCCTAAGGGATACGCAGATAAATGTTCTTTTTGTGAACATAGACTTAAGGAAGGTAAAAAACCAGCCTGTGTGGAAACCTGTCTTGGAAAATCAAGAATATTTGGAGACCTTGACGAATCAAATAGTGAAGTGGCAGAATTGCTTAAAAAATATGACTCCACTGTACGTTTAGAATTTGCAGGGACAAGACCACGAGTTTTTTACATTAAAAGGAATTTTTCAGGAGGGCTATGATGACAGAAATAACAATAACAGGTTTAAACGCTATAACCCATCCCTATTTAGAGGTTTGGGATTGGAGAATAGTAATTTATCTTTTTCTTGGAGGACTTTCTGCTGGGATGCTTGTCATGTGTTCTATTGCTAACTTAAGAATTCCTAAACAGCCAGTGGAAGAACTTGCCCAATGCGTAGGAGCTCCTTTTATGGCTTTTATAATTCTTGCTATAGGTGCCTTATTTATAATTATTGACCTTGGTAAACCTCAAAGCCTTATATGGGGATTTTTAACATTTCAACCTCTATCTCTTATGTCATGGGGTACATGGGGAGTGCCTGCTGTTTTACTTAGCAATGCTCTTTATATTTTAGCAGTAATTCCTAAAGAGCATAGACATCGTTTAAAATTGTCAATTCTTATAAAACTTGCGGATAAAGTTGCTTCTAAGATGAGACTTATCGCGCAATTAAACTTTGCCCTCGGAATTTTTTTAGGAATTTATACAGGTGTACTTTTGAGTTCATTTGCAGCAATACCATTATGGAATAATGCTACTTTACCTATCCTATTTCTTGTGTCTGCTCTTTCATCAGGTGCAGCAATGATAGTTATTATTGCAAAAAAGGCAGAAATAAAGTTCCTTTTCACAAAGATAGACATATGGTTAATAGTTGCAGAACTTATAGTAATTCTTCTTTTCTTCTATGGACTTTATACATCTACCGCACCATATAAAAAGGCAATAGAGCCATTTTTCTCTCTTACAGATGAGCATTTTATATTTACAATGGCTTTGATTGCCATATTCTTACTTTTACCACTTGCTATGAGAATAAAACTTGGTGAACTTAAAGAGTTTGAAGGAGGATTTCATGGAGAGTTTACTAAGGCGCAGATTTTTAGAATGAATTTTGCAGCAGTGCTTGTTCTTTCTGGAACTTTCATTCTCAGAGCAGCGATAGTTTATGCAGGGCAATTAACAAAGCTATCAATATATTGATATAATTGAATAAAAATCATAAAAGGAAGGAGGTGAGATGATGAAGAAGGCAATTGCATTGTTGGTTGTATTAGCATTTATTTTTGGGCTTGCTTTTGTTTGTTTTTCAGAAGAAGCCAAAAAAGCATCTGAAGTAAAAGGTACCGTTACAAAAATTGAAGGTAATAAGTTAACAATCAAACAGGCTGATGGCAAGGAAGTTACAGTTGAGGTAAAAGAAGTAAAAGGTATTAAGGTTGGAGATAAAGTTACAGTTAAGGATGGCACTGTAACAAAGGAGAAAGGTAAAGAAGGAACTCCTGGATCAAAGAAAAAGAAAGCTGTTGAAGGTTGTTAAGGAATAAAAAGGGAGATGTAATTACATCTCCCTTTTTATTCCTTATTATCCTCAGATTTCAAAATAATATTATCAGTGTTATATTGAAAAAGAATTTTGTTGTTCTGGATGCATTAAGGTTCTTGAGTTAAAAAATACCTTCTTTTTGCATATTCTCAACTTTTTTCAAATACAGCTCAATTTAAATCCGTGTTCCCCCCCCAAAATATCTGAAACAGATGTAAGGTTAGGCATGTTTAATATTTCTAAATTTATTATTATAGTCAATGAATAGTTTTTCTGATAACTTCCCGATTTCTTCCATAAGTCTTACGATATCTATAGAGTTACTTATTTTAGTAGCTTCTATTTTATTTCTGCACTGACAAACTCAATTTTTAACGCCCATATTGTATATTCCTTCAGATTCCATGCAACCATTCTGATAACCTCCATTTAGATTTTAAAGTTGAATAGTTATGGGAGTTTAAAAAATGGTTGCTACAAGCAAATATAATGAAGCAAATCCTCTTCAGAGAAATTATTTTAGAGGAAATATATTGACAAATTTCATATTAATTGATATACTCTTCACAAAAAAGGAGGAATTGAAATGTTTAGAATTTTTATGATTTCTTTAATATCCATTTCTTTACTATTTTTTGCTTGCTCTAAAAGGGAAGATGGAACAAAGAAAGCAGATGGTCTTAATATGAAGGAAGGCAATTGGGAGATAACAGTTATAATGCAAGCAACAGGCAAAATACCTATCCAGATACCACCACAGACTTTTACACAATGTATAAAGAGGGAAAATGCAGTTCCACAGAAAATTGAGATAAATCAGGATTGCAAGATTACTAAACAAGAAGTAAAGGGTGATACAGTATCATGGATTTTGGAGTGTAAAACTCCTAAAGGTCCTGTTATAAGTGAAGGAACCGTAACTTATAAAGGGACTACTTTTGATGGAGTTATAAAAATGAAAGACAGTGATATGGACTTTACACAAACAATGAATGGAAGATGGATTGGGGAATGTAAATAAATTTATAAACTAAAAAGCAAGGAAATTATGAAGTTTATTGAAAGAGCAAAAAATATAATATTTAAACCGTCTCAGACATGGGCAGAGATAAAAAATGAACAGATTAGTGTCGAAGAACTGTATCTTTCCTATGCTGTAATTCTTGCTGCAATACCTGCAGTTGCTCAGTTTATAGGCAGCACAGTAATTGGTTATTCATTCATGGGAACTACTTTTAGATTAGGGGTTGCTACAGCTTTAAAATACTCAATTTTATCTTATATTTTCTCATTGATTGGCATATATATTATAGCAATGATTGCAAATGCCCTAGCACCGAGTTTTAGGTCAGAACAGAATTTTAATAATGCCTTAAAAGCTGTTATTTTCTCTATGACTCCTACATGGATTGCAGGAGTGCTTTATATAATACCTCCTCTTTCAGTTTTGGTTATAATTGGCGGTTTTTATGGAATTTACCTATTTTATATAGGATTACCGCTTTTAATGAATACTCCAAAAGAAAAAGCTTTAGTTTATGTAATTTTGGTTATTATTATAACAATAGTGGTTTATCTATTGATAGGAGCTATTACTTCTATCATATTTGTTAGCGGACATGCGATAAGAGGAATGATATAAGACAATTTAGGATTTTAAGGATGCTAAGGCGAGAAAATCATGATGCCTTGCTTAAAATTCTAAATATAAGCATACGATTAATTAACATTCCTCTGACAGAAGTGTGCCATGCTTTGTGTGATTCCTGCCCTTAAATACATACTTCTTTCAGCCCTAAAAAAACCTGTGTGTTGTTGAAGCGCTTATCCTTGAAAGTTTCTTGTTAATTTCTCTTTTAATCTTTATCTCATCATATGACCTAAGCTTTACTAAAGCCTCTGAAACAATAGGCTTTAATTTCTTCCAAAGGGATAACCAATAATTTGGCATCTATTTCAGCCTTCTTGAATGAATTTCTTCATTAAGTACAGGCTACTATATTTCATTTAAATTTTTGATGAGGTAAATTGGAAACTTGACATATAAATTTAAAATGATGTTTAATATTACCTATGTTTCCTAAAACTGAAAAAATATGGATGGATGGTAAGTTTGTAAATTGGGATGATGCTAAAGTTCATATTCTCACACATTCACTTCATTATGGATTAGCAGTATTTGAAGGAATAAGATGTTATGATACGGAACAAGGACCTGCAGTTTTCAGATTAAAAGACCATGTTGAAAGGCTTTTTAAGTCTGCTCATATTTTTACTCTTAAGATTCCCTTTACAGAAGAAGAAATTTTTGAGGCTATTAAGGAAACTATAAGAGTTAACAAAATTAATTCCTGTTATATCAGACCAATAGCTTTTGTTGGCTACGGTAATATGGGTGTTTATCCTAAAAATAATCCTATTCAGGTTGCGATAGCTGTTTGGAGTTGGGGTGCATATCTTGGTGAAGAAGGACTTCAAAAAGGGATCAGAGTTAAAACTTCATCTTTTATCAGAAATCATGTTAATGCCTCTCTATCAAGAGGTAAGGTTGCAGGATACTATGTTAACAGTCAACTTGCAAAAATGGAAGCAATTTCATGTGGGTATGACGAAGCTGTGTTGCTTGATACGGAAGGATATGTATCTGAAGGAAGTGGTGAGAATATCTTTATTGTTAGAAAAGGAGTTTTAAAAACAACACCCTTGACTTCAATTCTTGAAGGAATAACAAGAGATACAGTTCTTACTATTGCTAAGGATTTAAATATAGAGATAAAAGAGGAAAGATTTACAAGAGATGAACTCTATATTGCAGATGAGGCATTTTTTACAGGTACTGCTGCGGAGATTACTCCAATTAGAGAGGTTGATGGTAGAACAATAGGAATTGGAAGTCGTGGTCTGTTAACTGAAAAAATTCAAAATTTATTTTTTGATATAGTCAAAGGTAAAAATTCTAAATATAAACACTGGCTTGATTTTGTGTAAAATTTATTTTAAATCCAGCTTTTTTGCTGATTCATCAATATCTTCATCTGTTAAATTTTTATGAATTTTTGCTCTGGAACCATTACGCAAGATTTTTATTAATTCTTGTTTTGTTTTGATGCCACGTTGATTTAATATGTTTTCAAGAGATTTATCATCTTTATGACATTTATTACACTTTAATGCAAAGGCATTACTTGTAAAAATCAAAGTTATAATTAAAAAAGCTACAATACTTTTCATTTTTGCTCTTTTAAAATTTTTAAAATAAGCTCGTTAACAATTTTAGGATTTGCCTTTCCTTTAGTAATTTTCATCACCTGTCCTACAAAGAAGCCAAGCAATTTTTCTTCTCCATTTTTGAATCTTTCCATTTCTTTTGGATTTTTATCCATGACTTCTTTTATAGCCTCAATTATAACACTATCGTCTGAGATTTGGGTAAGTCCTTTTTCTTTAACAATAGCTTCAGCTGTTTTACCTGTTTTGAACATTTCCTCAAAAACTTCTTTAGCAGTGTTTCTATTTATTTTGCCTTTATTAATTAAATCAATTAATTCAACAAGTTGTACAGGTTTTAATGAACATTCGTTGATGGTTTTTCCTTCTTCATTAAGTAATCTTAAAAGTTCAACCATAATCCAGTTAGCCACTTCCTTAGGCTTGCCGCCAAGTTTTACTGCTTCTTCAAACCATTCAGAAAGAGGTTTTTCTTCTGTCAGTATCTCTGCATCATATTGAGGTAATCCATATTCTTTAATAAATCTTTCAATTTTTTGATCTGGAAGTTCAGGCATATCTTTTTTTATTTTTTCAATCCATTCTTCTGAAACAACAACAGGAACAAGGTCTGGTTCAGGAAAATATCTGTAATCATGAGCTTCCTCTTTTGAACGCATAGATTGAGTTGTGCCTGTTTGTGAATCCCAAAGTCTTGTTTCCTGTATGATTTTTTCACCATTTTCTAAAAGTTTTATCTGTCTTTTTATTTCATACTCAAGAGCTTTTTCAACGAATCTAAAGGAATTAATGTTTTTAATCTCTGTTTTTACACCAAACTCTGTGGAACCAACAGGTCTGACAGAGACATTTGCATCGCAACGAAGAGAACCCTGTTCAAGATTACCATCACAGACTCCGAGATATCTAAGTATTGCTCTTAATTTTTTCATGTACAGAGCAGCTTCCTTAGGTGAACGAATATCTGGTTCAGAGACTATTTCCATCAAAGGCACGCCTGTTCTATTGAAATCAACAAAACTGTATCCAGATGGGTCATGTATGTTTTTTCCTGCATCTTCTTCAAGATGAATTCTTTTTATACGGATTTTTCTTTTTTTACCATCAACCATTATTTCAAGATATCCATCTTCACAAAGAGGCAACTCATACTGGCTTATCTGGTATCCTTTTGGAAGATCAGGATAAAAGTAGTTTTTTCTTGCAAATCTGCTATAATGAGCAATTCTACAGTTCATAGCCAGTCCAGTTTTTATTGTGTATTCTACAGCTTTTTTATTAAGCACAGGAAGTACTCCTGGCATTCCAAGACATACAGGGCATACCTGTGTATTCGGATCTGCTCCAAACTGTGTTGAGCAACTACAGAATATTTTGCTTTCAGTCAAAAGTTGAGCATGTACTTCCAATCCAATAACTGCTTCGTATTGCATTTTCTCTCCTTTATAAAAGAGGTTTCATTTTATGCCATGGTGTTGATTGTTCATAAGCATAGGCTAATTGTAAAATTCTGGCTTCATCAAATGGTTTTCCTATTATCTGAAGTCCTATTGGTAATCCCTTTTCACTAAATCCACAGGGTATGGATATTGCAGGCACTCCTGCAAGATTTACAGAAATTGTAAATATATCAGAAAGATACATCTGAAGTGGGTCATATACTTTTTCACCAATTTTAAATGCAGGAGATGGTGCTGTTGGTGTTATGATAAAATCAACTTTTTCAAAGGCTTTTTCAAAGTCATTTTTAATGAGAGTTCTTGCTTGTTGAGCTTTTTTGTAGTATGCTTCATAGTATCCAGCTGAAAGTGAGTATGTTCCAAGCATGATTCTTCTTTTAACCTCTGCTCCAAATCCTTTGCTACGAGTTTTCATATACATTTCAAGTAAATCTTTTCCTTGTATTCTCAGTCCGTATTTTACTCCATCATACCTTGCAAGATTAGAAGAAGCTTCTGATGTAGCTATAATATAATAAGTTGCTACTGCATATTCTGTATGAGGTAATGAAATTTCAACAGGTATACACCCAAGAGATTCAAGATGTTTAATTGCATCTTTTATTCTTTCTTCTACTTCTTTATCCATTCCCTCTATAAAATATTCCTTTGGAATTCCTATTTTGAATCCCTTTACTTCGTTACCAAGATATTCTGTAAAGTCAGAGGGTTCAATAGGAGCAGATGTTGAATCCATTGGGTCATATCCTGATATCACATTCATTAACAACGCAGAATCAGCTACACACTTTGTAATAGGTCCTATTTGATCAAGGGATGATGCAAATGCAACAAGTCCAAATCTGGAAACTCTTCCATAAGTTGGTTTTAATCCTACAACTCCACAAAATGAAGCAGGTTGCCTTATTGACCCACCTGTATCAGAACCAAGTGCAGCAATACACTCATCAGCTGCTACAGCAGCAGCACTTCCACCAGAACTTCCACCAGGAACTCTTTCTAAATCCCATGGATTTCTTGTAATATGAAATCCTGAGTTTTCAGTAGAAGAACCCATGGCAAATTCATCCATGTTAGTTTTACCTATAAGAATGTATTTATTACTCAAAAGTTTTGATGTTACAGTGCTTTCGTAGGGAGGATAGAAATTGTAAAGTATTTTTGAAGCACAGGTAGTGAGTATTCCTTTAGTACATATGTTATCTTTTATTGCTAATGGAACACCTGTAACTACAAATTTTTTGCCTGTAAATATAGCATTTTCTGCATCTTTTGCCATATTATAGGCTTCTTCCACAGTTAGTGTTATATATGCCTTAACTTTTTTTTCAACTTCTTGTATTCTTTTAAATATATCTATTAAGACTTCATGGGGTCTGATTTCATCATGATGAATTAGTCTTGCCAACTCTACAAGCTTTAATTTACAGAGTTCCAATATTAGCCTCCTTTAGGATTTTATCAACTAAATTAAAGCAATTCATTTCTTTTTTTCAAGTGGTACACATTTTAAATAGTCTAATTTTATAAATCGCATGCATTCATTACAAGAAATACAGTCAGATTTTTCTTTCCCTTTTTTCCATTTATTTGGTAAGTCAGGTTCACGGATTAATGGTCTTGAAAGAGATACTAAATCTGCATCATTTTTTTGTAAGATATTTTCTGCTACTGCACGGGAACGAATTCCACCTACAAGCATTATTGGAACTGTAAGATTTTTTTTGAACTCTCTTGAGAACTCTCTGAAATAAGCTTCTTTTTCAGGTGAATCAATCTTCATCCTTACAGGTCTTTCTTCAGGTTTTGATTCTACAATTCCGCCACTTACTTCAATAGCATCAATTCCCATGTTTTCAAGACGTTTTGCTATTCTTAAGCTTTCCTCAAGAGTAAGTCCACCTTCTACAAAATCACAGGCATTGAGCTTTATCATCACAGGATAGTCATATCCAACATTGTCTCTTATGCTTTGATATACTTCTTCAAGAAAGTGAAATCTTCTTTCTTCATCTCCACCCCAGTAGTCATTTCTTCTGTTTGTATATGGAGAAAGAAACTGATTAATAAGATATCCATGAGCTCCATGAATCTGAATTCCATCAAATCCTGCCTGTTTTGCTCTTCTTGCAGCTTTGCCAAAAGATTCAATTAATTCCCATATTTCTTCATGAGTAAGTTCTCTTGGCATTACTTTATACACAGGTTCATATACTGAAGATGGCGCTACTGGAGGATTTCCGTAAAGAAGAATAGAAGAACACTGTCTTCCACCATGACTCAATTGAATTACAATTTTACCACCAGCTGAATGAACAGAAGATGTGAGTTTTTTAAATCCTTCAATGTAAAAATCATTATGAATGCAAAGCATTTTAGGAGCACTTCTACCAGATACATGTACAAGAGCATTTCCAGTAATTATAAGTCCAGCGCCGCCTTTAGCAAGATTTACATAAAGATTTATTAACTGATCAGTTACAAAACCATCTTCATCAGCCATTTTTTCATAGGTTGCTGAACGAACTATTCTGTTTTTCATTTTTATTGTTTTAATCTTAAAAGGAGAAAAAAGTTTCATTAAATCACCATCCTTGCTGCAAGTTTAATAGCCTCAAGGAGACTTGTAGGGTCAGCTTTTCCCTGCCATGCTATATCATATGCTGTTCCATGGTCAGGAGATGTTCTGATAAATGGAAGTCCTACTGTGAAGTTTACTCCTTTGTCAAAGGCAACAAGTTTGAAAGGTGCAAGTGCTTGGTCATGATACATTGCAACAACCATATCAAACTCTCCTTTGTAAGCTCGCCAGAAAAGAGAGTCAGATGAATAAGGTCCTGAAACATTTATGCCCAGAGCTTTTGCTTCTTTTATTGCGGGAATGATTTTTTCAATTTCCTCTCTTCCAATAATTCCCTCTTCTCCTGCATGGGGGTTGAGTCCACATACTGCAATACGAGGATTTTCAATACTAAGCATATCACAGGCTTTCTTTGCAAAACAGATTGATTTTATTACTTTTTCTTTTGTTATTAAATATGGAACTTCTTTAAGGGGAACATGAATTGTTGCAAGAATTACTTTTAAATGTTCACTATAAAAAGCCATTGCATAGTCTTCTGTATCTGCCATTTCTGCAAGCATATCAGTATGTCCAAGCCATGGAAGTCCTGCCATTTTTAAAGCTACTTTTGTAATCGGGCATGTTACAATTGCTTGTACTATTCCAAGTCTGTATAGTTCTAAAGCTTTTCTTATATAAGAAAAAGAAGCTCTTCCTGATTCTTCAGAAGGATTCCCTTTTAATAGGTTTGATGGATTTTTGATTTCATTTAGATTTAATATCTCAATGTTATCTGGATCAAAATCCATACTAATTGTCTTTATTAATTCTTTAATAACTGCTCTATCGCCTATTACTATAGGATTGCAAATTTTATATATATCTTCCTGCGCAAATGCTTTAGCAATTATTTCAGGTCCAACTCCTGCAGGATCCCCCATTGTAATAGCAACTCTTCTCTTTTTATTCATTTTTACCTCCATAAAATTATGGAAAGATTAATATTTTATGACTGTGTCATCTTTTTTAGGAATAAATTTAAAAATTGAATCTTTAAGATTAATATTTATTTTTACTGAATAAAAGTCTATTTTTACTATGTTAGACGCATTATCAGTAATTTTAAGAGATTTTATTGGAAAAGCATCCTCATGAATGATAAGTTCAATTATTTTGATATTTCCCATTTTTGTTTTAGGAATGAGAATTAAAGTGTTTTCTGATTTTTCTGTAATTTCAAAATTTTTTTCAATATCAGCCATTCGTGACAGAAGAGCAATTGGAAGTTGACCGAATTTGTCTTCTGAAAAACTACTCTGTATGGCCTGTTTTTTTGTTTTGTCATATACAGTGAGAGTTTCTCTATTAAGATAAATAATCTGAGGAAATTCTCCTTCATACTGCCATTTAATTCTATCAGCTTTTATAAAAAATTTTCCTTTAAATTTATGAGTTTTATCTAAATCCTTAATATAGCTTGTCTGAATAAAACTTCCGCTTGCATCGTTTATATTATTGTAAGCATTATTAAGTTTTGTAATCGTACTATCCTGAGCAAAAACAATATTGGTAAACAGAAAAATAAATAAGTTTATTAATAAAATTTTCATATTTTTAATTATACCAGTCAAGACGATTTTTTGATACATACCAGTGTATATAGTTATGCCAGATTCCTGCAGGAGAAGGTTCAATACCTTTTATTCTCCTGTTAACAGCAATTATTGTATCTGGAACATAAAGGAATGTATAAGGCTGATCTTCAAAAATAAGTTCATGAACTTTTCTGTAAAGTTTTTTTCTTTCCTCCCTATTAAGAATCTCTCTTGCCCTTTCAATAAGTCTGTCTACCTGAGGATTACTATAACCAACAAAATTAAACTCTCCTGGCTTGGTCTTAGATGAGTGGAAAATATCATATAAATCAGGATCACGAGAAAGTGACCATCCAAGCAAAACTGCTTGAAACTGTCTTTTTGTTACAAGTTCAAGAAAGCTCTGCCATTCAAGAACTCTTATATTAAGATCAATCCCTATTTTTTTTAGCTGTTCTTTGATAATCTGTGCGGTTTTTAACCTTGTTTCATTTCCCTGGTTAACAAGTAAAATAAATGAAAATTTTTTACCATTTTTTGTAAGTATTTCATCTGTCCCTTGTGTCCAGCCAAGCTCTGCAAGAATTTTTTTTGCTTTTTCAGGATTATATTCAAAATCTCTTACATCAGGATTAAATGCCCATGAAGTTGGAGGAAAAGGTCCTGTGCACGGAGTTCCATAACCAAGCAATACTCCTTCAATTATTTCTTTCTTATTTATCGCATGAGCAATTGCCTGACGAACTTTTTTTTCTGAAAATAGAGGATTTTGAAGATTGTATCCAATGTATGTGTATCCAAAGGAAGGGTATCTGTAAACATTAAAATATTTTTTAAAATATGACTTTTCACCGTGGTATTTATACTGAGCAGGATTAAGTCCCATAAAATCTATTCCACCAAATCTTAATTCAAGAAACATTGTAGATGGGTCTGGAATAATCCTGGAGATAAATTTTTCAAAAAAAGGTGCACCTTCATAGTAATGCTCATTTTTTTGAAGAATAACTCGTTGACCAGTAAGCCATTGTTTCATTTTATATGGTCCTGTTCCAACAGGCTCTCTATTAAGAGATGAATTAAATAAATCCCTACCTTCAAGTAAATGTTTTGGTATTATACCCATTCCCCACGACTCAAGGGCAGGAGCAAAAGGTTTATCATAAACCACTTTGATAGTGTATTTATCAAGTGCTTTTACTTCTTTTACAGGACCGTAATTGCTGCTGTAAGGTGTAGGATTTTTAGGATCTGTAACTGCTTTATATGTGAAAACAACATCCTGTGAAGTGAAATCAACACCGTCATGCCATTTTATTCCTTTTTTTAAATAAAAAATTATTTCTCTACCATTTTTTGATATTGTCCAGTTTTCAGCAAGCTCACCAACGATGTTTAAATTTTTATCATACTTTGTAAGTCCATTAAAAATTCTCCCACTAATATCAGCGCTTGCACTATCAGAGGCAAAGAGTGGAAGAAGTCTTTTGGCATCAGCAGAGGAGGCTCCTGTCAAAGAAAAAGGTTCTTTTACATCAGGAGCTTTTTCGCATGAAACTAAGAATAATGCTAAAAAAAGAATCAGACAAACATATTTTGTAAACATTTATTTTTGCTGAGGCTGTTCTCCTGCTGGTTGCTGAGATGGTTGAAGAGGCTGAGTCTGGACAGGAACATTCACATCTGAAACAACAGATTTGCTTCTTGTGGTGATATAGGTTAAAAAGAATGATGAAAGCATAAATAAAACAGCCACTATTGTCGCAACTTTATTAAGAAATGTAGCAGCACCCCTTGGTCCAAAAAGTGTCTGAGAAGAGCCTCCACCAAATGCAGGACCGAGTTCAGCACCTTTACCTCTGTGAAGAAGAACAACTGCAATCATTACAATGCAAAGTATTATGTGAAAAACCAAAAGTAGAGTTTTCATAACTTCCTCCTTTATCTATCCTTGAGTTTCGTATTTTACAATTTTTGAAAATTTTTCAGGGTCTAAACTTGCACCTCCGACTAAAACTCCATTAACATTTTTTATTTTCATGATTGAATTAATATTTTCAGGTGAGACACTGCCACCGTACAGTATTCGTATGTTATCTGCTTTTTCATAATACATCTTTTTTAGCTTTTCCTTAATAAATAAATGGGCTTCTTCAATCTGTGCCTCTGATGCTACTATGCCTGTTCCGATAGCCCATACAGGTTCATAGGCTAAAACTAATGTATCTGGAGTTTTTATGTCCTTTAGCCCTTTTTCTATTTGACTTTTCAGAACATCGAAGGTTTTGTTTGATTCTCTTTCCTGTATTGTTTCACCAATGCAAAATATTACTTTTAATTTTTCGCCCATGCAGGCTTTTAATTTAAGATTTATTATCTCATCTGTTTCGTGAAAATATTTTCTTCTTTCAGAATGTCCAATTATGACATACTCAACATTTAAATCTTTAAGCATCACAGGAGAAATCTCTCCAGTATAAGCTCCTTTAGTTTCATAAAAAGCATTCTGTGCACAAAGTTTTATATTTGTATTTTTTAAAATTTTACCAACACTTTCAATACATACAAATGTAGGTGCTATTCCTATTTCTCTATCTTTGATATTATGAACTAAAGGAATGAATATCTCTAAAAATTCCACAGATTCTTTGACAGTTTTATTCATCTTCCAGTTAGCTATGAAAAGATTTTCAAGCATAATTTAAAAGTTTAAATTAATTAAGTTTTTTTAGTCAAATACTTGAATTACCAAAAATTTTAAGTATGCTGTCTCAGGCATTGATAAAAGAATAGGATGGTCTTTGCTTTGTGTTCCTTTGTATACTAATCGTCCTATTTTTCTGTTTTTTGAAAATGCTTCTTTAATCATCTCTAAAAATTCAAATTCAGATATGTGGTGTGAACAGGAGGATGTGGCTAAAATGCCATTTTTTCTTAAAAGTTTAATACACATACTGTTTAAGTTCAAATAGCCTTTTATTGCATCTTTTTTTTCTTCTTTTGATTTTACAAAAGCAGGTGGATCAACGATTATGAAGTCATATTTTCTGTTTTTTTTAATTTCCCATTTCAGGTAATCAAAAACATCAGCTTTTATAAATTTGCATTTTTCAGTTGAGTTATTTATTTTTGCATTTTCTCTGGAAAGTTCAATTGCTCTGTCTGAGCTATCAACTCCTGTAACTTTATCACATTTTTTTGCAATATGAATACTCCATGCTCCTGTATAACAGAAAAGATCAAGTCCTTCTCCAGAGTTAATTAATTTTGTAAGGAAAATTCTGTTTTCTCTCTGATCCATAAAAAAGCCTGTTTTTTGTCCATGAATTGGATCAACCAAAAATTTCAAATCGTCTTCCTGTATTAAAGGTAATTCTTTTAATTGTCCTTTCACAACTTTTTTCTCAATTGATAAACCTTCTTTTAGTCTTATTTGTGAGTCGTTTTTTAGAATAATAATTTCAGGAGATAAAATTTCATCCAAAATTTTGATTATTAATTCTTTTAGTTTTTCCATTCCAGCAGTTAAAATCTGGATTACAAGACATTTATCATATTTATCTGCTATTAAGCCAGGTAAAAAATCTGATTCACTAAAAATTAATCTATAGCTGTTTTTAAGTCTTAATATATTTTCTCTGTATTGAAGAGAGTTGTAAATTTTTGTTTTCAAAAATTCTTCATCAACTATTTCTTCCCTGAAGCTAAAAAGTCTTATGGATATAGTTGATTTGGGATTTATGTAACCTGTTCCGATTATTTTATTAGTTTTAGATTCATAAACTTTTACAATGCTACCTGAAGGTATATCATCAATTTTAGAGATTATTTCATTTTTATAAATCCATAAACTTCCGTATCTTTTTAAAGGCTTAACAAAGATTTTTTCCATGTTTTTCTATAAGACTTAGTTTGAAAATAGTCTTTTTAAAAAGTCAAGATTTTCTTGAAAAAGTTTTCTTCATCGTTGTAATAGACTATTTAAGATAAATTCAGTTAGGAGAGTTTTACAAAGAATTCTGACAGATACCTACTACAAGAGGGATTACTTTGAAGAAATACGCATATTTGTCTTATGAAACAAATATACATTAAACTATAAAAAATGATAGATAATAAGGTTTTAGAATTCCCTCACTATATTATTCTTAAAGCCTCTGCAGGTTCTGGCAAAACAACTGCCCTCACTAAAAGATATGTTTCTTTTTTACTATCTCCTCATATACCGCACAATGGATTAAGAAAAATACTTGCTATAACATTTTCTAACAATGCAGCCTACGAGATGAAAAGCAGGATTCTTAAATGGCTCAAGGATTTGTATTTCAAGAATGCTGAAGTTATTCAGAGTTTTTCTGAAATTTTGTCTCTCAATGAAGAGGAATTATCAAGTTCCGCAGGTGAAGTTCTTGATGAGATAATTAATAACTACTCTGACTTTCAAGTCAAAACAATAGACAGTTTCATGACTTCTATCTTTAAAGCCTCTGCAGTTGATTTTGATTACAACTCAGATTTTGAAATAATTATGAACAATGAGTTTTTTATGAATTATGCCTATGACTTATTTTTAAAGGATCTTGAGGAAGGTACCTATAAAGCTGAAATATTCAAGGAAATTATAGAAAAGATCTCTCCTTTCAGAAACAGTTTTATATGGAATCCTGCAGAAGATATTTTTAAGAAAATTAAAGACCTCTATCAAGTTAGATCAAGTACTGTCAAGGAATTTTACTTTACTTCTTTAGATAGTGCTGGAAAAGATATTGAAAATGAATTAATTGAAATAATAAAGAAAACAATGAAGGAAGTTTCTTCTTCAGGATTTGAGAGAAATTTGAAAAATCAGATTTTTGATAGCTTTGATACAATTGTTAGAACAAGAAATTTCAAAGAAATTATTGAAAGAGGCATAAATACTCCTCCAGTTAAAAAACCTAAAGATAAAGCTTTTTTAGGCACATATGAAAAAATAATTTTTCTGTGGCAGAAATTTCAGGAGCTTGTTGCTAAATATGCCTATTTATACGGGACAACCTTTTACTCTGCTTATATAAAGATTTTCAGAGATTTCGAAGAATCATTAAAAAGAATCAAACAAAAAGAGGGTAAGATATTCATTGAAGATATAAATAAAATGCTCTCTGAGTATCTTAATATTTCACTTATACCTGATGTTTATTTCCGCTTAGGAGAAAAGATACATCACTTTTTAATTGATGAATTTCAGGATACCTCACCGCTTCAATGGGCAAATCTCAAACCTCTGATTGAAAATGCTCTTTCTGAAGGAGGAAGTCTATTTGTTGTGGGAGATACAAAACAGGCAATTTATAGCTTTCGTGGTGCTGACTACAGAATAATGAGACAGCTTGAAAGAGAACATATTTTCCCTTCATCAGCTAAAAAAATTGAGGAACTAAACATTAACTACAGAAGCAAAGGAAAAATTCTTGAATTTATTGATGAATTTTTCAAAGAAAAAATTAAGGCAAAAGATTTATATTTAGAAGCCTCCTGTCTTACAGGTATTAACAGTTATGAACAGACATCACAAACAGGCACAGACAATGAGGGTTATGTTGAAATAAAAGCATTCTATACTGAGGATGATGAAAGAGAAATAGCTGTGAGGGAATATCTTCTGAGAACAATAACAGGAGTGCAGGAAAGAGGATATGCATTGAAAGACATTGCCATTCTTGCTTTTAAAAATGAGCAGGTTGTAGCTATAAGTTCCCTGTTAAATGAACTAAAGTTGCCTTTTATTTCTTACAGCAGTCTTGATGTTAGAAAAAGAAAGATAACCATTGAAATTTTGAATTTACTTAAATTTCTTGATAGCCCTATAGATGATTTCTCATTTTCTGTTTTTATTCTTGGTGATCTATACAAAAGATTCATGGCTCAGATAGAAAATACTGAAGAAGAGATAATATTCAGGGAAATAGAACAATTTATTTTGAAAAACAGAGATTTTTCACCTCTTTATAAATGTTTTCAAACTCACTTTCCTCAGATATGGCAGAACTATTTTCAGAAGTTGTTCAGACTCACAGGTTATTTACCCCTTTATGATCTGCTCATAGCTATTTTTAATAGTTTCAAAGTATTTGACATTATGCCAGAAGAGGAGGCAACTTTTCTAAAAATTCTTGAAGTTGTAAAAATTTTTGAGGGTAAAAGGTTAGGCAGCATTAAGGACTTTATTGAATTTGTCTCATCTACTGGTGATGATGAAAGGATATGGAATATATCCTTAGGCTCAGATATAGATGCAATTCAGGTTATGACCATTCATAAAGCAAAAGGACTTGGTTTTCCTGTGGTAATACTTTTTCTGGAGAATTTAAGAGACAAGGTAAATGAATATATAATTCATGAAACTGAGAAAGGTATTAATTTGCTTAAAATTACCAATGAACTTGCAAATAAATCTGAAATCTTTAGGGCTATAAAGGATGATGAAAAAGTATCCCGCATGGCAGAAATTTTAAACACTCTTTATGTTGCTTTCACCAGAGCTCAGGAGGAATTATATCTTTTATGCAAGGTTAAAAAGGAAAAATCCTTTCCCTTTGATGTTCTTGGAGAATTTTTTGATAAAAATTATGGTTCAAAAAGCTATAAGATACCTTCAAAATTTTCTGAATTCAGCACTATCTCCGTAGAACATTATTATTTTGAAATGGATTTTCCGGTTATGTCTGAAAAAATTCATCTTAAAGAAAAACAAAGGGGAGAGTTTATTCATCACTTTCTTTCACAGATAGAATATTTTTATGAAGGACTTTTTGATGAATTGGAGTTAAAAATAAAAAAACTCAGTCGGGAAATGAAGAAACATTTTGATATTCTGGAGATTAAAAAAACCATTATGGATATGTTTAATAATGAGGAAATGAGAGAGTTGTTTATACCGAAGACAGGGAGAAAATTTTTTAATGAGTTTGAAATATCCGATGAAAATGGCTTGATTCATCGTATTGATAGAGTTGTTATAGACTCTGATAAAGTAATATTAATAGAATATAAAACAGGCAATCCATCAGAAGAACATATAAGACAGCTGAAGCTCTATTTAAAATTAATCTCTTCAATATACAGAAATTTCAATATGCGTGGATGTCTTTATTATCTTGATTTAAGAAAGATAAGATGGATGTGACAGAGGCTAAGGAATTTTTTGATAAACTTGGATTTATTGAGGAACAACAAAGATTAATAATCAATTCTCAGGATGACTTAATACAAGAAGTTATTTCTCAGCTTTGTTATAAAAGTTTTGATTACTCTATGAATGCTGTTGTATTTCCCGGTAAAAGACCTGCCTACTATCTTATAAAAAAGCTTGCAGATAAGTGTGGTTGTCCATTAATCCCTCCTAAGATTTTTTCCATTGATGAGTTTGTAAACTTCTTGTTTAAAAAAATAGACAATTCTGATTTTATTGAACCAGTTGATGGAGTAGGGATTATTTATAAAATTTGCAGGGAAAACGATTTTCTATCGTCCTTTTTTAGTAAATTTGACAATTTTATTTCCTATGGATTTAAGCTATTTAACCTTTTTGAGGAATTGTATATTGAAGACATCTCTATTGAGAAACTCAAGAATCTGGAGAGTCTTATTGATATCCCTGTAAATTCTAAAAAAAATCTTAGATTTTTATCCAGAACCTATGAGTTATTCTATAAAGAACTTATTGAAAATAAACTTTCTACCAGGTCTTTAAGATACAGGAGAGTTTCAGACATTGATATTGTTAATTTTGAGGATTTTAGAAAAATAATTTTTGCAGGTTTTTATGGTTTTACTGAAAGTGAAAAAAGAATTCTAAGAAAGCTTGCAACGACTGATTATTTTTTGTTTATTTTTCAGGAAAGAAGTGGATTTTCTGAAGATAAAATCAAATTTTATAGCTGTCCTGACTCTCACGGAGAGATAAAAATTGCAGGAAGTATCGTTAAAAAGATTATCACAGATAATCACGGCAATATTGATAAAAAAACTGTCATAGTTCTTCCTTCATCAGATAATCTTTTTCCGCTTATCAGACAGGGGATTCCCTATCTTAGTGAAGAAAATTATAACATTTCAATGGGCTATCCACTTACAAGGACACCAATTTATGGATTTTTTTTAAGTTTTTTTGAGCTTTTGAGTTCTGTTGAAGAAGGCAGAATCTATGTTCCGCTTTATTTAAAATTTATTTTGCATCCTTATACAAAAAATATTCTCTATAAAAACAGTGCTGAATTAAGCAGAATAATTCTTCATGAGATTGATGAATTTTTCAGCTTTGAAGAGACTCCAAAATTTGTTGGAATTGAATGGATTGAAAGAGAGATTCCAAAAAAAATTGCCTATAAGCTGTATTCCTATGGTATCTCAGAAAAAGACATAAGAGAACATATCAAGTTCATCCATGAAAATACTATAAATAAATTCAAACAATTAATAAATATTGAAGATTTCATAAAAAAATGCAGAGAGGTTCTATTTTTTGTCTATGAAAAAAGCACTGCTCCATTGCATCCTCTTTTTTATCCCTATGTGGAAGCATTTCTTATTGAATTTGACAAACTATCTCATTCAATCATAAAGAATTTTAGCTTTGAGTTTCATGATTCCTATTTTAATTTTTTCAAAAATTTTCTACTCTCTGCTAACATTCCTTTTGCGGGAACTCCGCTTAAGGGGCTTCAAATTCTTGGCTTTCTTGAAACAAGAAACATAAAATTTGACAGAGTCATATTTTTAGACCTTAATGATGATATTTTCCCCGACCTTTCAGAGGATTATTTATTGCCTTATACAGTGAGAAAAACCTTAGGACTTCCAACTTATCGTGACAAAGAAAAGCTTATTTATCATTATTTTTCCGTTTTGATAGAAGGTGCAAAGGAAGTTCATCTTATCTATGTCAAAAATGACAAGCAGGAGCGTTCAAGATTCATAGAAAAAATTATCTGGGAGATAGAAAAAACCAAGGCTCAAAGATATGAGGAAGAGGCTAACTTCATAACTCTTTCCAATTACAAGGTAAACCTTGCGGATAAGTTTCCAAAGGCAATTTATAAAACAGAAGAAACTATGAAAATAATACAAAATCTTTCCCTTTCAGCCACATCTCTTGATGATTACTTAAAATGTGGAATAAGATTTTATTATTCAAATATAGTTGGACTTAAGAAAGATAGAGAAATTAGCTCTGATTTAGACAGAGCTGAAATCGGAACAATAGTTCACGAATCACTAAAAGAGTATTTCAAACTAAGAGTAAACAAAAAACTTAAAGAAATAGATTTAACTGACGATATTGAAGAGATTGTGGACAATTTTTTTTTCCAAAAATATGGAGAGAAAATAACAGGAAAAGCGTATCTTTTAAGACTGCAGATTTTAAGGCGACTGCGTGATGTTATTAATTACTACAGAGACTTCTTAAAGAAAAAAGACTTATTAGTCTTATCTGTGGAAGAATACTTTGAGGAAAAGTCATGGGAGGCTAAATTTAAATGCATAATAGACAGGGTTGACAGGATTGATAATAAAATTTATATTTTGGATTATAAAACAACTGGCAATGAAGAGCATTTTAAAATTAACTTTGATAAACTTATACCTGAAAACAAAGCAAGTTGGGCAAAGGCAATAGGTAGTCTACAGATTCCCTTATATATGATACTTTATTCAAAAAGATTCGGACTCTCTGTGAAAAATCTTTATGGATGTTATTTTTTACTCGGCAAGCCATCTATTGATAACTCCAATTTTTTAAATCCCTTTAGTGAGATGGAAAAAGAGAAAGAGTTATCCACCCTTTCTCTTATAATCCAAAGCATTATAAGGGAGATAAAAGACCCTTCTCAGCCTTTTGTTCCAACAGAGGATTTTAAAAATGTCTGCAGGCACTGCGACTACAAGCCCTTCTGCGGAACCCTAACTGTTCCCTCAAATACCTCCTCAGCTGGTCCTGTCATATAGACATGTCCATTATCTGCCCACTCTATAAAAAGGTCTCCTCCAAGCAGATGAACAATGACTTTTTTTTCTGTTAATCCCTTAACCATTGAAGCTACTGCAGTAGCACAGGCTCCTGTTCCGCAGGCAAGAGTCTCACCTGCTCCTCTTTCCCATACACGCATAATGATTTCTTCAGGGTTTTTTACAAAGACAAACTCCACATTTGTTCTTTTTGGAAATATAGGATGGTTTTCAATTAGTGGTCCATATTTTGCTACAGCAAAATTTTTTGGATCTTCATCAAGAAATATCACTGTATGAGGATTCCCCATGCTCAAACAATTCAGCTTTACATTACATCCAGATACTTCAAGTAAAACATCAAAGGCTTTTTCACCTTCAACATATACAGGAATTTTATCAGGGCTGAATTCAGGTTTGCCCATGTCAACCTGTACAAGTTCTCCTATTTTCTTAGGTTTAATGATTCCAGCAAGGGTTTCTACTTCAAGAAATTCTTTATCTGATAATCCTCTTTCCCATATGTAACGGGCAAGGCATCTTATACCATTTCCACACATTTCAACTTCTGAGCCATCAGCATTGAAGATTCGCATCTTAAAATCTGCTGTCTGAGAAGGATATAAAAGCAGAAGCTGGTCTGCACCGATACCAAAGCGACGATTGCAGTAACGAATAGCAAATTCCTGAGGTTCTGGTAATTCTTGGTTAAGACAGTCAATTAAAATAAAATCATTACCAAGTCCGTGCATTTTTATGAAACTAATTTTTTCCATTAGAGTAATTCCTCTGGTATGATTTCATTTCTTATCAAATCTTTATATGTTTCTCGCTTTCTTATGAGAGCATATCTATCCCCTTTTACAAGAACCTCTGCAGCTCTTGGACGACTGTTATAGTTGGATGCCATGCTAAATCCGTAGGCACCTGCACTCATTACAGCAAGATACTCTCCAGGGGAGA
This sequence comes from uncultured Thermodesulfovibrio sp., assembly GCA_964614465.1. Lineage (GTDB taxonomy): Bacteria > Nitrospirota > Thermodesulfovibrionia > Thermodesulfovibrionales > Thermodesulfovibrionaceae > Thermodesulfovibrio. Next base: position 31,131 of record CAZTLF010000014.1, read on the forward strand.
CCTTTTCAATTTTTCTATCCTTTGCAAGAAAATCACCTGATTCACAAATAGGACCAACAATATCTGCAACAATAGTCTCTCTTTTGTGGGGCATTACAGGCTGAATCTCATGGTATGAGCCATACAGAGTTGGTCTTATAAGGTCATTCATTCCTGCATCAACAATCAGAAAGTGTTTCAATTCTGTCTGTTTGGTATAGAGAACTTTTGTCACAAGAATCCCTGAATTTCCCACAATTGAGCGTCCTGGTTCAATTATCAGCTTACCTTTCTTTGTTTTTACAAGAGGTACGAGGGCTTCTGCAAGATCCTTTGGATGAGGTGGTTCTTCATCCTTGTAAGTTATTCCAAGTCCCCCTCCTATATCAATGTATTCAATATCAAGATTGTAATTTATAAGTCTTTCATAAAGTGGTAAAATTTTATTCAAAGCTTCAACGAAAGCAGAGACTTCTGTGATTTGAGAGCCTATGTGTTTGTGGATGCCAATAACCTTTATATTTTTCATTGATTTTGCAAGTTGGTAGTAATCAAGAGCTTTTTCAATTGGAATTCCAAATTTACTACTTTTTAATCCTGTAGCGATATATTTATGGGTTTTGGGATCTATATTTGGATTAACTCTCAAGGCAACAGAAGCTATCTTTTTAAGACTTTTAGCTTTTTCATTTATTTTATAAAGTTCTGCTTCAGATTCCACATTGAACATAAGTATATTATTTTTTAGAGCATATTCTATCTCTTCATCGCTTTTACCAACTCCTGCAAATACAATTTTATAAGGTTTAATTCCTGCCTTCAATGCTCTGAAGAGTTCTCCGCCTGATACAACATCAGCGCCCAGTCCAAGGTCAGCAAAGATTTTAAGTACAGCAAGGTTTGAATTTGCCTTAACAGCATAACATATGATATGGGGAACTTCGCAGAAAGCTTCTTCATAGGCTCTAATATGTCTTATCAAAGTGCCATAGCTATAAATATAAAGCGGGGTTCCAAATTCTTTTATTAATTCTCTAACAGGAACATCTTCTGCATATAGCTCTCCTTTTTTGTGGCTAAAAAAATGCACCCTGTCCTCCTTTTTGAATTTTTATAAAGTATAATATTATACTAATTTTTGATTATTTCAAAAAATGCTTTCTCAGCAGACAGAATAAAACAGGGAGGAATAATGGGTAAGAATATTGTAGAGAAAATACTGCAAGCACATATTGTATCTGGACAGATCAAGGAGGGAAGTCTTATTGGTGTAAGGGTTGATCAAGTTTATACTCAGGATGCAACAGGAACAATGGCATGGCTTGAGTTTGAAGCAATAGGTCTTGATAGAGTGAGAGTTCCTCTTGCAGTTTCCTATGTGGATCACAACATGCTTCAGAGCAATTTTATGAATGCAGATGACCATCTCTTCCTGAGAACTGCAGCAGCCCGATTTGGTGCTTATTTTTCAAGGCCAGGTAATGGTATATGCCATCAGGTTCATCTTGAAAGATTTGCAGCTCCGGGTCTTATTGCTCTTGGTACAGACAGCCACACGCCAACAGGCGGAGGGATGGGAATGCTCTCTATTGGTGTTGGTGGACTTGAGGCTGCTTCTGTTATGGCTGGAATGCCCTTTGAGTTCACTGTACCTAAAGTTGTGCGAGTAAATCTTTCAAGCAGACTCAGAAGACCCTATGTTACAGCAATGGATGTGATTCTTACTCTTCTTAGAATGCTTACAGTTAAGGGAGGAGTCGGGAAGATATTTGAGTATGGAGGGCAAGGAGTAAAAGACCTTTCTGTAACCGAAAGAGCAACAATTACAAACATGGGAGCAGAACTCGGTGCCACAACATCAATTTTTCCAAGTGATAAAAACACTCTCAGATTTTTAAAAGCTCAAGGAAGGGAGCATCAATGGATTTCTCTTGAAGCAGATGATGATGCAGAATATTCAGAGATTATTGAACTTGACCTCTCTCAGATTGAGCCGATGATAGCTCAGCCTCACAGTCCTGATAATGTAATAGCTGTAAGGGAGATAAAGGGAACAAAGGTTCAGCAAGTCTGTATAGGTTCATGCACAAACTCCTCATACAAGATGATGAAAACAGTTTCATCAATTCTCAAGGGCAGAACAGTCCATGAAGAAGTCACTCTTCTCATTAATCCAGGTTCAAAGCAGGTTTACCAGATGCTTGCTAAGGAGGGTGATATAGAAAATATGATTTCTGCAGGTGCCAGAATACTTGAATCAGGTTGTGGTCCTTGTATTGGAATGGGCGGTGCACCTGGTAGTGGACAGATTTCTGTGCGTTCATACAATCGTAATTTTAAGGGTCGTTCTGGCACAAAGGATGCATTTGTTTATCTTGCTTCTCCTGTGATTTGTGCACTTGCAGCAGTTTATGGTGAAATAGTAGACCCCTTTGAAACATATATTAAAATAGAAGAGATTGATGAACCTGAGTTTTTCGCAATAAATGATAATATGCTTATTCCACCCAAGAAAGACAGAAACATAAAGATAGTAAAAGGACCAAACATAAAAGAAGTTCCTGTGAAAGAGCCTCTTGAAGACATAATAGAAACAGAGGTTTTGCTTAAGCTTGCAGACAATATCACAACTGATGATATTCTTCCAGCAGGTTCACAGGTGCTTCCATATAGGTCTAATATTCCTGAGATTTCAAAATTTACCTTTAAAAATATTGATGACACTTTCTACGAGAGAGCTATGAAGACTAAATCTAAGGGTGGCGGAGTGATTGTTGGTGGAGAAAACTATGGACAGGGTTCATCCCGTGAGCATGCTGCAATTGCACCAATGTATCTTGGAATAAAGGCTGTATTGGCAAAATCCTTTGCCAGAATCCATAGAGCAAATCTGATTAATTTTGGAATTCTTCCTTTAATCTTCATAAATCAAGAGGATTATGAAAAAGTTGAACAGGGAGATGTTTTGAAAATAGTTGGTTTAGTTGAAGGTATTAAAGGTGAGCAAAAATATGAAGTTGTCAATTTATCAAAAAACATTTTATTCAATGTTTATTCAAACTTAAATGAAAGGGAAAAGGAATTCCTTCTAAGCGGTGGACTTCTTCCTTATATCAGAAAAAAAGTAAATCAGTAAATTTCTCCTGCTGTCCCTTTTGGGACAGCAGTTTTTTATTTTGTCCCTAATGGCACATCAAAAATTAAACAATTACTCTTATTTTCAATAAGTTATCTTCTGGCAAACTTTTTGCTCGATAATCTAAATCGATAAGTCTTTTCCTTTGTTAAATAGGAAAAAAAATATGAAATGTCTTTTTTAAACAGACTCATGAAAATTTGGGGGGTGTTTTATGCAGAAAATTTTAGTTTGCTTTGATGGTTCAGAATGGTCAAAGAAAGCTTTGAATGAAGCGATCAATATTGCTCAAAAATTTGATTCTCAGATAACAGTTTTATCTGTTGTTCCAAAGGTTTGCTTTTTAGAGGTTGGAATTGACTGTGCTACCGTTGAGGGAATATTTAAAGCAGAAGCAGAGGGAAACCTCCAAAAAGCTCAACAAATACTTGAAGGAGAGGGGGTGAAAGGAGAAACTTTAATTTTGGAAGGAACTCCTGCAGATGTTATTGTTGATTATGCAAAGAACAATAACATCAGTTTGATTGTTA
>CAZTLF010000015.1:0-34675 GCA_964614465.1 uncultured Thermodesulfovibrio sp.
AAATAATCTTCATTCAGAATTTTCTTTTTTAGTATACTCTCCACCAATAACTTTATAAAGATTTATAAGATTAATGTTTTTTGATAGCCTAAGACTATTAAGCTGTTGTTCTGCCTGAAACAATGCTCTCTGTGCATCAAGAACGCTAAGGTAACTATCAATTCCGTTTTCATATCGTATCTTTGCCAATCTGTAAGTTTCTCTTAAAGAGTTTACAAGCGACTGGATTGCCTGTAGTTGTTCTTCCACTGTGCCTTTTACAGCCAGAACATCAGAGACTTCCTTAAAGGCTGTCTGTATTGTTTTTTCATAATTTACAAGGGCTATTTCTCTTTCAACCTTCGCAGCTTCATGTGCAGCCCATACCCTTGCATCAAAAATTGGCATTACTGCTTGAGACTGTAAGCTCCATGCTTTAGAACCTCCTTCAAAAAGTCCTGAAAGTTCCCCAGATGCTGTTCCAAACAGTGTTGTAAGTGAGATTCTTGGGAAAAAGGCTGCTCTTGCTGCACCAATCTGAGCATTATAGGCTTTAAGTGTATGCTCTGCAGCCATTATATCAGGACGATTAAGAAGAATTTCAGAAGAAAGCCCAGGAGAAACATCCTTAGGAGATGTTATGTTATTCAGTCCTTCTGGTAACAACTCCTCTGAAAGCATTTCACCAGCAAGAAGGTCAAGATAGTTTTTATCCTGTGCAACAGCTTGTGTATATCGTGCAACAGCCTCCCTGGCAGTTTCAACCTGAGTACGCACTCTATGAAGGTCTATCTCAGAGATTACTCCTGCTTCATATCGCTTTTTCATTAATTCGTAAAACTCCTGCTGATTTTTAAGAGTCTCATTTGCAAGTTTTAGATTTTCTCTATTAGTAGCATAGGTATAATAGGCAGTGGCAACAGCTGATATAATTGAAAGTGTCATTCCTCTGTGAGTTTGTTCCTGTGCAAGATATTGTTCAAGTGCCATCTCCTTTAAACTACGAATCCTGCCGAATAAATCAATCTCCCAAGATGTGATACCAAGACTGACACTATATTTAGAAGTTATCTCTGCCTTGCCTGTGCGTGAAAGGTCTGCAGGGGTTCTTTCTCTATAGCCTGTGGCAATTGTATCAAGGGCAGGAAAAATTTCTGCTCTCTGTATTCCATAGTATGCACCTGCTCTTTCCACATTCAATGCAGAAATTCTAAGATCTCGGTTATTAGAAAGAGCTTTTTCAATGATTCTCTGAAGTTTACTGTCGGTTAGAAATTCCTGCCATTTTAGCTTTGTAGCAAGTGGTGCATCACTGTATTTAATTGTTTTATAGGCATCTCCTTGAGGCCAATCTTTTGAAATAGGAACAGAAGGTCTACTGTATTGAGGAATCATTGTACAGGATGAAAGGATTAAAATTAATAAAATACTTGCCAGTTTTTTCATTTGATAGTCTTAACTTTAAAGAGTTTTAAGATAAGTACAAAGAAAAGAGGCACAAAAACTATACTTATGAATGTTCCTGCAAGAACTCCGCCTTCAATCGCTACTCCTATTGCATTCATCGCTCCTGAACCAGCACCTCTTGCTATAGCAAGTGGAAGTACGCCGAAGAAAAGAGCAAGAGAAGTCATAATAACAGGTCTGTATCTTATTGTTGCTGCTTCAACAGTGGCTCGCTGGAATTCCTCACCCTGCTTTATTCTGTCTCTTGCAAACTGAATAATAAGAATGGCATTTTTTGAGGAAAGCCCCATGGTTACAAGAAATCCTATCTGGAAATAAACATCATTATGTAATCCCATAAGCCATGTTGCCAGTGCAGAACCAAAAATACCTATAGGCAACAATATTAAATTCGTAATGGGAATTGTCCATGACTCATAAAGGGCTGCAAGACACAAGAATATTACAAAAACTGAGAAAGCATAGAGAATAGGAGCCTGACCAGTGGCAAGCCTTTCCTGATAGGATGAGCCTGTCCATGCATAGCCTACACCCTTAGGAAGTTTTGAAATGATTTCCTCAACTGCCTTCATTGCATCACCAGAACTTCTTCCCTTTGCTGGTTCTCCCCATATATTTACAGAAGAAAAACCATTGTATCTTTCAAGTCTTGGTGAACCATAAATCCATCTGCCTGAAGCAAAAGAAGAAAAGGGTACCATCTTGCCTTCATTGTTACGAACATAAAGACGATTAATATCATCTGGAAGCATCCTGTATGGGATATCTGCCTGAACATAAACTCTTTTTACCCTTCCTCCTTTTATGAAATCATTAACATAGCTACTTCCAAAAGCTGCTGATAAGGTATTATTAATTGATGTTATAGGCACGCCAAGTGCACCAGCTTTTTCCCAGTCTATATCTACTTTGTATTCAGGAATGTCATCCATTCCATTAGGTCTCACATTCTTTAGTCTTGGGTCTTGGCTTGCTAAATACAAAAACTGATTTCTTGTTTCCATCAGTTTTTGATGCCCCAGTCCACCCATGTCCATAAGCTGAAGATCAAATCCTGTTGCATTTCCGAGTTCTATAATTGAAGGTGGTGGAAAAACAAATATCATAGCCTTTTTATTCTGTGAAAAATGTATCATAGCTCTTTCCTGAATAGCTTTCACTCTTAGAGTTGCTTTATCTCTTAGATGCCAATCTTTAAGTTTTATAAATGCCATTCCTGCAGACTGAGTCCTACCTGAAAAACTCATTCCTTTAAGAGTTATTATTGAATCCACTGCATCCTTTTCTTTCTCAAGAAAGTATCGCTGAACTTCTGATAAAACCTCCTCTGTCTGCTCAAGGGTTGAACCAGAGGGCAGAATTACCTGAGCAAGCATCATTCCCTGATCTTCTTCAGGTAGATATGAGGTTGGAAGTTTTAATAATATAAAGCTTAGCGCCACAACAATAAAAATATAAACAATGATATAAACAGGAATTTTACTAAAAGAGTTTTCAACTATCTTTGTGTAGGCAAATCGGGATTTAAAAAAGATGCTATAAAATTTCTCATAAATCAGATTGAAATAATAAAAGATATTTTTTCTTTCTCTATGTTTTTCGCCATGAGGTCTTAAAAAGGTAACGCAAAGAACAGGTGCAAGAGTAAGAGCAACAAAAACAGAAAGTAACATTGCTGAAATGATTGTTACGGCAAACTGTCTGTAGATTATTCCAGTTGAACCCTTAAAAAATGCCATCGGTGCAAAAACAGCAGAAAGAACCACACCTATTCCAATTAATGCACTGGTAATCTGATCCATAGACTTCATAACTGCCTGCCTTACAGGAAGTTTTTCCTCTCTCATTATTCTTTCCACATTTTCCACAACAACAATAGCATCATCAACAAGGAGTCCAATTGCCAAAACCATGGCAAACATTGTAAGCATATTTATTGAATAGCCTGCTATACCAAGTACAGCAAAAGTTCCAAGAAGAACTACAGGAACTGTAATAGTCGGCACAAGTGTAGCTCTTAGACTTCCTAAGAAAAGCCACATTATCAAGAAAACAAGCACAATTGCTTCAATGAGGGTTTTTACTACTTCATTTATGGCTACCTTTGTAAAAGGAGTTGTATCATAGGGATAGACAACCTTTACACCTGCAGGAAAATGCCTGCTAAGTTCTTCCATTTTTTTCTTAACCTTATCTGCCACATCAAGAGCATTTGCTCCGGGAAGTGGTCTTACAGCTAAAGCAGCAGCAGGTTTGCCATTGTAAAAGGCCTCTATATCATAAAAGTCTGTGCCAAGCTCTACTCTTGCAATATCTTTTATTCTAACTATTGAACCATCAGGATTAACCCTTACAGGAATTGATGCAAACTCCTCTGGTTCCTTAAGCATACTCTGAACAATTATGGGAGCATTAAGCCTCTGCCCTTCTTTTGCAGGTGCTCCACCAATCTGACCTCCAGATACTTCCACATTATAAGATTTTATTGCTGAGATTACATCAGATACAGTAAGTCCATAACTTACAAGCTTATGAGGCTCTATCCAAATTCGCATTGCATAGCCCGTACCAAAAGTTTCAACCTCTCCAACTCCTTCTATCCTCGCAAGAACCTTCTCTACATTTGACTTTAAGAAATCTCTTAAGTCATGAGCATCAAGTCTACCATCTTCTGAAATAAGAGAGATAATTAAAAGATAGTTTCTTGTTGCCTTACCCACACTGATGCCTGTTTTCTGCACTGCTTCAGGAAGACTTGGCATTGCAAGCTGAAGTTTGTTCTGAACCTTTGCCCAAGCTACATCTGGGTCTGTGCCAGGTTCAAAGGTAAGCTCTATTCGGCAAGAGCCTGAAGAATCACTAACAGCAGAAATGTAAAGTAATCTATCAAGACCAGTCATTTTCTCCTCAATGATCTGGGTGACACTATTTTCAACTGTCTCAGCAGAAGCACCTGGATAAGTTGCTTGAATGTAAATTGAAGGTGGTGCAAGAGAAGGATACTGAGTTACAGGAAGTCCGTATATGGCAAGACAGCCAGCACCCATTATAACTATTGCAATAACCCATGCAAAGACTGGTCTTTCAAGAAAAAATTTAGAAAGCATTACTTAGACTGCTCCTTATTTTTCTCTTCCATATAGGCAAAAGGCTTTACAGTTGCCCCGGGCATTATTTTTTGAATTCCTTCAATTATTACCTTTTCACCAACCTGAAGACCTTCTGAGACAAGCCATCTGTCACCTATTGCACGGTCAACCTGAATGGGTCTTATCTGAACTTTGTTTTCTTTGTCCACAATATAAACAAAGGGATTGCCCTTAGTGTCACGAAAAACTGTCTGCTGAGGAACAAGAATTGCGCTTTTGTTAATGCCTTCTTTAATTACTGCTCTTACAAACATACCAGGAAGTAAGATTCCTTTTGGATTTGGAAATATTGCTCTCAAAGTCACTGAACCTGTTGTTGGATCAACAGTTATATCCTTAAACTGTAATGTTCCTTCAAGGGGATAAACTGTTCCATCTTCAAGAATTAACTTTACTTTGTTTTGTTCTTTCCCTGCATATTTAAGCCTTCCCTGCTCAAGTCTCTTTTCAAGCTCTCTTAGTTCCTTTGTTGATTGAGGGATGTCAACGTAAATTGGGTCAAGTTGTTGAATTCTTGTTAGCTCCTGTGCCTGATAGGCAGTAACCAGCGCCCCTTCTGTTACATTAGATTTACCTATTCTGCCTGAGATTGGTGCAGTTATTTTTGTATATCCAAGATTAATCTGGGCATTTCTTACCTGAGCTTTTAATGCCTCAATCTCTGCTAAAGTCTGCTCATATTGTGCTTTCACATCATCAAACTCCTGCTTACTTATGGCATTGACTTTTATAAGTTCCTGATAACGCTCATATTTTGCTTTTACTGCTTGAAGAGTTGCCTCTGCACGAGATAAAGCAGCGCGAGCACTGTCATAGACTGCTTTGTATTGTGCTGGATCAATCTGGTACAGAATGTCTCCTGCTTTAACATTGCTTCCTTCAGTAAAATATCTTTTAAGGATAATGCCATTTACCTGAGGTCTTATTTCAGCAATCTTGTAAGGATTTGTTCTTCCTGGAAGTTCTGTGGTAATGATGAGCTCTTGTGTTTTTATTTCTATAACAGATACTTCAGGAATTTGACTAACAGGCTTTTTCTTTTCACATGCGATAAGTAAAAAAATCAATAAAAATGGTAGCCAGAGTAAAAATTTTATACGCATCCTTGCACCTCTCTATTTTTAAGCAGTCCATTAAAAATAGTCTTTACACACTCATCTGTATCTATTAGGTTTTCTGGATCAACAACAATTGAATGCACATATCCTCTAATAATGTGCATGATTAATCTTGCAACCTGCTCTGAATTACAGGGAATAAACTCCCCTGATTTAATGCCTTCTTCTATCAGATTTTTTAAAAGTATCCTCTGTTTTTCAAAGAACTCTTTTTTCATATCAATCCCAAAAGTAATACCAAGCTCTTTACCATGAAGCATTATTAATTCTCTGTTTTCGCTTGCGGCGTGTATGGCTGCCTTTATATAATCCCTTAATGCTCTTGTAGGATTTGATGTATCCTCTATAATAGGAGTGATTCTCTCATCTAATTCTGTCATCTTTTCTTTCATCAAGAAAAGAAAGAGTTCATCCTTATTTTTGAAATACAGATAAACGCCTCCAATGCTTATTTTTGCTTCTTTTGCAATCATTCTCATAGTAGCACCACTGTAGCCATACCGTGAGAATACCTTTATGGCTGATTCAACTATTCTTTTCTTAGACTCATATCCTGAACGCTTGTTCATGTGAACTTGTGTTCAGTATATAAAAAAAGATTAATTTATGTCAAGAAACTATTGAAGTCTTATTGATAAATAGGTTACACTTCATTATAGTTTGCTTTATAAATTTTAAGGAGGAAATTATGGATACAGCATTGGTAGTAAGTGAGAAAAAAACAGGCAGAGATACTAAAATTCTTCAACTTGTGACCTTTACTCTTGGTAGTGAAGAGTATGCTGTTGATATCCTCAAGGTTCAGGAAATAAATAGGATGAAAGAAATAACAAGGGTTCCGAATGCTCCATACTATGTTGAAGGAGTGATAAATCTTCGTGGTAAGGTTATTCCTGTTATTAGTTTAAGAAAAAAATTTGGACTGCCTGAGGAACAAGAAACCTCAAAACACAGAATCATGATAATGGATATTCAGGGCATAACTATCGGACTTATCGTTGATTCAGTTTCTGAAGTTTTAAGAATATCCGCTGATATAGTTGAGCCTCCCCCACCGATGACTTATTCTGTAAGTTCGGAATTTATATGGGGTATTGCAAAACTTGAAGACAGGCTCATCATCTTGCTTGATATGGATAAGTTTATTGGAAAAGAAGAAACACAAGGAATGGTTGAGGCTACACAAAAAGCAGCTATTGATGGATAAATTTTCTATTTCCTTTACCTCGCCAGCATGGTTTCATATATTTGTCACGAAAGGAATATATTTTTCCAGTTGATATATTATGAATTGACCTTGCTATGATAAAGAGCTCTCCTTTTCTTGAAAAAAACTTTGCACCATGCAATACTACCTCATCACCAAGTTTAAGCTCTATTTTTTCCTGCTCAATATACCAGCTTGGAGCTGTTAAAACATAATATATTTTATCTTGTTTTGAAATGCCTATAATTACAGGTCCATGCTGCCTTTGAACAATTTCAGCAATTTTCCCTTTAATGGTTATTTCTGTATTTGGGTCATAGCTTTCTTCAAATTGGTGTGCCATTGCAAATTTACATAGGGTTATCAAAAAAATCATTATAGTAATAGCCCATTTCATCATTTCAGTCCTTATTTAGAGGGGGCTTCCCCCCCAGATTTTTACCAACCACAGATTTTTCTAATATGCAATCCTCTTTTCCCACCAGGTGCATAAGGAAGTCCCATTTCATAAGCTTTTTTGTGCATCTCAACTCTTAAATTTGCTCTTTCCTGTTCTTTTTGTTTAATTGCATTCCAGTCTGGATTAGGTTGTGCCCAGAGAGTTAAAAGTTCACCTCTAAGCTGTAAGTCTTTCTGATAAAGTGGCTGGATTTCTTTACAGTACTGCTGTGCTTTTGCAGGATCAATGTTAGGATGATATTGCGGTCCCATCATGCCTTTCTGAGCAAATGATGCTCCAGCTAAAAATACTGTTAATATAGCTACCAATGTAAATACAGTTAAAGATCTTTTCATTTTTAAGCCTCCTAAAATTTAATAGAGGGGCAAAGCCCCTCTTATTTTACCAGCATTTTCCACAATTTCCAAATCCGTGCATTCTACCAAATCCGTAACCATATTTAATTCCGTAGTCCTGTGCTTTTTTCTGAAACTCTGTCATGACTTTTGCTATTTCCTGCCTTTTCTGGGATATAGCGTTCCAGTCAGGATTTGGCTGTGCATAAAGTTGCATTAATTCTCCTCTTAACTGAAGGTGCTTTTGTCTGAGAGTGGCTGTTTCATTATAAAATTTCTGAGCTTTCTCAGGGTCAACAGCATTGTAACCAAGGCAGTTATAGGCATATTCACCATGTCCTGCACCTTTCCATGCATAGGCTGATGCTCCTATCAGGGCAACTACAAAAGCTACTACCATTAATACTGTAAGTGTTTTTTTCATCATCCTTCACCTCCTTTCAGGGAATTTTTGTTTGTTTAAAAATAAATATCAAATTAAATGCCATAATTGAAACATGTTGAATTTAAAGGGTTTTAAGAAAGTTATTATTATTGAGACTCTTTTATTTTTGCAAAAATTGCATTACCCTTTGCAAATTTTGCAAAGCTCATTGGAAATGTAAGCAAAATCCTCAATTGAAAGTTCTTCAGGTCTCTTCATGGAGTCTATACCGATTTTCATCAAAAAATCCTTAGGCTCCTCAATAATTGATTTTAAAGAGTTTGATATCATTTTTCTTCTTTGACCAAAGGCTGATTTTATTATCCTGAAAAAAAGCTTCTCATCATAGACTTCCACAAGAGGTTTATCTCTTCTTTCCATTTTTATTACAGCAGATACCACTTCCGGTGGAGGGCTGAAAAATTCAGGAGGAATATAAAATTTTATCTCAGCCTGTGTATAATACTGAGCTATTATACTTAAAGCAGAGTAAGCCTTTGTAAATGGCTTTGCAGTAAGTCTCTCAGCTACTTCTTTCTGAATGGTAAGTGTCATGGATATAAGATTTTTTAGTTCAACTAGTCTAAAAATTATAGGCTTTGTAATGTAATAGGGAATATTAGCAACAACTTTAAAATGTCCTATTTCTTCATATGGAAATTTTAAAGCATTCTGATTGACAATTGTAAGATTTTCTTTCCCATAAAATCTCTCTTTAAGAATTTTATAAAGTGCAGGGTCTATTTCTATTGCTATTACTTCTTTAGCATTTTTTAATAGGATTTCTGTTAAATCTCCCATTCCTGCTCCAATTTCAACAACTCTATCAGTGATATTGACTTGTGAAACTTTTACTATTCTTTCAAGAATCTCTATGTTTCTTAAGAAATGTTGTCCAAGTTTTGGTTTTTTAGATCTCACAGTTGCAGAGAAATGCCTGATATTTTTACGCATTTTTAATTTTTATTGTCTCTACTTTTATTTTGAGTGCCCTGTTTTTGTAATAGACAGATATGGTTGAAGGCATATTAAGTGTGGTACCATCTTCTGTTTGAATATTTTTGTATTCATCATATATGATTAATATTGTCTGATTATCCACATTAAGGGTTTGTTTTAAAGGTATAAAGCCGTCTTTTTTTAAAATAATAATTCTTTCTCCTTCTGTTAAAAAGAAGTTTTCAGCATCTTCGGTTACTGAAAAATTACCACTCCACCATATAAACCCCTTTCTAATCCCAATTGCGAACTGTTTCAATCGGTCTTTTTCAATCATAAGATTTGATGAAACCTCGCCATTTTCTTCATAGATTTCACCTGCTGGAAATCCCATATAGTAAATCCTTAACAGAAGCTCATTCTTTGAAATTCTTAATGACGCTTCTCCATTTAACACACTATTTTTTGCTTCATACTGAAGATTCAATACTCCCTCAAGGGAATTGTAAATCTGCATTTTTTTTATGAAATCCTCAATATTTTCCGCATAAAACTCCTTAACAGTAACAGGCTTTTTTTCAGCACAGGCAAAAAATAAAAAAACTATAAGACTAGCTGCCAATAATTTCAATAAGTTCATTAATTGAGTTCACTCCTTTTATTTTTAAATCAAATCTTTCTTTAAGCCTATCAAGATTACTTTTAGGTATTATGGCATGTTTCATTCCTATTCGTGATGCTTCTTTTAACCTCATCTCTGTCTGAGAGACTGCTCTAATCTCACCACTTAATCCAACCTCACCAAAAATAACCATTCTTTCAGGAAAAGGTATATCTCTGAAAGAAGAAACAATCGCTGATATAACAGCTAAATCAGAAGAGGGTTCTGTAATTTTAAGTCCTCCAACAACATTTACAAATATATCTGCTCCTGCAAGATTAATTCTTCCTCGCTTTTCAAGAACAGCAACAAGAAGATTAACCCTCTGATAATCAACGCCAATAAAGTTTCTTCTTGGCATGCCAAAGTTTGATGGTCCAACAAGTGCCTGTATCTCAGTAAGAATTGCTCTTGTTCCTTCTATGGTGGCTGTGATAGCTGAACCACTGTTTTGATAATGCTCTGAAAGAAAAATTAATGATGGATTTTCAACTTCAATCAATCCTGAATTAGTCATCTCAAATACTCCTATTTCGTTTGCTGGACCAAATCTGTTTTTTACACTTCTTATAATTCTGTATGCATATCCTCTGTCACCTTCAAAATATAGAACTGTGTCAACAAGATGCTCAAGCACCCTTGGACCTGCAATTGCTCCCTCTTTTGTTACATGTCCTATGAGAAAAACTGGAATACCTGTTTGTTTAGCAAAATTCATAAACTTTGTAGCAGACTCTCTTATCTGACTTACTGAACCTGGTGCTGACATAGCATCTTCTGTATAAACTGTCTGAATGGAGTCAACTACTATTGCATTCAATTCTTCATTGGTAGCCCAATCAAGAATTCTTTCAACGAGAGTTTCACTGAGTAGAAGAATATTTTCTGAAATAGCTCCCAGTCTTTCAGCTCTTAATTTTATCTGAGTTAGAGATTCTTCTCCAGAAACATAAAGAACCTTGCCATATTTTTTTGCAATGTTATCAATGGCTTGAAGCAGTAATGTAGATTTTCCAATTCCCGGGTCTCCACCAATTAAGACAAGACAGCCTTTTACAACTCCTCCACCAAGCACTCTGTCAAGCTCACTAATACCAGTTGAAACTCTGTCTGAAAGGGTAATTTCAATTGAATTTATGGAAACAGGCTGAATATTTTGTAAGACTTTTAATTTTGCTGATTCTAACTTTTTGCTTGAGCTTTCAGCTTCTATCACTTCTTCAACAAAGCTGTTCCATGCTTCACAGTCAGGACATTTCCCAATCCATTTAGGAGAAATATATCCACAACTTTGACATTGGAAAACTCTTTTTAACTTTGGCTTCATGAGTTAATGATAATTTATTTTGTTTACTTTTTACAAAACTTTCCCAATCTATTTAAATTGTTCCTTCTCAAATTGAAGAGAGAAATTAGTTTTCATAGTTGTAATTTTTATAGACAAACATTCTGTCCATAAAAACTGCTTTGTAGCGAACGGAGACTATAGGCTCCCGCCAACCCCAAAGCTTTTAAATTCATTCTGCCTTAACATTATCCAAATCGATTTGCTTTACAAGTCGGTTTATTTCTGTCGCAATAAACTTCTGAAACCTATTTCTTCTTTTACCCACATTTTCTATTTTCTCTTTTAGCTCTGTTCCTATTAGCTGTCCCTCTGAAGTTGCAATCAAGGACTTGTAACCTATGTCAACCCCTATAATAAGTCCTTGCTTTTTTGGTTCTGGTTTTTCTTTTTCAAATATCAGGTCTATGAATAATCTTTTTCTTTTCCCTTTCTTTTTGTATCCTATACGAATGGAATTGCTTAATTTCCAACCATCGTTAATAAATTTTAAACTGTGCTTAGCGTTATTAAAGGGAACAACTATTTTAGGAATTCCTGAACTAAATCTTAGTCCTCAGTCAAATGAACCATTAAATTTCGAAAGAGTAAAAAATCTGTTATCAAGATTAACTGCTATATTTCTAAACCTTGGCATACATTTTTGTCTTTTTGATTTCTTTCTTTGCGACTTCACAATATCTTTTGCTTGTTTTGATGCAAGTTGACTGAGTCGTGCAGTGATACTAAATTTTTCCACTGCTTTATCTGTTATTTCTTTACCAGAGTATTTACCATTAAAATTACCATTTGACCAGAACATCTCTATGTAGTATCTAACACCGTTAGCATAAAGCATTAAAAAGTTGATAAGTTTTTTCTGTTGTCGTTAAATCCACTACCTACTTCTTTAAAAACTTTGTAAATTTGATATCCTCTTGCTATGGCATACTGCTTAAGTCTATCAGCTTGTGATTCAAGGTCGGTCTTATTTTCACTGCTGGACACTCTTGCATATATATCCATTTTGTTTAGAGGCATTCTGGATTCATTTTCTTGAATTATAATAGTCCCCGTATGAGTCTGAAAGCTCTTAAGCTTCCCTTCTCTAAAATATTTTAATGCTGTTTTGTAGCTTATCCCTAATTTCTTTGCATATTCAGATAATTTCATGATAATAAAATACCATGTATATCAATATTTTGAAGGAAAATAATCTATACCTGTATAAGACTTTTCGTGTTTTATATGTGAGACTGATATTATAAAAATTTAGATTATAAATAAACAATTACCATAAGCATTACACCTGTAATAGCACACATAAGTAAAACAGGTACTATAACTGCTTTGATAAACTGCGATTCTTCTTTCCCGCTAACACCAATTGTAGCAGCAGCATTTGTAATCTTTGAAGGAGTAATAGCAGAAGCTATTCCTCCACCAACTGCATGAGCAGCATAAATCCACATGAAAGCATTTGCTCCAACAGTTGACAGAGTTGCCTCCCATTGAATTTTTGCAAAAAGAACATTTGACCCTGTTTCACTTCCACCAACAAAGGCTCCAAACAAACCAAGAAAAGGTGCAATAAATGGATAGGCATGTCCAAAAGTATTTGCAAGAGTTATTCCAATAATTCTATCCATATTATATTGATCAAAATATTGGGATGGAACAAGTTTTCCATTTGTAACTTCCATTGCAGACCATGCCATGATAAATGCTACAGCAAAGAAAAGAGAGTATGCAAGAAATGGTCCCCATATTCTGGTTATCCAAAGTCTTAAAACATTGCCTAATTGTTTGCCTGTTGGCTTCAGTATAAATATTGAAATAAATGAAACAACCATTATCCAGAACCATACATTTCCAAAAATATTCAAGTCTTCATTTTTATCTGCGATAATTCTGATTACTTC
This sequence comes from uncultured Thermodesulfovibrio sp., assembly GCA_964614465.1. Lineage (GTDB taxonomy): Bacteria > Nitrospirota > Thermodesulfovibrionia > Thermodesulfovibrionales > Thermodesulfovibrionaceae > Thermodesulfovibrio. Next base: position 12,986 of record CAZTLF010000015.1, read on the forward strand.
TGTCTGCCCTAAGATGTTTTCAAGTTTTATCCTTAAAGAGGGGATATTGACAATAAAAGATATTGTTATTAGTAAAATAAAGGGCAGGCAGGCTTTGAAAATATCTTTATTAAAAGGAATTTTAGTATCTGTTGTTTTATTATGATGCCTGCGATAAATAAAATAAACTGTAATCATAGTGATTAATCCTGATATAACTCCTATTATTTCTACAGGAAAGATTCTGAAACCTGCAATTACTAAAGCAGAACCCGATAGCATTAGTGCTGAAATTAATGCAGCTTTCCAGTTTTTCTTTATAGCTTCTTTGCCTCCCACAACTTTTAATATTAAAAAAGCAAAGATTATTGATATAACAGGCAAAAGAACTGTTACTTTAAAGGTAAAATTCCATATAAATTCATTTAAGTTTTCTATTCCTGGAGGTTTAATTCCAAATGCCATTGCAACTTTTGAAGGTAATGTTAAGGGAATTGTAAAAAGAGCAAATGATGTAAAAGGATCATAACAAAGAATGCTTACACCAATAGCTGCAATAGGAGAAAAACCAAGTAATAAAAAAATTGGTGGAAACATTGCTGGAGTTACCATACCCAATGATGTACATAAAGAACCAAATCCCATACCAATAAAGAGAGTTTGCTCTTCTTTGTTTCGTGCAATTCCCTTTACATATTCAAGAATTTTCTTTAATGCTCCTGTTTCTTTCATTAAAAATATAAGAAACATTGTAAAAACAACAGCAAGAGAGATTCCAAATGCTTTAACAATTCCTGTAAGTGTGGCACCAATTATAACATTCCATGGAGTTTTAAAATAATAGACAGCTACAATTACAGCAAGAATCCATCCAATAATAGAAACAAAACTTCCTGAACGATAAAAAACAAATATTCCGATAAGAACAGCAAGAATTGGCAAAAGGGATAAAAAGAAATCCATCTTCACCTCCTGAAAATATTTGAAAGATAAAACAACTTGATATTTTAAACAATTTTTTATAAATAAAAATCAACCCATGTTATAATTTTAGATAAGAATAAAAGGGAGGAATTATGAATCGGACTCTGCTTTCTATTTTAAAAATCCTTTCAAAAGAAAACAAAATTATTGGTTCAAAAGAAATTGCAAAAAAACTTAAAATGTATGGAATAAATTTATCAGAAAGAACAGTGAGATATCATTTGAAAATTCTTGATGAAAGGGGACTGACAAAGGTTTATGGAAAAGAAGGTAGAAGAATTACTGAGAGAGGTAGAAAGGAACTTGAAACAGCAAGTACAGTTGAGAAAGTTGGTTTTATAATAAATAAAATTGAAACTTTAAGCTATCTTTCAGATTTTGATATAAATTCTATGAAAGGCCGTCTTATTTTAAATATCACATACATCCATAAGAATAAAATTAGAAAGGCTCTTAAAGCAATGGAAAGAGTTTTTGCTTCTCCTTATGTTATGAGTGAAAGAGTTCTTATCCTTGAAAAGGACACCGAAAACATACTTGTGCCACAGGACCACATATGTATTGGTACAGTTTGTAGCGTTACTTTAAATGCTATTTTACTAAAATATGGTATTCCTATAATATCAAGATTTGGTGGTGTATTGGAAATAAGAGAAAATGAACCATATAGATTTGGAGCACTTATAAGTTATGACGGTACTTCTTTGGATCCTCTTGAAATATTCATAAGAGGCAAGATGACAGATGTTTTAGGAGCCATAGAGAGTGGTTTTGGTCGAGTTCTTGCAAGTTTCAGGGAGATTCCCATTGTATGTGTTGATAAAGTGAAAGAGATTTACTCAATTATGCAAAAAAGAGGATTTCAGGGAATCATAATGTTTGGTAAGCCAAATCAGCCTCTGCTTGATATTCCTGTAGGAATGGATAGGGTAGGTATTATAGTTGTTGGAGGACTTAATCCAATCGCTGCAATTGAAGAGAACAATATTCAGACATATACAACAGCTATTTCAGTTCTCTATGATTGTAAAGAGCTTGTTGTTTTTGAAGAAATTTTGGAAAAATTTAAATAAATGCAAATAATTACTACTCATCTTAATGCAGACTTTGATGCTATTGCATCCTGTATGTCAGCCAAAAAACTTTATCCAGAGGCAGTTGTTGTGCTGCCTGGTTCAATGGAAAGAAGAGTGAAGCTTTTTTTTGAAAGTTTCCATCCTTTTGAAATAAAAAAAATAAAAGATATTGAGCCAGATAAAGTTAAAACACTCATAGTTGTTGATACAAGAAGTGTTCAGAGGATTGGAGAACTCTCTCAATTTTTAAAAAAGGGAGTAAAGGTGCATCTTTATGACCATCATCCAAAGACCGATGAAGATATAAAAGCAGAGTTTGAATTAACAGAGCAAATCGGGGCTCTTGCATCACTTTTTACAGAGATTTTTCGGAAGAAAAATATATCAATAACTCCTCTTGAAGCAACACTTTTATGTCTTGGAATATATGAGGAGACAGGTTGTCTCCTTTTTCCATCTACAACATCAAGAGATGTGGAGGCAGTTGCATATTTACTTAAAAGAGGAGCGAATTTAAACATTGTTTCTCAATTTCTTAAAGAAGAACTTTCAAGAGAAGAAATATCTTTACTTAATGAATTACTTAACTCTTTACAGGAGCATCTAATCAATGGAATAAGAATTAATATAGGACACGGTGTTCAGGAAGAGCCTCAGGATATTTCTCATATTGCGCATAAATTAATGGATATTATTGACACGGATGCTCTTTTTCTTATCATTGAGATGCAGGATAAAATTTTGATAATTGGAAGAAGTAATACTCCTCAGGTTGATGTTGGTTTAATACTGAGTCAGTTTGGCGGAGGTGGCCACTGGGCAGCTGGTAGCGCTACTTTAAAAGAAATGCCTATAACTTTATTGATTGAGGAACTTCTAAAATTTGCAAAGGAATATATAAAGCCCCAGAGAGTTGCCAAAGATTTGATGACAACTCCTGTGATATCTGTACAGTTGGACAGAACAATAAAAGAAGTTGAAGAAATGATGACAAAATACGGGATAAATGCTATACCAGTGCTTAAAGGAGAGAGTTTTATGGGAGTAATAACAAGAGGAGTAGTTGAAAAAGCTATATTTCATGGACTTAAAAAGTCAAAAGTTGCGGATTTTGCTACAACAGATGCTTATACTGCAGAAGAGGATACACCTTTGTGGGAAATAGAAAAGAATATGATTGAGCTTAATCAGAGATTTGTTCCGATTTTAAAAGAACAAAAAGTGGTTGGAGTCATTACAAGAACCGATATATTACGGAATTTATATGAAGAGCTTATAAGAAAGTTTAAGATTTCAAAACCCCAAGAATCTGAAGAATCCAGAAGAAATGTGCTTAATTTAATGAAAGAATTTTTATCTGAAGAAGTTTATGAAATTCTTCGGAATGCTGGAAAGCTTGCTGAAGAAATGGGATATGGAGCCTATTTGGTAGGCGGCTCAGTAAGAGATCTTCTTATGAGAAGACCAAGTCCAGACATAGATATAGTGGTTGAAGGTGATGGAATAGTTTTTGCGCGTGAACTCGCAAAGAGAATAGATGGCAAGGTGACTCCGCATCCAAGATTTGCTACGGCGAAAATTTTAAAAGAGATTAAAAAAAATGGAGAAGTAAAAAAATTTTATATAGATATTGCAACTGCCAGAACAGAATACTATGAGTCACCAGCGGCTTTGCCTAAGGTTGAAACATCATCAATAAAAAAGGATTTATATAGAAGAGATTTCACAATAAATGCCCTTGCAGTTAAACTCAATACAAAAGACTTTGGATTGCTTATAGATTTTTTTGGAGGACAGAGGGACACAAAAGATAAAAAAATAAGAGTGCTTCACAATCTGAGTTTTGTTGAAGATCCCACCAGAGCTATAAGAGCCATAAGATTTTCAGAGAAATTAGGATTTAAAATATCAAAACATACTGAAAATCTCATGAAACTCGCTGTTAAAATGAACATTTTTGAGAAGCTTAAAGGACCGAGACTTTATGAAGAGCTTATTTTACTATTAAAAGAAACTTTGCCGCATAATTCAATAAAAAGACTTAGAGATTATGGTTTGCTTAAATTAATCCATCCAACTATTGAAGAAAAAGCAATTTATAACGATCTTGAAAAGGCTTATGAAACAATACAGGGAATAGAACTTCTTTTCTTAAAAGAAGAATACAGAAAAGAATTTATTTATCTAATGGTTATTCTTTGGAATCTTAGCCATGCTGAAAGAGAAGAGTTTCTTCAGAGGATATGCTCACCAGTTAATATTAAGAAAGAACTTATTGAAAATATCAGGTCTGCTCAGAAAACTTTGCAGTTATTTACTCCGGAAGACTCTCAGCAGTTTAATGTTAAGGTATATAGTATTTTAAAGCCTTTGAATATAGAAACAATTATTTTGATGATGATTTATGCGAAGGAGTGGCAAAAGAAAGCAATTTTCAATTATTTAACAAGACTTAAAGATATAAAACCTTTAATAACAGGAGAAGATTTAAAAAAAATCGGAATTCAACCAGGACCGGTTTATAGAAAAATTTTAGAAAATGTATTAAAAGAAAAACTCCAAGGTAGACTTCTGTCAAAGGAAGAAGAGATAGAATTTGCAAAAAAGTTTGGAATCTCCTGATGATTTAGTTTTTTCGTTTATTTTGCACATCATCATAGTTCAGAATATCCATATATTCCCACTCTCTCCATCCCATGGCATAGATGCCCTTTTTGCTTATGTATCTAAGCAAATCCTCTGAAAAAATAATGCTTCCCAAAATTACATACAGCTTTTTACCCTCAAACTCAGGGAAAAATTTAAAGAAATCCCTGATTTTTTCTTTTGTTTTCGAGTTCCTGATTTTTCCTAAATTCAAGCATTTCATCTTTGAAATCTTTCATTTCATCTTTGAAAGCCCTAAGCTCAGCCTCGGTGCGCATCTGAGAGTTGTAGAGCTTGTTAAACTCTATACCTACACTAACAATAAAATCTTCAAGCACCTTTTCAATCCTTGATACTCTTTCCTCAAGGGTCTTCATTGTTGCCTCCAGATTATACTTAATTTTAGATTAACAAAATTAATACAATGCGTCAATTATTGGGTTCTCTACAACCATGTATGATAGATTCTTCTGGTTAGAGTTTAATTTTTGGTATTCTTCTTAATGCTGAGATTTTTTCTATTCTGCCAATCTTTGCATTTTCAATAGCTTTTTTAATTACTTCAATTGTTTTATCGTAAACTTTTCTGTCAACTGGATATGGAATTTTATCTTTACCACCATGAGCAAAGCTATATCTGGCAGGATCTTTAAAACTTATTGGAGTTCCATATATAAGTTCTGATATTAATGCAATTGCTCTCAAAGCCTTTGCTCCGAGTCCTTTAATTTCAAGTAAAGCTTCAAAGTTAGCAGGTTGTTTTTCGTAAGTCTTTAGAAAGATTTTATAGAGATTTTCTGGATTTATATCATTGATTATTATAGAATGTCTTTTAGGGAGATTAAGTTCATTGATCTTTTTAATTTCTCTTACTATTTTTTCAGGATTCTCTTGTGATATTATCACTGAGGTTTTTCTGAGTTCTGATGATTCTTTTGCTGTAAAGTTTAGTGTTTTGGTTTTTATATCGCAACAGACTGCTTCATGAGGTTCTTCCACAAAGCTTTTAGGAGAAAGACTTAACCAGTGATATCTTCTTGCCATTAAAAAAGTTTCATTCATTCCCTGTTGAATCACGCACCAGTGCCCTTCCTGAGTAAAAAAGATTGTATGATGGTATAAACTAAATCCATCCTGCACAGCTACATTGTCTACTTTTGCAGAAAGTCTGCTTGCATAGATGAAACTATCAGGATTAAAGCCAATTTTTGCAGCATATTGTATTATTTCCTGAGGAGTATTAAGAGCTCTTTTTGATTTACCTCCAGCAACAAATAAACCTAACTCATGTTCAATACCACGCAGTCCCTCTTTTATAGCACCTGTTACAGTTGTAGTAACTCCGCTACTGTGCCAGTCAAATCCAAGGATGCATCCTAAGGACTGAAACCAGAAAGGGTCTGAAAGTCTTCGCAAAACCTCTTCTTTGCCAAGTTCAATAACCATTAACTCTATAATAGCTTTTGATAATGCTATCATGCGTTTTAAAAGCCATTGAGGAGCTTTTCCGTTATGAAGTGGAAGATTTGCAATACCTGTTTTATACATTATCTAATTATAACTCATTAAACCTTTATGCCTCTGATAGCCTCAGAGAATTTTCAATATATTTTTGTTCATTACTCACTAGTTGTTTAATATGGGAATGCATTAATCTCAAATGTTATAATTTTAAATTGTGACAAACATTAAGATGACTATTCAGTATGATGGAACGAACTATTTTGGATGGCAGAGCCAGAAAAAGGCTCAAACTATACAGTCAAAAATAGAAGAGAGTCTTCATAAAATTTTTAAAAAAAAGATTAAAATTCGCGGTGCCGGAAGAACAGATGCAGGAGTTCATGCTTTAGGACAGGTTGCTACATTTAAAGCTGAGCCTAAAATGTCATTAGAGGTTCTTAAAAAGGTTTTAAATTCTTTATTGCCTGATGATATCAAAATAACTGATATGCAGAAGGTTGAAGATAGTTTTCATCCTCAGTATTCAGTAAAAAGAAAGTCTTATATTTACTACTTATGCCTTGATGAAGAGTGTTCCTGTTTTATTCAAAGATATGTATGGCATTATCCTAGGAAGTTAAATCTGTCTTTGATGGAAAATGCTATATGTTTGTTTAAAGGGATGAAGGATTTTACAGCTTTTTCAGGTAGTAGTGATGTGAAAAATAAAATAAGAACTGTGTATGATTTTACAATGCAATCACTTACCAAACTTTGTTTTATGGATATGTGCCTGAATGGTAATTTCATTAAATTTCGTATAGAAGCAGATGGTTTTGTAAGATACATGATAAGAAACTTAGTTGGATGCATTGTTGAAATTGGAAAAGGAAATTTAAGTATTGAATCAATTCAGGAAGCTTTTGAGTCAGGAAAGAGGCCATCTCCTATGCAGACAGCCCCTCCCAATGGTCTTTTCTTAGAAAAAGTAATTTATTAACCTTCTTCGCTTTCAAATTTTTCTATCATCTCTATCTTTTCCTGACAATCCCTACAATATATTGCAAAGGGAAGAATTTTAAGCCTTTCCTCAGCAATCTCATCTCCGCACATCTCACATGTTCCGTATGTGCCTTCCTCAAGTTTTCTTAAGGCTTCTTCAATTTTTTTAAGAACATCTCTGTGCGTACTTAATTGTTTCAAACTTATATCTTCTGAAAGATCAATAACGCTTAAATCAGCATCATCCATCACAGCTTCCACAATCTGTCTTTTTTCTCCTGTCTGAAATTTTTTTATCTCCTCACGAGCTTCTTGCAGAATCTGTTCCTTCATTTTATTAAGCATTTTTTTGAGTCTATTTTTTCTTTCCTGGTCTATATTCATTTAAACCTCCATAATTTCTTTCTCTTTCAGTTCCAGAGAATGGTCAACTTTTTCAATAAAGGAGTTTGTTATTTTCTGTATCTCTTCCTGTATTCTTCGAGAATCATCCTCACTCAATTTTTTTTCTTTTTCAGCTTTTTTAATTTCTTCAATAATGTCTCTACGAATATTTCTTATGGCTACTCTGGCTTCTTCAGTTCTTTTGCGTACAACTTTAACAAGCTGTTTTCTCCTTTCTTCTGTTAAGGGTGGAATAACTATTTTGATCATCTTTCCATCATTAATTGGAGTAAGTCCGAGATCTGATTTCATTATAGCTCTTTCTATTTCAGATATCATTTTTTGTTCCCATGGTTGGATTGTAATCATTCTTGGCTCAGGAATTCCGAGTGTTGCAACCTGATTCAGTGGTACAGTGCTGCCATAATATTCAACTTTAATATTGTCAAGAATTCCTAAGGAAGCCCTGCCTGTTCTGAATGTAGATAAATCTTTTTTAAATACTTCCAATACGTGATTCATTTTTTCATTAGCTTTCTTCTTGAATTCCTGCATCATTTTTCACCTCTTTTAAAACAATACTTCCTATTTTTTGCCCTAAAATTATTTTTTTTAGATTATCTGATTTTCGTATGTTAAATACAATAATAGGAAGGTTATTATCCATACAAAGGGTAATTGCAGTGGAATCCATCACTTTAAGAGAGTTTCTTATTACATCCATATAAGTAAGTATATCAAATTTTTTTGCCTTAGAATCCTTAACCGGGTCTGATGAGTAAATTCCGTCTACCTTTGTTCCCTTCAGAATAATATCTGCACCGATCTCAATTGCTCTTAGGGCAGCTGCTGTGTCAGTTGTGAAATAGGGATTACCTGTGCCTGCAGCAAATATTACCACTCTATTTTTTTCAAGATGTCTTATTGCTTTTCTTCTTATGTATGGCTCAGCAAGTTCTCTCATTTCAATTGCTGACTGGACTCGGGTGTCAACTTCTTGTTTTTCAAGGGCATTTTGAAGTGCCAGTGCATTTATTACTGTTGCAAGCATTCCCATATAGTCTGCTGTTGCTCTTTCAATTCCTTGCGCCTGAGCTTCAGAGCCTCTCCAGATATTACCACCTCCTATTACAACAGCGATTTCAACCCCCAATTGATAAGCTTTTTTTATTTCTTCTGCCATGTAGTTTACAGTAAATGGATCAATTCCATAACCCTTTTCTCCCATAAGGGCTTCACCGCTGAGTTTTAAAAGCACTCTCTTATAAAAAGGTTTACTCATCCTGTGTTTGTCCTACTTGAAATCTTACAAATCTTCTTACCATGATATTTTCACCAAACTTGGCAACTTTTTCAGTAATAAGGTCTTTTATCTTTTTTTCGGGTTCTTTGATAAAAGGCTGGTCAAGAAGACACACCTCCTCAAAGAATTTTTCAAGTTTTCCTTCTAAAATTTTTTCAATAACCTGTGGTGGTTTATTGCCTTTTATTTGAGATTTATAAATCTCTTTTTCTTTTTCTATTACATCCTGGGGAATATCTTCTCTCTGTATATATTGAGGATTTGCTGCTGCTATTTGCATTGCAATATCTTTGGCAAGTTGACGGAATTCCTCATTTCTTGCAACAAAATCTGTCTCACAGTTAAGTTCAAGCATTACTCCAATTTTATCCATATGAATATAAGAAGTTATAATTCCTTCTCTGGCTTCTCTTGATGCTTTTTTCTGAGCAGTTGCAAGTCCCTTTTGCCTTAAAATTTCAATTGCTTTATTAAAATCTCCTCCTGAGGATTCAAGTGCTTTTTTGCATTCCATCATTCCAGCACCTGTTTTTTCTCTGAGTTCTTTTACCATCTGAGCAGTTATTGCCATAACATTCCTCCTTTATTCTTCAATATACTCATCCATTGATTTTTGATACTCCTGTTCTTGAAGTATCTTTTCTTTTATTGCTGCTTTTTCAGCTTCTTCTTCAACTTTCTTCATAAAAATTTCTTTACCTTCCAACACAGCATCGGCCATCTTTGATGTTATAAGTTTTATTGCTCTTATTGCATCATCATTGCCTGGTATTACATAGTCAACAAGATCAGGGTCACAGTTTGTATCAACTATTGCAGATATAGGAATTCCAAGCTTTATTGCTTCTTCAACGGCAATCTTTTCTTTTTTTATGTCTACAATAAATATTGCCTTTGGAATCTCCATCATGTCTTTAATTCCGATAAGATTTAATTCAAGTTTTTGTCTTTCTTTTTCATATTTTGCAATTTCCTTTTTAGTATGTAAATACAGTGTGCCATCTTCTTTCATCTGTTCAATTTTTTGCCATTTTTCAACGCTTTTTCTTACTGTGGAAAAATTAGTAAGCATTCCTCCAAGCCAGCGATGATTTACATAAAAAACTCCTGCTCTTTTAGCTTCCTCCTGAATTGCATCTTGAGCCTGTTTTTTTGTGCCAACAAAAAGAATGCTTCCTCCTTCTGCTGCAACATTTTTCAAAAATTCATAAGCCTCTTCAATACCTTTAACAGTTTTTTGAAGGTCAATAATGTGAATACCATTTCTTTCTGCAAAGATATACTTTTTCATTTTCGGATTCCATCGTTTAACCTGATGGCCAAAATGAGCGCCTGCTTCAAGAAGTTCTTTCATTGTGACTACTGACATAAAAACCTCCTAAAATGGTTTTACCTCCGCCTTTTCTCCTTACCCCTAAAGGACCATCGGAGAATTCCTAAGGCGTGCGTTTTAATAAGAGTCAAAGACTCTTTACATTAAGTTTAAAATTTATCATATTTTTTTATTTTGTTTCAATTATTTCTATTGTATCTCTGATTTTTTTTGCTTTAAAGAGAGCTTTATCTAATTCAATAAAAATGTCTTTATAATTTTTATAAAACTTGAAAAGCTCACCCTTACCAATATAGCATAAAGCACCACTAACACTAACAGTAGCCTTTTTATATCTGTTTTTAAACTCTTCTTTTATCCTTTCTGCGGTTTTTTGAGCTCCTTCTATTGAAGTTCCAATAAGTATGCATCCAAACTCATCTCCTCCTATTCTTGTAGCAATATCCTCTTTCCTTGTATTATTTTTTAAAATCTTTGCAAAAAGCTTTATAAGCCTATCTCCTTCAGGATGTCCGAACGTGTCATTGATTTTTTTTAGATTGTCAAGGTCAAAAAGAATAAGGCAGAAGCTGTTACCATATCTTAAGGTTCTTGCATATTCTTCCTCAAGTCTCTGAAAAAAGAATCTTCTATTATATATGCCTGTAAGAGCATCTGTTATAGATTCTTTATAAAGTTTTTTATTTATCTTTTGTAGTTCTAAAGTTTTTCTATTTACCTCTTTTTGCAAATGTTCATTAAATTTTAAATTTTCATTGTAAAGTTTAAAAAGTGTTATTATCGTAGAAAAAAATTGTGCCATTGAAACAAAAAAGAAAATACAAAAATCATCAAATGCATTAACTTCTGGATGGGAAAAGTTTATTACTCCAATTATTTTATTTTGTATTTTTACAGGAACCGCAAGAACTGATCTTATTGGAACTAAGGTAGGTAGCCTTGAATTGTATTTTTTTTCTTTTGTTATATCAGGAACATAAATAAAATTTCCTTCTTTAAAAGCCTCTCCTGCTAATGTGTTATTAATATTAAATATTTTGCTTTTGAAATCTTTTAGCTTAACTTTTCCTGAAGCAACCTTTAAAATAAGTAAGTCCAATTCAGGATGTTTCTCCATGAATGATATATTTTCTGCTGGAAGTAGTTTTATGAATTCATCGAAACATTGCGAGATAAAACTATAAATATCTTTCTCAGTATAAATTCTGTCAATAACGCGATTAATAGAAGACACAATTCTTACTGAGAGTTCAGTGTAACAGGAAAAATCTTCACTTAATTGAAATAGAGATTTTTCAAGAATAAATCTTTTTGTAATATGTTGTAATATTAAATTCTTTAGTTGTTCATCATCAAAATTTTCTAAATTTTTAAGTTCTAAAACATTACCAATTTTTAATAAAAAATCTCTCATAAGTTTTCTACTTCTCTGGTAATTTCTTTTAATTCTAAGATTAGTTCATCTACATCTGGAAGATTTAAAATTTTATAAACTCTCTCTTTATAAAAATTGGACTTTATCTTAACTTCAAAAGGATAATAACCCAGTTGATGAGCAATAAAATTTGAAAGATGAACTAAAGCCACATTTTTTGAATATTTCGCAGATTTCTGAGGTAAATCATTATGATAGAGAATAACATCACATATCATCTCGGGCAGTCCCCATATCTCAGCAAGCCATTTTCCTATTTCTGAATGGGTTGTTCCAAGAATTTTTTCTTCTACTTTACTAAAAGAATTTTCTTCTAAAATGGCTTCTTCAATTTTTTTAAAATGCTCGTAAAAAGCATAGTGAATAACAAAAAATCCTATATCATGAAGAACTCCAGCTGTAAAATTTTCATCTCCAGGTTCTTCTAAAAATTTCTCTGAAATAATCTGACATATTATTCCTGTAGCAGTAGAGTGTTTAAAAAGCTTTATATAACTTTTTTCTTTTTCTTCAGAAGATTTAAAAAGGCTAAATATTGATATACTTAAAGCAATGTTTTTTAAAGTTTTAAATCCTATTTTTAACAAAGCATCTTTAATAGTTGTAATAGGTTTATAGAGCCCAAGATAAACTATATTTGCAACTCCTAAAACTTTTGACATAATTGGTGGGTCTTTTTCAATAATACTGACAAGTTCATCAAGATGTGTTAGTTCTTTTGAAGTTAAATTAATTATTTTTTCAGCAGTGTAAGAAAGCGTTGGAAGTTTTTTAAGTTTCTGAATATCAATTCTTATGTTATTAGTGTCTAAATTCATTGTTAGCTCTTGTTTTAAAATTATTCTAAATAATACAATATAAACTGTGGAGTTTTCAATAGATTTAAATAATTTAATTGGAATCATAGCAGGAGCAATTACAACTTCTGCTCTTATTCCGCAAGCATTAAAAATTTATAAAACAAAATCCGCCAAAGATGTTTCACTTGCAATGTTTATTTTTTTAGCAATAGGAATAATGCTTTGGTTTCTCTATGGAGTTTTGATTAAAGAAATTCCCGTAATTTTAGCAAATTTAGTTTCCTTAATTTTAATTTTTTTGATTATTTTTATGAAAATTCGTTATGGCTAACTCCTTTCTGCTATTGAAGCAAACTGTTTCAATTTTTCAACCATTTTACCAAAAGAGCTAAAATTTAAGGATTGCGGTCCATCTGAAAAAGCTTTTTCAGGTTGTGGATGAACTTCTATCATCACTCCATCTGCTCCTGTAGCAACTGCAGCATAAGCCATACAGGGAACATATTTTGCGTAGCCTGTTGCATGAGATGGATCCACAATTACAGGAAGATGCGTTTCTTCCTTAAGTACCGCAATTGCTGATAAATCAAGAGTATTCCTTGTTGCAGTCTCAAAAGTTCTGATTCCTCTTTCGCATAAAATAACATTTCTATTGCCTTCACTCAGGATATATTCAGCACTCATAAGCCATTCTTTAATAGTCATTGACATTCCTCTTTTTAAAATAACTGGTTTGTCAGTCTGCCCAACCCTTTTTAAAAGTTCAAAATTTTGAGAATTGCGTGTTCCTATCTGAAGAATATCAACATATTCACAAACAAGGTCAACATGTTCAGGGTTTACAACTTCTGTTACTACTGGCATGTTAGCTATCTGTCCAGCTTTTTTAAGAAATTTCAGCCCTTCTTCTCCGAGTCCTTGGAAGCTATATGGAGAGGTTCTTGGTTTGTATGCACCACCTCTTAAAATATGTGCACCCATTGATTTTACAGCTTTTGCAGTATTAATAATCTGTTCTTCATTTTCAACAGCACAAGGTCCGGCAATTATAATAAATTCTCTTCCACCTATTAATACATTTCCCACTTTAATAATAGTTTTTTCTTTTTTTACTTCTTTTGAGGCTAATTTATAAGGCTTCAGTATAGGAATAACAGCTTCAACTCCATCCATAATCTCAAGGCTTTGTAAAACAAATTTGCCTCTTTCATCGCCTACAGCTCCGATTACATTTCTTGTAGCACCATAGATTACATGAGGCTTATATCCAAGCTCCTCAATTTTGGATATTACTTCTTGAAGCTGCTCTGCTGTTGCTTCTGGTTTCATTACAATTACCATAAAGCCCTCCTTTTTTAATTTTTTAAATAAAAAAGCAGACAAATCAGGGGCTAAATCTGCCCCTGACCTGTCTGCTTTATAAATATCAGACTAATCTGTCAGAGGCAGACTATTTAAAATAAAAGCCAAACCAAAAGTGGTAGGTCTTTTCAATCATTCTTTTCCTCCTGTTTATCGGGGTGAGAGGATTTGAACCTCCGACACCACGGTCCCGAACCGTGTGCGCTGCCAGACTGCGCTACACCCCGTTTTTTTATTATAACATTCCTATTATTCCGTATTGCCTTCCTGCTTTTTTTCCATGAAATCTGTAAGATGCGTATTCATTATGTTTGCAGTATGTACAGTCTTCTGAAATCCATATATTTTGTTTTTTTACTCCTGCTGATATAGCCTGAACAAAATTTGCTATTCCTATATCAATATGTTTTTTGCCATTTATCCTGAAAATATATTCTTGTTGAGGATTTTCTTTTTTCATTTTTTCAATTACTTCATAGCCAACTTCATAACAGCATCCTTTAATATAAGGACCAAAAGCAATCAGTAGATTTTTAGATTCGCATCCATAGATTTCATTCATTTTATTAATTGTTTTTTTTAAAATTCCTTTGGCTGTTCCTCTCCATCCAGCATGCACTGCACCGATTACTCTATTTTTGGGGTCAAATATAAGCACAGGTAAACAATCTGCTGTTTTTATACCGATGAATAAATTTTTTCTATCTGTAATTGCAGCATCTGCTATAATGGGCTCTGTATAAGTATTCAGAATTTGTATGTTGTCAGTATGCTTTTGAACTGGCATATAAATTTTAAAAGGTAAAAGCTTTGTCAAATCTTCAAAATCTTTTATGTTTTTTGTAAAAAAAGCTTCTATTTGAAGTCCTTTAAATATTTCTGGATATTTTATCATGCTTTATTATACATAGTTAATAAAAACATATTCCATTTTATAGGTGTTTTTTGAAATAATTAGATAGTGGAGTATAAATTAAAAAAAATAGTAGAAATCCCAGAAAAAAATTTTTTAAAAATTGAAGTTAACAGATTACAACTAAATAAACCTCTACCATTTGATGTTTATATCGAGGAATCAGGAATATATAAAAAACTTTTCAATAAAGGTATTGTATTTTCAAAAATTTTTTTTGAAATTTTGAAAGAAAAGAATATAGACTTTGTTTATATAGAACAATCAGACAAAAAAGAGCTGAAAACTTATTCTTCAAAATTATTACCTGACACAACTTTAAAATCATTTTTGGATTTTAAAAACTACTCTTTTCATAAAGAGAATTTATATCAGATAGACAGAATTTTTTTAATACCTGGGGTGGAAGTTGATTTTTCTCTTTATGTATTAAAAAAATTTAAAATTACCAAGATTGTTGATGCTTCACCAGAAAAACCATCTATTATTTATAAGGACACAATTCCTGAAGAAGGTGATATTTTAATTGAGAAGAAGGATTTACCTTTATTTAAAGAATACATTGAATTTTTGAGTAAAAGACCAGATAAGATATCTGAAGAAATTAATGAAGAAATCAGAAACTTAATAATAAGAGAATCTGCAAAAATTCTAATGAGTGAAATTTTAAATGAACCAAGAAGCGGAGAAAAAATAAAAAAATTAGGTGAAGTTATAAACAATATTATAGAAACTATGCTTGATAATCCTGATTCAATTTATAATCTTTTAAATTTAAAAAACTACGATTATTATACGTACACTCACTCTATTAATGTGGGAGTTTTATCAACAGGACTTGGTATACAAATAGGCATGGATAGAGATAACTTATATAAATTGGGAATTGGTGCGACGTTGCATGATATAGGCAAATCTCAGATTCCACATGAAATAATCAATAAGCAGGGCAAACTTAATGACACAGAATACAACATCATAAAAAAGCACGTTCAATTAGGCTATGAAATTCTTGAAAAACAAAAAGAGTTTCCTGACGAATCACTGCCAGCAGTTCTTCAACATCATGAAAAGCTTTCAGGAAGAGGATATCCCTTTGGTTTGAAGGCAGAAGAGATAAAGCTTTTTGGAAGGATTACAGCAATTGCAGACTGTTATGATGCTTTGACAACCAGAAGACCTTATAAACCTCCTTTAACTCCTTATTTTGCACTATCTATAATTGTTAGAGAAAAAGGAGACCATGACCCTGAACTTTTGAAGGCTTTTATAAAAATGCTTGGTAAAATAAAATGAGTCATTTATTTGACAAACCTTCACAGAACAGTAAAACACAACCTCTTGCCTACAGAATGGCTCCAAGAAATCTCGAGGAGTATGTAGGACAGAGTCATATTCTTTCAGAAGGAAAGCTCCTTCGTAGAGCAATTGATTCAGACAAAATAACTTCTCTTATTTTGTATGGACCTCCAGGAACTGGTAAGACTGCTCTTGCAAGAATAATTGCTAATAAAACAAAAGCGCATTTTCAATGGTTGAATGCAACAACTCTGAATATTGAAGAGATAAGAACACAACTTTCTCTTGCAAAACAGAGGCTTGCTAGAGAGAAAAAAACAATTTTTTTCATAGATGAAATTCACAGACTTAACCGGATTTCTCAGGATGCTTTGCTTCCAGATATTGAAGAGGGGAATATTATAGTTATTGGAGCAACAATTGAAAATCCGTTTTTTTATCTTAATTCTGCCTTGCTTTCCCGTAGTCATGTATTTGAACTTAAACCTTTAAGTGAGCAGGAGATTACTACAATTCTGAAAACAGCTTTAAATGATACAGAAAGAGGATTTGGAAATTTAAAAATTGAAATTACACCTGAAGTACTCCTTCATCTTGCGAAATCTTCAGATGGAGATGCAAGAAAAGCTTTGTCTGCTTTGGAGATTGCTGTGCTTACTACTGAGCCTGATAAAGATGGTACAATCAGGATTGATATTAAAATAGCAGAAGAAAGTATTCAGAAAAAACATATTGTCTATGATAGAGCTGGAGACCAACATTATGATACTGCTTCAGCATTCATTAAAAGTATGCGTGGTAGTGATCCTGATGCAACAGTCTACTGGCTTGCAAAGATGATTTATGCGGGCGAAGATCCACGTTTTATTGCCAGAAGAATAATAATTGCAGCAAGTGAGGATGTTGGTAATGCTGATCCTATGGCTTTAGTAATTGCTAATTCAGCTGCTCAGGCAGTTGAAGTTGTCGGAATGCCAGAGGCAAAAATAATTCTTGCTCAAGCAGCGATTTATGTTTCTTTGGCACCGAAAAGCAATGCCTGTTACATAGCAATTGATGAAGCTTTAAGCGATGTTGAAAAAGATAGAACTCTGCCTGTTCCAGAACATCTTAAAGATGCTCACTACATAGGAGCTAAAAAACTTGGCCGGGATAAGGGATATAAATATCCTCATGACTATGGTGGATATGTTAGACAGGATTATCTTCCAAAGAAGAAGAAATATTATAAACCTTAAACTCTTCTTAAATTACCAAAAATATACTTATGAATCTGAAGATTTAGCCTTACTTGAAGAGCATCCTCAATAATCCATTCTGAAAGCTTTTGAGGATTAAGAATTCCATAGGCAGGAGAAAAAAGAATTTCTTTAATTTTTATTTTGTGATTTTTTATAAAATCCTTTGCCCATTCATAATCAGTCCTGTCAGTTAAAACAAATTTAATTTCGTCAATCTCTTTGAGAAACTTCAAATTTTCAATGTAGTTTTTCTCACTCATTCCACTTCCCGGAGTCTTTATATCCATAATTATTTTTACCTTAGGATTGACTTTTTCAATGGAAACAGAGCCATTAGTTTCAACAACAACATTATGAGTTTTTACAAGTTCATTTATGAGTTTGTATGTCTCATCCTGTAAAAGAGGCTCACCACCAGTGATTTCAATATATTGAAACGGGAAAGAATGAATTTTTTCCAAAACTTTATTTACTGAAAGCTCTTCTCCTTCATAATAGGCATATTTTGTATCACAGTAAGTGCATCTAAGATTGCATCCTGTTAGTCTTACAAAAATCATGGGAATGCCTGCAAGGGAGCTTTCTCCCTGAATGCTTGCAAAGATTTCGCAGACTTTCATATTCTTAGCTCAGCATTTATTATTTTGTAACCCTGCGGAGATTCTTTTAACCAGACTTTAGCAGTAAATCTGTCATTAGGTAAAAATCTATATGAAAGTTCTCGCCAAATCACCACAGTTACATCTCCTTCATGTTTAATTTCTGCTACAGGATGTTTTGCAAAAGAAAGTAAAGCTTTTACAGATTTGGATTCTTTGGATTTCATAATTACAAGATCGTTCTTAATTTTATATTTTTCATCAAAATAAACTTTTTTCGTAAATAAATCAACAAATCCTGTTATATATTCATCTGAATATTTTGCTATGAACCACCATCTTAAAAAATCATTTGGAAGAGGATAAACTCTGTATTGATGAGCTTCAATTTTTTGTTTTAGAAAATCTTTTGCTTCTGCTTTAAGATATGATTTTATTCCTATATATAGGGCAATAAATATCATTGAAAACACATACAAAAATTTTGCCTGCTTTTTGAATTTGATTGAAAATACAACTGCTAATAAAAGAGGCAATAAAACATATGGGTCAATTATGAAACTTAAAGAAAGATTGTAAGAGTTCCAATCAAAGGGAGAAAGAATTTTTGTTCCGTATTGATTTGTAAGATCAAAGAAAAGATGAAGTGCATAAGCTATGAAAGAGATTGCATACACTTTAAAAAACCCTATTTTTCTATGAAAAATTATTGAAGGTAAGAGAGGAAATAAAAACAAAGCTCCAATTCCGTGAGTAATGCCTCTGTGATACATTAGAAAAAGCTCTTTACTATGGAATCTTAGAATAATATCTATATCAGGTATTAAGGAAGTAATAAGAGTAATGGCAAGAATTGTTTTATTTTTGCTAATTGTTTTACTCAGGACAAATCCAGAAAGAGTATGTGTTAAAGGATCCACAAAAAATTTTAACAAAATCTGAAGAATTTTCTCGAGGTGCTACATAGGAATGTAAAAATTGGTAAATAAAAAAAGAATTGTTCTAAACCCTATTGCCTATGAAAAGAAACTAAGGAGGCTAAATCATGAAAAGATTTAGTTATATTTCAGAGAGATTTTATTTTGAGGAAATACGACCCCAGCAGCAAAAACTAAAGCTGTATCAAGAATTTTCCTATTTACTTTTTTAAAAAATATAACTAAGGACTTTCCGAAGGCTGTTGGAATCTATATAAAGAGTCCTGCTAAAAGAGCCTGAAAAATAGGAGAAATATTATATATATAATTTTCAATCATTTTAAATTATAATAAATCATTATGAGACCGAAAATTCTATTAAGCCGTTGCTATTCTGAGCCGATTAGATACAATGGTGGCATTGTTAATGATGATTTCATAAACAAGCTTAAGCAATATATAGATTTCATTAATGTTTGCCCTGAAGTTGAAATAGGACTTGGTGTTCCTCGGAAAAGATTAATAGTAGTTAAAACAGAGAATTCAAAAAGATTTTTCCAACTTGAGACTGGTAAGGATTTTACAGAAAGAATAATTAAGTTTGCAGAAAAAACTTTGACCTCTTTACCAGAAATTGATGGTTTCATTCTAAAGGCAAAATCTCCTTCCTGTGGTGTTGGCTCTACAAAGCTTTACAGAAATGGTTTCATAGTTGGTAAAACTTACGGTTTTTTTGCTGAACAGATAAGGAAAAAATTCCCGTATTTACCTCTTGAAGACGAAGGTAGGCTAAAAGATGAGGAAATCAGAAAACATTTTCTCGTTAGAATTTTTGCTTTTTCAGAAGTTAGAGAGCTTTTTGAAAAAATAGAACCCAAAAGTTTGGTTCAGTTTCACACAAAATATAAATATCTCCTCATGACATATAGCCAGAAAGCACTTAAAGAGCTTGGGCAAATAGTGGCAGATGGCAACTTGTCTATTAAGGAAAAAATTCACAGATATAAAATTAAATTTTATGAGGCTTTTGACAGAAAACCATCAATTAAAAGACATGTGAACACATTGACACATTTGACAGGATATATATCAAGTAAATTAAATACTAAGGAAAGAGAACACTTAATCAATTTAATTAATAACTACAGCATGGGTAAAATACACTTAAAAGTTATAATTGAGCTATTAAAAAACCTCGCTTACAGATTTGATAATGAATATATCCTTATACAAAAATATCTGGAGCCCTATCCAGAAGACTTAGATGTATAAGAGAGCTATATATTGGTTTAGAAGAGACTTGAGGGTTGATGATAACAGGGCTTTTACAGAAGCTTGTCAGAATGCTAAAGAACTAATTCCTGTTTTTATATTTATTCCATATTTACTCGAAAAATTCAAAAGTTATGACAGTAGACTCGGATTTCTTATCGAATGTATTAAATTCTTATCCGAGGAAATCAGGAATAAGGGAGGAAAGCTTTTCTGTTATCATGAAGATACGGTTAGTGTTTTTCATTATCTTATAGAAAAATACAAGCCCGAGGCAGTTTTTACTAGTAAATCATTCTCATGGGCTGGAGAAAAGATAGAGAGTAGGATAGAGAAACTTTGCAAGGATAACAACATAACCTTCCATGCTATAACTGAAAATTTTCTTAGCAGAATAGAGAAAATACCATACCGGAAGATATATTCGGCTTTTTATAAAAAATGGAGGGAACATCTTGAACTTAAACAAATATCCTCTCCTCATAGGATAAACACACCTGAAATTAAAGAACCAGAGATAGCTGATTTGATTTCAGATTTAAATTTTCATGAAAACAAATTTTGGAATATAGATTTTGGATTTAAAAGAATTGAAACTTTTGATTTTTCAAATTACGAAAATACTCGTGATAGACTTGATTTTGATGGAACTTCAAGATTATCTCCGTATATAAGATTTGGCATTATCTCTTTAAGAAGGATTTATAATAGAGTTCTTGATACTACAGGAGAAGACTGTCAATTCATAAAAGAACTTGCATGGAGAGAATTTTGGTATCATATAAAAATTAATTTCCCCGAATTCAATCAACTTGAATTTCAGGAAAAACGTAGAGATATGAAATGGAAACATGACGAAAACCTAATTAATGCGTTCATTAATGCCAAAACAGGATATCCTCTGATAGATGCCTCAATAATTCAACTTAAAAAAGAAGGATGGATGCATAATAGGGCAAGAATGATAGTAGCAAATTTTTTGACTAAGGATTTACTGATAGACTGGAGAGTCGGTGAAAAATTCTTTATGGAATATCTTTTAGACTATGATGAAGTAGTAAACAATGGCAACTGGCAGTGGAATGCATCAGTTGGTCCAGATACAAAACCATTAAGAATTTTTAATCCAATTATTCAGGCAAAAAAATTCGATCCCAATGGTTTGTTTATTAAAAAGTATCTTCCTGAACTAAAACATTTACCAGCTAATATCCTTCATGATCCTATTAATCATAGATTGAAATATCATAAACCCATTGTAAATCACTATGAAAGAATGTTACTTGCAAAAAATTTTTATTTTAAATCTAAAATTGACAGGAGTAATTTGACTTCTAATAGAGAAAACATCTTTCCTCCTTTCATTCCTTAGTTTATCAATTTAGAACCAAAAATCACCAAAATTGCTTCATAAACCCTTGATTTTACTCAATCTTAATTTTTATCTCAAATTTTTGTTGTATAACTTTTTTTATTTGTTTTACTCAAATATATTGATATATTTCTTTTCTAAGAATCGACCGTTCAGCACAAAATATCGATTATGTTTATGTTGTTGAAGGCTATAGAGATACCTCTCATAGAACAAAACAGAGGTATCTATTTAGTCTTGGCAAACTTGAAGATTTCTTAAACACTTCATCATTTAGGAAACTTGCAAAAAGAGCATTATCAAAAGAATCAAAAAAGACTATTGAACTTA
>CAZTLF010000016.1:0-34091 GCA_964614465.1 uncultured Thermodesulfovibrio sp.
CAATTACGTATTCCTTTGCAAGCTCATCCATTCTGTTATGTTATACTAAAAAATGCAGATAATTCCAGCAATTGACCTTAAAGATGGCAAATGTGTAAGACTTCGTCAGGGCAAGTTTAGCGAAGTTACTGTCTATTATGACAATCCTGAAGAAGCAGCATTAAGATGGCAGAATGAGGGGGCTCAGGTTCTTCATGTAGTTGACCTTGACGGTGCAAAAGAGGGAAAAATCAGCAATCTAAACTCAATAAAAAAGATTAGAGAAGCTTTCAGGGGTGACATAGAAGTCGGAGGAGGAATAAGAAGAATTGAAGACATTGAGTTGCTACTTTCCTCAGGAATTGATAGAGTTATTCTTGGCACAGTAGCTGCTCAGTCTCCTGAGTTTGTAAAAGATGTATGCAAAAAGTTTCCTAAAAGAATCATTTTAGGCATTGATGCTAAAGAGGGGCTTGTAGCTGTAAAGGGCTGGGTTGAGGTTACTGAAATAAGAGCAATAGAGCTTGCATTAAAGATGCAAGGTTATGGTATCTGGGGAATAATTTACACAGACATATCCAGAGACGGAATGCTTACTGGACCAAACATTGAAGCAACAAAAGCCCTTGTTGAGGCAGTCAAAGTTCCTGTAATAGCCTCCGGTGGAGTCTCATCTATTGAGGACATTAAAAGTCTTGCAGAGATTCCAAAACTCTGGGGTGTGATAACAGGGAAGGCAATTTATACTGGTGCAATAAATTTAAGGGAAGCAATTAGAATTATAAAAAGGCAATAGAAAGTGAAAAAAAATCTCCAAGAAGATCATAAAAGTCTTATAAACTCAATTATTGAAGACAAACAAAAAGGAGTTTCTGACGTAGAAATAGGAGCTAAATATAATATCAGTTATAGACAATTAGAAAAAATCATAACTAAAGCAACAGGAGTTAGTATCAGCAGTTTTAAAGGCATCAAAAAAATTAAATCTTTAGCACCTAAAGACTTTAAGGAAGAAACAACCACTGAAGCAATTAATTTGGCAAAGAAAAATATAGAATTTAACTTAAATGATATGTTTGAGCAAGTTTATGAACTGGAATTGTTAGTTGGCGATGCTCGTAATCTAAGTTTTCTAAGTGATAACTCTATTGATTTGATTTGTTCTCATCCACCCTATGTAAATATTATTCATTACACAAACAAAAAAGAAGGTGACCTCTCTTTTTTTAATATTGATGAGTTTTTACGGGAAATGGAAGAAGTGGCAAGAGAAAGTTACAGAGTATTAAAACCAGGAAGACAATGCGCAATTTTAATAGGAGATATTAGAAAGCATAAACATGTTATCCCTCTTGGATTTAAATTTTATTTAGATGCAGGTTTTAAACTTAAAGAACTTGTGATTAAAAGACAGCACAACTGTAAAACAACAGGTTTTTGGTATTCCAATAGCATAAAGTACAATTTCCTCCTACTTGCTCATGAGTATTTACCCATTTTTAAAAAACCATTTATGGAAGAGAGATTAATCAATGAAAAAACCATGGAATATGGCTCAATTCAGCCAAAGTTTACAAGAGTCTCACTTAAAAGAAAACCAGTTGAATTTGAAACTACTACCGTATGGCTTTTCCCTGAAGATAATATAGAGATACTTTTAAATAAAAATGTTATTAAGCGATATGCATCTCAAGGTAGATATAAAGTTATAGATATCTGTTCGGACTCGGCTCAGACTTATTCGCTTAGTAGAAGAGTGAACAAAAACCTTTTATTTATCAAGTCTTCAATTTTGGAAGAGGAAGAAAAATCGCCATTAAATATAAAATTATATTTAGATACATTGCAGGAAATTTTAAAAAATGAGGTGTATTATATAGCTAAAGGTGGATATTTTGTTATACAGACCAGAGATGTAAGATTTGGTGATTACATAGAACCTTTAGCAAAATATATAGTCGATTCTATAAAGTTTTCCGATTTTGTACTTAAAGAAATTGTTGTAGTGACAACAGAAAAACAAAGGGATACCATCAGTGAAGGAGAGCTAAAAATTGTACACAAATATCTTTTAATTTATGAAAAAAAGAAATAGCTAATTTTATTTAATAGATTGAGTTAGCGTGACATCTTAAAGATAACCCCCTAACTCAAATAGTTTTAGTTTTTATCATTAGGGGATTAAAATGGACATGAATAGTTTATCAGCTAAATTAAAGAAGCTTAAACCCGGTGAACATCAGATAATTTACATAAGCAGTAAGGGTACAAAAATTACAGTAACTCAAACAGGAAAATTTTCTAAACATGATTTTGCAGTTGGCTTGATTAAACTGGATGAAAAAGAGTTTTATCCAACACATATAAGATTGCTTATTGATCCTTACATAAAAAGGGAAAGCAATTTAGAAGGTAGTAAAATATTATTTAATGCATTAGAAAAAGTGTATAATGGTTGTGACCCTTTAAACTATGTAGAAGAATTAAGAAAAATAAATTTCTCCATGGAATTAGGCGAAGGAGAAGTAAATCTGTATCTTGCTCAACTACTCATGATTGAGCAAGATTTTAATTTTAGACCTGATTCGCCTAAAAAAAGTAAACTAAATCCACCAAGAGAGTATTTGATGCGTTTTATAAGATGGATAGCTGTAGGTGATACTCAAATTGATAGAATTATATTTGATGCTGCAGGGAGAAAATACCCTGCCCCTGAAAGATATTCAAAACCTATAAACTATTTGGAGTAAGTTATGCTTGCAAAACGTATAATTCCCTGTCTTGATGTTAAAGATGGACGAGTTGTAAAGGGAGTAAATTTTCTTAATCTCAGGGATGCAGGAGATCCTGTTGAAAATGCCTTGTACTATGATGAAGAAGAGGCTGATGAGCTTGTTTTTCTTGATGTTACAGCTTCCCATGAGAAGAGAAAAATAATCATTGATGTTGTTGAAAGAACTGCCTCTGTTGTATTCATGCCCCTTACTGTAGGCGGTGGAATAAAAACCCTTGATGACATTAGGGATTTGCTTAATGCGGGTGCAGATAAAGTATCAATAAACACAACTGCTGTAAAAGACCCCTATTTTATTAAGAAAGCTTCAACACGTTTTGGTTCTCAGTGCATAGTGATTGCAATAGATGCAAAAAGAGTGGATAAAACATTCAATCCAAAATCTTATCCGCCTGAGTCATGGTTTGATGATAGAGAACTTAGTGAAGTGCTCTATAGAGAAGATTCTCGATTTGTTCTTTCCACCCATGGTGGAAGACTAATGAGACCAATTGATGCAATCGCCTGGGCAAAGAAGATGGAAGAATTCGGTGCAGGAGAAATTCTGCTAACAAGTATGGATAGAGACGGTACTAAAGAAGGCTATGACATAGAACTAACACGGGCGATTTCAGAGGCAGTAAGTATTCCTGTTATTGCCTCGGGAGGCGCTGGTACACTTGAGCATCTCTATGAAGCCTTTGCCTTTGCAAAGGCAGATGCAGCGCTTGCAGCATCCATATTTCATTTCAGAGAGTATTCAATAAGAGAGGCAAAAGAGTTTCTAAGGCAAAAGGGAATTCCAGTGAGAATGTAATTTAGATTTATTCTTTTTTTAAATTTTCAATTAAAGATTGATAGTTTGATATGGAGGAATTATTACTTTGATTATTTCAGCAATTATTGGAGGTTTTAAGGGAATAGAGTTTAATTCACTATCCTTTAATATTTCAGAGGGAGCAGCAAAACTGGGTCCAATATGGCCAATTTTATTTATAACAGTTGCATGTGATGCAATAAGTGGATTTCATACTCTTGTGGCAACAGAAACAACTGTAAAGCAGATTTCAAAGGAGTCTAATGCACGAAGAATTGGTTATGGAGCAATGCTTGTGGAAAGTATTCTCTCTGTTGGAGTTATTGTTGCTGTAGGAGCAGGGCTTGTTTATTCTGCTTATAAAAACATAGTTTCCCCTCAAGCAGGAAAATCAAATCCTGTGCTTGCCTTTTCTCTTGCTACAGGATTATTTATGGAAAAGACCATTGTCATTCCTTCCTATGTGGGCACCATTTTCGGAATACTTATGATAGAGGGATTAGTGATTACAACTTTTGACACAGCAGTAAGGCTTGGAAAATTGATTTTACAAGAGTTCTGGAGAACTATTTTTAAGAAGCCCCCGAGATTACTCTTTTCTCGTTTCTTTAATTCCACCATAATAATTGTGCAATGTTTTTGCTTGCCTATAAACAGGGCTTTTCTGTGGTCTGGCCTGTTTTTGGCTCAGCAAATCAGCTTATGGTAGCATTAGCACTCATTGCTGTTTCCTTATGGCTTACAATGATGCAAAAGCAGCGACTGTTTACAATTCTTCCAGCGCTACTCATGCTCGCCACAACTGTTTATTCTCTTGGATTTCTTCTTTTAAAAAAATTCATTCCTTCGGAGAATTATCCTCTGATAGGCATAAGCATAATTTTGTTTTTACTTGCATGGTGTGTGTTTTTTATAGCAATAAAAAGATTTCTGGAATATACAAAAACTATAAATGAGATTGTTAAAATATGATACTTATCTGTGGTGCAGGAATTACAGGACTTTCAATTGCTTATGAGCTTGTAAGATGTGGTATCACTGATATAAAAATAATAGAAAAGGAAAACTCTCTTGGTAGACATGCCTCTGGAAGAAACAGCGGAGTGCTACATGCAGGAATTTATTATACTCCTGATTCCTTGAAAGCAAAATTCTGTCTAAAGGGAAATATGTTAATGAAGCAATACTGCAAAGAAAAGGGACTTACACTAATAGAAAATGGAAAGGTTATTGTTACAAAAAAAGAAAGCGAAATCCCTATACTGCATGAACTTTACAGAAGAGCAAAAAGCAATGGTGCAGAAGTTGAGCTAATTGATGAGAAAACATTGAAGGAAATAGAGCCCTATACCAAGACTTATGAACAGGCTTTGTACTCACCTCTTACAGCAGTAATTAATCCTCAGGAAATACTTCTTAGTTTGGAAAAAGAGCTTGAGAACTCAGGAGTTAAAATACACAAAGGAGTTATTTTAAAGGGAATAAAAGGGAAAAATCTCTTAACAAACAAAGGCGAGCTATCCTTTGAATTTTTCATAAACTCCGCAGGCGCTCATGCAGACAGAATTGCTCATTCTTTTAGTCTTGGAAAGCAGTATAGGATAGTGCCATTTAAAGGGCTTTATAAGAAGTTAAAAAAGGATAAATCACATCTTGTAAGAGGCAATATTTATCCTGTGCCTGACATAAAAAATCCTTTTCTTGGAGTTCATTTTACCAAAGTGCATGATGGAACAGTTTATGTGGGACCAACTGCTACACCTGCTTTGGGAAGGGAAAACTATGCTTTGCTTGATGATGTGAGCTTTGAGACACTGAAGATTTTATGGAGAGGTTTCTCGCTTCTTTTAAGCAATGAAAAATTCAGAAACACTGCATTAACTGAGATAAGAAAATACATAAAAGCAAACTTATACAAAGATGTAAAGGATATGATTGAAAACATTGAGCCAAGTGATTTACTGTCCTCAAAAAAAGTTGGTATTAGACCCCAGCTAATTGATATTGATAAAAAAGAGCTTGTAATGGATTTTTTGGTTATAAAGGATGCAAACACCCTTCACATACTTAATGCAATTTCTCCTGCTTTTACTTCTGCCTTTGCCTTTGCAGAATATGTAGTAAAAAAATATATATTGGAGAAGAAAGATGATAAACTGGGCTACAGAACTTAAAAAAGAGTCTTTTCCTAATAACCCGAAAAGCTTAGAGATTATTCAGACTCATATTTCCTATGTATTTATTTCCGATGAATTAGTTTACAAGATAAAAAAGCCTGTAAACTTTGGCTTTCTTGATTTCACAACACTTGAACTGAGAAAGTTTTACTGTGAAAAGGAAGTTGAGCTTAACAGAAGGCTTTGTCCAGAGATTTATCTCGGAGTAGCGCCAATATCTGAAACATCTGAAGGCTATAAATTAGAAAATGACAAAAACATTGTTGAGTACGCAGTAAAGATGAGAAAACTTCCTGCTGAAGGAATGATGAAAAAACTTATAAATGACAGGGCGCTTACTGAAAAGCATCTTGATTTAGTAGTAGATGTGCTCGTTCCTTTTTATAAATATGCTCGCACAGGAAAAGGCATTGATGAACATGGCTCAATTGAAACAGTTTCTTTTAACACAGAGGAGAACTTTACTCAGACAGCCTTCTATGTGAGCAAAGCTCTGAATAGATGGAGATATAATGAGATTGTAAAATGGACAAAAAAATTCATAAGAGAAAATAAAGATCTTTTTGAATCTCGCATCAAAGAAGGTTTTATTCGTGAATGTCATGGAGATCTTTACTCTGCAAATATATGCTTTGATGACCTAAGGAAAGTTTATATCTTTGACTGCATAGAGTTTAATGAAAGATTTCGCTGTGGCGATGTGGCAAGCGATATTGCTTTTTTAAGCATGGATTTGGATTTTCATAGTTACAGTGAGCTTTCAGAGTATTTTGTCAAAAGCTATACTGAGAAATCAAATGACCAAGATTTAATGAAACTGCTTAACTTTTATAAATGCTACCGTGCCTATGTAAGAGGTAAAATTGGCTGTTTTACTTCTGACGATTCTGCTTTGTCAGAGGAAGAAAGAAAAAAGGCATTGGAGACAGCACGTAAATACTTTGACCTTGCTTATCTTTATTCTGAAGGAAAGCCAAAGCTTTTTGTTGTTTTTGGGCTTCCAGGAACTGGAAAATCAACGCTTGCAAGAGCTTTAAGAGAACAAACACTTGCAGAGTGGATTCCATCAGATATGGTAAGAAAAGCTCTTGTTGGAATTGCACCTACAGAACATCGTTATGAACCTTTTGAAAAAGGCATTTATAGTAAAGATTTTACTGAGAAGACTTACATGAAAATGATAGAACTTGCAAGGGAAAATCTTTTGCGGGGAAGAGATGTAATTTTGGATGCTACCTTTCGTGAGCGAGTCTATCGTGAGGCTGTAATGCATGAGCTTAAATTTGCTGATAT
Organism: uncultured Thermodesulfovibrio sp.; assembly: GCA_964614465.1. Lineage (GTDB taxonomy): Bacteria > Nitrospirota > Thermodesulfovibrionia > Thermodesulfovibrionales > Thermodesulfovibrionaceae > Thermodesulfovibrio. The sequence continues at coordinate 7,040 of CAZTLF010000016.1, forward strand.
TTACTGGCTGTGGTGTGTAGCTGATGATGTTGTTATAAGGGAAAGATTTATGAAGCGAAAAGAATCAGAAGACATATCTGATGCCCGATGGGAGATTTATTTAGCTCAGAAAGAAAAATTTGAAATACCTGAAGAGATTGCGAGGGAGAGACTTATAAAGATAGATACGTCAGAAGGGAAAGTTTCGATTGAAATGATATTAGAAATGATATTTTGAAGATTCAATATATAACTAAAATTCTCAGTAGACAAATGATGTATGAGCCTCTGCCGAGAATTTATATAAAATCTATCTGGCGTGCTGTTTCTGATGGTTTTATAGATCCATTTTAAAAATTCTCATGAAAGTTGCCCCACCCTTAGATTAAAATAACCCTTAAAATAGGGGAAAAGGTGATAAGTATTCAAGATTGGGTAACGATTAATAATCTTAAGAAGCACAATTTAAAACTTGGTACAAGAGCAATTGCAAAGCTTCCTGATATCTCAAGAAATACTGTAAAAAAGCTCTAAAAGAACAAAGTTACCAAAGAAAAAGCGGTGTTTTTAAGGAAATCTCGAAGTTTCATGATTTTATCAAAGATCCTTTTCAGAGAGATTATTTTTGTGGAAAGGCGAGTAATTTTAAATATGAAAGTCCAATATAGTATAATTAAAAAAATGACAGCAGACTTTAGAAAAACAGTCGCATTATTTATTTTTATTTTTGTTTTTTGTGCTCAACAGGCATTATGTGAGACTAAGTGTGTTGATTCCGAAGGCGAGGCATTTATCATAGACAATGATATACCTTCTGCAAAGGCAGAGGCTCTGGCACGCGCAAAATGGCATGCAGTAGAGCAGGTAGCTGGTGTAGAACTAAGAGCACAGACAGTGGTTCAAAACATGGTTCTTGTAGATGATGCAGTAAGCAAACAGATAAGGGGAATCGTTACCAGACATAAAATACTATGCGAGGAAATCAGAAAAGACACTATTTTTACGAAAATAAACGCCTGCGTAGAGAAAACAAGGGCAAGAGAGGCAGTATCCACCCTTGCTCTGAATAATTTAGTAGCTGTTTTTATACCTGCGAGAAAACCCAAGGTAGTTAAAGAATTTGAAGAAAGATACAAAACTCCATATAGCAAGACTGACAGAATCGTACTTGAAACAAAGGATGAATATGATGAAACGAATATATTATCTGAAACTCTCATAGGCAAGCTAATAGAGCATGGATACACTGTAATAGATATAGCGCCTACAAATGCTATGGAGGCTCGTGACATAGAGAAGGCTATAAAAAGTGGAAATTTTCTTGTTCTCAGAAGTCTTATTTATAAATTCCTTTCTAATGTTATCCTTATAGGTAAAGTAGATTATAGCATTTCCACAAGGAAGGGCGAAGATATAGGATATGGACTATCAATGCCATTTAATAATGCAACGGTCAGACTTAAATACCGCCTTGTAACAAGGGATCAGGCAGGAAAGATGATAGTACTGGCAGCTGGAGCTGAAGAGGGAAAAGGTTTTGCTATGAATGTGGAAGATGCGGTTGCCAATGGAATGAAGGATGTGGCAAAAAAGCTTACTCCGGTTATTCTTGAGAAACTTGGACAGCATATAAAAGGTATAGCAAAAAAGATTCATGTCAAGGTTCAGGGTATAAGTGATTTAAATACTAATTTTGAAGTAAAGGATATACTTCAGCATTTAGCTTGGGTTGTGGATGTTGAAGAAAAAGCTATTGGAGAGTTCATTGTAAGCTATCCCGAAAATCCGATATATCTTGCAAACAGTATAAGTCAGAGGACTAACTTTCAGGTTGTTAATTTCTCACCTTATTCAATACTGATAAAATATTCTAAATAGAAAAGGAGAATGTCATGGTGATAAAATTTTTATTATTGGCTGTGGTATTATTCGCTGTGGCATCATGCGCACAGCCTGTGGCAATAAAAATCAACTTTTTTGAACCGGCAAAGTATCATGAAGCTTCAAAATTGAGAGAAATAGCTGTTTTGCCTTTTGATGGGACTGATGGAGCAGGATTTGCTGCAGAAATAGAAGGATTAATATCCAGTGTAAATATAGGAGAAAAGCAGTATTTTACGCTTGTAGATAGAATGAAGCTTGACAGGATCATAAGCGAGATGAAGTTTTCACAGAGCGCCCTTGTTGATCCTGCTAATGCAGCTAATCTCGGGAAGATGGTAGGAGCAAAGGGAATTTATACTGGTGTCGTTACTGCTTCTAATGCGAGCGATAACTTGTACACCGAAGACCGTACTCGGTGCGCCCAGCATGAGATAAAATACGATAAAAAAGGAAGACCTTACGAGGGCAAATGCCTTAGATATGAAAGATATAAAGTTAAATGTATAGAGAGAATCGCTATTTTCTCCTTTGTTCCAAAACTCATAGAAGTGGAAACTGGCAGGGTGGTATATGCAAATACAATCTCGCAGACTGCTAGGGCATCTGCATGTGAGGATAGTATGAAGCCTCTACCGAGCGCTGTAGAGCTTATTGCTAAGGCAAAACAGAGTGCAAAAGAAATATTCAGAAGAGATATTACTCCGCATTATGTGACATTGGAGGTCAAGCTAATGAATGCAAAGGATGGTATCACATCCAATCAAGCAGAAGAAAAGCTGAAGCAGGGCATTGATTTTGCTAAAGTAAACAGGATGGACAGGGCATGCGAACTCTGGGCAGAGGCGAGGATATTATCTCCTAACGCTCCTTCTATTCTATACAATCTCGGTATATGCGCAGAAGTTGCAGGTGACCTTCAACAGGCTTATGATTTATACAGAAAGGCTGATAGACTTTTGAGCAAGCCGGATGATAATATCAACATGGCTATTTCGAGGGTCTTGGAGACAATGCATAAACAGAAAAAACTCAAAGAACAACTCGGACAATAGCTTTATAAAAACCATTAAGAAGGAGAGAGAATGTGCTCTTTGTTTATCTAAAAAGTCTCTCAATTGTTCTTTATCTCCAGGGCACAAGATTATTTTAACAGCCATGTCTTTGAAATAAAAGTCAGAATTCTTGATACAGATAAGACAAATGGCAAAAGCATTAAGTTCAAAGGTATTGAAACAGGTCGAGCATTGACGAAATACTTAAGAAACAATAAAATATAAGCGAGCAAACATGAGACTTTTGAAGTTAAAATCTTTAAAAATCAACAATTTTTAAAATGCCGAAGGCGGGACTCGAACCCGCACGGGTTTCCCCACACGCCCCTCAAACGTGCGTGTCTACCAGTTCCACCACTTCGGCTAATTATAATAATAGCAAGAACTACAAGTTTGTTTCAAGCCTTTTACATATCCTTAAGTTTATCTTAACAATCTGAGATGTTTTTGATCCTGAGAGATTTTCCATGTTTTTGAGATCTATCAGCAAAAAGTATGAAATTATTAAAAAATCATGATAACATAGGATATAGAGATATAGAAAAAGTCTTGAATTGAAATAAATTGACTAAATTCTTTCAAATATATTAGAAAAAACTATGTTAAAGCGTTATTATTCATTTGGAGAATATTTAAAAGAAATATTCGGGAAAAAAGTGTATAAAGTAAATGTAGATGCAGGCTTTACATGTCCAAACAGGGATGGAACAATTGGAACAACAGGCTGTATTTATTGCAACAATAATTCCTTCAGACCATCAAGCTGTGCACCTTCAAAACCTCTTAGTGAACAGATTAAAAATGGCATAGAATACTTAAAAGAAAGATATAAGGCAAAAGCCTTTCTTGTTTATTTTCAGCCTTACACAAACACCTATGCACCTGTAGAGCACCTTGAAAAACTTTATAAAGAAGCTATTTCTCATCCAGAAGTAGTTGGACTTGCTGTAGGAACTCGTCCTGACTGCGTTGATGATGAAAAACTTGATTTACTTCAGATGCTATCAAAGACTCATATGATGATTGTTGAATATGGATTACAGTCAATTTATGAAAAATCTCTTAAGTATATTATGCGAGGACATGATTATTCTATATTTCTTAAAGCTGTCTATGATACTCATGAAAGAGGTATTTTAGTCGGAGCTCACATAATTGTTGGAATTCCCACAGAAACAAGACAAGAATCACTTGCCATGGCAGATGAGATAAATCTTCATCCAATAAAATTTCTTAAAATTCATCAACTTCAAGTTGTTAAAGATACTCTTTTAGCTTATATTTATGATAAAACCCCATTTCCTGTCTTTGAGTATGAAGAGTATCTTAATTTTGTAGTTGATTTTATTGAGAGACTTCGTCCAGATATTGTTATACAGAGACTTTTTGCAACTTCACCAGAGGATATTCTTATAGCTCCTAAGTGGAATAAGACAAAACAGGAAATTTTAAATGATATAAATAGAAAATTTGAGGATAGGAATGCTCGCCAAGGTTCAAAGTGCTCATCTGATAGGAATAGAGCCATATGTTATTGATGTAGAAGTAGACATCGCGCATAGAGGTCTTCCACATTTCAACATTGTTGGACTTCCAGATGCAGCAGTAAAAGAATCCCGTGACAGAATCAAGGCTGCTTTTAAAAATACAGGATTCCCTTTTCCCATAAAACAGATTACAGTCAATTTAGCTCCAGCAGACCTTAAAAAAGAAGGCTCATCTTTTGACCTTCCAATCGCCATAGGCATTCTTTCAGCAGAAGGACATATTCAGAAGGATGTTTTAAAAGATTTTTTAATTGTTGGAGAGCTTTCTTTAGAAGGTAGAGTAAAATCCGTAAAGGGGACATTATGTATAGTTTCAAAAATGAAAAATAGTGCTATTAGAAAAATAATAATTCCACCTGAAAATGCGAAAGAAGCCTCAGTTATAGATGGAGTTGAGGTCTATCCAGTAAAAGACCTCGCAGAAGCTGTTAGTTTTTTAAGAGGTGAAGAACATATTAAACCGTTTAAATCGGAGATTTCTTGTTCAGAAGAGACAGAGTTTTATGAAGATCTTTCAGATGTCAAAGGGCAGTTTCAGTCAAAAAGAGCCCTTGAGATTGCAGCAGCAGGAGGACATAATATTCTAATGATAGGACCACCAGGAAGTGGAAAAAGTATGCTTGCAAGAAGACTCCCTGGGATACTTCCACCAATGTCTATTGATGAGGCTATTGAGGTAACAAAAATTTACAGTGTGGCAGGATTGCTGCTTGATGGAAAAGGCATTGTCACCTCACGTCCCTTCAGATCTCCTCATCATTCATCCAGTGATGTTGCTTTGATCGGTGGTGGACAAATTCCAAAACCTGGTGAGGTTTCCCTTGCTCACAATGGAGTTCTATTTCTTGATGAACTACCTGAGTTTAAAAGGAATGTTTTAGAAGTGCTTAGACAACCCCTTGAAGATGGCTTTGTGATTGTTGCACGCAGTTATGCTACTGTTCATTTTCCTTCAAGATTTTTATTGGTGGGATCTATGAATTCTTGTCCTTGTGGTAACTATGGGGATCATCTTAAACCATGCACATGCACTCCTCAGATGATAATTCGTTATCGTTCAAGGGTTTCAGGTCCTCTTCTTGACAGAATTGATATTCATATTGAAGTTCCAAGAGTAAACTATCAAGAACTCAAAGATGATGCTCCTTCAGAAAGTTCAAAAACTGTTAGGGAAAGAGTAATCAGAGCAAGACAGATTCAGCTTAAAAGACTTAAAACTGAAGGGATATATTGCAATGCTCATATGAAAACAAAGCATTTAAAGAAATTTTGCCGAATTGATGAAGACAGTCACAGAATTCTTCAGTCTGCGATGGAAAAGCTCGGGCTAAGTGCAAGAGCTCATTCAAAGATAATCAAAGTTGCAAGAACAATAGCTGACCTTGAAGGCTCAGAAAATATAGCATCTCAACATATAGCAGAAGCAATACAATACCGCAGCCTTGAAAGGCAAATTTTTTAAATGCTTAAACTGTTTTTTATTGGAGCATCCTCTTTTATAATAGCTTTGTCTGGTGCAATGATGCCAGGACCTCTTTTTGCAGTAACTGTTTCAGAGACACCACGTAGAGGGATACTCACAGGAGCGATTTTAGTAACTGGACATGGCGTGCTTGAGTTAATTCTTTTATTTTTAATTATCTCTGGAGCAAGCAGTTTTTTGCAGATGAAAGAAACATTTATTTCTGTTGCTTTTATAGGCGCAGTGTTTCTTTTTTTTACAGGATTATCAATGTTTCGCTCCATGCCAAAACTTAGTTTGAAGAACAATACAAATACGCAGATACAGAAATCTCTATTTTTATCAGGCATTTTTTTAAGTCTTGCAAATCCTTATTGGTTATTCTGGTGGTCAACAATAGGAGTTGGCTATGTTGTTCAGGCAATGGAAATCGGGCTTCTTGGTATAACAGCATTTTTTTTAGGTCATATAATGGGAGATTTTGTATGGTATTCAACTGTATCTTTTGGTGTTTATAAGGGGAAGACGGTTTTAAATGACAGTCTTTACAGAAAAATGGTTTTTATTTGTGCTTTAATCCTCATTGGTTTTTCATTTTATTTCATTTATAAAGGTATTCAAGTGCTAAAAGCTTTTTAGCTCAAGGAGGATTTGCAATGGTAAGGTATGATGTAACTCTTTTTAGTGATTTTGATATTTATCTTTTTAAAGAAGGAAATCATTTCAATGCTTACGAAAAGCTCGGTTCTCATATTATAGAGTTTGATGGACAAAAGGGAACTTACTTTGCTGTATGGGCTCCTAATGCAGAAAAAGTGTATGTTATAGGAGATTTCAATGGATGGAAACCTATACACTCTCTTGCAGTAAGATGGGATGGTTCAGGTATATGGGAAGGTTTTATCCCGGGAGTTGATAAAGGAACAAAATATAAATACTACATAATATCAAAATATGGTTATTACTTAGAAAAAGGAGACCCTTATGCTTTCTTCTGGGAAATACCACCTGCTACAGCCTCAATTGTTTGGGATTTAGAATACAAATGGAATGATGAAGAATGGATGAAAAACAGGGCTAAAAAAAATGCTCTTAACTCTCCAATATCAATTTATGAGGTTCATCTTGGTTCATGGAGAAGAGTTCCAGAAGAGGGAAACAGGTTTTTAACATATAGAGAACTTGCTGAATGGTTACCAAACTATGTAAAAGATATGGGATTTACTCATGTTGAATTTTTACCAGTTATGGAACATCCTTTTTATGGTTCATGGGGATATCAAACAATTGGATATTTTGCACCAACTTCAAGATATGGCACTCCTCAGGATTTTATGTATTTAATTGATAAGTTCCATCAAAATGAAATAGGAGTAATTCTGGACTGGGTTCCTTCACATTTTCCTGATGACGGACATGGACTTAGCTTTTTTGACGGAACATATCTTTATGAACATCAAGATCCGAAAAAAGGATATCATCCTCATTGGCATAGTTATATTTTTAATTACGGAAGAAATGAGATTAGAAATTTTCTTATAAGCTCTGCAATATTCTGGTTTGAAAAATATCATATTGATGGGTTAAGAGTTGATGCTGTTGCTTCTATGCTTTATCTTGACTATGGAAGAGGACATGGAGAATGGATTCCAAATAAATACGGAGGTAAAGAAAATTTAGAAGCAATAGAATTCTTAAGAAGCCTCAATGAGGCTGTTTATGAGAAATTCCAAGACATTCAGACAATTGCTGAAGAGTCAACATCATGGCCTATGGTTTCAAGGCCATCATATCTTGGTGGATTAGGCTTTGGTATGAAATGGAATATGGGATGGATGCACGATACTCTTTTTTATTTTTCAAAAGATCCCATTTACAGAAAATATCATCACAATCAGCTTACCTTTAGTATATGGTATGCTTTTACTGAAAACTTTGTTTTACCCCTATCTCATGATGAGGTTGTCTATGGCAAGGGTTCGCTTATAAACAAAATGCCAGGGGATTACTGGCAGAAATTTGCAAATTTAAGGCTACTTTTTGGTTACATGTATGCTCATCCAGGTAAGAAGCTTATTTTTATGGGAGGAGAGTTTGGTCAATGGGATGAGTGGTATCATGAAAAAAGCCTTGACTGGCATCTTCTTGAGTATCCACAACATCAGGGCATTCAAAAATGGATAAAGGATTTAAACAATCTTTATAAAACTGAACCATTACTTCATGAACTTGATTTTGAACCAACTGGTTTTGAATGGATTGATTTTAGTGATGCAGACCACAGTATCATAAGCTTCCTAAGAAAAGCAAAAGATTCAAAAGATGTTATTTTAGTGGTTTGTAATTTTACTCCTGTTGCAAGATTTAATTACAGAATTGGAATTCCATTTAAAGGTTGCTTCAGAGAGATTTTAAATAGCGATTCTTGGATTTATGGAGGAAGTAATTGCGGTAATGGTAGAGAAGTTGAGACAGAACAGACACCTTTTCATGGAAAGCCTTATTCTTTGTCTCTAACACTTCCTCCATTGGGAATTCTGTTTCTTAAATGCACGGCTGAAGAATAAATATAGAACTTTTTGTCTGATTGCTGGATTTCTGCTTTCTTACTATGTTTTTAATTTTTAGTAATTACCTTTATTTTTAGCGCTAAAACTCTTACTACTACAATGTATTGTATGAATTTTTAAAAACGTAGCAGATAAATGTAAATTCAATCCCTCTATTTTTGCGAACCATCATTACAGCACCTTTGTTTCTTAAAAATCTTTGGAAGAAAATGCTAACTGATAGCTAAATTTTAATTTCTGGTAATCTGCTCAAAGATTCTCTTATCTTTTCATCTGGATATTCAAAATCTGTAAGCTTACCAGATAAATATGCTTCATATGATGGCAAATCAAGGAATCCTATACCACTTAGATTAAATAGAATCACTTTTTCCTTACCTTCCTCCTTTGCCTTTAAAGCCTCGTCAATTGCAACTTTTATAGCATGGGCACTTTCAGGTGCAGGAATTATTCCCTCAGTTCTTGAAAAAAGGATTGCTGCTTCAAAAACAGCTGTCTGTCCTACTGCCACTGCTTCAATCAATCCATCATAACAAAGTTGACTTATCAGAGGAGCATCCCCATGATATCTTAACCCTCCTGCATGGATTCCAGGAGGTACAAAATCATGTCCAAGAGTATACATCATAAGAAATGGGGTAAGACCTGCTGTGTCACCATAGTCATATCTGAACTCTCCTTTTGTAAGTGTTGGACATGAAGATGGCTCAACAGCTATTACTCTTACATTCTTTCCATGTATTTTGTCATAAATAAAAGGGAAGCTTATTCCTCCAAGATTGCTTCCTCCTCCGCAGCAACCAATTACAATGTCAGGATAATCTCCTACAGTTTCAAGTTGTTTCTTACATTCAAGACCAATTATGGTCTGATGAAGTAAAACATGATTTAAAACTGAGCCAAGAGCGTAATTTGTATCCTTATTAGTTGCAGCATCTTCAACAGCCTCTGATATAGCAATTCCGAGAGTGCCTGGATGGTCTGGATTTTCTCTGAGAATTCTTCTACCTGATTCGGTTTTGTCAGATGGTGAAGGATAAACCTTACCTCCCCATGTTTCCATCATTATTCTTCTATACGGTTTCTGGTTATAGCTAACCCTTACCATATAAACAGTTATTTCAATTCCCAATAGTGCTCCAGCAAGCGATAATGCAGAACCCCACTGCCCTGCACCTGTTTCTGTGGCAATCCTCTTTATTCCCTCCATTTTATTGTAATAAGCCTGCGGTATTGATGTATTTGTCTTATGACTGCCAGCAGGACCAAAGCCTTCATGCTTGAAATAAATCTTTGCAGGTGTCTGAAGGGCTTTTTCAAGTCCTAAGGCTCTATAAAGTGGAGTTGGACGAAAGCTTGCATAAATATTTAAAACTTCTTCTGGAATATTTATCCATCTTTGGGTAGTAACTTCCTGTTCAATAAGAGACATGGGGAATATTACTTTTAAATCATCTGGAGAAATAGGTTTCTTAGTTTGAGGATTAAGGGGCGGTGGTGGTAACTTAGGCATATCAGCCTGTATGTTATACCATTGTCTTGATAAATCCTTCTCTGAAAGTATAATCTTCTTCATCCTGTCCTCCTGTTAAGATTAATCTTTAATTATGAAGGCAATCCATTAATTTTTGCAACATTCTGAGTTTGACATTTATTTATCAAAGTTTGTAGTATTTACAATATGCTTAAAATTGCAGTAATTGATGGTCAAGGTGGAGGAATTGGTAGTTATATTATTAAGTCTCTCAGGGAAACCTTCGGAGATAGGATAGAGATTCTGGCACTTGGAACAAATGCTGCAGCCACAGCAAATATGATGAAATGCAAAGCAAACAAAGGAGCTTCAGGAGAAAATGCAATTATCTGGAATAGTAAAAAAGTAGATCTTATATTAGGACCATTGAGCATTATTGTAGCAAATGGAATGATGGGAGAGTTAACTTCAAAAATGGCAGAAGCTATAGGAAGCAGTCCAGCAAGAAAAATTTTATTGCCAATTAATCAGGAAGGCATTGATATTATTGGTTCTTTTAAAGAGCCTCTTCCACATCTTGTGGAAAAATTAATCCTTCATATAAAGGAGGAATTCAATGTGTGAAGCAAATGCGTATGTAATTAAAAATGACAAGGAGGAGATTTATTTAGAATCTGTTGATATATTAAAACCTGAGGGCAACCAGATATATCTTCGGAACATATTTGGAGAACAGAAGATTTTTAAGGGTAAGATTAAGGAGATGTCACTGTTAAATCATAAAATTATTCTTGAAGAAGAGTAATATAAAATTTCAATACAATATGCTTATTCGTTTTATTGAGTTCCAGAAGTTTGATCCATATTTAAATATGGCAATCGATGAATCTATTAGTTTTTTTGTACGCGATGGTAAGGTTTTACCAACTTTCAGACTATATGGATGGAATAAAAAAGCGATAACCATCGGAGAGTTTCAGAGAAATGAAGAAATTAATCAGGATTTTTGTATTAATCATAAAATTCCCATTGTAAGAAGACCTACTGGAGGCAAAGGAATTCTACACTATGATGATCTGACATACAGTTTTTCTTGTAAAAAAGAAGGAAAATTTCGTGGTAATCTTTTTAAGACTTATGAAATTCTGAGTCATCTATTTGTAAGGGCATTCAGTTTAATAGGAATTTCTGTAGAAATAAGAAAAGAGAAAAAAAAACACAACAAAAGTTCTCTCTGTTTTGCTCGTTCCTCATTTGGAGAAATTTGTTTTAAAAATGTAAAAATTATTGGCTCTGCTCAGAAAAGATGGACAGATGGTTTTTTACAGCAGGGTACCATTCCTGTCACAGTAGAAAGAGATTTATTAAAAAAGGTTTTTTTATGCAGTCCAGATGAGGCTGATAGTATTTTAGGAATAAAAGAATTATTTGAGGAATTTGAAATTGAAAAATTTCAAGAGCAGATTAAGAAAGCTCTGAAGGAGGAGGGGTTTGAGATTGTTGTTGAGCCTCTTCAGGAGGAAGAGCTTGCTGTGGCTCAGGCTTTGCAAAAGAAGTATCAAGCCTTATGTAATAGGATAGAAAAGCGGCAAATACAACCATGCTTATATAAACATGAGCAAATTGAGTAATAAATTGATAGGCTGCTACAAGTATAGTTCCTATATGAGGAATTATAGCCAGTAGAGAACCAAATGAAAGAATTACTCCACCTGTTAAGATATATATTACGAATAATAGCGCTGCTCTTCCCATAGATTGAGGATAAAAAGTTATTAGTTTTTTGGTTTCTCTTATTGTTTCTACTACGGTGAAATTCTTTATAAAAATCCCGAAAAATCCAAAAAGCGTGTATGTTATCCATAGAATGAATGTGATAATGCCTGTAAGAAGTATGCTTAAATAAATAAACACATTAAAAAATACTGATACAGGACGGTTGTAGTGGCTTAAAAAATCTACTATTTTAGAGTTTATTTCACTTATAAATCCAAAAAGAAATGTTAAACAGATAAAAATAAAAGCTGAAAACATTCCAAAAAAACCAACTTTCCAGAAAAAATTTTTACCGTATTTATGAAAATTTTTTAAATTAAAAACAGTTCCTTCTTTTAAATACTGAAACATTATACCTATTGTACCTGAAAAAATATATACCCAAAGACTTACAATCAAGATAACATAGATCAGAAGACTAATAATGAAAATAATAGCAAATATTAGAAACTTTTTCATGATATTTATGGAAGACAGTAGTATTTCAATAAAACTGCCTTTAAGTATATCTGTTAGGTCAATTCCAAATATTACAAAGAGGATTCCAAGTGGTATGCTCAGAATAAAAAATAGACCAAAAAAACTAATGAATAAAAAGGAGAAATGTATAAATAATAGCTGATAGTTTTTATGAACTGTTTTTAATCCATCATTTATACAAGTAAAAAAGTTCAAGGCTGTTTTACCCCTACCACAATTATATTATTTTCATTAGCCTTTTCAATCATTTTGTCTTGCTGTATTAAAAAAGTTTTTCCTGCTTCAAGCGCTAAAATCTTAGCATTGGCTTTTTCCATAGTTATTATTGTATCTACTCCAGCAGCAGGAGGATCAAGCCTTAAATCCTGTTGAGGCTTGCTGACTTTTACTACAATTGAGTTTTTTACAAATCTTCCTGCTCTTAAAATTGTTTCATCTGTGCCTTCTATTGCTTCCACAGCAACTATGGACATTTCTTTTACTACCACTGTCTGTCCTATATCAAGTTCTCCGATTTTTTTAGCAATTCTGAAGCCATACTCAATATCTTTCCATTCTTCTTTTGTAGGTTTTTTTATTGTAAGAACTCCATCAGGAGTTATAAACTCAGGGAAAACCTTAAATATTTCAGCAATTTTTATTCCTTCTGCCAATAATTCTTTTTCAACAATCTTAAGGATTTCATTGTCCCCCCTGATTTTAGCTGAAAAAAGCATCTTTAATGCTCTCAGATCAGGCTTGATTCTTTCTCTTTCAAAAATAATTTTCTTAGGTACTTTACCTGTTAAAATTATCTCTTTAACATTATTATTTTTTAAAAAATCCACAATCTGTCCTGCTTTACCAATATTTATTAATTCAAATACATCACTATGATTTGATAGTTCATTATCAGCAAGTCCTTGTAAAGCAACAGTTATGACTCTATAACCTCTTTTTTTGAGTTCCTGTGTAACAATAAGAGGAAGACAGCCTCCTCCTGCAATTACTCCTATCTGCATATCCCTCTTTTATTTGCTTCTATGAATTCTAATAGGTGTATGATCTCTGGAATCTGAGGAAGCTCTCTTTTGACTTTCTCAATTGCTTCTTTTAGTTGAAGTTTATCTCTGAATAAAATTTTATAAGCTTTTTTTAATATATTTATAGTTTCATCACTAAGTCCTCTTCTTTTAAGCCCCACAGCGTTCAATCCATAGAGTTTGGCTCTAGGTCCAGATGCCATAGTAAATGGAGGCACATCCTGTCCAACTCCGCTAAAACCTCCTATCATAGCATAAGCACCTATTCTTGTAAACTGATGGACAGCTACTAATCCACCAATAAATACAAAGTCTTCAACCTGAACATGTCCTGCCAGAGTTGCAAGATTTGCCATAATTACAGAATTTCCTATTTTACAATCATGCGCAATATGTACATAAGCCATGATAAAGTTATCATTTCCAATTACTGTCCAGCCATCTCCTGAAACAGATGCTCTATGAATTGTTACATATTCTCTGATCGTATTGTTGTTACCAATTTTAACTCCTGTTGGTTCTCCTTTATATTTGAGGTCTTGTGGCGGGAATCCAATTGTTGTAAATGGAAATATTGTACAGTTCTCTCCTATTTCTGTTATGCCTTCAATCTGCACATGATTTATAAGGCGCGTACCTTTACCTATCTTAACATTATCTCCAATTATGCAGTAAGGACCTATAACTACTTCATCGTCTATTTCTGCTTTAGGACTAATAATTGCAGTTTTATGTATTTCTTTCATTAACTTTCTACCTCACTTTGTAACCATTGCTGTGAATTCTGCCTCTGTTGCAACTTTTTCATCAATTTTTGCAATACCCGAAAACTTCCAGACTCCTCCTCTTCTATGAATTACTCTGACTTCAAAGAGGATTTGGTCTCCGGGCACAATTGGCCTGCGAAATTTTACTTTTTCAATACTTAAAAAAAGAACCCCTGTTCCTTCCATTCCTGATTTAAATGCAAGAACACCTGCTACCTGAGCCATTGCTTCAACTATTAATACTCCAGGCATTACAGGATTTCCTGGAAAATGTCCTTGAAAAAACGGCTCATTCATCGTAACATTTTTTACTCCCACTGCTTTTTCATTGGGAACAAGTTCTAAAACTCTGTCTACCAAGAGAAATGGATATCTGTGAGGAAGAATATTCATTATTTCTTTGATATCAATCATCAGCACCTCCTACCAAATTAGATAACTGTTATTCAATTAACAGTTTTTTATTTTTCAAGTTGTTTAATTTTTTCTTCAAGTTCTTTTATTTTTTTATAGAGTTCTGGAAGTTTCTGAAAAATTGCATTTGCTTTAAGCCATTCCCTATGGGGCATTATAGGTGAACCAGAAAATACACCTTTTTGAACCTTTCCTGGCATAACTCCCGATTGAGCTGTGATTATTGTTCCTGCTTCAATTTCTACATGATCAGAAATACCAACCTGTCCTGCAAGAATACACCCATCTCCAATTTTAGAACTTCCTGCAATTCCGACCTGAGCTACGATTATAACATTTTTACCAATTTTTACATTATGAGCAATTTGAACAAGATTATCAATCTTCGTTCCCTGGCCAATAATTGTATTTCCAGTTGTAGCCCTGTCTATGGTTACACATGCTCCTATTTCAACATCATCTTCAATAATTACTCCACCTATCTGAGGAATTTTATGATGTTTACCTTCATGAAAAATATATCCAAATCCATCAGAACCGATCTGAGTTCCTGTATGAATTATCACTCTATTGCCAATTTTAATTCTTTCTCTAACTGTTACATTGGAATAAATAACGCAGTCACAACCTATTGATGTTCCCTGTCCAATAAATGTGAAAGGGTAAATTACAGTATTGTCTCCTATTGTGACACCATCATCAATATAAACAAATGGATAAACTGTTACATTTTTACCTATTTGAGCAGTAGAAGCAATAATTGATTTTTCGCTTACTCCTTTAAAGGGATGAGGTTTGACATAAAACATCTCAAGAAGCTTTGCAAAAACAAATTGAGGATTTTCAACAATAAGCTGAGGCTTATTCAGATCTGAAAATTTTTCTTTTACAATGAATGCAGATGCTTTACTACTCTGAGCAACTTTAGCATATTTTGAACTTGTTATATAAGTAATATCGCCTTCCTGAGCATCTTCAAAACCTTTTACTCCTGATATCTCAATTTCATAATCTCCTTCAATTTTTGCATTAAAAAAACGTGCTATTTCAGAAAGCTTCATTTCTTTACTTTTTGTTGTGAGGTTTTTTGATTAAAAAGGGAGATGATCTTATCTGTAATATCCACTTCAGATGTTGTAAAAAGAATGATCTGCTCAGCTTTCTCAAGTATTAAATTATAACCTTCTTTCTGAGCAAAATCATTGATTAACTGTCTTATTTCTTTAAGCATGCTTTGGGTGATTTCGCTCTGTTTCTTCTGAAGTTCTACCTGATAATCTGCTGCTGTTCTTTGAAAATCTCTGCCTAAACGCTCAATTTCTTCTTCTTTTGCTTTTCTCGCATCTTCACTTAAAACAGAGCGTTTTTTTTCAAGTTCTTCTTTTAAGCTCTGAATTTTTTTCTGTTTTTCTTCAAGAGTTTTTTGTCTTGCCTCTAACATGTTCTGAAGTTCATTTACTGATTTTTTCCCTTCTTCTGATTCATTCAGAACTCTGTAAAGGTCAACCACTCCAATCCTTAGTTGTGCATGAGCAAATGAAACAAAGGATAGCGTAAAAATCATAGCAACTACTGCAAATAAAAAATTTTTCATTTTTTCCTCCTAATTTAAATTTAGAAAAATGAACCAAAACCAAACTCAATCTTGGACTTTGATTCCCCCTCTTTTTTATTGAGATTTATTCCATAGTCTATTTTGACAGGTCCAAGTGGTGAAAACCATCTGAAACCGAATCCAGATGTATATTTTATATCAGAACCAAATTTTTCTCCCTCATTATATCCTTTACCCATATCAACAAATATAAGCCCTTTAAGTTTCATTTCAGCTACTATCGGGAAAAGATACTCAATATTGAATATTATTGCTCTTTTTGCTCCAATTGGTTCATTTTTACTGTCTTTTGGTCCAGCCTCTCCATATCCTACACCTCTTATTGTATCAGGACCACCAATATAAAATCTTTCATAAAGTGGATACTTTTTCCCCAAAAGAGTATCAGACATTCCAAGTCTTCCTCTTAAATGTAAGGTTGATTCCTCAAAGATTGGGATATACCAGCCAAGGTCAAGCAAGCTTTTCCAGAAACCTGTATCTCCTCCCAGTCCTGCAGTGGTTAAACTTAAAGAGTATCTTCTTCCTGTAGTAGGATCAATATAACTGTCACGGGTATCATTTATAATTTGAAATGTGACAGAACTTGTAAGAAGTTTGCCCTGCATATCTTTTATTATTGTATCAGCATCTTCCTCAACATTTATAACATTTGATTGTTCAATATCATAAGTTATTGAAGCAGACCATTCTTCTTTGTATCTTTTACCAAATGTAAGAGAAAGTCCGGTTGCATCTCTTGTATAGTTTACATATTCTCTTTTCTGTCTATAAAGATTGATTCCAAAAAGAAGAGGTTTGTCCAAAAACCATGGGTCTCTAAAAGCAATAGTATAGTAAGAACTTCTTCCTCCAAGCTCTCCTCTAAGAGTTAAAGAATAACCTTTACCAAAAAGATTGGTCTGGGTTACATCAACCATACCTATAAGATTATCAATTGAACTGTATCCACCACCTATTGTTAAGAATCCTGTTGCCTTTTCTTTTACATTGACATCAAGGTCAACAGTTTTTTTATCAGGTTCAGGCTTCTGATTTATATCAACTGTTTCAAAGTATTGAAGATCTTCAAGTCTCTTTTTACTTTTCTGTATTTTTGAAGCAGAATATTCATCCCCTTCATCAACTCTGACCTCTCTTCTTATTACTTTATCAACTGTTTTAACATTTCCTGAAATATTTATTCTTCCAATAGTAAACTTATCGCCTGGTTTAATATTATAAATCACATCAACTGTTAATTTTTCTTCATTTGGAACGACATCAGGAGCAATACTAACGAGAGCATATCCTCTGTCTGAATAAAATGAAGTTATTGCTTCAATATCTTTACGCATTTTTGCTTTACTAAATATCTCTCCTGTTTTTAGTTTTATAAGTTCCTTAAGTTCTGCTCCTTCTTTATTGTCTTTGTATCCTGTGATGTTTACTGAAGAGATTTTAAATTGAGATCCTTCAGAAATAGGAATTATTATTGTCATCCATTTCTTATCTTGGGAAAACTCTATCTTAGGTTCTCCAACAGAGACTTTAAGGTATCCATTGTCATAGTATAGATCTTTTATTTTTTCAAGATCCTGCAACATTTCATGCTTTTTATAAAACCCACTTCCTGTAATAAAGGAATAAAACTTCCTTTCAGATGTTGCCATTACTTTTTTAATTTTTCTTGACGATATTGCTTTGTTACCTTCAAACTTTATCTCCTTTATTTTGACCTTATTTCCCTCCTCTATTACGTATGTAAGTTCAACTCCTTCCTCTGTTTTTTTCTTTAATACAGGAACAATCTTAGCAAAATAATAACCCTCAGATTCATAAAATGCCTTGAGTCTGAGAGCGTTGTCATTTATAAGAGTTATATCTGCAATAGCTCCAGCTGTAATTGTTACAACTTCTTTTAGTTTGTCCTCATCATACTCTTTATTTCCTTCAAAACTGACATTTACAACTGTGGGTTTCTCTTTAACAGAATATATTACCTTCACTCCACCTTCAAAAGGTTCAATATCAACTTTGACATCTTCAAAATAGCCCATTTTATAAATTGATTTTATATCCTCAGAGATTTTTTCCTGAGAGATAACTTCTCCAAGTTTAAGAGAAATTTTATTTTTTACTGCAGCTTCTTCAATTCTTTTGAGCCCTTTTATATCAATGGCTGTAACTACAGGAAGTTCCTGTGCAAAAGATTTCAATGAAAAAAGAAAAATGAAAAAAAATATTATTACTGCTATTCGTTTCATGAAAACCCCTTTGTTAAAAAGTTTTTAAGTATATCATAATATTTTAAAAAATTGAAACACTTCAAAAAGCTTTTGATGAACGAGAGATTTAATTTCTTCAAGATCCTCTTCTGTTTCAGCTTCAAACCTTAAAACTAAAGCAGGCTGAGTATTAGAAGCTCTTATTAATGCCCAGCCTTTTTGGAAATTTATTCTTACTCCGTCTATAAAATTACATTCAAAATTCTGAAAATAGTCCTTAATTTTTTCCACAATCATAAATTTTTTTTCATCTATGCAGCTAATTCTTATTTCCGGAGTGCTTTGCATTGTTTTTACTCCCTGTAGAAGTTTTTTTATGCCATATGGCTTGTTAGATTTCTTAACTATTTCTATTAATCTCAATGACGCATATATTGCGTCATCAAACCCAAAATATCTATCACTGAAAAATATATGCCCACTCATCTCACCTGCAAGGAGTGCTTTTTCTTGTTTCATCTTTTTCTTTATAAGAGAATGTCCTGTTTTCCACATAACTGGAATGCCACCTGCTTTGGCAATTTCCTCATACATTACTTTTGAACATTTTACCTCACCGATTATTTTCGCTCCTTTATTCTCTCTTAAAATATCTTTTGCAAATATGATCATCAAGCTATCACCCCATACGATCTCACCAGATTCATCAACAACTCCTATACGGTCTGCATCACCATCAAACCCTATACCAAGATGAGCTTTTTTATTTATAACAGTTTTTATTAAATCTTCCATGTTTTCAGGAACAACAGGGTCCGGATGATGATTAGGAAATCTGCCATCAGGTTCACTATAAAGTTCATAAACCTCAGCACCAAGTTTTTTTAGAATAACTGGAGCAACTACTCCAGCTGTACCATTTCCTGAGTCAATAACAACTTTTATCCCTTCAAAGGAAGAAAAATGACTTAACATGTAATTAATATAGTCCTCTTTTATGTTGTATTCTTCAATTTTTCCTGCTCTATTTAAATTAATAAAATCCATATTTTCAATAATTTTTTTTAGTTCTCTTATTTTTTTGCCATAAATAGTCTCTTTGCCTATACTAAGTTTAAATCCATTAAATTCTGGTGGATTATGGCTTCCAGTTATCATTATTCCGGCATCTACAGGAAGTACAAAAAGTGAAAAATACTGAAGTGGAGTAGGACATAAACCTATATCAATAACATCTACACCGCATTCTGTAATTCCTTTGACTAATGCTTTTTTAAGAAGCTCAGATGAAATCCTCGCATCCATTCCAACTGAAATTCTTTCGGGTATTTTTTTAGATTCTTTGAATACCAGTGAAACAAAGGCTTTTCCAATGAAATAAGAAATCTCCTCTGTAAGGTCTTTTCCATAAATACCTCTTATGTCATATTCTCTAAATATCCTGTCTTCCATAAACATCCTCAAATCTTTTTATATCATCTTCTTCCACATACTCTCCTACCTGAACTTCAATTATCTCAAGAGGAATTTTTCCAGGATTTTCAAGCCTATGAAGTGTGCTTTTGGGAACATATACTGATTCATTTTCATGAATAAACTGCTCTCTTTCGCCAATTTTTACTTTTGCAGTTCCCTTTACAACAACCCAGTGTTCAGAACGATGATGATGCATTTGAAGAGATAACGTTTCTCCGGGTTTTACAGATATTCTTTTTATTTTATATCTTAATCCTTTCTCAAGCAGAGTGTAACTTCCCCACGGTCTATAAACTGTTACATGTTCTTCAACCTGTGGAATAGCTTTTTCAGAAAGAATTTTTACTATGTCTTTAACTTTCTGACATTCCCCTTTTTTTGCAATGAGTAAGGCATCTTCTGTTTCAACAACTACTATATCCTGAAGTCCTAAAGTAGCAATAAATCTTTTATTACCTATAATAAGACTCCCATTTGTGTCTATATTTATACAATCTCCTACTATTGCATTTCCTTCTGAGTCTTTATCCAGAATATCATACAAGCTTTCCCATGAACCTATGTCAGACCAGAATATATCAAGTGGAACAAGTATTCCTTTTTCAGTTTTTTCCATAACTGCATAATCAATAGAGATCTCTGAAAGATTTTGAAAATCTTTCAAAGCTTCTTCATATGATTTTTCGAATAATTCTCCCAATTGAGGTATATACTTCTTAAAATCCTCAATTATTGTAGAGACTTCAAATGTAAACATACCTGAATTCCAGTAGTAATTTCCCTCTTCAATATATCTTGTTGCATTATCAATATTGGGTTTTTCAACAAATTTTTCTATCTTATAGAAATTCTCAAATCCTTCATACTGATTTCTTACTTTTATATATCCATATCCTGTTTCAGGACGAGTTGGTTTTATGCCAAATGTTACAATGCATTGTTTTTTAGCATATTCTTCTGATGCTTTTATAAATTCAATAAATTTTTCATCTGGTTTAATTAAATGGTCTGATGGACAAACAAAAAATACTTCCTCTTGAGAGACTCCTTTTTCCAGTGCATATTTTATAGCAAGAGCAATTGCCGGAGCTGTATTTTTTGACATCGGTTCAATTACAATCTCAATTTTGGGTTTGTTTTTTAGTTTATTTACTAACTCTTCTAATTGATTAATAACATAAAACTTGTGTTTCTCATTTGTTACAATGAAAATATCTGGATCTGGATAAAAACAGAGTCTTCTTATTGTCTTCTGGAAGAAACTTTCAAGCTCATCATGTTTTGAAAGCGAAAACTTTAGAAACTGCTTTGGGAAATTTTTTCTTGACAGAGGCCATAACCTTGTTCCAGAGCCCCCTGCTAAAACTATAAATTTCATTTGAGCTCCCTAAATATATCCGTAGTCTTTTAGTTTTCCAAGCAGTCTGTTTTCTTTAATGTTTAAAGATTGATTTACAAATTTCTCTACATATTTAGCAATTATATCAGATTCAAGGTTAACTTTGTCTCCAATTTTTTTAAGTCCTATTGTTGTCATATTTGCAGTATGAGGTATTATTACAACTGTAAATGAATCTAGAAAAACATCCACAATTGTAAGACTTATGCCATCCACAGCAATTGAACCTTTTTTTATACAGTATCTAAGAATTTCTTCTTGAGCTTCAATCTCTATTTTTAAATCATTACCTATTTTTTCAATTTTCTTTATTCTGCCAACTCCCTCAACATGCCCACTTACAAGATGTCCTCCAAGTCTTGTATTAAGAGTTACTGCAGGCTCTAAATTAACATATTCGTCTCTTTTAAGTTCTCCAAGCGTAGTTTTTTGTAGTGTTTCATGTGATACATCAAAAGAAATTATATTTTTTGATGTATCCATCTCACAAATTGTAAGGCAGACTCCGTTTACAGAGATGCTGTCACCTATATTTGAATTATCTATCAGTTTTTTTGAAAATACTTTCAACCTCGCTCCCTGAGCAAGTTTTTGAATTTCATAAATCTTTCCAAGTTCAACAATAATTCCAGTAAACATTAGTTTATAAACTTACCAATTCTTTGAAGTCTTGGTTTCTGATTATCACTATCCCATGACCAGTATATAATAAATGCCTTGCCTCTTACATCTTTTAAATCAACAAACCCCCAAAAACGGCTATCATAGCTCTGATCCCTGTTGTCTCCCATTACAAAAAGTTTGTGAGGAGGAACTATAATAGGCCCAAAATTATCCCTCGGGTCGAGCTCTCTTGGATGCACATATGAGTCAGTGTATCTTGCATAAGGTTCTTTAATTTCAACTCCATTAACAAAAACTTTTTTATTTTTTATCTCCACAATATCTCCTTCAACTCCTATTACTCTTTTTATAAAATCTCTGTTTGGGTCTTCAGGATACTTGAAAACTATTATATCTCCTCTCTTAGGATTTTCAAAAACTAAAATTTTTTTATCTGATAGAGGGGGTTTAACTCCATATATAAATTTATTTACAAGAAGATGGTCTCCTATCAACAGCGTTGGAATCATGGAGCCTGATGGTATTTTAAATGCTTGAACAATGTATGCTCTTATAAATAAAGCAATTAATATGGCAATTCCGATACTTTTAACATATTCAAGAATTTTTTTAGTTGTCATTTTTTCTCCTCATTCAATTTTTAGAACTGAAAGAAATGCCTCCTGTGGGATTTCAACTCGTCCAATTTGTTTCATTCTTTTTTTCCCTTCCTTCTGTTTTTCAAGAAGTTTTTTCTTTCTTGTTACATCACCTCCATAACATTTTGCAAGAACATTTTTTTTAAGCGGCGCAATACTCTCTCTTGCTATAATTTTAGTACCAATCGCAGCCTGAATAACAACTTCAAAAAGCTGTCTTGGAATTACAGTTCTAAGTTTTTGAGCTATTGCACGACCTTTATAATAAGCCTTGTCTTTATGAACAATAATTGATAAAGCATCTACCTGTTCTCCATTAATAAGAATATCAAGCTTTAAAAGTTCTGAAGTTCTATATCCAAGAAATTCATAATCCATTGATGCATAGCCCTTAGAAAGAGATTTAAGCTTATCATAAAAATCCCATAAGATTTCATTCAATGGCATTTCATAAATAAGAAGAACCCTGTCTTTTGTTATATAGGAGAATTCTTTCTGAATTCCTCTTCTTTCCTGACAGAGTTTTAAAATCTCTCCTATAAATTCATCTGGTACGATTATAGAGACTTTCATAAAAGGTTCTTCAATTTTTTCGTATACCTTAGGTATTTTGCTTGGATTATCAATAAGATACTCTCCCTTTTTATCAATAATTTTATATCTTACAGTGGGCGCTGTGCTTATCAAAGAAAGAATAAACTCTCTTTCAAGACGTTCTTTTATAATTTCCATATGCAGTAAGCCCAAAAATCCGCATCTAAAGCCGAATCCAAGTGCTACTGATGTCTCGGGTTCAAAGAAAAAAGAAGAATCATTTAGTCTGAGCTTTTCAAGAGCAGTTTTTAATTCCTCATACTGATGAGTTTCTGTTGGATAGAGGCCACAAAAAACCATTGGTTTAACTTCTTTGAAGCCTGAAAGAGGCTCTTTAGCAGGATTTTCTGCAGAAGTTATCGTATCTCCTATTTTTGTATCCGCTATATTTTTAATTCCAGCGATAATAAATCCTACTTCACCTGCTTCAAGTTTTTCTATATCCTTAGGAAAGGGGGTAAGAATACCAAGTCTCTGAACTTCATATTCTTTGTCTGTTGCAAATAATTTTATTCTCATTCCTGGTTTTATTATTCCATCAAAAACCCTGACAAGAACAATAACACCTAAATAGTTATCAAACCAGGAATCAAATATCATTGCACGAAGTGGTGATTGAAGATCTCCCTTTGGTGGGGGTATTTTTTTTACTACTGCTTCAAGAATTTCTTTGGTTCCTGTTCCTTCTTTCGCAGAAGCCAAGATTGCTTCAGAAGAACTTATCCCCAAAATATCTTCTATTTGCTTTTTTACCTTATCAGGGTCAGCTTGGGGAAGGTCTATTTTGTTTATTACCGGAATTATTTCATGATTATGTTCAATTGCAAGATAAGCATTAGCAACAGTTTGAGCCTCAACTCCCTGTGTCGCATCAACTACAAGAAGGCTTCCTTCGCAGC
Organism: uncultured Thermodesulfovibrio sp.; assembly: GCA_964614465.1. GTDB lineage: Bacteria > Nitrospirota > Thermodesulfovibrionia > Thermodesulfovibrionales > Thermodesulfovibrionaceae > Thermodesulfovibrio. Next base: position 30,919 of record CAZTLF010000016.1, read on the forward strand.
ATGCCAGAGAACGAGAAACTTCATAAGAAAAATCTACGTGTCCGGGAGTATCAATAAGATTCAGAACATAGGTTTGTCCATCCTCACTTTTGTAGTTAAGCCTTACTGCATGAGCTTTAATTGTAATACCCCTTTCCCTTTCAAGATCCATTGAATCAAGAATCTGCCCCATTTTCCCGCCAAGATTAACAGCACCTGTAAACTCAAGAAGTCTGTCTGCAAGGGTGGATTTTCCATGATCTATGTGAGCAATTATTGAGAAATTTCTTATTTTTTTCATGGAAGATTAATTTTTGGTTCTGTCAGCTTTAACTTGGGAAGACACTTGGTATGATGATTTATTAAAATTGCAACAGCACCAAGAACTCCACCCTTATCCACAAGGGTAGATTGAGTTATACTGACTGATTCAGCAAGTCCTGGCATTGCTCTTTTTTTAGCTTCCTGAATGGATGTTTCAAGATAAATGTTTATTGCATTAGAAAGTCCACCAGTTAAAATAATTTTTTCAGGACAGAAAATATTCATTAAATTTGCTATTCCTACACCGAGAGCCCTACCTGCTTCCTTAAGAACAATTCTACACAAATGATCACCTTCCATCGCTGATTTGTATATATCTTCTGAAGTTGTTCTGTATATATTGCCTTCATAAAGTTTTTTAATATAACTTTCCTCACCACTTTCAATTCGTTCTATAAGATTATCTTTTATAGCCCGTGCTGAAGCATATATTTCAAGACATCCTGTGTTACCACAGTTACAGAATTTTCCCTGATAATTGATACTCATGTGTCCAACCTCCATAGGAAACGGAGCTATTTTTCCATCAAACCAGAAACCTCCCCCGATTCCTGTTCCAAGAGTAAGAAGAATAAAACTAAGTGAGTTCTTTGCTTGCCCAAATAATGCTTCTGCAACAGTTGCAACAGTTGCATCATTTTGTACTTTTACATCAATGTTATACCTATTTTCTAATTCCTTTTTTAAGGGGAAATTATTAAAAAAAGGTATGTTAGCTGCTTTAATAACATTGCCTTCCGGATCCACTAAACCTGCTATACCGACTCCTATTCCTTCAATTTTGAACTCTTTACAAATATTGTCTATTTTCTCAATAAGTGTTTCCATAGGATTGTTACCTGTTAAGAATTTACATATCTTGATAATTTCCCAGTCTGTTGAAATTACTCCAATTTTAATATTAGTGCCACCTATGTCTATCCCAAGATAATACATAAAAAAATATTATATCATAATATCTAAGTTCTTATCCCTTTAAATTCCTTTTTGAAAACCGAGTTTGAAAAGTCAGTCATTGGAAGATATAAAATAATAATAACAGGATACAGAGAAAAAACAATTTTTGGGTAAAATCAGAAGATGTTAAAAAGAGAATTAGCAGATAAAGATTTAGATTTCATAGTTAATACTGTTGCTCCTGATTATAAAGATAAAACACAACTTAAAAAGTTTATAAATGAAGACTCTGATTTCAGACAAGGACTTATAGGCAGTGAAAAAATGTTTGAAAAGGTTTTATCTGATCCTGATATTCTTGTTAAAATTTCGCCAGTCCTTTATTTTGAAGTTTTACTTAGAAAAGCACTTTATGACATTGAAAAGCTTTCATATACATATGAAAAAATAGGAACATACAAAGTAGCAGTCTTTGATGTATCTGATGTTGTTAAGTTTTTAAGGAATGAAAATGTCATACTTTATCTTACTCATCTTCTTTCTTCTTTTACAAAAATTGAAAAATATACATTATGGATAAAAACAGAAAAAAATATTTGGAGAAAAATAAACTTCACAGATATGGATATTGAAGGTCTTAAAAAAATGGCTCAGATAATTGAAGAGGAGCACAGATTTGGTATTTATAAAAGAATTGCAGATGCATGCCTTTTTATTGTCGGAGTATTTCCTGAATATATAAAAGAGAGTTCTGAAAACGAGGAGGAAGGTAAAAAGTTTTATAAATTAGTAAGCGATTATCTTTCTTATGAAAATGCGCTTTCACAGGTTTTTTGGCAGCTTTCTGAGAAATTTAGTTTAGCAAAAAAATCTTTAAACTACATCTCTGAAAAATATTTAAGTTTAAGAAAACATCAAATCTTTGATCTTAATTGATAACTGGAATTTTTTCCTTACATTGAGAACATCTTTTCTCTTTATCAAGAAAATACCTCTGAAGAGTTAAGGCGTTTCTCTCAATTAGAAGCGTGTGACAATTTGGACAGTATGTATTCTGTGCTGGATGATTTGGTATATTGCCAATGTAAATATATTTTAATCCTTCTTCCTTTGCAATTTCATAGGCTTTTTCAAGGGTTTCAGCTGGTGTTGGAGGAACATAAGTTTTCCATGAAAAATCATAAGCAGGATAGTATGCATTTAAATGCCAAGGTGTATCCTCTCCAATTTCATTTTTTATTTTTTTTGCTATCTCTGTTAATGCTTTTTTACCATCATTTAATCCAGGAATAATCAATGTTGTAAGCTCTATCCAGATATTATTTTCTTTGGCAATTTTGATATTTCTCCAGATTTTTTCTAAATCTGCTCCACAGTATTTTCTAACAAAATGAGTATCACCCTTTATATCAATATTCATTGCGTCAAGCCCATGCTCTATCAAAACCTTAAGAGCCTCCTCTGTCATGTATCCATTCGTTACATAGGTATTGTATAGCCCTTCTTTTTTAGCTAAGTAAAAAACTTCTATAGAGTATTCAAAAAGAAGAGTTGGCTCATTAAAGGAAAAACTTGTTCCACTGCAGTTATATTTTTTTGTTAGTTTTATAAATTCTTCTGCAGAGATAAATTTACCTTTTCCTATATTTTGAGGATACTTAGAGATGCGAAAATTCTGACACCATGGGCACGTAAAATTACAACTCCATGTTCCAACAGTTAAGGCATAACTTCCAGGATAAAAGTGATAGAGTGGTTTTTTTTCAATCGGATTTGCACTTATTGATGAGATTTCACCATATACAAGAGTATAAAGCTTTCCACCAATGTTTTTTCTTGTCTTGCAAAATCCAAATTTTTCCTTATCTATCTCACATCTTCTTTCACAAGTAAGGCAAGTAATTTTACTGTTTTTTATTTTTTGAAGTAAAGCCTCTTTTATCATAATGTGGTTACTATTTTAAAATGTCACA
>CAZTLF010000017.1:0-33948 GCA_964614465.1 uncultured Thermodesulfovibrio sp.
AAATTCTGATTGCTTTAGTTTCATCTGTTGTTCCAATTTATTATCCTATTTTTTTGCTTTGTAAATCCTACACATAATTAATTTTACACTACACATGTGAAAATTATAGTTGCAAACTATAATTTTCCTATGTTAGAATTTTCCCTATGTCAACAACCAATATAATCATATCTGGAACAGGTGGACAGGGAATAGTTCTTGCCAGCAGAATTATTGCTCAAACTGCATTTAAAAGCGGTTTTGATGTAAAAGAGAGTGAAATTCATGGAATGGCTCAAAGAGGCGGAAGTGTTATAGGTCATATAAGATTTGGTGCTTTAGTTTACTCTCCTTATATTCCATCTGGAATGGCTGATATAATGGTAGGTCTTGAAGAGCTTGAAGCTTTAAGATATCTTCATTTTCTTAAATCAGGTGGTATGGTTATTTTGAATAAAAAAAAGGTTCTTCCAGCAATGGCTGAAAGTAAAGATTATCCTCAAGATGTTGAAGATTTAATCAAGCAAAAAGGTTTTATAGTAAATTCAATAGATGCGGAGAAAATTGCAAAAGAACTTGGTAATTTAAAGATTGAAAATTCTGTAATTTTAGGATTTTTATCCATCTTTTTACCATTTAAAGAAGAAATGTGGTATGAGGTAATTACAGATTATGTCCCGCCTAAAACAGTTGAAATTAATATAAAAGCATTCAATGAAGGCAGGAGGTTAGCAAAGAAAAATGCAATTTTGGAACAGGGAATTAGAAACATTGCCGAGACAAAAACTTGAACAGCTTCAATTAGAAAGACTTAAAAAAATCCTAAAAAGAGTTTACCAAAGAGTCCCCCACTATAAAAAAAAGTTTCAGGAAACAGGAATAAATCCTTCAAATATCAAATCCCTTGATGATATTAAAAAACTATCATTTACTACAAAAGAAGACCTTTTTGTTGATTATCCATATGGACTTTTGAGTATTCCGATAGAAAAGGTAATAAGGCTGCATACATCAAGTGGCACCACAGGTAAACCCAAAGCGATATTTTTCTCAAAAAAAGATATAAATAACTCAGCAGAACTTATTGCTCGTTGTCTTGTTATGACAGGGACAACAAAAGGAGATATTCTGCAGAATAGTATGACATATGGACTTTTTACAGGAGCTTTAGTTATGCATTATGGTGCTGAAAAAGTCGGAATTCTTGTTATTCCTGCAGGTCCGGGAAATACAGAAAGACAGATTAATCTAATGAGAGATTTTGGAACAACAATGCTGCATATAACACCAACTTATGCTCTTTATGTTGCTTCTGTTATTTATGATAAAGGCATTGACCCTAAAAAGGACTTAAAACTTAAAAGAGCATATCTTGGAGCAGAACCATACTCTGAAGAAACACGAAAAAAGATTGAAAATATGCTTGGTATAAATGTTTACAACTGTTATGGACTTACAGAAATGAACGGTCCGGGAGTTGGTTTTGAATGTATTTATAAAGATGGGCTTCATATATGGGAGGATAATTTTCTTATGGAAATAATTAATCCTGAAACAGGACAACCTGTTCCTGATGGGCAAATTGGAGAACTCGTTTTAACAACTCTCAATAGAGAGTCAATGCCTCTTGTAAGATACAGAACAAGAGATTTAACAAAAATTATTTCAGAACCTTGTAAATGTGGAAGAACGCACCGAAGAATATCAAGAATTCTTGGCAGGTCTGATGATATGTTTATAGTTAAAGGTGTAAATATATTCCCCCAGCAGATTGAACAGGTATTGATGGGAATAAAAGGAGTTGCTCAGAATTATCAAATTGTGCTTGAAGCTTATGATGAAATGGTGATTAAGGTTGAGATAGATAGAGAACTCTTTGATGGTAAAATTGAGAAACTTGTTAGATTAAAAGATGAAATCGTAGACAAAATACGCTCAACTACAATGGTAAAGCCGAAGGTAGAGTTGTTGGAACCAGGGACGCTGCCTGTTAGCGAGGGAAAAGCAAAGAGAGTGATTGATAAGAGAACTATTTAGGAGGTTTTTTATGAGTAAGGTTTACATTATTTCAGTATTTGCTGAGAATAAACCTGGAAGACTGGAAAGAATTACAAAAGTCCTTGCTGAAGCAAACATAAACATTCTTGCTTTTTCTATTACAAGCACAAATGGATTTGGTATAATCAAATTCATGGTTGACAGATATAAGGAAGCTTATCAATTACTTAAAGATAAAGGATTTACGGTATCATTAAATGAAGCAATTGGAATTGAGATGAAAGACCAGCCAGGTGGGCTTTATGAAGTTGTAAAAACTTTGTCTTCAAAAGGCATAAATATTGAAAGTGCAGCTGTTTATGTTGCTGAGACAAGAAAGAAAGCATACTTAATTGTTGAAGTAGAAGATACTCAAAAGGCTATGGAAAGCCTCAAAGGTGAAAATCTTAAATTTTTAGAACCCACTGAATGAGGTGATAGCATGATATGGAATAAAGAATTTGAATGTATGCCAGAAAAAAAACTTAAAGCTTTACAGCTTGAAAGACTTAAACAAACAGTGAAAAGAGCCTATGAAAAAGTGCCTTATTACAGAAAAAAATTTGATGAAGTTGGACTTAAACCAGAAGATATAAAAACTCTTGATGATATAAAAAACATTCCTTTTACATCTAAGGCTGATCTCAGAGAGGTTTATCCATTTGGAATGTTTGCATCTTCATTAAGTGAAATTGTAGAGGTTCATATGTCAAGCGGAACAACTGGAAAACCTGTGGTAGCTGGGTATACTCGCTATGATATTGATATCTGGGCAGAGGTTATGGCAAGATGTCTTACAATGGCTGGTACAACAAAAGATGATATTGTTCAAAACTGTTATGGCTATGGACTTTTTACAGGAGGATTTGGAGTTCACTACGGAGCACAAAAAATTGGTGCAATTGTTGTGCCTGCCAGTGCAGGAAATACCAGAAGGCAGATTGAGATAATGAGAGATTTTGGAACAACAATTCTTACATGTACTCCTTCCTATGCCCTTTATATGGCTGAAGTTGCCCAGGAGATGGGAATTGAGCCTACAACTCTTAAGCTTAAATCAGGTTGTTTTGGTGCTGAAATGTGGACAGAACAGATGAGAAAGGAAATTGAAAAAAGATTTAATCTGAATGCACTTAACATATATGGATTAACAGAAATAATCGGACCGGGTGTTGCACATGAATGCATAGAAAAAAATGGATTACATGTATTTGAAGACCATTTCTATGTGGAAGTTATAGATCCTGATACAGGAGATTCTCTACCAGATGGAAAAAGAGGAGAGCTTGTTTTTACTACTCTAACTCGTGAAGGAATGCCGATGCTGAGGTTTAGAACCAAAGACATAACTTCAATAATAAGAGAGAAGTGTAACTGCGGAAGAACATTTGCAAGAATTGATAGAATTCGTGGAAGAGCAGATGACATGATAAAAGTAAGAGGAGTCATGATTTTCCCATATCAGATTGAAAAAGCAATTTTAGAAGTTCAGGGAGTTGAACCCCATTATCAAATTATTATTACAAGACCTCAACATCTTGATGAAATAGAGGTTATGGTAGAGATGTCAAAAGAGACTTTTTCAGATGAAGTAAAACATATTGAGAATCTTAAGAAAAAACTTGAAAAGCGCATTGAAGAGACTGTTGGTGTAAGAGTTAAAGTTACACTTGTTGAACCAAAGAGTTTACCAAGAAGCGAGGGAAAGGCAAAAAGAGTTATTGATAAAAGAAGTCTTATAGATTAGGAGGAAGGCAATGAAAATAAAACAAATTTCAGTTTTTTTGGAAAACAAAAGAGGAAGACTTTATGAAGCATTAAAAGCCCTAGCTGAAGAAAAAATAAATATTAGAGCACTTTCAATTGCCGATACATCTGAGTTTGGAATTTTAAGATTAATTGTAACAGATCCTGAAAAGGCAAAAGAAGTTCTTGAAAAAAATGAGTTTACAGTTAAACTTACAAATGTGGTAGCTATAGCAGTAAAGGATAAACCGGGTGGATTAGCTGAAGCATTGAAATATTTATATGATGCAAACATAAACATTGAGTATATTTATGCATTTGTTGAAAAATCAGGTGAAAAGGCAGTAGTAGTTCTTAGAACAGAAAATCTTGATAAAACAATATCAATTCTTCAAGAAAAAGGAGTGACTATTTTAAGCTGGGATAGTGTTTTAGCTCTTTAGTTTTTTAGCAACTAATATACAGGCTCTCTGCGATATTACAACATTGACGCCTGGTTCATCAAGTCCTTTTTTAATTGCTTCAAAAGTAGATTTTTTATCATAGGGATCAACCACCTCAACTGAGTCTGCTCCGCAGGCTTTGCATAGTTGTACGAGGTCTATTTTCTTTGTTTCTTTTCCTTTGGCAGTGATTCCGACAGCTGGTGTTGGCTGATGTCCTGTCATGGCAACAGAAGAATTATCAAGAATGCACACAAGGATATCTGACTTGTTATATGCAGCATTTATTAATGCAGGAATTCCTGAGTGAATAAAAGTAGAGTCTCCAATTACCGCTGCAACTCTTTTTATACCTTGAGAAGCAATCCCTGATGCATTACCTATGCTCGCTCCCATACAAAGGCATGTATCAATTGCTTTAAGTGGAGGATTCGCACCAAGAGTGTAACATCCAATATCTCCTGTAACAAAGTTTGGATTGGCTTCATTTAATGCTTTATAAAACTCTCTATGAGGACAACCAGGACAAAGCACAGGTGGTCTTGGAATAAGCTTAATGTTTTGAGTAGAAGATTTTATTTTGCCAAAAATTTTCAATAAAGGCTCTACACAGAGTTCTCCTTCAAGTGGTAAGTGTCCAGATAGTTTTCCTTTTACATTATCGCAATATTTTTTTACTAAATTTTCAACAAATGGATAACCTTCTTCAAGAACTATCACTTCATTCAGATTTTTTACAAAATCTTTAATTAAATCTTCATCAACTGGATAAGCTGAAATCTTAAGAACTGGTAAGTCTTCACCTAGCTCTTTAGCATAAAGATAAGTAATTCCACAGGCAACTATTCCAGTTTTTCCTTTTCCTGAGAAAATCTTGTTAAACTCATATTTTTCAATTAGTTTCTTGATTTTTGTTTGTTTTTTATTTAGTTCACTGTGAAGTCGCCCAACATTTTTTGGAATAGCAAGCAAGTAGTCAGGATTTTTCTCAAGCTTAATTTCATTTTCAGATTTAATAGTTTCCAGTGTTACAGGACTAACGCAATGAAGAAGTCTTGTAATGCTTCTGATAATTACAGGTAACCCCAACTCTTCTGAGATTTCAAAAGCCAATTTTGTCATATCTTTGGCTTCCTGAGCATCAGAGGGTTCAAGACACAGTATTTTAGCGAAAGAAGCATAAAAACGTGAATCCTGTTCATTCTGAGACGAATAAGCACCTGGGTCATCTCCTAACACCAGAACAAAACCACCTTTTATCCCAAGATATGCTGATGTCATAAACGGGTCTGATGCTACATTTAATCCAACATGCTTCATTGAACAAAGAACTCTTCTTCCAGTTAAAGAAACACCATAGGCAACTTCATATGCTACTTTTTCATTCACAGACCATTCAGCTCTTACAGAGGAGTTTTTGGCAATGTATTCAAGAATTTGCGTTGCTGGAGTTCCTGGATAAGAAGAAGCATAAGAAATCCCTGCTTCAACAGCTCCTCGAGCAATTGCGTCACATCCTAACATGAGAATTTTTTCCATAAATTCCCTCGCAATAAAAATTAATAGTATTTAATATAACATATCTTGCTTAATGTTTCAAAAATATAATATATTATTTTATGCAAAAAAGCATTGAAATTTATGACACAACACTCAGAGACGGCTCTCAAGCAGAAGACATATCTTTTTCAGTAGATGATAAACTGAGAATTACAGAAAAACTTAATGATTTTGGTATTGATTATATAGAAGGTGGCTGGCCTGGTTCAAATCCAAAGGATGCAGAATATTTTAAAAAAGTCAAAAAACTTTCTCTTAAAAAATCAGTTATAGCAGCCTTTGGAAGCACTCACAGACCAAGAATAAAAGTAGAAAATGACCCAAATGTGAAATCTCTCATAGCCTCAGAGGCGAAAATATTTACAATTTTTGGTAAAACATGGGATTTTCACGTGACTGAAGCACTTAAAGTGCCTCTTGAAGAAAATCTTGAGCTGATTTTCAATACAATTACTTATTTAAAAAAATATGCAGAAAAGGTATTTTTTGATGCAGAACATTTCTTTGATGGATACAAGGATAATGCTGAATATGCTTTAAAATGTCTTAAAACAGCTGAAGAAGCAAAAGCAGACTGTATTATTCTGTGTGATACAAATGGTGGAACACTTCCAGAAGAAGTAGCAAAAATTGTAAAGAATGTTAAACTCTCAATCAATGTTCCATTAGGCATTCATGCACATAATGACTCGGATTGCGCTGTTGCTAATAGCATTGTTGCCGTTATAAATGGAGCAGTTCAGGTTCAGGGTACCATAAATGGATTTGGTGAAAGATGTGGAAATGCTAATCTTTGTTCTGTAATTCCAAATCTGCAACTTAAACTAGGATACAGATGTATTGATGAAGATAAACTGAAAAAACTTACTGAGCTCTCAAGGTTTGTATATGAAATAGCCAATCTTGTTCCTTTTAAAAGACAACCATTTGTTGGAGAAAGTGCTTTTGCTCATAAAGGTGGAGTTCATGTAAGTGCTGTAAGAAAGCGTCCAGAAACCTATGAACATATTAGACCTGAGCTTGTTGGCAATCGTCAAAGAATACTTGTTTCAGACCTTGCAGGTAAGAGTAATATTTTAAAGAAAGCAGAAGAGTTTAATATTCCTCTTGAGCCTAACTCTCTTGAAGTTCAAACAATAGTGGATGCTATAAAAACTCTTGAAAACGAAGGATATCAGTTTGAAGGAGCTGAAGCTTCACTTGAGCTATTATTTAGAAAAACATTGGGATTGAAAAGAAAGTTTTTTGATTTAATAGGATTCAGGGTAATAGATGAAAAAAGAAAAGGAGATGAACCTACACTCAGCGAGGCAACAATAATGGTTAAAGTGGGTAAAAATATTGAGCATACAGCCTCAACAGGCAATGGTCCTGTTAATGCCCTTGACAATGCTCTCAGGAAAGCACTTGAAAGATTTTATCCTGAACTTAAAAGAGTAAGGCTAAAAGACTATAAGGTTAGGGTAGTTAATTCAGGTAAAGGGACAGCTTCAAAGGTTAGAGTTTTGATAGAATCAGGTGATGAGGAAGAAGTTTGGAGTACAGTAGGAGTTTCTGAAAACATAATTGAGGCATCATGGCAGGCAATTGTTGATAGTATTGAGTATAAACTTTGTAAGGAGAAAATAAAAAAAGGAGAGATATGAGCTTTTTAGATCTTAAATTTGATGAAAAAGGATTGATTCCTGCTGTAATTCAGGAGATAGATACAAAGGAAGTTTTAATGGTTGCGTATATGGATAACGAAGCATTAAGAAAAACCATTGAAAGTGGATTTACTCATTTTTGGTCTCGTTCAAGAAAGACTTACTGGAAAAAAGGTGAAACATCAGGAAATATTCAAGAAGTCAAAGAGATTTACTATGACTGTGATGCTGATACTCTGCTTATTATGGTTAAACAACATGGCAATGGAGCATGTCATACAGGAAATAGAACTTGTTTTTTTAGAAAAATTGAAATCAAAGGAGAATCTTAAAAAATGGATTGTGTATTTTGTAGAGTTGTAAAAAGAGAAATTCCTTCAAAGATTCTCTATGAGGATGATCTGGTTTTAGCATTTGAAGATATTGCTCCTCAGTCTCCAATTCATATTTTAGTGATTCCAAAGAAACATTATTCTACAATCCTTCATATGAATGAAAATGATAAAGAACTCATAGGACATATTTTCATGGTTATAAAAAAAATAGCTAAACAAAAAGGTTTTGATGAAAAAGGTTTTAGAGTTGTTATGAACTGCAATTCTCACGGAGGGCAGACGGTTTTTCATATTCATTTTCATATTTTAGCTGGAAGGCATATGCATTGGCCTCCGGGATAGTTTCTTTCCGATGAAAATTGTCAAAAAGGAAGTAGGCTGGCATGGGAAATATTTAAGAGTTGTATTGCTTTCTTATGAAGACAGCCATGGCAATATAAGACATTGGGAAGCTGTTGAAAGGGTAAACTGTAACGGTATCGTCATAGTTATACCTGTAACAAAAGATAAAGAATTTGTTTTTATTCGTCAATTCAGACCCGTTCTTGGCGGATATGTGATAGAATTCCCAGCCGGGTTGAATGATAGGAAAGAGTCCTTAATAGAAGTGGCAAAAAGAGAACTAATTGAAGAGACAGGTTTATTTTCCGATGAAATTATCTTTCTTGCAGAAGGACCTGTTTCTTCAGGACTTTCAGCAGAGGTTCTGACAGTATTTATTGCAAAAAATGTCAGAGAAGCTTCTGAAGAGTTAAGAAAAGATTATCCACCAGATGAAAGTGAAAACATAGAAGTTTTAAAACTTTCCGTAGATGAAGTATTTGAAAAACTTAATGAATTAAGAAATCAGGGAAACCATTTAGATTTAAAAATTTTTGGTTTTTTAGAACTTGCTAAAAAATTTATAAATTAATTTTTGAGGGTAGAGGGTCTCCTCCACCCTCAAAAATTTACTCCAACTTGATAGCCTGAGATGGACAAAGGTCAGCAGCTTGCTGACAATCACAAGTGGAACACTTATCAGGACCAATTACCCATGCTTTGTCATCCCTCATTTCAAAAACTTCAGGACATACTTCTGCACAGCTTCCGCAACCTACACAAAGGTCAAAGTCAACTACTGGTGTTGGCATAATACCCTCCTCCTTGTTTAAATTATTTTTATAAAATATACCAAAAAAAGTTAAAATATGCAAATCGAAAAATTTCTACAGGGGGTAAAAATGGAGATAAAGCAAATAGTTCTAAACAAAGCAAAACAAGCTAAAGAATCTGCGAGACTTATAGCAAAGGCATCAACAGAAATCAAAAACAAAATAATTGTTAGAATGGCTGACTATCTCAAACAAAAAAAGGAAGAACTTATCAAGGCAAACAGAATTGATGTAGAAAATTCACAGAAAAAAGGACTCTCTAAGGCTTTAATTGACAGACTTACTTTAACAGAAAAAAGGATTGATGAGATGATAAAAGGTCTTCAAGAGGTTGTCTCTCTGCCAGATCCTGTTGGAGAAATAACAAAGATGTGGCTCAGACCAAATGGAATGCTGGTTGGCAAAATGAGGGTACCTATAGGAGTGATAGGTGTAATTTATGAAGCAAGGCCAAATGTTACTGTAGATGTAACAGGATTATGCCTTAAAGCAGGGAATTCAGTAGTTTTAAGAGGTGGATCTGAAGCGATAAACTCAAATGTTGCTTTAGTAAAGATTTTGAAAGAAGCATTAAAAGATGAAGGCATGCATGAAGGAGTTGTGACTTACATAGACATTCCTCAAAGAGAAGCTGTACTTGAAATGATAAAACTTGAAGGGATAATTGATCTTATAATTCCTCGTGGAGGAGAAGGACTTATAAGAACTGTTACAGAAAATTCAAGAATTCCTGTATTAAAGCACTACAAAGGCGTATGTCATGTTTTTGTTGACAGAGATGCTGATTTAGCAATGGCTGAAGAGATTTGCTTTAATGCTAAAGTTCAGAGACCTGCAACATGTAATGCAATGGAAACAATGCTTGTTGATGAAAAGGTAGCAAAGAAATTTTTACCTAATATGTTAAAAAAATTTGAAGAAGCTGGGGTTGAACTTAAAGGCTGTTCAGAGACAAAAAAAATATATCCAAAAGTAAAAGATGTGAAAGAGGAAGACTTTTACAATGAATATCTTGATTTAATACTTAATGTCAAAGTTGTAAAAGATATTAATGAAGCTATTGAACATATAACAAAGTATGGCTCAGCTCACTCAGATTCAATAATAACAAAAGACTATAATAAAGCTATGAAATTTTTGAGAGAAGTTGACTCATCCGCAGTTTTTGTAAATGCTTCTACGAGGCTTAATGATGGATATCAATTTGGTCTTGGTGCTGAAATAGGAATCTCAACTGATAAAATTCATGCACGTGGTCCGATGGGACTTGAAGAACTTACATGCACAAAATTTATAGTTTTTGGAAGTGGACAGGTAAGACAATGAGAATAGGACTTCTGGGAGGCACCTTTAATCCTATTCACTTTGGACATTTAAGAGTTGCAGAAGAGGTAAGAGAAGCGTTTTGTCTTGATAAAATTATTTTTATACCTTCAGGAGTTCCTCCGTTAAAAACAGAGGGTATTATAGATGCTAATCATAGATTAAAGATGACAGGGTTAGCGATAAATAGTAATCCTTTTTTTGAAGTTTCAGATATTGAAGTTAGACAAAAAAAAACTTCATATACTGTGAATACACTGACTCATTTAAAAAAACTTTACCAAAGGGATACTCTTTTTTTTATAATGGGTATTGATGCTTTTTTCGAAATAAAATTTTGGTATAAGTATGAAGACTTGTTAAGGATGGTTGATTTTATTATTATGTCAAGACCAGGTTTCAATAATTTACAAACTTCAGAGTTTATTGAATATAGAGAATCAGAGAATTGTTTCAAAATAAAAAACTCGGACAAAAGAGCCTTTTTTATATCAGTTTCACCGTTCTGGATATCCTCTACGATGTTAAGAGAAATGCTTAGAAATGGGAAAAGCATTCGCTATTTGTTGCCAGATGCCGTGAGAAAATATATTGAAGAAAATGAACTTTATAGATAGGAGATTATATGAAACTTGGCATACTGAAAATAAAATATAGTAATTTACCACTATACTTGGCCAGGGTATACAAAAGTCCTGTAATGCGAAAAATTTTAGAAGATATAAAAAAACTCTCTTTTGAAAATGATATATTTTTTTTATGTGGGGAAAAAGGAACAGAAAAAGATTATTTATTTAAGATAATTCTTGGATATATAAATCAGCCAGATATTATAACGGTTCCAGAAGATCTAACTAAAAAGATGAGTTCCTTTAAACAAAAAAATATAGTTTATGTTGTTAACAATCTTGAAAATATTGATACATCTTTTCTTTTTAATCCAGAAAAACACTTTAAATGTGCTATTTTTATATCTGACTCCGATTATGAACAGCTTTATAAAAATGGCATAATAACCTTTGAAGTGTATGAAATCTTGTTAAATTCAAAGAAATTTTATATTCCACCTCTAAGAGAAAGAAAACAGGATATTATTCCTCTTGCTAATTTTTTTTTGCAAGAGATTTCAGAGTTTTTAGGGCTTCCTAAAAAAAAATTATCAAGAGATGCTCAGGATGCTCTATTGGCTTATTCATGGACAGAGAATGCATACCAGTTAAAACAATGTTTGGCTAAAGCTTTTTTGCTTACCAGACATCAAACACTTACATCCAAGGATTTGTTTGGTGAATATAATGATCAATTTTCAATAAGAAATTTTCTTGAATTAAAAATCGGTAACCTTTTGAAAGAATTTGCAAATATAGAGAATTCCAATTTATATGAGACTGTTATACAGGAAGTTGAAAAGGCATTATTTATTCTTGCAATTAATGAAACAGAAGGTAATCAGGTAAAAGCTGCTAAAATTCTCGGGATAAATAGGAATACTCTTAATAAAAAATTGAAATATTACAGTTTGATTTAAAAATGATAAATATGTTATAAAAATATTTGTAACTTTTATTTACTCCATGCTCTTATCTAAAAAATATAAGGGCTAAAATCCGTGTGGAGGTATATTATGAATAATTTTTATGAAAAGGTGGTACTTCTTCTACCAACTCTTACAGAAGAGGAAGTACAGGAAGCAATTAAAAAGATATCTTCTCTTATTGTTGAGAATGGTGGAGAAATTTTAAAAATTGACAATTGGGGCAAAAAGAAGCTTGCATATAAACTTAATAGGCAAACGATGGGCTATTATGTTTTATTTCTTTTTAAAGCGCCAGCTTTGTCAATAAAGAAAATGGAAGAATTTTACAGAGTTTATGATTCTGTTTTTAAATTCATGGTTTTAAAACTTTCAAAGCATCAAATTGCCTCTTTGCCACCTGAGATAAAGGGAATTCCTGTAGAACCTTCAGAGCTAGCTTCTCAGGGATAAAAATGTTTAACAGGATAATACTCATAGGAAATCTTACCAGAGACCCTGAAATACGATATACACCCTCAGGAGTAGCAGTTGCCACGGTGCCTATAGCTGTTAATTCGAAGTATAAACAGGGAGAAGACATGAGAGAGGAGACTCTATTTATCGACGCCATAGTTTTTGGTAAACAAGCTGAAACATGCACTCAGTACTTAAATAAAGGAAGAACTGTACTGGTTGAGGGCCGTTTGCGAGAAAGAAGATGGGAATATGAAGGACAGAGAAAAAGCAAATTTGAGGTAATTGCAAATAGTATAAGATTTTTCCCTAAAAAAGAATCTGCTCAGACTGAGGAATTCAATCAGGTTCCTCCAGAAGAATATTCAGATTTAGAACCATTTTAGAGGAGGTCAGTGTGCAACAGTCAATACAAAGAAGATTTTTTAGAAAAAAATACTGTAGATTTTGTGCAGAGAAAATTGATTTTATTGATTACAAAAATGTTAAGTTGCTGAAAGGTTTTATGACTGAACGAGGTAAAATTCTTTCAAGAAAATTAACAGGAACATGTTCAAAGCATCAAAGAGAGCTCACAAAAGCAATAAAGAGAGCGAGAGCTGTTGCTTTATTACCATATATTGGAATTTAAAAAAAGATGAGGATACCCAGAAACTGGATACCATATATAACCAACAATATAATAGAGAATCTTCTAAAAAAAGATATGATTGAAATAATAGTTTCTAAAGAGCAACTTTTACAGGAGGCTGAACAAATTATTCTTGAAGAATTGATGGTTGAAGACAGACTAAATGAAGAAATAAGAGAGCTTCTTAAGAAGTATGAATCCGAAATAGAAAAAAGTAAACTTGACTACAGAAAACTTTTTGAAATGACAAAACAAAAACTTGTTAAACAGAGGAATTTAGTCTTATGATGCTTTCAGATGAAAAAATAACCCATACATCTCATGTTTTATTTAACGGTTTGATAAACAAAGGATTAATTAAACTAAAAGTTGAAGAACAAGAAGTAAGAAGAGAAATTAAAAGAAGTTTTATACAGGCTTTAAAAACTGGAGAATCAATTGACGAGGTTGTAAGAAGAAAGCTTCAATCATTTTCCAAAAAAGTGGTTGAAGGAAGTCCTGAATGGAATATTCTTTATAAGAAGTTTTTTGAAGAAGAAGAAAAAAAGAGATTCGGACGTTAATGGAAAGATTCATTCCAGATGTAACTCAGGAACAAATAAAAGCTGAAAAACAAAAAGCAAAACTTCTTAAAAATAGTTCATGGTGGCGTAAAAAGATTTCTAAAAGAAGATGTTATTATTGTGGCAAAGAAGTTCCAGAAAATGAGTTAACAATGGATCATGTGATACCTCTTATAAGAGGAGGGAAGTCAGTTAAAAGTAATATAGTTCCTGCCTGTAAAGAATGCAATAATAAGAAGAAATATATGCTTCCAATTGAATGGAAGCAGTATATGCAGTCTTTAAATTTTTTTGATTCAGAAGCAATACTTTAATTTTTTATAAAGGGTTCAATATGAATTACAACATCAATGACATCAGGAAACTCTTTTTTTATAGTTTGTTCAACCTTATCTGCAATATTATGAGCTTCAGATACAGAAATTGCAGGATTTACTAAAATTTTTAAATCAACAAATATTTGCCCTGCTGTTCCTCTTGTTCTTACATCCTTACAGGCTTCAACATCCATACATGTTTTAACAACACTGGCAATTCTTTCTCCATCAATTACTGTTCTATCAGCAAGAATGTTTGCGCACTCTTTTATTATAAGTATCGCTTCTCTGGCTACAAAAATTCCTACAATTAAGCCTGTTATGGGATCAACAAAATAAAATTCAGTCATTGTTGACATTATTACACTCAGTATTACTCCAACAGTGATATAAATATCAACTCTTGTATGTGCTGAGTCAGCTATTAAGAATTCGCTTTTAAGCTCTTTTCCTTTTTTCTTCTCATAAAAAGAAACAAAAATATTAACTATAAGAGTGCTGATAAGAACAATAAAAGCTTTTTCATCCAGTTCAGGCTTTCTAAGTTCAATAAAAGATTTGTAGACATTTCTGATTATTTCTACTGCTGAAAGAGACATTAAAATACCTATAAAAATTGCAAAAACCGTTTCAAATTTTCTATGCCCATAAGGATGATGTTTATCAGGAGGATGACTTGCTATAGAAAGAGCAATTAATCCTCCTATATTTGAAATTCCGTCAAAAAGCGAGTGAAATCCATCTGAATAAATAGCTACAGAGTTTGTAAGCCCTCCATAAATTATTTTTGCTAAAGATACAAAAAGATTCAGTAAAAACGTAATCAGAAGGACATTTCGTATCTGTTTTTTTCTGTCATGAAGATGCGACACTTTTAATTTCCTGAGGTCTAAAAATTATTATACCTTCTTTTTCTTTTGAATACATAGTAAAATCTTCATCTACTACATGATATTTTTGACTTGAGGCATGTCTTAGTTTAATATTACTGTCTACTATTACTATTCCTACATGTATAACATCGAGGCCTTTTTTAGATGTATAGAATCCACAATAATCACCTGTTTTCAATTCAGAGGCAATTTTCTCTATATATTCAGAAGGAATATAATTAATAATCCTTTGTTTAATTTCCAATCCATCAATCCATAACTTTTCTTCATTTCTATTAAGCTCTTTTACAACTGTTTTAAAATATTTTTTTGTTAGTTCATTTGTTATATCTTTTAATGTTGTTAAATTTCTCCAGTCTGTAAAAAAATGTCTTCTTTTTTTAAAATCCACGATTCCTTCAAAATATCTCACATATTTCAAGTTTTCAATGAAAGAAACATAATCATCCGATAATCTTAATGCTTCTACATATTCAATAAAAGTCATACAATCGACTCCTTCAAAATCAATAACAAGTTGCTCTTTTTCTGAAGAACTACCAATAAGGGAGTTCTTTTTATAGGGGATATCAAGAAAATATTTTGATATTTCAGAGATTTTTATTGAAGCAGAAAGATTTTTAACCTCTGTCAGCAAACTCTCTATAGAAATTTTTTTAGATGGTTTAAACACCATATGTTATGATATAACATGTCTTTAATTGATATCCACTTTCATGGGACAAATAAAATAGATATTAAAGAAGTTGAAAGTCCTGAACAGATTCTTTTAATTGCTGAAGAATATGGTTCTATGGAGGTTGATAGCTTTTTAATTACACTTTATCCATCTGAAATCAATTCTATGAAAAAAACTCTTTTAAATATAAAGAAGGCAATGCAAATACAGACTAAAGGTGCAAAAATATTGGGTGCATATCTTGAAGGACCTTTTTTAAATCCTGCAAAAGCAGGGGCATTAGACCATCGTTATTTTTTACTACCTGATACTCATATTTTGTATAGACTGCTGGATGGCACAGAAGATATTGTTAAGATAATCACTGTGTCACCAGAACTCTCTGGAGCATTAAATATAATTGAAAAATGCTCTGAAATTGGTATAATTGTGAGCATGGGACATTCAGATGCTACATACAAAGAGGCAGAAGAAGGTTTTAAAGCAGGTGCTAGTCTTATAACCCATTTATTTAATGCTATGCGAGGAATTCACCATAGAGAACCAGGAATAGCAGGATTTGGACTTATTAATCAGGAAATTTATGTTGAACTAATAGGAGATGGAAAACATTTAAATGACGAAGTTTTGAAATGGATATTTCAAATTAAAAATCCAGAAAGAATCATTTTGATTTCTGATATGGTAAAACAAAACAAAGAAATTCAAAAACTTCATGGTGGTTCAATGAGCCTTAGGGATATCATAAAAAGACTTAAAAGATTAAATATTGATGAATATAAGCTAAAATTCGCTGGCTTAAAAAATCCTGAAAAATTGCTGAGAATTAAATCTCTTTAAGCTTCTCTTTTTCTTCTTGTTCTGTCTTACATTCAATGCACAGGTCAGTCACTGGTCTTGCTTCAAGTCTTTCAATGGGTATTTCTGCACCACAGGCTTCACATATTCCATAAGTGCCATTGTTTATTTTTTCCAGTGTTTTTTCTATTTTTTTCAGAAGCTTTCTTTCCCTATCTCTTAATCTTAAAAGAAAGCTTCTGTCAATTTCTTGAGAGGCTATATCGCCTATTTCAGATAAATTACTTTCAGCGGGAAGATTTGAAAGCATAATTCCTGCATCAATAAGAATCTGTTGTTTTTGTTGTAAAAGCTTCTTTTTAATCTCTAAAATTCTTTTTTGTCTTGGTTTTTGTTTCATAATTTATTTGAATTTTTCCTTAATGAATTTAATCTAAATTGTCAGTAACAATTTTTTACAATATCAAAAAACTTCATAAACAGTCAAATAGTTCAGAAAATTTTATTTTTTAAACTTATTTCTCAATGCCTTCTCAACAATTGGTGGCACAAGATTTTTGACAGAACCTCCAAAGTATGCAATCTCTTTAACAATACTTGAAGAAAGAAAGGAGTATGCTTCAGAGGGCATTAAAAATACAGTTTCAACATCTTTAAAAAGTCTTCTGTTTGCATGGGCAAGTTGAAGTTCAAATTCATAGTCTGATACTGCTCTTAGTCCTCTTACAATAGCAATCGCTTTTTTTTCTTTAATGAAATCAACAAGAAGTCCATCAAAGACTTCAACTTTTAAGTTTTTGATGTCTTTTGTTGTTTCAGTAATAAAATGTACCCTTTCTTCAACTGTAAAAATAGGAATTTTTTTATAACTTAATATAGCAACAGCAACTATTAGCTCATCAAAAATTTTTAAAGCTCTTTTTATTACATCAAGATGTCCATTTGTTAGAGGATCAAATGTTCCTGGATAGACTCCTATTTTCCCCATTATTCTGTTCTCCTGTAAACAGTTAAAAAAGTATCACCATATCTATAACATTTATGTATTTTAAGTCCTTTGAGTTTTTCTCTCAATGATTCATTTTTATGATGTTGCAGTATCAGTACTCCGCCTTCTTTTATAAGAGTTTTATTCTCAAAGATTTTAAATATTTTTTCTAATTCACCTGATTCATATGGAGGATCTGCAAAAATTATATCGTATTCTTGAGAGCTGTTCTGGAGAAAATGTGCAGCATCCATATTGTAAACTCGTGCTTTATCGGAGAGTTTCTTTCTGTGGAGTGAACTCTTTATAAAAAAACATAAAAAAGGGGCTTTCTCTACAAAAATAACTGTATTAGCACCTCTTTTTAAAGCTTCTATGCCTACAAAACCCTTACCTGCATACAAATCAATAAATATTTTATTCTCTACATCTTTTAGAATGTCAAAAATAGCCTTTCTTACAATTGCAGGAGTTGGTCTAACTTTATTTTGAACTTTTGGTCTATTTTGAACCATTTTCTTATCGTCCTATTTCTGGATTTGTAAAATGTTTATCCGGAAGATTATAGTTTAAAATTTTAACTTTTCTTCCTTCAACTTTAAGTCTTCCTTCGGCAAAAAGCTTGATGGCTTCAGGAAAAATTTTATGCTCAAGTTTAAGAATTCTTTCAGAAAGGCTATCATCTGTATCCTCAGGATGAACTGGCACAGCAGCCTGAATTATTATTGGTCCGGTATCAACTCCTTCATCTACGAAATGGACTGTGCATCCGCTGATTTTCACTCCATAGTCAACAGCCTGTTTTTGTCCATGAAGCCCTGGAAAGGAAGGAAGAAGAGCAGGATGGATATTCATAATTCTATTATGAAAAGCCTCCAGTAAAGGCTTTTTTACTATTCTCATAAATCCAGCTAATATGACAAGCTCTACTCCTCTTGCAAGAAGCTCATCTTTTATTTTTTCATAGAAAGCTTCTTTGCTTTGAAAATCCTTTGGATTAATAAAAAGATAGGGTATACCATGTTTTTTAGCTCTTTCAATAGCATAGGCCTTTGGATTGTCAACTATCAGAATTTCTATCTTTGCAGGAAGTCTTCCAGCCTCAATTTCATCAATAATTGCCTGAAAGTTAGACCCTCTTCCTGATGCCAATACACCTATTTTAAGCATTTTTAAACCTCCCTTTTAAATTCATGGATGAAATCAACGAGTTTTTTCAATCTTTCAACTGATGTATTTATATTTACTCCATGCCCAAGATTAAAAATATGGGACTTTGCAAGATTTCCGTCCACTAAAATTTTTTCTGCTCTTTTAAAGAGTTCTTCTTCTGTGCCTAAAAGAGCTAAAGGATCAAGATTGCCCTGTAAAGGCTGGTCTTTAAATAGGTGAGCGGCATCTTTAATATCAATTCTCCAGTCAATGCTTAGTACATCACTATTTAATTCTTTTAAATGATTGGCAAGTCCAGCTGTGTTTGAACAAAAATAAATTACAGGAACGATTTTCAAACCCTCAATCAGTCTTTTAATATAGGGTTTTACAAAGATTTCATAGTCAGAGGGCGAAAGAATGCCTGCCCATGTATCAAAAATTTGAACTGCATGAACTCCTGCTTTTATTTGTTTTAAAAGATATCTTAAGGTTGCCTCTTCACAAATACTCATGAGGTTGTGAAAGCTATCTGATTCTGAAAACATGAATTTTTTCGTGTTTACGAACTCTTTTGTGGAACCTCCTTCAATTATATAGGTTACAAGTGTAAAAGGTGAAGCTGCAAAGCCTATCAAAGGAACATCAAGTTCCTTAGTTAAAATACGAATAGTCTCAAAAACAAAATCTATTTTGTCAATGTTTAATTCTTTAATGATTTTCAGGTCTGAAGATGTTCTTATAGTCGGTGACACATGAGGACCTTTTTCTTCTATAAATTTTATTTCAATACCCATTGCTTCAAGAAGGATAAGTATATCAGAAAAAAGAATTGCTGCATCAACACCCAAGACTTTTACAGGTTGTAGTGTCACCTCTGCGGCTATTTCTGGTGTTTTACACATTGTAAGAAAATCATATTTTTTCCTTATTTTTTGATACTCAGGCATATATCTTCCTGCCTGTCTCATAAACCATACAGGTGTATAATCTGTTTTTATGCCTCTACAGGCTTTAAGAAAGTCGTTTCTCATTTTACTTTCCTCGGGATGTATTTACAGTAAGGGTCTTCCTCAAGATAGTTGTCTTTTAAGCAGTATGCACGAGCTCTACATCCTCCACATACATTTACATATTCACAAACTCCGCAGCGTCCTTTGTAAGAGGAAAAATCTCTCAGATTTTTAAAAATTTCTGAATTATCCCATATTTCCCTAAAGGAGTGTCTTTTAATATTACCAGCTACTAAAGGAAAATAACTGCATGGCATTACATCACCATCCACATTTATCAAGCATATAAGCTGACCTGCTACACATCCTTTAGCTCCACCAGTAGAAAATTTGAGAGACCTTCTTTCAAATTTTTCTCCCTCTGACTTTGACCTTTCAAAAATTACTCTATAGTATTGCGGAGCACAGGTAGGTCTTACAAGGATATCTTTTTCATTTTTTTCCATATCATAATGCCAGTTAAGAATCTTTTCATAGTCTTCATGGTTTATAAGTTCTTCTAAAAGCTCTTCTGCTCTGCCTGTGGGAACAATCATAAACATATACCAGGCAGTTGCACCAAGTTGCTTTGCTAATTTATAAACCTCTGGAATGGTTTTTTGATTTCTCTTTGTAAAGGATGAGTTTATTAAAAAAGGTATACCATGTTTTTTAAAAAGTTTGGCGGCATTTATTGTCCCTTGAAAAGCACCTTTTTGTTGCCGAAAGTTATCATGGACGTCTTCATTTGGACCATCAAGACTAAGGGATACCATTTTTATTTCTGCTTCTTTGAGTTTTTTACAGATTTCATCAGTTACCAAAGTTCCATTAGTGGCGAGGCATACACGGAGACCCTTTTCATTTCCGTAATTTGCTATTTCAAAAAAATCATCTTTTAAAAGAGGCTCTCCTCCTGTAAGCACAACAACCGGTTTTGCATAGGATGTTATATCATCAATAATTCTAAAACATTCGTCCTTTGAAGGGTCTGGATGCTCTTTTACAACTTCTTCCGAAGATGATCTACAATGAATGCATCTTAAATTGCATCTTCTGGTAATTTCCCATGCTATCCATTTTGGTTCAAACTTCATTTAGTTATTATACCCTTATTTTGCCGATAAGGAAAAGATGAATTAAGCAATAAGCAACTGAACAAAAGCCGACTTTATTGAATATACCTTAAAAGTTGTTTTTTATTTATAATATAAAGAATGCGGGAAAGACAGTCATGGGGTTCAAGACTGGGTCTCATCCTGGCAACAGCTGGTAATGCTGTTGGCTTGGGAAATATTCTCAGATTTCCCTCAAA
This sequence comes from uncultured Thermodesulfovibrio sp., assembly GCA_964614465.1. Classification (GTDB taxonomy): domain Bacteria; phylum Nitrospirota; class Thermodesulfovibrionia; order Thermodesulfovibrionales; family Thermodesulfovibrionaceae; genus Thermodesulfovibrio. The sequence goes on from CAZTLF010000017.1 coordinate 20,542, forward strand.
AGCAGCTCTTTATGGTGGTGGAGCTTTCATGGTTCCTTATTTTGTTGCTCTGATTTTTTTGGGACTGCCTTTAATGATTATTGAGTGGGTAATAGGAAGATATGCTGGAAAATACGGGCATGGCTCAATGACAGGAATTTTAGGATTATTTTTCAAACACGCTGCTTGGGCAAGGGTTTTAGGTTCCATAGGAGTTGCTATTCCAGTGCTGATCTGTATGTATTATATATACATTGAATCATGGACCCTGGGATTTGCTTTTCTGTCTCTCTTTAATCAGATGCCTTTGCCACTTAATACATCAAATCCTCAAGAAGCTGTTAAACCCTATGTAGAATTTTTCAGAGCATATACAGAGCCGTCTTTTACTGCTTATGTTTTTCTGATGATTACAATAGCCATAAATTGGTTTATCCTTCAAAGAGGTGTTGCAAAAGGCATTGAGATAACAGCCAAAATAGCCATGCCATCCATCATAGTATTTGGTATTATGCTGGCAGCCATATCTTTGTCAGCAAAAGATTGGACAGGGTTTGAAGGATTAAAGTTTATATATAATCTTAACTTTTCTGGTATCACAGACCCAAAAGTCTGGATTGAAGCCTCAGGACAGATATTTTTTACACTTTCACTCGGGATGGGAGCAATAGCTGTTTATGCAAGTTATGTTAGACCAAAAGAGGATATTATTAAGGCAGGGTTTTTTACAGCAGGGATAAATGAGTTTGTAGAAGTTGTAATAGGTGCTTCAATTGCTATACCAGCTGCATTTGCTATGTTTTCAGCAGTTGCTGTTCCTGAACTTGCTAAAGAAGGAACCTTTAGACTCGGATTTATGACTATGCCAGCTGTATTGATGAATTTGCCATTGGGATGGATGATATCTTTCCTTTGGTTTTTATTGCTGTTTTTTGCAGCTCTTACTTCTTCTTTAGCTCTTATCCAGCCTATAATAGCCTTATTTGAGGATGAGATGAAATGGGAACACTCAAAAGCAGTCACTGTATCAATGATTTTAGTGATAATTGGTGCAAATTTTTCTGCTTTCATGCCTAACTTTATAGATGAACTTGATTTCTGGGCTGGTTGTGTAATGCTATTGATGTTTGGCTTGATTGAGATTATTGTATTTGTATGGATATTTGGAATTAATAATTTTTATAATGAGCTTACTCAGAATACTTCAATTAAGCTGCCAAAAGCATTTGTTTATGTAATAGCATTCATTTGTCCTGTCTTTTTATCTTTTATTTTATATTTCTGGGTAATAAAGGATTTCGGTAATATTATAACTACGGGAGAATCTACAAAAATTATTGCCCGTATTTTTATTTTGGCTTTTTTGATATTTTTATCATTCATTGCAGTAAAAAGTCGAAAAATTATCTTAAGAGATTTAAGATATAGGAGATTGATCAAACAATAAAGGATGGAAGAGTTGAAATATAAGATACAAAATTCTCTGGAATACGATAGTGCTATTTTAGAAAACATAGATGAATGTGATATCTATTTCATTATATTTAAGGCAAATTCAATAAGAGAGAAATTCAAGGGCAAAAAAATTGAACTTTGTGCAATTGTGAATGCTAAAAGTGGACTTTGTTCAGAAGACTGTATATTCTGTGCACAATCTTCAAGATACAAGACAAATGCCCCTGTGTATCCTTTAATTGAAAAAGATAAAATACTACAAAAAGTTATAGAGGCAAAAAGACACAAGGTGAAAAGATTTTCCTTGGTTACAAGTGGGAAAAGACCTTCAAAAAGAGAAATAGAAAAAATTGGTAATTATATAGAAGAAATCAGAAAAACTGGTATACACACCTGTGCATCCTTAGGGCTTCTTGAGTATGATGAGATATGTTATTTGAGAGATAAAGGACTCGAAAGGCTTCATTGCAATATAGAGACTTCTGAAAGCTTTTTTAACAGAATATGCACAACACATAGGTTTTCTGATAAGGTAAATACTCTTGAAAATGCCATAAAAGCAGGATTGTCAGTTTGTTCTGGAGGAGTTTTTGGTATTGGAGAGACATGGAATCATCGTATTGAGATGGCAGTTTTTTTAAGCAAGTTAGATGTTGACTCTGTTCCCATTAACTTTCTAACACCTATTGCTGGAACACCCTTAGAAAAAAAAGAACCTCTTAGTCCAATGGAAGCTTTAAAAATAGTTGCTCTTTTTAGGCTCATACTGCCCGAAAAAGATATAAGAATATGTGGAGGAAGATCTCTACTTGGAGAGTTTTCATCTTGGATATTTATTGCTGGTGCAAATGCTTTAATGACAGGAAATTACTTAACAACGCAGGGAAGAAACTATATTGATGATTTGAAATTCATATATAATCATGGACTTGAGGTAGACAGTGTGGTCAGTTAGAATGAGAGCATCTAAAGTAGGAAACAATATAGAGAAGCATATTTCTGGCGCCGAAGGGATTTATAAATATTCACAAATACAAAAGGTTATAAAACAACTTTTAAGAAGAGCTTTTGAACACCCAAAGGGAGAGCCTGATAAAATTGTTATTACAATAGAAAAAATAAAGGAAGATATTAAAACAGTGTCTGCTTTGAGGGTAAGCACTTTTTTTTCTAATTCCCCACAAGAAGCATTTGAATTTATAAAAGAAAAATTAAGACTTCTTGGCATTTCTGAATCTGCTATCTTTAAAGCTTTTGAAATAATAAAAAAATATCCGATGAGAGGAGCTACACTCATAGATGCAAACACAGCAGAAAGATTGGAAAAAGATAAGGCAAGAGGCGTTAGAGTATCCAGAATTCATATGGAAAAAAACAAAAAAGCCTGTCTGATGAGACAGATAAAAAGTTTATCAGACCAACCAAACAGAATAATTGAAGCCTTAACAATTGCTTCCAAGGTAATGTCCTGTTCTGAAATTATTGCAGAAGTATGTGTTTCAGATAATCCTGATTATACTACAGGATATATTGCATCAAGGGAGTTTGGATATTTAAGAGTAACAAATATCAAAAATAAAGGTGAGTCTTTTGGTGGAAGAGCATTTTTTATTAAAACTCCATGCAATCTTGATGCATTAGTAAACTATCTTGAAAGGAAGCCTGTGTTGATTGTATGAAGTATGATAAAATTTTTCTTATAGGAAATCCGGTTGCTGGTGGTGGAGCTTTAAAAAAAATAGAAAAAGCAATTACCATTCTTAGGCAAAAAGGAATACCTTTTGAGATATTTTTATCAAAAAAAAGAGGAGATGCAGAGGCTTTTGCGAGAGAAATTAAAGAAAGTTATAATGATAAAATCCTTGTTATTGGCTGCGGTGGCGATGGCACTTACAATGAAATAGTAAATGGTTTAGCTTGTTCTTCTGTGCCTTTTGCAATTCTTCCAATGGGTACAACTTCAGTGCTTGCAAAAGAATTAGACATTCCTTCTCAAATTGATAAAGCTATTGATATAGCTTTAGGAGGAAAAGTTGATAGAGTTCATCTTGGAAAAATAAAAAATAGAGAAAAACAAAAATTTTTTATACTTATGGCTGGAGTAGGCTTTGATGGCTATACTGTCTATAATGTAAATTTAGGAGCAAAAAGACATTTAAAAAAGATTGCCTATATAATAAGTGGAATTAAAACTCTTCTGAATTATCAACCTGATGAATTAGAGATACAAAATGACAAATCAAAGAAGGCATACACTGTAGTAGTCAGTAATGCATCATGCTATGGAGGAAGATTTAAAATTGCACCAGATACAGATTTAAGGAGTCCTTTTTTGTCTGTTTTTCTTTCTAAATCTGCTTCTAAATTTAGTCTTGTCCTTCAAATTTTAGGTGTAATACTTGGAAAACATTTGAAAATGAGAAATACAGAATATTTCCATGCAAAATCTTTAAAAATTTTTGGAAGTGCCCATGTCCAGATAGATGGTGATTATTTTGGAGAAACTCCTGTTGAAATAAAGATTGTCAAAAATGCACTTAACCTTGTTTTTCCTGAATAAAATTTGTTGTGAGAGGTTTTTGTCCTTTTTCAAACATTAAAATTATACTGATTCTTCTATTTCTCGGATCTTTTGGATCATCTTTTATAAGTGGTAATGTATCTGCATAACCAACAACTCTTGCAATTTTTTCGGGGGCAACTCCGTTTTGTTCAAGTTCTCTTCTTGCAGAAGATGCTCTGTCAGTTGAAAGTTCCCAGTTGGTTATCTTACCTTTTCTAAAAGGAACAGCATCAGTATGTCCTTCAACAGCTATTTTAGCTGATTCATCTTTAATATTTTCAGCTACAACTTTTAGTATCTCCTTTGCTTCTTTCGTGGGTTCAGAAGAACCAATTGGAAACATTGATTCTCCCTCAAGATCAACAATCTGAATTCTCACTCCACCTTCAACTATATCAATCATTATATGATCTTTTAGTTCTTTAAGTTTTTCCTCTATTGTCTTTTTAAATTGCTCTTCAAATCTTTTTGCCTGAGTTTCTGCTGGAGGAGAGTCTTGAACTGTGGTTTTAACTTCTTGCTGAATTGCTGAAGACTGTTGCATAAATGACTTTCCAGACTCTAAAAGATTAAAGTATCTGAAATAATCAGCAACTGCAGCCCTTTTAACAGGATCAAGCATTGAAAGCAGCCATAAAAGCAGGAAAAAAGCCATCATAGCTGTTGTAAAGTCAGCATAAGCTACTTTCCAGCTTCCACCATGATGATCTTCATGCCCTTTTTTAATTTTTTTAACTACAATTGTTGTTTTAGATTTATCTGCCACTCTTTAAAGCCCTTATTTCTTCTTCTAATTCATAAAATGTAGGTCTTAAATGGGGAGGTATAGTTCTTCTGGCAAACTCTACAGCAATCTGTGGAGCAGAGCCACTTACAAATGCTACAAGTGCTGCTTTAATTATCTGGAGAAATTCCTTTTCTTGATTTACACTTGCCTCAAGTCTTTTTGCAAGTGGACCAACAAAGCCATAGCACATTAGCACTCCCATAAATGTTCCTACCAGTGCAACTGCAACAGAGTGTCCTATAACTTCAGGAGGTTCTTTCATTTTCCCCATTGTTAAAACAACTCCTAAGACTGCTGCAACAATTCCAAGACCTGGAAGGCTATCAGCAATAGTAGAAAGATTTCTTACAGGTCCTGATTCTGTTTCATGTAATGTTTCAATCTCACTATCAAGAATACTTTCAAGTTCATATGGAGAGACAGTGGTTGTCATTACTGTTCTTAGAGTATCTATAAGAATTGCCATTGCATGATGATTTTTTGTGAATTTAGGATATTTAGAAAAAATAGCGCTCTTTTCTGGTTCTTCTACATCCTGTTCAATTGATATAAGTCCTTCTTTTCTGATTTTTGTAAAAAGTTCACTTAGAAGTAACAGTGTATCCATATAGTCTTTTTTTGAATAACTCTTTGCACCTATAACTGTATTAATTGTTCCCTTTATTATTCCTTTTAATACATGAGGAGGAGATGCTATTACAAGTGCACCTATGGCAGCACCGAATATTATAATAACTTCTGCTGGTTGAAAAAGAACTGAAAGGTTACCTTTTTCCAGAAGATAACCACCAGCTATGCTGCCTAAAACAACTAATCCACCGATTACTACAAGCATTTATATTTCCCTTTTTTGTCTAAGTAATTGTCTTTGGCGATGGAAAACAAATCTTATAATGTGGTCTCTGATATCTTCCTCTATGTTGATAAATTTTACAGCTACACTGTAAGAATTGTTTATCATTTGACATTTAACAACTTCTCCATAAAGATATAATGCTACAGTTGAAGGTGATTCAAGAACCACTTTCAATTCAAGGATATCTCCTTTGTTATAAGATAAATCAGAGACAAAACTCATTCCTCCCCCACTTATATTTACTTCAGTTGTTGATAAAGATGAAAAGCCTTCTTCTTTAAAGCTCCAGAGATTGATAAGATAATCAAGCTTTGAATTAATCATTTTGAGCCATTCTGCCAATACTTTATCCATTGGTTCATCAAGAGGAGCACGGATAAAATTAATTTCTCCAGAGATCCTTGCTTTTATTCTTTGTTTTTCTTCAGGAGAAATTAATCTTACTCCAAGAGGTACAATAGCATCAACTCTTGAAAATTCTCTCATTCTTTGATATGTTTCTTCCATATTTCCTATTATAATTACCTCAATATAATAAGTTCAACCCTTCTATTTTTTGCTCTGCCTTCATCAGTATCATTAGTAGCCACAGGTTTGTATTCTCCATATCCAGCAATCAAAAATCTATCTGGAGAAAGTCCTCGTTGTAATAAAAAATGAAGCACTGATGATGCTCTTGCTGATGACAATTCCCAGTTTGATTTATAAACAGAAGAACTAATGGGAATATTGTCAGTATGTCCTTCTATTGCTACTTTTCCTGGAAGTTCTTTTAATTTTTCACCAATTCTTGTAAGTGCATCAATGGATTCAGGCTTTAGCTCAGCAGAACCTGAACTGAATAAAAGCGAATCAGGCAATGTTACTACAATACCTCTTGCATCTGACTTTATATTTATACCTGAAATATCATTCAAAAGTTTTCTTAAGTCCTCAATAATTACTTTATTACGGTCTTCTTCAAATGATATTGGTTCATCAATAACCTTGAAGACCTTTCTTAGAGAACTAGTCATTTTTTCTGCTTTTGTAATATCAATTGAGGATAGTGCATAAAGAGCCACAAAGAAAGTGAATAAAAGAGTTAAAAAATCAGAATATGATATAAGCCAGCGATGTACATTTTCTTCTTCATTATTGTTGTTTCTTTTTCTTATTCTCATATTCTTTCCTTTTGACGTTCTCTAAGAAATGACTCAAGCTTTGCTCTTAAAAAGTATGGATTCATGCCTGCTTCTATACCAAGTATGCCTTCAATCATTAGTTCCATAAGTAGAATCTCATCTTCAAGTTTATTAATTATTCTTTTTGCGATTGGAATAAATATAAGATTTGCTGAACCAACTCCATAAATTGTTGCAACAAATGCTGTTGCTATACCTAAACCTATCTTTGAAGGATCTGCAACATTTTTAAGAACATGAATAAGTCCAAGGATGGCTCCGATAATTCCAATTGTTGGCGCATACCCTCCAGCAGAATCATAAACTTTGGCAGCTTTTTTTATAATCTCCTCATATATATAGATTTCCTGAGTAAGTGATTCTTTAATAATTTTAGGAGAGATTCCATCAATTACATAAGTAATGCCTCTTTTTAAAAATGAATCATCAATTCTGTCTAACTCTTCTTGAAGAGCCAGTAATCCTCTTTTTCTGGCTATAACTAATAAATCAAGAATAGTTTCTATAGTCTCGTCAAAATTAACTTTTCTACTTAAGAATATAAATTTTAAACTTATAAACGCTGTAATAATATCTTTAAAGGGAAAACTTAAAATAACAGCTCCAAATGTTCCACCAAATACAATAATAGCTGCAGCTGCCTGAACAAGATGCGCTGTTGTTCCACCTTCAACTATATTACCCACAATCACTGCGCCCAAACCTATAATTAAGCCAAGTAGTGCTATTAAATCCATTTTTTAATTATAAACATATCAAAGCAATTTATCAATAGATATATTATAATAAGGCATGGTAAAAAAAATTATTATACTTTTAGGTCCTACAGGGGTAGGTAAAACTGAGCTGTCAATAAAAATTGCTAAACTTTTAAATGCTGAGATAATAAGCTCAGATTCAATGCAAATATATAAGTACATGGATATTGGAACTGCAAAACCTACATTAGAACAAAGGCAGGAAGTTATACATCACATGATTGATATTGTTAATCCATGGGATTACTTCAGTACAGGTGCATATATTGAAATAGTTAAAGAAGTCATAGAAGAAATTTTTCAGAAAGCTAAAATTCCTTTGATTGTTGGTGGAACAGGTCTTTATCTTAGAGCAATAACTGAAGGAATTTTTGAAGGTCCTGAGGCTGACTGGGATTTAAGAACCCAATTGTTGGAGAAAGAAAGAAATAGACCAGGGGAACTCTATAATCTTCTTAAAGAAATTGATCCCATAAAGGCAGATAAAATTTATCCTTCTGACTTAAGAAGAATTCTCAGAGCACTGGAGGTATTTTTTAAAGAGAAAAAGCAAATAAGTGAATTACAGAACGAATTCACTAAACCTCTGCCTTATAATTTCATAAAAATTGGAATTACCCGTGAAAGGAAAGAATTATATAAAATAATTGAAGAAAGAGTTGATAAAATGATATGTTCAGGTTTGATTGAAGAAGTCAGAAATGTTTTAGCATTAATAAAGAAAAATGCTGTGTCTTTGTGTCCTCTGCCTGCTTTGCAGGCAATTGGATATAAGGAAATAGCAGGTTGTCTTGCAGACTTATACTGTATTAACGAGGCAATAAGACTCATAAAAAGAAGAACAAAGATGTATGCAAAAAGACAGTTTACATGGTTTAGAAAAGAAAAGGATATCATGTGGTTTGATATCTCGGGAAGATATGATTTTGAGATAATTGCAAGGCAAATTTATAGGACTCTATTAGAAATTTTACATAAATAGTTGCATTTAACCGATATAATGTAATATATTTAAAAGTTATAGAATTAATATTTTTTGGAGGTTGAAATTGGTTAGAATAAGACTAATGAGGTTAGGAGCAAAAAAGAAACCTTTTTACAGAGTTGTTGTTGCTGATGCAAAAGCCAGAAGAAATGGGCCTTTCATTGAAATTGTGGGTACTTATAATCCTAAGACAGATCCTGCAGAAATCAAACTTGATATGGAAAGGGTGAATTACTGGCTTGAAAAAGGCGCACAGCCTTCGGATACTGTAAAAAAATTAATTGAACGCGTTTCTGCTTAACATACCCATTGGGGTATTTACTACTCTTTTGCACGGAGGTTAGAACATGAGCATGAAGACACTCATTGAGACAATGGCTAAGTCACTGGTTGACAAACCAGAAGAGGTTAAGGTTACAGAGATTGAGGGTGAGAAAACCACTGTTTATGAACTCAGAGTTGCTCCAAGTGATCTTGGTAAGGTTATTGGAAAGCAGGGTAAAACTGCAAGGGCTATGAGGACAATCTTGGGTGCTGCAGGAACAAAAGTTGGCAAAAGATGCGTCCTTGAAATCTTAGAATAGTCCACTGAAAAAGTTACATAAAGGGCGTGACATACACGCCCTTTTATTTTGATTAGAGGTCAATTGCAGAAGAGATTTTTATGATATTATTTGAAGTTTTGACAATATTTCCAGAAGTTTTTGACTGTTATATCCGATATGGAGTTATTGCAAGAGCTTTAAACAAAAGAGTTGCTCAGTTGAAGGTTTATAATTTAAGGGATTTTACAACAGACAAACATAAAAAAGTGGATGACTATCCTTATGGTGGTGGTGCTGGAATGGTTATGCAAATAGAGCCTTTTTATAATGCACTAGAGCATTTAAAAAGCGACGGAAAGCCAAGAAAAGTGATTCTTCTTTCCCCACAGGGAAAGAGATTTAACCAAGAAGTTGCAAGGCAGTTTTATGAGGAAGGCAGAGTTATTACTCTTATTTGTGGTAGATACGAAGGAGTTGATGAAAGGGTTAAAGCTTTTATTGATGAAGAAATTTCTATTGGTGATTATGTTTTAAGTGGCGGAGAACTGCCAGCTTTGGTTATAATAGACAGTATTGTTAGATTAATTCCTGGAGCTTTAGGAGATGAACAATCAGCAAAAGAAGATTCTTTTATGAAGGGCTTTTTAGATTATCCACACTATACAAGACCAGAGGAATTTGAAGGAATGAAAGTGCCAGAGGTTCTCTTAAGTGGAGATCATAAAAAAATAGCTCTTTGGAGAAAAAAAGAAGCATTGAAAAATACTTTTCAAAGAAGACCAGATTTACTGAAAAATTTATCCCAAGAGGATATGAAAATATTAACAGAGCTTTGCTCAGAAATAAATAAAAAAATTCTGGAGGTTGCAGATGAACCAGCTAATAATTAGATCCATAGAGGAGAGATTTAAAAAGAGCGATATACTGGATTTTAAACCAGGTGATACTGTAAAAGTTCACGTAAAAGTAAAAGAAGGAGATAAAGAGAGAATTCAGGTTTTTGAAGGCGTTGTTATTGCGCGTAGAGGCGGAGGCTTAAGAGAGACCTTTACAGTAAGAAAAATCTCCTTTGGAGTTGGCGTTGAGCGCGTGTTTCCTCTTCATAGCCCAATAATAGATAAAATTGAAGTGGTAAGAAGAGGAGATGTAAGAAGAGCAAAACTTTACTACCTAAGAACCAAGAAAGGTAAAGAGGCAAAGGTCAAAGAAAAGACAGATTATCAGAGAGCATGAACCTCTTTGCCTTTGATAACTCTTTTGTCTCTTATGGTTATAGCATAATTGCCGGAATAGATGAAGCTGGGCGAGGTTGTCTTGCAGGACCTGTTGTTTCAGCCTGCGTTAGTTTTAGTGATAATATTTTTATTGAAGGCATAAGAGATTCAAAAGAATTAACAGCTGAGCAAAGAGAAAGCCTTTTTAATGAAATAATCAGAAATGCTTTTGTTGGAATTGGAATTATTGATGTAGAGCTAATCAATAGAATAAACATACTTGAAGCAAGCCGTCTTGCAATGGTAAAAGCCTATAAGAACCTTGGCAGGGCAGTAGATTTTTTATTAATAGATGCCTTAGAACTGCCAGAAATAAAAGTTCCTCAGAAAGCTATCATTAAAGGAGACAAAAAAAGCGCTGTGATTGCCTCTGCAAGCATAATAGCAAAAGTAACAAGAGACAGAATTATGAAGCATTACCATGAGGCCTATCCCAATTATGGATTTGGAAGACATAAAGGCTATGCCACTAAGGAACATCTTGAGGCTTTGAAAAAATTTGGTCCATGCCCAATTCACAGAAAAAACTTTTCTCCTGTAAGAGATTTAATGTTATTCTAATACATGAAACGCCTTCATATTGAGGTCAAAGGAGTTGTTCAGGGAGTAGGATTCAGGCCCTTTGTTTATAATCTTGCCGAAAGTCTCAATCTAAAAGGCTTTATTACAAATACATCAAGAGGAGTAACAATTGAAGTAGAAGGGGACAGAGTAGATGAGTTTCTGAGTAAGCTTAAAACTAAACCTCCACCACTTGCAAAGATTTACTCTATTGAAACAAAAGAGCTTCCTGTAAACAACTATAGTAGTTTTGAAATCATTGAAAGTATTGATGATGCTGGATTTACCCATGTATCAGAAGATGTATCAATATGTGAAGACTGTTTAATAGAACTTTTCACACCTTCGGACAGAAGATATCTTTATCCATTTATAAACTGTACAAACTGTGGACCTCGCTATACTATTACAATGAAAGTTCCCTATGACAGACCAAATACAACAATGAGTGTTTTCATAATGTGTCCTCAGTGTCTCAAGGAATACAAAAACCCTACTAACAGGAGATTTCATGCTCAGCCAAATGCATGTTCTGAGTGTGGTCCTAATGTCAGGCTATTTGTGAAGACTAAGAATAGAATAAAGGAGCTTGATAACCCGATTTTGGAAAGCATCAGACTGATAAAAGAGGGAAAAATTCTTGCTATTAGAGGACTTGGAGGGTTTCATCTTTGCTGTGATGCTAAAAATTCAGCCTCCATTGAAGAGTTGAGAAAAAGAAAGAAGAGAAGTAACAAGCCCTTTGCTCTGATGGCTCCAGATATAGATAACATTGAAAAGTTTTGCTATGTATTAGATACTGAAAAAGAGATTTTAACCTCACAAATGCGACCTATTGTTCTCCTCAGAAAAAAGCCTGATTGTGAACTTCCTGAGGCAGTGGCACCAGGAAATCCCTGTCTTGGTTTTATGCTTCCATATACTCCACTTCATTATTTGCTTTTTTACTATCCTGAGAAACAGACAGAGTCTATTCAAAAATTAAGACCACATTTTTCTGCTCTTGTTATGACAAGTGGAAATATCTCTGAAGAGCCAATTATAACTAAAAATGATGAAGCCTTTGAAAAACTTGAGTCTGTAGCAGATGCATTTCTTATTCACAACAGAGAAATCTTTATGAGAGTTGATGATTCAGTAGTAAAAGAGCTTGGAGGTAAAATCTATTTTATTAGAAGAGCAAGAGGTTTTGTCCCAAAGGCAATTCCCTTAAAGGAGGAATTGCCCGAAGTTCTTGGTACAGGAGCAGATTTAAAGAATACTTTTACACTTACAAAATCAGACTATGCAATAATGAGTCAGCATATTGGAGACATGGAAAATCTTGAAACAATAGAGTTTTATGATGAAGTTTTAAATAACCTTAAATCAGTTTATCGTGTTGAGCCAATTGCGTTAGGACATGACCTTCATCCACAATATTTTTCAACTTCTTGGGCAAAGGAGTATGCTGAGAAAAAAAGCATTCAAGCTTTTGCACTTCAACATCATTACTGTCATATTGCATCATTAATGGCAGAATATGGAGTTGACGAACTTTTTGGCATTGCCTTTGATGGAACAGGTTATGGAACAGATGGCACAATATGGGGAAGCGAGTTTTTATATTGTACAGTAAAGGATTTTCAAAGACTTGCTCATTTAAAACCTATTAGTCTTCCAGGTGGTGAAAATGCTATAAAAGAATGTTCAAGAATAGCACTTTCACTTATTGATGAAGCCTTTGGAGAGTATATGAAGCTCATCAATAAATTGTCACTTAGCAAAGCAGTTGCTGAGGATAAAATTAAACAAATACTTAAAATTAAAAAACTACCTCAATTTAGCCCTCTCTCTTCAGGAATGGGAAGGCTTTTTGATGGAGTATCTTCCTTAATTGGAGTATGTCATTACAACACCTTTGAAGCAGAAGCAGCAATTGCTCTTGAAAGTTTAATACCACATGGAAATGAATTTTCAGACAAGGAAAGTTACCCTTTTGATTTGAAAACTTCTGATAAAAGTGAGGCAATAATTGTTGATTATGTACCCATGATTAGAAAGATAATAGAGGATTTTTTAAACTCTAATAATTCATTGAAACTTTCCAAAATTTCATGGAAATTCCATAACACAATTATAAAAATAATCATGGAACTCACGCTACTTTTTAAAGAAAAATATGGCTTTGACATGGTTGGCTTAAGCGGAGGAGTTTTTCAGAATGCTTATTTGATTAGGGAAACTATCAAAGCTCTAAAAAAAATTGGAATTAAACCAATATTCCACATAAATGTTCCAAGCAATGATGCCTGTATTTCATTGGGCCAGGCTTATATTGTAGGAAAAAGGCTAAAATAGAGAATTAGTAAGGAAGAACATTCTGAAAATACCTCATAAAAAAAGATTTAATTATAGATTTTTAATTATATGTTTTAACAATTTACTCCTGAGTTTATCAATTAAAATTCATAACTCATT
>CAZTLF010000018.1:0-30724 GCA_964614465.1 uncultured Thermodesulfovibrio sp.
TGCTTGTATGTTTGGCAATTTGAATCTTAACATACCAAGAGACAGGCTTGGACAGCAGAAGCCTCAACACCCCCAAAGGAGTGGCAAAGGTTTGATAAAGAGTTTCAAGACATATTAATTAATCTAATACTGTAGAATTACTTTCCATCAAGGATAAAGTCATTTCTTTAATCTTTAAATCTTCCTTATAGTCCTAATGAGATAGAGCAACTTAAAGAAGAACTTTACAAACATAATTGAGAATATAAACACCAGCGGTGAAATACTAAGGGTAAATGCTGGATGGTATTTTCATGAAAAGTCAGATTTTATCTTGACTATGACAATTTTTTTCTATTTCTGCCGTGATATAAAATTTTCCCAACAAAGTTTCTGAACCTCCTCGGTAACAAATATTCCCCTTATCATCTTACCTTCAACCATGTAAATAACCATTTCCGCGATGTTTGTTGCATGATCTCCGATTCTTTCAAGATATTTGGCAATAAACATTCTTTTAAGTGCAAGGGGTATAATGTCTGGATTTTTAATCATTAAGCCGAAAAGTTCCTCATGATTTTTCCTCAAAAGCTCATCTACTTGATCATCCCTTTTTATTATATCGTAACAAAAATCAACATCTTCTTTAACAAAGGCATTTATAACATCTTCAATCATGCTTTCAATTAATTCAGCCATTTGGGGAATGTTTACAAAGGGTTTCAAAAATGGATCCTGATTAAGTTCCATTGCTCTTTCTGCTATATTTACTGCAAGATCACCCATTCTTTCAAGGTCTTTGCTTATCTTCATAGCTGTAGTAATAAATCTTAAATCCTTAGCCATTGGTTGTCTTAATGCAATAATTCTTATACATTCTTCATTTATATCAACTTCAAGCCCATTAATAAGATTATCTCTTGATATAACCTGTTTTGCAAGTTCACTCTCTCTTTCAATAAGAGATTTAACAGCTTTTCTTATTCCTTCTTCAACGAGACATCCAAGTATAAGGATTTTCTCTTTCAACTTCCTTAATTCATCATCTAAAATACCCATTGCTGCCTCCTAAATTTTCATTAGCTTATTATACAAATTAAATATACTTATTAACACGCTTAACTGTTATTAAAAATTATTGTTTAATTATAAAATTCTTTAATTGGAAGGCTTTCTATTCGTTCAATATATCGAGCAATTATTTGACACCTATGAGACCGCATTTTGTCCAAGATTCTTCTTGCTTCTTTACTATTGATTTGAATTAATGCTTTTACTATTTCCAATAATATGATCGGATCTTCCTCATCATCGGTTATTCTCTCAATCTCCCTCACTGCTTTTTTAAGCTTTTTCAAGCCTATAATAAAAATTATAAGTCTTCTGATTTCCTTAACTGGATGTCTGAGTGATAATATTAATTTATCATCATAATTTAAAGCATTAAATTTCCTTAAATCATAATGACAATAGGGACAGATAATTATATTTTCTGATATTACTCTCCAGCATGAGGGACAGAAAAAATGAATCATTTTATTAGCCAAATCTACCGGTTATATAGTCTTCTGTAAGTTTTTGTGATGGTACTGTGAATATTTTCTGGGTCTTATCAAATTCAATTAATTCTCCTAAATACATAAAACCTGTATAGTCAGAAACTCTTGCTGCTTGCTGCATATTGTGAGTAACTATTATTATTGTTAACTTTTCTTTTAGAGTCATCAGTAATTCTTCAATTTTTGAGGTAGATATAGGATCAAGAGCACTTGTAGGCTCATCAAATAAAACAATGTCTGGCTCAATTGCTATTGCTCTTGCTATACAAAGTCTTTGTTGTTGTCCACCAGAAAGGGAATAGGCATTTGCATTAAGTCTATCTTTTACTTCATCCCAAAGTGCTGCAGACTGAAGAGCCCATTCAACTTTTTCCTCAATTAATTTCTTATTTTTAACTCCATTTACCCTTAATCCATAAGCTACATTTTCAAATATTGACTTAGGAAAAGGATTTGGTCTTTGAAATACCATGCCTACTCTACGTCTAAGGTCAAGAAGATCAATTTTGGGACTTACTATATTGATTCCATCAGGATAAAAAATTATTGAACCTTCATATCTCGAACCTGGATACAGATCATGCATTCTGTTAAAACATCTAAGTAGGGTAGTTTTACCACATCCACTTGGACCTATCAGAGCAGTAATCTTTTTTGTAGGAATTTTTAAATTTATATTTTTTAAGGCTTTGAATTCACCATAATAAAAATTTAAGTCCTTTACTTCGAGCTTAAATTCTTCCTCTGTTTTATAAATAGACTTTTCTATAGTTTTAGTATTTTCGATAGTTTTATTTGTGGCTCCTAAGAATAGAGATTTTATGCTATCAATTATCATGTTAACCATTACCATATATATTTTCTCCTCACTTTCTGCCTAAAATAATAAGCTAATGCATTCATTAATACCGTTAAGATTAGCAATACAAACCCTGCAGCCGCAGCATTTATCTGAAAAGCAGCTTGCGGTCTTGAAACCCAGTTAAAAATCTGTATTGGTAGTACTGTAAAAGGTGACATGAGAAGTTCCCAAACTTTTTCAGGAGACAAGAATGGAAATTCACCTATAAAAGGTGAGGGAGGCAAAAAGGCAATAAATGTCAGAGCACCAATTGTTATAAGAGGAGCTGTTTCACCTATTGCTCTTGATGCTGCAATTATTAGTCCTGTAAGAATCCCTCCAAGGGAGTATGGCAGTATATGGTCTCTTATTGTATCCCATTTTGTAGCACCTACTGCATATGCTCCTTCTCTTATGTCTCTTGGTATTCTTCTTATTGCCTCTCTTGTATTTACAACAATTACTGGTAACATCAAAATACTCAATGTAAGTCCTGCAGTAAGTATGCTCTCACCAAATTTAAATCTATATACAAATATTCCCAATGCTAAAAGTCCATAAATTATGGCAGGTACTGCTGCAAGATTATTTATGTTAAGCTCTATTATTGACTCAATTTTTCCAATAATACCTCTTTTTGTTGCATATTCCTCAAGATATATTCCAGCAGGTATTCCTATTAAAAGTGACCAAAATATTGCACCGGCCATTACAAGCATAGTTCCAATCCATCCTGAAAGGATACCTGCTTTCTCAGGAAATCTTGAAGGATAGGAAAAATAAAAGGAAGGATCTATAAGCTTTTTATAACCGTCAACAAGTATATCTATAATAAGGGTTATCAGAAATGAAATAACCAAAAAAAATGCTATAAAGCCGATTATGGGATAAATTATATCTGCCTTTGAATCAGCAATTTTACCTCTATTTATCATTTTTAGTAAACCTCTCTTATCCTTGACCTTAACCAAATAGCAATTGAATTAAAAATAAAGGCGATTATAAACAAAGTCAATCCAACGGCAAATATTGAAAGATATTCAATAGAACCATATGGCAAATCTCCCAAAGCTACCTGAACTATATAACCTGTCATAGTTTGAATTGGTTCTCTTGGATCTAAAGTTAAGTTGGGATACATTCCTGCTGCTATAGCTACAACCATTGTCTCTCCAATTGCTCTTGATGCTCCAAGAATAAAGCCTGCTACAATCCCAGAAATTGCCGCAGGAATAACAATTGTTACTGCAGTTCTTAACTTTGTTGCTCCTAAGGCATAGGAGGCTTCTCTTATTCTTTGAGGCACGCCTTTCATTGAATCCTCTGCCATAGAGGCTGTGTAAGGAAGAATCATGAAACCAAGTACAACTCCGGGGGCAAGGGAATTGAAGGCCTCTAAATTGGGAACTATTTTCTGAAGAATTGGAGTAACAAAAAGAAGGGTAAAATATCCATAGACAACTGTCGGAATTGCTTCCATAAATTCAATTATAGGCTTTGCTATTTCTTTTACTCTTACTGAGGCATATTCACTCAGATATATTGCTATAAGTATACCTAAAGGAATTGAGACTACCATCGCAATTGCTGCAATTAAAAATGTCCCTGCTACGAGAGGCCAAACTCCAAATTTTTTTGTGGCAAAAACAGGTGTCCATTCTTTTTGCGTAAGAAAATCTTTTATCGATACTTCCTGAAAAAATTTAACAGAGTCTGATAGCAAAACAAATACGATCCCGATTGTTATGAAGATAGTAATAAAGCCAGCGGTGAAAAACACCGCCAGCATTAGTTTGTCCAAGATTTTTTTTCGTGCTATAAAATAAAACAAAATATCACCTTCTTAGTGTTTTGCCTCTCTCTTTAAAAGTTCTTCAACTGTTAATCCAACCTCTATTTCACCACTGAAAACTGTTCCAACTTGCATCTTTTTAAACCTATCAGCTGCCATATCGTAAGCTTTTGCTGGAAGAGGTATATAGCCCACTTGTTTTGATATTTTGCCTGCATTCTTAAGATAAAAGTCTACAAACTCCTTAATTTCAGGCTTTTCTTTTGCGGATTTTTCATTAATATAGATAAATAATGGTCTTGAAAATGGCTGATAAGAACCATCCATAACTGTTTTGTCGCTTGGAAGAACACATTTTCCAGTCTTTGGATTTTTAATTGCAAGAGGTTTTACCTTGCCTTTGTTTTCAAGAACATAGGCTAATCCTACATATCCAAGTCCACCTTCATCCTTTATTACTGCATTCATAATGACATTGTCATCTTCACTTGCTACATAATCACCCCTGCTTGCTTTAGCTTTGCCTACAGCAGCTTCTGTGAAGTATTCAAAAGTTCCTGAATCTGCACCAGGACCTGCAAGCCTTAAAGCTCTGTCTGGCCAGCTTGGGTCAATTTGATTCCATTTGGTGATTTTTCCTTGAGCATCTGGTGCCCACATCATTTTGAGTTGCTCAATGGTAATACAGTCATCTTTTATCCATTTGTTTTTAACATTAACAAACACTGAAAGAGCATCATAGGCAATAGGAAGCTCTATATATCTGATTCCTGCCTCTTTACATGCATCCATCTCTTTTTTCTGAATTGGTCTTGAGGCATTTGATATATCTGTCTCTCCTCTGCAGAACTTTTTAAAGCCTCCACCCGTTCCTGAGATTCCTACTGTTACCTTAACTGCACCTTTTTTGGCTTTCTGAAAATCTTCAGCTACACCTTCAGTAATTGGAAATACTGTTGATGAACCGTCAATTTTGATGATTGGCTGAGCATTGACAGATGAAAAAAAAGAGAATAGTACTACTACAACAAAAACCAAGAAACCCAACCATAAACTTTTTGAAGACTTCATAAATACCTCCTTCTTTTTTTAATTTTTTATATTTTTAGTATAGAACTCAAATGTTACAGAGGAATTACAGAAATGTTAAATTTTTGTTACAAAGTCAGAAGGATTTGTTACAATAGGAAAATTCAAGTTTTAAGGATGAGAATTACATGATCAAAAAATTAATTCTATT
Source organism: uncultured Thermodesulfovibrio sp. (assembly GCA_964614465.1). GTDB lineage: Bacteria > Nitrospirota > Thermodesulfovibrionia > Thermodesulfovibrionales > Thermodesulfovibrionaceae > Thermodesulfovibrio. Next base: position 5,412 of record CAZTLF010000018.1, read on the forward strand.
ATCAACGTTATTTATCCTATTAGGATTCAATGTTTCTTACTCTTCTGAAATGATCAATGGCGCAGGAGCTACCCTCCATTATCCTCTGTATTCCAGCTGGGCTTCTGAATATAACAAAGCTACTGGTATAAAGGTTAATTATCAGTCAATTGGTTCATGTGGGGGAATAAGACAAATAACAGAGAGATGTAATAATCAAGACTTGGTCTGACATTTCAGTTTTTCATGCCTCTATTTTTGAATTATAACCTATCATTTTTTCCTCTGCAAGATGAGTCGTGTCTGTAAAGGTCTGCATAGGTGTTTTCCCATAACAATACTTCCCACTATGTGGTCTTTCTTCATTATACTGCCTTACCCAGGATTAACCGAAAAATTGTGTAAAAGGGATATGGTAAAATTTAAAAAACAAAGAAGGCGGCATGGCAAGAAGAGGAAGACCTGTTTGGTTAATGGATACAGTAAAGCAAGGATTCCTTAGCTTTGTAAGAGTTTAGGAATTCCCTGTTCAGAGGATGCTCTTCAAATACTTGAGGAATTCATTTAAGAAAAGATTGATTAGAGGTTTTACAAAGTCTTATATCAAGCGATGAGGATTGATTCAACTGATATAAAAAATGTTTTAGATTTACAGAGTCTGGCAGGGGTATAGAATGCCTAAAAGAATTTACAGAACTTTCTTAGCAATATTTGCAAACTTTTTGGGAGGTGTTGCATATTTATACAATTTTAGAGGATAGTCTCTTCCTAATTTGTTTTTGATTATTTTTTGCTCAACTGTCATCTGTCATCTCCTTCTTCTTATTTCTGTTTAGTATAACATTATTTTTATGAAATGTCAGATTTTATCTTGACTATGACAGACCATTTTCATTTTGGTATATTAGGACATTATCATATTGGCGTTACACTTTTTATAAATGTTGGGATAGTGTAAAATTAATTATGTGTAAAATTGACAAAGCAATAAAAGAGAGTGTATCCTCCATTGATTTGACAAAAAAACACAAAGAAATGAAGAATACACCTATTTATTAATTTACACAGAAATATTAACATTACAAGATTTTTCTTTAATCTTGACTTTAATTTCAATAGATGGGTATCATTTTTTATGGATAAAGTTGCATTTATATATGATGATATATTTTTAAAACATGATACACCTGAAGGACATCCTGAGTCAAAGGAAAGGCTTATAGCTATTGTAAATCACATTAAAAATGAAGAAATCTGGGAAAAATTACTGCATATCAAGCCAAGAAAGGCAACAGAAAAAGAATTAGCTCTGGTTCATGATCCAAACTATATTGATAAAATTAAAAATTCTCCTCCTGGATATATAGAGCCTGATACATATCTTAGTGAACATTCTTATGAAGTAGCATGTTATGCAGTAGGAGCTGTTCTTCAGGCAGTGGATGGAGTTTTAAATAAAGATTTTAACAAAGCTTTCTGCGCAGTTAGACCCCCGGGACATCATGCTGAGATGAATACTGGCATGGGATTTTGTATTTTTAATAATGTTGCTGTTGGTGCAGCTTATGCAAAAACAAAGGGATTTAAAAAGATTTTTATAGTAGATTTTGATGTACATCACGGAAACGGAACTCAACATATATTTGAGGATGACTGTTCTGTCTTTTACTTTAGTTCCCATCAGTTCCCATTTTATCCTGGAACAGGTAGAGAAATTGAAATGGGAAGAGGTGCAGGACAAGGTTGCACGTATAATGTGCCATTAAGATCTGGTTCAGGTACAAAAGAGTATTTAACAATTTTTCAGGATATAATGCCTCAGAAAATAAGAGAAGTCAAACCTGAACTTATTCTCGTATCAGCAGGATATGATATGCATAAGGATGATCCCATGAGCTATATAAATGTAACAACAGAAGGAGTAAGAAGCATCATAAAAAGCATTCTCAGGTCTTCTTATGTTCAGAAAATATTTGTTCTTGAAGGTGGATATAATCTCAATTCACTGGCAGAATGTGTAAAAGTAACTCTTGAAGAAATGCTAAGTTAACTTTTCCATAAAAATAAGCCTGTTACATCATCAAATCCTCTTTCAAAATAATTGCCTTCAAATTCAATTATCTCAAACTCAAAAGCAAAAACTTCCGCTTCATAAAGATGTCCACCAATGCATGAGAAGTCTTTTTTTGACAGCACAACATGAATATGTGGGAAAGGCTCACCATCTTTTATTGAAATATTACCTTTTAGAGACAGTATTTCCATCGGTTCATTAAACTCATGTAAGATATACTTTTTTTCACTTTGGTCATAATATCCAATTTTACTCCTTCTTACAGCACCTATTCCATTTATCAGCCCACCTTTTATAGAATTTTCTTTTAAAAACTTATTGACTCCAGATACAATCTCTTCTCCTTTAAAAAGTCTACCCTGAAACACTTTTTTTACACTGAAATTTTTAATCATTTCCCCTCCTTGATATCTAATTTAATTTTATCTCTTAAGCCTTTCTGCAAGAACTTGAAGAGAATGTTTTACTTCAATAGGAAGTCTTTCTTTGTCAACTCCACCTCTAATCTGCATTACACAGCCGGGGCAGTCTGTGCATAAAAGTTTTGCTTCTGTTTTTTTAATATTATCAAGCTTTCTTTTAAGTATATTTCCTGAAATCTCAGGAAATTTCAAAGAATAAGAGCCTCCCATACCACAGCATGTGTCTGACTCAAACATCTCTATCAGCTTCATTCCTGAAGTCTCAAGACTCTCTCTTGGTTCTTTATATATACCAAGACTTCTGATTAGATGACAGGGATCATGATATGTAAATACTTTTTCATGAAGTTTTTCAAATTTGATTTTATCTTCTTTTATCAGTTTGTTGATAAATTCTGAGGCATCCAATACTTTTTCTGCAACTCTTTGAGCTGTTTTTATTAAATCTTCTTCATAGTTTTGTTCTCTTAGATCTTTAATAAACTGCTTTTTAAGAGCTACTGTGCATGTTGGACATGCTGAAACAATGTAATCTACCTCAATGTTAAGAAGTGCCTTAATATTTTGCATAGAGTTATTTGCCGCTACATCCATAACGCCTGAGTATCTTGCAGGTGCACCACAACAGGTCTGTTCTTCTGGAAAAAATACTTCTATGTTTGCAGCATTGAGTAGTTTAACAAGAGCCTCACCTATTTCAGGATAAGCAAAATCAATAAGGCAGCCTGCAAAAAATATGGCTTTTCTTTCAGATTTTGGTTGTTTTATCTTTTTAAATCTATCCCTGAAGGGAACATCGGCAATAGCAGGTAGACTTCTGTCTTTTGTTAAATCCGAAAGAAACAGAGGCAGATGTCTTATAAATCCCTGTTTTTCAAAGGGCTTTTGAAGTTTTGAAGCAGCTTTCAGAATTGAATGAAAAAGTTTCCTGTTGTTTACTACAGAGTATATTGCTCTGGTCTTAAAATTAAGCCCTTCTTCTTTGGCTAATCTTTTCCTTATCTCTAATATAAGTTCAGGAATGTCTATCTTGCCTGGACATACTCTGACACAGTTTCCACACTGGATACACAATCCCTGAATATCTTTTGATGCTTTCAGTCCTTCAGTCCATGCTGTAAGAATAGTTCCAATGCCACCTGTATAAACTTTGCCAAAAACATGCCCACCGATGAGTCTGAACACAGGACATACATTTAGACATGAAGCACAGCGGATGCATTGGAGTGTTTGCTTAAAGATATGGTCTTTTGCCATAAAACTGCGCTTATTATCAAACAGTATTATATGAAACTCTTTTTGAGAACCATCTATATGTTTATAAGGCTTACTTACAAAAGATATATAACTTGTGATAAGTTGAGCCGTTGCACTTCTTGGAAGAGCTTTTACAATTGGGAATATGTCTTCCATTTTAGCAACTAATTTCTCAACACCAACAACTGCCACATGAATTTTGGGTAATGCCATTGTTAATCTGGCATTTCCTTCGTTGGTAAATATAACCAGTGTTCCAGTTTCAGCCACTGCTATATTTGCTCCTGTAATTCCCATATCAGCAGCAAGAAACTTTCTTCTTAAATGTTTTCTTGCAAACTTAACCATTCTGGCAATGTCTGGTTCAACAGGTTCAACTTTTTTAGTGAAAACATCAGAGACATCATATCTTGTAAGATGGATTGCTGGCAGAACCATGTGAGATGGTCTTTGTCCAGCAAGTTGAATTATCCATTCTCCAAGGTCTGTTTCGTTTACCTCAAATCCTTCTTCTTTGAGATATTTATTTAAATGAATTTCCTCAGTTGCCATTGATTTGGATTTAACAATGGTTTTTACATTATTTTTCTGTGCAAGTTCAATAATGTAGTTTCTAACTTCATCAGAATTTTTTGTGTAAAAAACCTTTGCCCCATTTTCTGTAGCAGATTTAATAAAAGTCTGTACAACCTCATCCATATGCTCTGCCACATAGGATTTGATTGATGCAATCTTTTCCCTTAATTCTTCAAAATCCAGTCCCTCATAGGCTTTCTGTCTGCTTACAGCATAGGCTTCTGAAAATCTTGTTAATGCTCCAGATAGATTGGCATTCTGTAAAGCTTTTTTTATCTCTTCCTTAATCATCTGTATCCTCCCTAAAAATTGTCCACGCAAAGGATAATAACTCTTTCAGGTCCATGAACACCAATGGTAAGAACTCTTTCTATATCAGCTGTTCTACTTGGTCCACTTATTACTGTGATATATGGAAATTTTTTGATATCTATCTGTTTCATTACCGATTCCATATCAGGTAAAATTTTTTTCAAGGGAAGAATTGCTACATGAATTTCTGGTAGCATAGAGCAAAGCCTTTTAAAAATAAAATCAGATATTTCTACAAGACTTCCTGTGTCAGCGATACCGAAGTCAACCTGATTTATACCTATTTTGGCTGAAGAGATAGAGTTAAAATCTATATTAAATTCAATCTGAGGTAACTCTTTTTGAAGCGCATCCTTATCTATACCTTCAAGAAATATTGAATCATACCATACAACTTCTTTAGAAATAGCTCCGGAAGTATTTTGTTTAATAAAATCCTTTATAAACTCGAGTGCGTCTGCTTTACTTTTAAAAAGATACACTTCTGCATTTATTGCTTCTGCCTTTTGTTTAAATTTTTCAAACATCTCCTTTCTCCTCAGCTTTATAGGATTTTGCTAATAAACTTACAGTATGTGTAACATTACAAATCTCATCCAATCTATGAAGACTTTCAAAAAGTTCCATCATACAGGCAGGACAGCCTGTACATACAACTTCCGCTTCTGTTGCCTTTATATCCTCTGCCTTTGCTTTTGCAATTCTTAGTGCTGTATCTGCATGAGTAAGATGATAGCTTCCACCACTTCCGCAGCAGGCATCAGGTTTTTTCATCTCTATAAGAATCACTCCAGGGATGATTTTAATGAGTTGTCTTGGTTCATTAAATACCTTCATGGACTTTTTAAGATGACAAGAGTCGTGATAAGTAACTTTTAGTTCAACTTTCCCTTTTGGTGGTTCAAATTTTATGACCTTTAGGAGAAATGTGGATATATCATAAACCTTTTCAGCCAACTTTTTTGCCTTCTTCTCGTAATCCGTACCTTCAAGAATTACTGGATATTCATACTTTAAAGCACTTCCACAAGAACCACATACTGTTACTATATATTGGGCATTGGCTTTTTCAAGGGCATCAATATTTTTTGTTGCAAGTTCCCGTGCTGTATCAATGTCTCCATGCACCATCACAGGCATACCACAGCAGTTTTGTTTTTTTGGAGTTATAATTGAGACATTGTTTTTCTTTAACACATAAATTAAGTCCTCACCCACTTCTGGATAAAAATAGTTAACAGAGCATCCTGTGAAAAATATAGCTTTAGCTTGAGGTTTTTCAACTTCTATGGTCTCTAATACACTGTCTCTAAGGCTTTGTCGTGATAGCTCTGGTAGTATAAATTTATCATCTAATCTTGGTGTTACTCCTTTAATAAATCTTTTTGGAACTCTTTTTTTATTTCCATATTTTTTTAGAAACAATCCCTGCATTGCTGCAAAAGCTTTCATGCCTTTGTCAAAGAATTCTTGATTTTTTAAAAGTCCAAAAAGAGCTTTTTTGATAAATGAAAGTCCTTTTTTCTTTACTATCGCCGCCCTGAGTCCCAGAATAATTCTGTCAAACCGAACTCCAGAAGGACATGCAAACATACAAGATTTACAGATAAGACAGTTAAAGATTAGCTTTACCAATGTTTCATCATCTATATTAATTTCATCAGAAAGAATAGCTTCTCCCAATGCAATTTTGCCTCTTGCAACAGAAGACTCCTTTTTTTCTATATTGTAAATAGGACATACAGACATACAATTTCCGCATTTCATACATCTAATTAATTCCATCTTTAATGTTTCTACATCATCAAATACTGTTTTTGGAGTTGCTGTTACCACATTAATCCTCCATAGGAACAAGCTTACCAGGGTTTAAAATATTGTCAGGATCAAGTGCCTGTTTTATGCGTTTCATTGTCTCAACTCCAGAGCGACCTATTTCATCTTTCAAATACTTTAACTTTGCTACACCTATGCCGTGTTCTCCTGAGAGAGTTCCTCCAAAAGAAAGAGCAGTTTCAAATATTTCATCTACTGCTTTATGAAGTTTGTTCATCTCTTCTTTATTCATTGGATCAATTAATAAAGTTGGATGAAGATTTCCGTCTCCTGCGTGTCCAAAGGTTCCAATCATGAGATTGTACTTTTTCGCAATTTTTTGGATGGCAATTAGCATATCAACAATTTTTGTTCTGGGAACTGTTGCATCTTCAAGCACAGTGGCAGGCTTTACTTGAGCAAGAGCTGGAAGAGCTGCTCTTCTTGCTGCCCATAAAGAGTCTCTTTCTAAATCTGTTTCTGCAATTTTGTATTTTCCGTTGTTTTGATTTATTATTTCAACGCATTTTTCAGCTTCCCAATTCACAGAATCTTTTCCCATTCCATCAACTTCTATAAGTAAGAGTGCCTCCACCTCTGTGGGCAATCCAACTTTTGCATAGTTTTCTACAGTCTGAATAGTAACTTTATCCATTATTTCAAGAGTTGCAGGGATTACATGATTGCGTATAATGTCTGTAACAGTTTTACCTGCATCTTCAAGTTTATCAAAGAAAGCAATCATTGCTTTACGATACTTTGGAGATGGAATTAGCTTGCAGATTATTTCAGTTATTATTCCAAGTGTTCCTTCAGAACCCACAAAAAGATGGGTGAAATCATAGGCAGTGACATTTTTAACTGTTTTGCCACCAAATCGGAATATTTCTCCAGTAGGTATTACCACTTCCATTCCCATTATATAGTGTTTTGTTACTCCATACTTTAAACCTCTAAGTCCACCTGAGTTTTCAGCAACAGAACCACCTACAGTCGCAGTTGCCATAGAACCAGGGTCAGGCGGATAGATTAATCCATATTTTGCTACTGCAACATTTAAATCAGCTATAATTACACCCGGTTGTACTGTTGCTGTAAGATTGTCAGGATCTATCTCAATTATTTTATTCATTTTTTGAAAAGACACAACGACTCCTTTGCTTAAAGGCACAGGACCACCGCTTAAACATGTGCCTGCTCCTCTTGGATAAATAGGAGTTTTTGTCTGGCGAGCAAGAAAAATGAGTTCTTGAACCTGCTTAGTATTTTCAGGAAAAACTACCACCCCGGGAATTTCACGGGGAATTCCAGGGGTGGCATCATAACTGTATGTGATCAACTCAGCTTTATCAGTAAGAACATTTTCTTGACCAAAAATATTTCTACAATTATTTATGAAGACATTGTCGATCATTTTGCTACTCCCTTACCAACTACTCTGGAGAGGATTACTATGAATAGAGAAATTGCAAATGTGGCAAGAAGATAGTTGAGTCCCTCTTGAATATTAACAGGAGTTGGTGCTTTTGCTGTCTGTGCTACAGCTTGAACGACCTGTTCCCATTGAGGAATCATCCATGTAAATACATAAGCCTGAAGCATAGCAATCACGCCCATGATGAATGTAAGAATAATAGAATGCTTAAGAGTAAATCTAAATATATCTCCTTCATGACCAACATATCCAGTAGCTGCAGTTGCTACAGCAATTGATTGAGGAGAGATCATTTTTCCAAAAACACCACCGGAAGAGTTTGTTGCAACTGTAAGAACTGGGTCTATTCCAATTTGACGGGCTGTAACTTCCTGAAGCTTTCCAAAAAGCGCATTGGAAGATGTATCGGAACCTGTCATGAAAACTCCAAGCCATCCAAGAAATGCTGCAAAGAATGGGAAAATAACTCCTGTTGATGCAAAGGCATAGCCAAGTGTAATTGCCATTCCTGAAAAATTATACAGATAAGCAAATCCAAGAATTGTTCCAATTGTTACAATGGGCCATTTAAGTTGATTAAGTGTTCTTCCTGCAACTTTTAAAGCAGTTCCAATTGATGCTCCCATCACAGGTATCGAAAGAATACCAGCAAAAAGTATTGCTGTTCCTGCTGCAGAAAGTATATTAAAGGCATATACTGCAGCTTTTGGTTTTCCAAGATGGTCTATAACTGCCTTGTCAAGTCCTGCAATTGGGAATTTCAATGTAGCAATCTGATCTAGTGCAGCTTTAACTGGCTTTATTCCCCATGCAGCAACAAAAATTGAAAGCAATATAAAAGGCGCCCATGCTCTGAATACCTGTCCTGCAGTATACTGAAGTTTTGCTTTTCCTGCAGCAGCAGCTTCATGTTCAAATGTCCATGATTCCTTAGGATGCCATATCTTAGCAAATATTAATGTAGCGATTATTGAAACAATGGCTGAAAGAATATCTGGCAAATAAGGACCAATGTAATTGGATACCAAAAACTGAGTTATAGCAAAGGAACCACCACTTACAAGAAGAATGGGCCATATTTCAACAGTTTTCCTCCATCCAGCCATTACAATAGCCATATAAAACGGAACAATTATACTGAAGAAAGGAAGTTGTCTGCCAACCATTTTACTCATTGCCATCATATCTACACCTGAGACAGCAGAACCAACTACTATCGGAATTCCTATTGCACCAAAGGCTACAGGTGCTGTGTTTGCAATAAGACAGATGCCTGCAGCATAAATTGGATTGAAACCTAATCCAGCAAGCATTGCAGCTGATATTGCGACAGGAGTACCAAATCCTGCAGCACCTTCTAAGAATGCACCAAAAGAGTATGCAATAATTACTGCCTGAACTCTTCTGTCATCAGAGATTGCAGCAAGCGAGTTTTTAATAATTTCAAATTGTTTTGTCTCAACAGATAAATTGTAAATATAAACAGCAGTTACTACTATCCAGCAGACAGGCCATAATCCAAAAAGAAAACCATTAAAAATTGAAAGAACCGAAAGATTAACAGGCATTCCATAAGCGACAATAGAGATAACAACCGCTATTGCAACAGCAGAAATTGCTGCCCAGTGCCCTTTCATTCTTTTGTAGGCAAGTGCCCAGAAAAGATATAAAATAGGCACTGCTGCAACCAGAGCACTTAAGGCAAGACTTCCTAATGGATTGATATCCATTTTCCATGACATCGCTTATCCTCCTTTTAAGTTTTTAATAAATTATGTATGATTTAAAGGAGGTTGTAAATCAGAATATTCTTACATCAATGTAGGAATATTCCTACAAAAGAAGGAACTCCAAAATGGCTTTTTCTGTATGTAATCTGTTTTCTGCCTGGTCTAATACCACGCTCTGAGGTCCGTCAAGGACTTCATCGGTTATTTCTTCTCCTCTGTGGGCAGGAAGGCAGTGCATAACTATGGCATCTGGCTTGGCTTTTTTTAACAAATTTGAATTTACTTGAAAGCTTTTGAATTTTTCTCTTTTTTCAGTATTCTGTTCTTCTCCCATACTAAGCCAGACATCCGTGTATATTACATCAGCATCTAATACAGCTTCAAAAGGATTATCAGAAAGATTTACTCCTGTCATAGTTTTTGCCCTCTGGAGTATTTCTTCCAGAGGTTCGCATCCCTGAGGAGTAGCTAAAAATATATTTACTCCTGTTAAGGCAGATGCCTCTATAAGTGAGTTTGCTACATTATTTCCATCTCCAATATAAGCAATTTTAATCCCCTCAAGTTTACCCTTTTTCTCAAAAATTGTCATCATATCTGCCATAGCCTGACAGGGATGATGAAGATCTGTAAGAGCATTTATAACAGGAATGGTTGACCATTTTGCAAATTCCTCAATTACGCTATGAGAAAATGTTCTTATTATAACGGCATCTAAATACCTTGAAAAAACCATCGCAGTATCTTTTATGGTTTCGCCTCTTGAAAGCTGTAAATCTTTTGAACTAAGATAAATGGGATGTCCACCAAGTTGATAAATTGCAACTTCAAAGGAGATACGTGTTCTTGTTGATGGTTTTTCAAAAATCATTCCTATGCTTTTACATGTAAGAGGGTATTTTAAAGCATCTTTGCCTGCTTTGAGATCTATAGCTCTTTTTATCATTGAAAGGAATTCATCCTTTGTGAAATCAAATACTCTTAGATAATCTCTTTTCAATCCGAAACCTCGCTCAGAGCCTTATCAAATATGGATATAGCTTCATCTATATCTTTTTTTTCAATAATTAAAGGAGGTGTGAATCTAAGTACAGAGCCATCTCCTGCTGTGCCTATAAGTAGTCCTTTTCCCATGCATTTCTTAACTATTTCTGCTCCATCAAAGGTTAGTTCAACTCCTATGAGAAGTCCTATCCCTCTTACTTCTTTTATTTTTTCAGGATATTTGTCTTTTATTGAATTGAGTTTTTTCATCAAATATTCGGACATTCTCTGGCAGTAATCAAGTAAATAGCCATCTTCAAGCACTGTTTCCAGTGTTGCCACTGCAGAAGCACAAGCTACAGGATTTCCACCAAATGTGGATGCATGAGTTTTTGGAGCGAAGGCTTTAGCAATTTCATCTTTTGTTAAGATAGCTCCTATTGGAATTCCTCCACCCAGTCCTTTTGCAAGTGTCATGATATCTGGCTCAATTCCAAAATGTTCATATGCAAAAAGCTTTCCAGTTCTGCCAATACATGTTTGCACCTCATCAAGAATAAGGAGAATTTTCTCTTTATCACATATTTCTCTTATTTTTTTTAAATAATCTTTATCAGGCAGATTTATCCCTCCTTCTGCTTGAATTGGCTCAAGAATAACCGCACAAGTTTTGTCTGTTATAGCATTAGCAATGGCTTGGGGATTGTTAAAAGGAACAAATTTTACACCACTGAGTAGTGGTTCAAAACCATGATGATACTTTTCCTGTCCTGTTACACTCAGGCTTCCAAAGGTTCTACCATGAAAAGAATTGTATGTTGAAATAAATTCATAACGCTCTTTACCATATTTATTCTTCATGTATATTCTTGCAAGTTTTAGCGCACCTTCGTTTGCCTCTGTTCCTGAATTGCAGAAAAATACCTTGTCTGCAAATGAATTTTTTATTAATATCTTTGCAAGATTAAGTTGAGGCTCAGTGTAATAAAGATTTGAGGTGTGAATGAGTCTTTGAACCTGTTTTTGGACTGCCATTACAACTTTTCTTGGGCAATGCCCAAGAACATTAACTGCGATTCCTGCAAGAAAATCAAGATACTCCTTATCATTTATATCCCATACTCTAACACCCCGTCCTTTTCTTAATACTATAGGATATCTCGAATAGGTAGGAATCAAGAGTTTTTCTGAAAGTTTTATGATTTCTCTATCTTCCATAAAGTTGTATAATACCATAAATCTTTAAGTTAATGGTATAATTTGAAAATATTCTCTATGACTAAACAAGAAATAAGAAAAATAATGATTAAGTTAAGAAAATCTTTACAAAAGGACACCAAGAAGCGGAAAAATGAAAGAATAGCCAGAACTTTTATTGATTTAATTTTAAAAAAAACATTTAAAACCGTTCTTCTTTACGCTCCCTTTGGATCTGAAGTAGATACATGGAGAATTTTCTATTTCTGTCATGAAAATTCAATAAGAACAGCTTTTCCTAAGGTAAAGGGAGATGATCTGGAAATTTATTTGATAGAAGATCCAAGTCAGTTGGTTTCTGGATACAGAGGTATTCTTGAACCTACGGGTGGACAAAAAGCTACTGTTGAAGAAATAGATGTTATAGCTGTCCCTGGCATAGCCTTTGACAAAAACTGTTACAGAATTGGTTATGGAGGAGGTTTTTATGATAGACTTCTTTCAAAAAAGAAAGGTTTAGCTATAGGCTTAGCCTATGAAGAGCAGATTATTGATAAAATTCCAATAGAGCCTTTTGATAAAAGGCTTGATTTAATCATCACTGATGAAAGGGTAATAAGCTGTGTTTGACAGAAAAAAGATTGAAGAAGGAGTAAGACTAATCTTAGAGGGTATAGGAGAAAATATTGAAAGACCTGGAATTAAGGATACTCCTGTTCGTATTGCCAGAATGTTTGAGGAGATTTTCAGAGGAATGTTTCCTCCAGATGAAGATTTGCTGAAATGTATTGAAGGAGATACGCATGATGAAATGGTTTTAATAAAAGACATTCCTTTTTACTCTGTATGTGAACACCATTTTCTGCCTTTTTTTGGCTATGCCCATATTGCTTATATACCAGATGGCAGGATTGTAGGTTTAAGCGAACTTCCAAAGGCTCTTGATTATCTTTCTAAAAGACCTCAGGTTCAAGAAAGATTGACAAGTCAATTAGCAAATTTATTAATGGAAAAGTTGAAACCAAAAGGATGTATGGTGGTTATTGAAGCAGAACATCTTTGTATGAGCATGAGAGGCATAAAAAAACCGGATACAAAAACAATTACTTCAGCTGTTCGGGGTATATTCAGAAGAAGTCAGACAACAAGACAGGAAGCACTTGAATTAATAAAAAGGAATAAATAAATGAGTGCAGAAATTATTGATGGGAAAAGCCTTGCTTTAAAAATTAAGGAAAAATTAAAAAAAGAAGTTCAAGATTTAAAAAATTCTGGAATTAATCCATGTCTTGCTGTTGTGCTTGTTGGTGAGAATATAGCCAGTCAAAAATATGTATCTTTTAAAGAAAAAACCTGTAAGGAATTAGACATTCAGAGTTTGGTTTTCAGGCTTCCTGAAAATGCAGATGAGATGAGTTTAATAAAACTTATTGATGAATTAAATGAAAATTCTCAGGTTAACGGAATTCTTATACAGCTTCCTCTTCCCAGACATTTAAATCAGAATAGAGTTTTAGAAAGAATTAATCCTTTAAAAGATGTGGATGGTTTTACTCCATTTTGTCTTGGAAGGCTACTAATTGATAATCCATTGTTTATACCCTGTACTCCAAAAGGTGTTATTCGTATGCTTGATGAATATAAAATCAACTTAGAAGGTAAACAAGCTGTGGTTATAGGAAGAAGTATTATTGTTGGTAAACCTCTTTCTTTACTGCTTTTAAAAAGAAATGCTACTGTGACAATGTGTCACAGTAAAACCGTGAATCTTCAAGATATAACAAAAAAAGCTGATATTTTGTGTGTTGCCATAGGAAGAGAAAAATTCATTACCTCTCATATGATAAAAGAAGGAGCAGTTATTATAGACATTGGAATAAATGTTACAGTTTCAGGTAAAGTTGTCGGTGATGTTAATTTTGATGATTTGAAGGAAAAAGCTTCTTATATAACACCTGTCCCAGGAGGAGTTGGTCCAATGACAATAGCTATGTTAATGGAAAATACCATTTATGCAACCAAGCTTCAGCATAGAGTAGTTAAATGATTATAAGCAAAAAAAAAGATTTAAAAGAGATTGAAAACTTCATTGAAAATTTTAACAGCTTTTTTCTTATTGGCTGTTCTGAATGTGCTACTTTATGTGGCACAGGAGATGAAGAGGCTATATTGCATTTAAAAGAATGGCTTGAAAATCAGAATAAAAAAGTAACAGGATGGATAATTGCAAAAACAGGTTGTCAGATACTGGGAACAAAAAGAGAGCTTTTTGAATACAAAGACCCAATAAATGAAGCTCAATGTATAATGGTTCTTTCCTGTGGAGCAGGAACACAAACTATTACAGAATTTTTTAGCGAAAAACCCGTCATTCCTGTAAATGATACTCTTTTTATTGGCAATATGCGTCGCTTTAGAGAATTTGAAGAAAAATGCCGAGCTTGCGGTAAATGTTTTCTTGCAATTACAGGTGTTTGTGTTGTAACCCTCTGCCCAAAATCAATGCTAAATGGACCATGTGGTGGATACAAAGATGGTAAATGCGAGGTTAATCCTCTAAGAAAATGTACATGGATAGTTGCATATGAAATTCTGGAGAAAAGAAAATTTGTCGAAAAATTCTATGAAGACATTTTAGGACCGAAGGATTGGTCAAAGGCTAACTCGCCAAGAGAACTTAAGGAGAAATAAAGTTGATCAATCTTAAAAATAAGCTGATGAGCGGAGATTTTGTAATTACTGTAGAAATTACTCCGCCAAGAGGTCCTAAGATAACAGAAATGGTAAATAAATTGAAAGAATTAAAAACAATGGTTGATGCTGTAAATTTTACTGATAATCCTTCAGCAAAAATGCGATTATGCTCTTTGGTAGCATGTAAGATTTCTTTAGATTTAGGCTTTGAACCTGTGCTTCAGATGACTTGCAGAGACCGAAACAGAATTGCAATTCAATCAGACCTCTTAGGTGCTCATGCTCTTGGTATAAGAAATCTTTTAGTTATGACAGGAGACCATCCTGTATGGGGAGACCATAATCAAGCAAAACCTGTATATGATATAGATTCTTCTATACTTGTTAAGTTAGTAAATCGTCTTAATAGTGGATTTGACATAAATGGAAATAAACTAAATGAAAAAACTGAGTTTTTTTGCGGAGCAGTAGTAAATCCTAATGCGGAACCATTAATGCCACAGCTAAAAAGATTTGAACAAAAGCTAAGAATGGGAGCAGAATTTTTTCAAACCCAGATGATATTTGAGATTGAAAAACTTGAAAGATTTATAGATTACTCAAAAAAATTTAATACAAAAGTCATTGCTGGTATAGTGGTTATAAGAAATAAAAAAATGTTGCATTATCTTGCCAGTAAAGTGCCTGGAGTTATCGTGCCATACTGGTTAACAGAAAAAATAGAAAGATTAAACGAAGAAGATGTTGAAAAATTTGGAGTTGATTTTGCAGCTTCTATGGTTTTAAAAATAATGGAAAGAAAGCTATGCAATGGGATTCACATAATGGCATTTTCAAAGGTGGAAGAAGTGAAAAATTTATTGAATTTTATTAAAATTAGAATATAAATGGGACTTGTTGGAATAACTTCCTTAGGACAGTATTTAGTCAAAAAAGGAGTAATTACAGAAGAACAACTCCTTAATGCTTTAAAACTTCAAAAATCTGAAGGAATAAGAATTGGTGCAGCTCTTATAAAATTAGGATATGTTACAGAAGATCAACTTGTTTATGCATTGAGTGATATATACGGTTATCCATTAATTAGTCTATCACAAACAGAAATTGATATAAATGCTTTTAAATTAATTTCAGAAGAAGTTATAAAAAAATATAAAATTGTTCCATTTGCCAAAACAGGCAATACTATAAAGGTGGCTATATGTGAACCCTTAAATACTGTTGTTGACTATATAAAATTTTTATTAACAGGATTTAATCTAAAAATATATCTTACAAAAGACTCTGAAATTCTTAAAGTAATAGATAAGTTTATATCAACTGCAAATAACCTCAAAACAACAGAAACAGTTGCAGAGCTTGTAGAAAGCGCTATTGTTGATACTATTCCTTCAGAGGATATTGAGCTTAAGGAAAACAGTGTCAGAGTGGAAGCTCCCATTATAAAACTGGCTAATAAGATAATCATAGATGCTTTAAAAATGAGAGCAAGTGATATTCATATTGAACCTTATGAAAAAGGTGTTAATGTAAGATATAGAATAGATGGAGTTCTTCACAAAAGTTTAAATCTTCCCTCCCAGATAAAAAGTTCTTTGATTACAAGGTTCAAAATAATGGCTCATCTTGATATCTCAGAAAAAAGGCTTCCACAGGATGGAAGAATCAAGTTAAAAATTTCAGATAAAGATGTGGACTTCAGAGTATCAACTCTTCCAATTATTTATGGAGAAAAAGTTGTTTTGAGAGTTCTTGAAAAAGGCTCTTTGCAACTTGATCTAACGAAATTAGGATTTGAAGAAATCTCATTAAAATTTTTTACTGAATCCCTAGACAAACCATATGGAATGATACTTGTTACAGGTCCTACTGGTTCTGGGAAAACAACAACCCTTTATTCAGCCCTGATGAAACTCAACAAACCTGATGTTAATATAATGACCGTTGAAGATCCTGTTGAATACAGCTTCCCGGGAATTAATCAGGTTCAGGTAAAGGAAGAAATAGGGCTTACTTTTGCCTCTGCATTGAGAGCATTTCTCAGACAGGACCCTGATATTATAATGGTAGGTGAGATAAGAGATTTTGAAACTGCAGAAATAGCTGTAAAGGCAGCACTTACAGGTCATCTTGTTCTGAGCACACTGCATACAAATGATGCTGCAAGTACCATAACAAGGCTTATAAATATGGGGATAGAACCTTTTTTGATATCTTCTTCTTTAATTTTAATTATAGCTCAAAGACTTGTGAGAAAACTCTGTACTCATTGCAAAAAAGAAGAAAAATATTCAAAGGAAAATCTTGTCAAAATTGGCTTTCCTGAAAATATTACAGAACAAATTAAAATTTACACTCCTCAGGGATGTCCTGCATGCAATAACACAGGATACTCAGGAAGAATTGCTTTATACGAAGTTATGCCTATCAAAGATGAAATAAAAGAGCTTATATTGACAGGAGCTCCAGCAATGGATATAAAAAAAGAAGCAGTAAAACTCGGGATGATAACTCTAAGACAAAGCGGAATTCAAAAAATTATACGAGGAATTACTTCAATTGATGAAGTGTTAAAAATAACCTTTGAGGATTAATATGTCTGAAAAAGTTTATACAGATTATCTTATTATTGGAAGTGGTGTTGCAGGACTTCGTGCAGCAATTGAACTTGGCAAAAAAGGAAAGGTTCTTGTCGTAACAAAGGATTTACCTACAGAGAGTTCAACTGAATATGCACAAGGTGGTATAGCTGTTGCTTTAAGCGATGAAGATGAGATAGGAATTCATTTTGAAGATACTATCAAAGCCGGTGATGGATTATGCAATGAAGAAGCTGTAAGAATTCTTGTAAGCGAAGGGCCTGAAAGAATTGTTGAACTCATTAACTGGGGAGCTGAGTTTGATAAAGAAGGCTCTAAGCTTGCTTTTACCTTAGAAGCTGCTCATTCAAGAAAAAGAATTCTTCATGCCCATGGAGACTCAACAGGAAGAGAAATTGAGAGAGTTCTGATAAATAAAGTATCTACATTAAAAAATGTTAAAAAAACTTCCTTTACAATGGCTGTTGATTTGATAGTTGAAGAGGGAAAATGTATTGGAGCACTCCTTTTAAAAGAAAAGGATCTTATAAAATGTTTTTCAAAGGCAACTATTCTGGCAACAGGTGGTGCTGGACAGATTTATTCTCGAACAACTAATCCAAAAGTATGTACAGGAGATGGAATGGCAATGGCCTTTAGAATAGGTTCTTATTTAAAAGATATGGAGTTTGTTCAATTTCATCCCACGGCACTTTATGCGCATAGCATTCCTGCTTTTCTTTTAAGTGAAGCAATGAGAGGTGAAGGAGCTCTTTTGAGGAATATTCACGGAGAAGAATTTATGAAAAATTATCATCCTCTCGGAGAACTTGCACCAAGAGATGTTGTTTCAAGGTCTATAATATCTGAAATGGTAAAAACCCATTCAACTCATGTTTATCTTGATATGACACATCTTGATGAAAATTTTTTAAAAATTAGGTTCCCTACAATATACTCAACATGTTTGAGATTCAATTTTGATATAACAAAACAGCCAATTCCAGTTTCTCCTGCAGCTCATTTTATTATGGGAGGTGTTGAAACAGATATCAATGGACGAACAAATATTGAAGGATTATTTGCTGCAGGAGAAGTAGCATGCACAGGAGTTCATGGTGCAAACAGGCTTGCCAGCAATAGCTTGCTTGAAGGACTTGTTTATGGATATCGTGCAGCTTTTGGTGCAATTGAGTATGTTGAAGGAAATCAGTTTAATAACATATTATTCCATAATTATGAGCTTGAAGGTAAGGCGGAGTATATAGATCATTCTGAAATAAACAAAATGAGAGAATATCTGAGACAGACAATGTGGGAAAAAGTAGGTGTAATAAGATGTGGTGAATCTCTTAGAATAGCAAGAGCTAAAATTCATTCAATTTATGAGAGAATATCTGAAAAATTTTTTATTGATCCGCTTGCTATAGAACTTAAAAATATGACTATGGTTGGCTTATTAATTACAGAGGCTGCTTTAGCAAGGAAAAACAGTGTTGGAGCTCATTACAGAACTGATTATAAAGAAAAGCTATCTGGATGGGAAAGACATCTGAGAATTAGAAAAAAAGACATGGGGTTTGAGGTATTTTAGATGGAGAAGATATGAAAAAAGCCAAAATTGTCTGCACAATAGGTCCTTCTTCCGAAAACAGAGAAATAATTCGTAGGATGATAGAAAATGGAATGGATGTGGCAAGGCTCAATTTTTCACATGGTAATTATGAATGGTTTGAAAACATTATAAAAATAATCCGACAAGAAGCAAAAAACATTAAAAAATCAATTGCTATTTTACAGGACCTTCAGGGTATTAAAATTAGAATAAGTGATGTTGAAAATGATGAGATTCAACTAAAGGATGGAATGACAGTAGAAATTTATCCTGGAAATGAATTTTCAAATGCAAAAAGAATCTTTATTTCTTATCCGTCTTTGATAGAAGATGTAAAGCCCGGCGAGGATATTCTAATAGATGATGGTATTCTAAAAATTAAAGTAATTGACAAACTTCAAGATAGATTGCTTGGAAAAGTTATTGAAGGAGGAATTCTTAAATCCAGAAAAGGTGTAAACCTTCCATTTACAAGAACTTCTATAAGTTCTTGTACGGAAAAAGACAAATCTGACCTGATTTTTGGAATTAAAATGGATGTAGACTATATTGCCGTATCTTTTGTAAGAAATGCCAGTGATATTGAATTAATTAAAAAATGGGCAAATGAGCAAAATATTGTTCTACCCCCTATAATTGCTAAGATAGAAAAAAGAGAGGCACTCAAAAGGATTCATGAAATTCTTGATGTTACTGATGGAATAATGGTAGCCAGAGGAGACCTTGGAGTTGAACTTCCTGCTGAAGAAGTTCCTTTTTATCAAAAGATGTTAATATATATTGCAAATCAAAGGAAAAAAATTGTTATAACAGCAACCCAGATGCTTGAGTCAATGACAGAACATTCAAGACCAACAAGAGCAGAAGCAAGTGACGTTGCAAATGCTGTGCTTGACGGGACAGATGCGCTCATGCTTTCTGCAGAAACAGCTACAGGGAAGTATCCTGTTGAGTCAGTCAAAACAATGAATTCAATTATAAGTTTTACAGAAGAAAGTTTTTCAGACAAAATTATTAATCCATTTAAAGTTAGCAAATATATCCCTGAAGCTATTGCATCAGGAGCTGTCAGAGTAGCTCAGGATATAGAGGCAAAAGCTATTGTTGTTTTTACCCACTCAGGATTTTCAGCATTGCTTATTTCTAAACTGAGACCTTTTATGCCTGTGGTAGCATTTACTCCTGATGAAAAAGTATATAGAAGACTTTCACTTTTATGGACTGTTATTCCTATGCATATTCCTAAAGAAATTGATATGATAGATAATTTATTTTTAAAAGAAACTGAAACAGAACTAAAAAAACTAAATCTTGTTAAAGACGGTGATGCAGTTGTATTTGTAGCAAGTTCACCTTTTTTAGGAAATAGAAATGTGGTAAGACTTCATAAAGTTGGCGATCCTTTATAAAATCAAATCCGAATAAGAATAGTTTTTAAGATATGTTATGAACTCTTCAACTGCTGGAGAAAGAATTGTATTTTTTGGCAAAATAATATAAAAATCTCTTGTTATTTTACCTTCTTTAAGATTAATAACTCTTAAATTTCCACATGATACTTCCTTACGAATAGCCCACTTGGATACTATAGAAAGTCCGATGCCTCTTTCAACTGCTTCTTTAATTGAACCTGTACTTCCAAGAATAAGAGATATATGTAAATCAGAAACGGTAAGTCCATGTTCTGCTAAAAATTTTTCAATTATAACCCTTGTACTTGAACCTTCCTCTCTTATTACAAAGGGTTCTTTAACAACATCATACAATGAAACAGATTTCTGATTACTCAAAGGATGATCTGTAGAGCAAATTACACATAACTCATCCGAGATAATTGATTCTACAATAAATTTGTTTTTGCCAGACATTTCAGAGATAATTCCAAAATCTATCATGCTTGAATTAAGCATTTCAAGAATTTTTTTTGTATTACCTATAGAAACACTTACCCTGATTTTTGGATGTTTCTTTTTGAAATCTACAGTTACTGCAGGCAGGATATAGTTTCCAACAGTTGTTCCAGCACCAATTTTTACACATCCTTTTATTAATCCTGTTATTTTACTTATTTCTTTCGCTGCTTCAGCATACAGTGTTAAAATCTGCTTTGCATATTTGTAGAGTATCTCGCCTGCTGTAGTCAGCGTAATATTTCCTGAGGAACGGTCAAATAGTTTAGTTTCATATAATTCTTCCAGCGCTTGAATTTGAAGACTAACTGCAGGTTGTGTAAGATGAATAATTTCCGAAGTTTTAGAAAAACTTTTTGTTTCAGCTACCGTACAGAATACTTTTAATTTATGGTCTTCCATAAGCAAAATTATTTTAGCATAAAAAAATTTAATAAGCAAGATAAAAAATACCTTAAAACTTGACAATGATTATATCATTTATTTTACTATAAAAATAAAATAATAGGGGGTTTGGGTATAATGGAAAAAGACAAAACAAAACTTATTCAAAGATTTAAAAGAATTGAAGGGCAGATTAAAGGACTTCAAAGAATGATAGAAAATGAGCGTCCCTGTGAAGAAATTATTATCCAATTTGCTTCAATTAACGGATCTTTAAAAAGTGCTGGTTTTTTGATTGTGATGTATTATCTTAATGACTGTTTAATGCGTAAAGCAGATTCTGTTGAAAATCTTGAAAAGGAAATAGAAAAAGTTATGAAAACTTACATATCTTCTATGTAAGGAGGTGTAGGCTATGCCTTTTTATGAGTACAAATGTAAAAAGTGCAACACAACTTTTCAGGTTTTAAAGCCTGTAGCTAAAAGAGATGAGACCGAAAGATGTCCTAATTGTGGTGGTACTGAAACTGAAAGGTTAATTTCTCTATTTGTGAGTAATGCTGCATCATGCAGTTCTTATTTTTATACAGGTGGTTGAATGATAAGATAATCGGCAGTTTGCTGAAGGAGGAAAAATGAAGCTATCAAGCCAAGTATGCTGGCGGTGGAGTTATGTATAAATGTGATCTTTGTAAAGATAAAATTACGCAATGTGAAGAACCTGCCTGTGTTACAGCATTCGAAGACAGAATTAAAAAAATAATTTTTCAGTTTTGGTAAAAGAAAAGTTATTTATAATCTTGCATACAGCAAAGCTAAAGAAAGAAGGACTTTATATATATGGAGATAAACAAAATGGAGTATGTAAAACAAAGACATTCAATATAGTATGAAAAAATTAAGATGCGCTAAATTTAGGCAAACAATAATTTTTTCTGTATTTATCTATGGTTTTTAGATTCATTAACAAGGTTTTTAACAAATTTTGTTTAAAATCTAAAAGTTCATTAAAATTTAAGGAATTTAAAATTCAAGGAACTTATTTTTTATAACCTCTCTGATTCTTTCATCAGAGGGATTTGGTTCTGATAAAAATAACTCTATTAATCTTACTGAGTTATTAGACGGACAGTTTGGACATTTATCCTGGATATGAATAGTAAAGCAATCCATACAAAAAATAGCTAATCTTAAAGGGATTAAACAATGACCAAATTTTTGCCTTATTGTGCATTTTTCTTCAATTTCATATATTCTTGTTTTTTCCATAAACTATTATATACTAAAATTGTTAATATAGATAAAAGTTTTTTAATTTAAAAAATTTTCAAAAGTGTTTTACAATTATCCCTGAAAACCGACTCAACAAAAGAAAAAGTTTTCAGTCAAGCCTTTGAGCTGGAAATTTTATTCCGAGTTTTAACATTTTTTCTTTTATTTTAAATATCCTGTCTCTTATTTCTGCTGCTTTTTCAAATTCAAGGTTTTCTGCTGACCTTTTCATCTCAATCTCAAGCTTTTTAATGGTATCTTCCGAAATCTCATATTCTTCTTCCTTTTCTTTCACAACATCCACAGTAACATAATCTCTTTCATAAATGGAGGCAAGTATATCTTTTATCTTGCTTTTTACTGTTTCTGGAGAAATTCCCATTTTTTTGTTATAATCTGTCTGAATCTTGCGCCTTCTTTCAGTCTCTTCAATTGCCTTTTTCATTGACTCTGTAATTGTGTCTGCATAAAATATCACTGTGCCATTTATGTTCCTTGAAGCTCTGCCTGCTGTTTGAATAAGAGACCTTTCAGAACGAAGAAAACCCTCTTTATCAGCATCAAATATGGCAACAAGAGAGACTTCTGGAAGATCAAGTCCCTCTCTGAGAAGATTTACTCCGATTAAGACATCAAACTTGCCAAGCCTTAAGTCTCTCAAAATTTCAACCCTTTCAAGAGTATCAATATCTGCATGAAGATATTTGGCTTTTATGCCAAGAGTTGTATAGTAATCTGTTAGGTCTTCAGCCATTTTTTTTGTAAGAGTAGTGACAAGAACTCTCTCACCATTTTTTACTCTCTTATGGATTTCATCAAGAAGGTCTTCAACCTGATTGATAGCAGGACGAACTTCTATTTTTGGATCAACCAAACCTGTAGGTCTTATTATTTGTTCAATAATTCTTCCACATGATTTTTCAATTTCATAATCGCCAGGAGTAGCAGAAACATAGATCACATAGTTCATTCTGTGCTCAAATTCCTTAAAAGTAAGAGGTCTGTTATCAAGAGCTGATGGAAGTCTAAATCCATACTCAACAAGAGTCTGTTTCCTGGAACGGTCTCCCTCATACATTCCTCCAATCTGAGGCACAGTAACGTGACTTTCATCAATTACTGTAAGAAAATCTCCCTTTGAAGGACCTGCATAAATATAATCAATTAATGTAAAAGGAGGTTCTCCTGGAAGTCTACCGCCTAGGTGTCTTGAGTAGTTTTCAATGCCATGACAATGACCGAATTGACTGAGCATTTCCATATCAAATCGTGTTCTTTTTTCAATTCTTTCAGCAAAAAGTTCTTCTCCCCTTTCTTTAAAATAACGTATTCTTTCTTCAAGTTCCTCTTCTATAGTTTCAAGTGCTTTTTTTAATCTTGGCTCAGGAGTTATCCAGTGACTGTTTGGAGGAATGAATATTCTTTGAATTCTTTTTATTCTCCTTCCATTAAGAGGATCAATTTCATAAATTGCGTCTATCTCATCATCAAAAAACTCTATCCTGTAAGCTTTATCAAGGCAATGAGAGGCAAATATATCAACTATATCACCCCTAACCCTGAAAGCACCCCTTCTAAATTCCTCTTCTGCTCTTGCATAAAGTATTTCAACAAGCTTTCTTAACATAGCATCCCTTTCTGTTTTCATTCCTTCTTCAAGTGTTACATGCATAGACAAATAGTCATCAGGAGAACCAATTCCGTAAATGCAGGATACAGAAGCTATTACAATTACATCTTTTCTCATAAGAACAGAAAGAGTAGCAGAATGTCTCATTCTGTCAATGTCATCATTAATAAGTGCATCCTTTTCAATGTAGGTGTCTGTTTCAGGAATATAGGCTTCTGGTTGATAGTAATCATAGTAACTAACATAATATTCAACAGCATTATATGGAAAAAGTTCCTTTAATTCCCCATATAATTGGGCAGCGAGGGTTTTATTATGGGCAATTACAAGTGTGGGCTTGTTAACCTTCTCAATTACATTTGCAATAGTAAAAGTCTTACCCGAACCTGTAACACCAAGTAAAACCTGATGTTTATAGCCTTTTTTAATGCCTTCAACAAGTTGCTTTATGGCTTTTGGCTGATCTCCCTTTGGTTTAAAGGAAGTTTGAAGTGTAAATTTGTCCATTAATTATATTTTAACTCTGTTAATGAAAAATTGGCTGATTAACAAAATAAAAATTAAACTATTTCTGAGAATTTCTTGTCAATTTCCTCTATTAACTCTTCTCCAACCTTTTGGAATATACTTAAAAGTTCCTTGTAAATATTATTACCTGCTACAAAATTCCAAAACTCTTCTCCAATTAAAATCTCTCCTTTTTCCAGATCATACAATCCCTTTAATGTCTATTTCTCATAAGGTTCTATGTAATATGGATTATAAGGAATTGCCAATCTTGTAAAAACATTAGCATCTTTATCTTGACTCAACCTTAAAGCAGTCCATCTAGGAAGTTTAAGTCTTACCGCTACAAATTCTTTCATATTTGGCTTGGCACTGATAATATCAAAGTAGTTTTCTTCATATTTAATTTTTACAAACAAGTCTCCTACTTCGTTGGAACTGATAGCGAGCAAAAGTTCGTTTCGGCGATAATCACTTTGTCCACTCTTTTAGTTTTTTAATGATGGTCAAATCTTCTTGTTCCTCTTTCTATCCCATTATTATTCCGTTTATCTTGTCTTCCAATTCTTTGGATGTCATTTTTTCAGGTTGACTACAAGCTACATTTTTTAACTCGAAAAATTTGTAAATCTCCATTAGAGGATTTTCTTGCCTAAACTCAATTACTTTAACTCCTATTTTCTCCGCTTCTTTCTTCATCATCTCTGTTAAGAGTAAACACATATACAGGAAAATGTAGTTGAATCAATAAATGCTGGGCTGGAGTATATGAGGATAAAGCATGGGGAATATTTTGCATCATTGAGGATGTTGGAACTTAATTTATTTGTGCAATTTGCAAATATGCATGACCACTGGCTCAGCCAACCAATACCTAATCTTGCTGGGGTAAGTTACAGGTTGAAGCAGATATTTGCGATGAGGATTGAATCAACTGATGT
>CAZTLF010000019.1:0-30243 GCA_964614465.1 uncultured Thermodesulfovibrio sp.
TGTTTTGTTCTATTTTGGTGATTTTTGGGTCTAAATTGATAAACTCAGGAGTCTTGACTAATACAGAACCAGAAGGCTAGAAAAAATTTTACATCAAATTTTTAGTAATATTGTTAGCACACTGTACTAAAGTTTAAAAGTTTGTCAACCAAAAGTTTTAAATCTAATTATCTATTGTTAATAATCCGTTTTATTTTCTCGCCGACTTTTTCAATTGTTCGTTTCTCTACAAGTTTTACATTCACAGGAAGCCCAAGTTCGAATATAATTTTTTCTTTTATTGTATTTATCAGTTGAGTTTGTTCTCTCATCACATCAGAGAATATATCCTCAGACATTTCAAGTAGAATTGTCATCTGATCAATCCCAGCATGTCTTTCAAGTATTATCTGATAATTAGGCTGTCTACCCTCTATTTCATAAAGTATTGCTTCAATTTGAGATGGAAATATTTTCATACCTCTAATAATTATCATGTCGTCGCTTCTACCCATTATTCTGTCAATTCTTTTAAATGTTCTACCACAAGGACATTCTCCTAGAAGAAATCTCGTAAGATCTCCTGTTCTGAATCTGAGCACAGGAAATGCTTCTTTCATTAATGTGGTTACTACAAGTTCTCCTACTTCTCCTTCTTTTACAGGCTCAAGACTATGTGGATCTATTATTTCAAAAAAGAAGTGGTCTTCCTGAAGATGTAATCCTTTTTTTTCAAGACATTCACCTGCCACACCAGGACCCATTATCTCACTTAATCCATAATTGTCAGTAGCTACGATTTTTAGTTTTTCCTCAATTTCCTGTCTCATTCTCTCTGACCATGGTTCAGCGCCAAAA
Source organism: uncultured Thermodesulfovibrio sp. (assembly GCA_964614465.1). Classification (GTDB taxonomy): domain Bacteria; phylum Nitrospirota; class Thermodesulfovibrionia; order Thermodesulfovibrionales; family Thermodesulfovibrionaceae; genus Thermodesulfovibrio. The sequence goes on from CAZTLF010000019.1 coordinate 838, forward strand.
AGTCCAAATCTCAGAGAGAGAAAATTAGGATTTATGTCCATTTCTATTAAGGTGTTAGCGATCAATAAAGCATAGGAAGGAGTTGACAGTAGCGCAGTAGTTTTGTAGTCTTGTAGAATTTTAATTTGTTTTTTAGGGTTTTCAATTGAAATAGGTATGACAGAGGCACCTATCTTTTCAGCTCCGTAGTGGAATCCAAAAGCACCAGTGAAAAGTCCATAGTTGAAAGCTATCTGGATAACATCATCTTTTGTTATTCCTCCTGCTGTTAAGACTCTTGCTACAAGTTCTGTCCATATTTTTAGGTCATTCTTTGTATATCCAACAACAATAGGCATTCCAGTTGTGCCTGAGGATGTATGAATTCTTACAACTTCTCTTAGAGGAACAGCAAAAAGTCCATAGGGATAGTTTTCTCTTAAGTCATTTTTTGTTGTAAATGGAATTTTACCTATTTCTTCAAGACTGCTGAAGCTATCAGGGTCTATCCCGTTTTTGTCAAACATTCTACGATAAAAAGGCACATTTCTGTAAACTCTGTGAATGGTTGACTGAAGTCTTTCAAGCTGAAGATGAGCAAGCTCTTCCCTTTCCATGCATTCTTTTTCTTTATCCCATATCATAGCAAACCTCCTTTAAATTCTTTCTTCTGCATCAAGGTCTCTTCCAAGATAGGCTCTCTGAACATCCATGTTCATAAGTAAATCTTCAGCATTTCCCTCAAGGATGATTCTTCCAGTCTCAATAACATATCCTCTGTCAGCTATTTTAAGCGCACTTTTAGCATTTTGTTCAACAAGTAGCACTGTTAATTCATATAATTTTTTTAGTTCAACAATATGCCCAAAAACTTCTTTTATAATATTTGGAGCAAGTCCCATGCTTGGCTCATCAAGAAGTAAAAGTTTTGGTCTTGACATCAATGCTCTTCCTATGACAAGCATCTGCTGTTCTCCACCTGAAAGAGTTCCTGCCAGTTGCTTTCTTCTTTCTTTAAGTTTGGGAAACAGATTGTAAATCCTGTTCATATCATCCTGAATTTGCTTTTTTTTCTTTAATGAATATTGACAGTAGGCACCCAAGAGAAGATTTTCTTCTACTGTTAGGGTTTTAAAAATCAATCTTCCTTCAGGTACCTGAGAAATACCCATCTTTACAATTTTTTCAGGAGTCTCTCCAGATATTTCTTTGCCTTCAAATAAAATATTTCCAGATAAAGGCTTTAGGAGTCCTGAGATGGTATTTAAAAGTGTTGTCTTTCCAGCACCATTGCTTCCTATGAGGGTTACTATCTCTCCCTTTTTTATATGAAGTGAAACTTTCTTAAGAGTATACAATTTGCCGTAATAGACTTCTAAATTCTTTATTTTAAGCATAAACTAATCCTCACCAAGATAGGCTGAAATAACATGAGGATTTTTTTGTATCATACGTGGTTCTCCCTCTGCAATTACCTCTCCAAAATTAAGCACAGTAATCATATCACTTATTCCCATAACAAGTTCCATGTCATGCTCAACTATTAGTATGGTAATTTTTCTTTCATCTCTAATTTTATTAATGAGCTGGCTAAGATTTTTAGTCTCTCTCATATTAAGACCTGCAGCAGGTTCATCAAGTAACATTAAATTTGGCTGAGTGACAAGTGCTCTTCCTATTTCAAGCAGTCTTTGTTCTCCCACTGGAAGATTTTTTGCAAGCTCATTTTTTCTGTGGGAGAGATTTATGTATTCAAGAATAGAAATACTTTCTTCAATTATCTTTTTATTTATTCCTCGCAACATGATTCCAGAGCTTAAAAATCCCCTGTGATTTTTTAAATACATTCCAACCATGATATTTTCAATTCCTGTAAGATTTCCAAAAAGTTCAAGATTTTGGAAAGTCCTTGCTATACCCATTTCTGCTCTTTTGTGTGGTGGGATTTTTTTGATTGAATTATTTTTAAAAATAATATCTCCATTGTCCATCTTTTCAAGCCCGCTTATTATGTTCATTAGCGTGGTTTTTCCAGCACCATTTGGACCAATAAGAGCATGAATTGAACCTTCCTTTACAGAAAAATTAATATCCTTAAGTGCTTTAATACCCCCAAAACTTTTTGAGATATTTTTTATTTCAAGTATCATTTCAAAATCTTTCTCTTAAATGACTCAATTATTAAGGGTACAATACCTTTTCTCATAAATAAAAGAGAGAGGGTTAAAATCATTCCATAAACAAGAATGTCAAATTCTTTGAAGCCTCTGAGGACTTCAGGCAGAAGAGTAATAATTAGAGCGCCTGCAATTCCTCCCCATATGTTTGATATTCCTCCAATTACAACCATCATAAGAATCAAAACTGAATAAAAAAGTGAAAATCCACTGGGGCTAAGAAAAGTAACGTAATGGGCATATAAAGCTCCTGCAAAAGATGCATAAACAGCGCTCAGAACAAATACCTTTATCTTAAGTTTTATAATATTGATTCCTACTGTTAATGATGCAATTTCACTGTCATGCATTGCTCTCAATGCCTTTCCTGTCATTGAGTTAGTAAGATTTAATGAAAAAATCATCATGACAACAATACATAACCAGATAATATAAAAATACTCTACTGTTGAACTTAGTGTATAACCAAAAATACTTAAAGGTGGAATATCACCAAAGCCTGACGGTCCTCCTGGTCCCCATTCATTTAGAATTATATGAATTATCTCACCAAAACCGAGAGTTGCTACTGCAAGATAATGCCCTTTTAATCTTAAAGAGGGTATGGCAAGAATAACTGCGATAAGAGAGGCTATAATTATTGCAATAAGCATACTCATTAAGACAGGTAAGCCATAATTTAAGCTTAAAATAGCAGATACATAAGCTCCTATTCCATAAAAGCCTGCCTGTCCAAGAGATATCTGTCCTGCATATCCCATAAGTATTGTTAAACCTATTGCAACGATCGCATTAATTCCAGTAAAAATTCCTATTGTAAGGATGTAATTATCAGTGGTTAACTGAGGAAAAAGAATAACTAAAATGGCAAGTACAATAATTGCTATTGCATTTCCTTTGTCCATATTAAAACTTTCTTAATCTAACGATTTCAGTTTTGCCAAAAATTCCTGCAGGTCTAACAAAAAGAATAAAAAGCAGGATAAGAAGTGCTACAGCATCTTTAAATCCTGAATGAATGTATCCTGCTGTAAGAGATTCAAGTATTCCAAGAGTAAAACCACCTGCAACTGCACCTCTACTGCGTCCAAGTCCGCCCATTATGGCTGCACAGAATCCTTTTACTGAAAGCATTGCTCCCTTATCATACTCCATAAGGGATATAGGTGTTATGGCTATTCCTCCAATTGCTCCTATTATAGCACTAATTATAAAGGAAAGCATGACTATATTTGATACATCTATTCCCATAAGTCTGGCAGCTTTAATATCAATAGAGCATGCTCTCATAGCCCTTCCTGTCATTGTTTTATTAAAAAACAAGTAAAGCAAAACAATGCATAAGCATGTAATTCCTATAATCCAAAGAGTTTGCTGAGTTATAACTGCACCATAAAAGTTTATAGGTTCTCCCTCTGTAAAAGGCGGATATGTATAGGGGTCTTTTCCAAATTTAAACATAAGAATTCCTCTAATTAAAATTGATATAGCTATGGTTACCATAATCATCAGAAGGAGATCACCTTTTTTAAGGAGAGGCTTAATTGTAAGCCTCTCCATTAGCAGTCCTGTAACAGCTGCAATAAGGAGGGTTAAAGAAAAGGAAACTGCAAAAGGTAGTTGCATACTTTCCATGAAAAACCACATCATAAGTCCGCCTATAACTACGAACTCTCCCTGAGCAAGATTGATTATTGAAGTGGAGTTATAGACAATATTGAAACCTATCCCAACAAGTGCATAAACAGATCCCGTTGTTAGTCCTGAAAAGAGAAACTGAAGCAGCAAAGTCATGTTTTATTTCAAAATCTCCCAATCTCCATTTTTAACTATCACCATTTCAAAGGCTGTCATATCAAGCCCGCAATGGTCCTCTGGAGACATATTGAAAATGCCTCCTGTGCCTGGCCATTTTTTAATTTTTGTTTCAATGTAGTCTCTTATTTTTTTCTTATCTGGACCAACTTTTTTCAACGCCTCTACAATAATCATTAAAGCATCATAGGCATGTCCACCAAAAGTGCCAGGTTCACTTTTATATCTTGCCTCATAGTCTGTTACATATTTTTTCAGAAGAGCTTTCTGAGGATGTTTATCTGGAAGCTTATTCCATACAACAAGCCTTCCAAGAGGTGCTATAACGCCCTCTGCGGCCTTTCCTGCAAGCTCAAGATTTTTCTTACTACCCCATCCATGACTCTGATAAAGAGGAATTCCCATTTTCAAAGCATGCCAATTCTTAGTTACTATTACCTGTCCAGGACCAACAGACCAGTTGATAACTGCTTGAGCACCAGCAGATTTAATTTTCACAAGCTGGGTTGTCATGTCTGTATCTTTTGGACCGTATCTCTCATCAGTAACTATAGAAATTCCAAATTTGGGAGCCATTTCAAGAAGTGCTTTTCTGCCAGCATCACCAAAACCTGTTGTGATGGTTAATATTCCAACTTTTTTAATACCATTTTTTTTCATATAAGTATAAATTGCCTCAACAGCACTTGTGTCATACTGTGCTGTTTTAAATATCCAGTATCTTTCTTTTGCTGGTTGTGTTATATTCGCACCTGCAGCAACGGATATAAGAGGTGTTTGTGCTTGCGTCATAATAGGCACTAAAGCCATTGACTCTCCTGTTGTGGAAGGACCAATTATTGCTAAAACTTTATCCTTCTCAAGAAGTTTTTTTGCTGAAAGCACAGCCTGAGTTTCGTCACTCTTTGAATCTTCAATTATTACTTGAAGGGGATGCCCATTAATACCTCCTGCTTTGTTGATCTGTTCAACAAGCATAAGAACAGTATTTTTTTCGGGCTCACCAAGAAAAGAAGCAGGTCCTGTTACAGAAAAAATTGCACCAATTTTGTAAGGCTCTTTACTGTAGGAAGTTGTGAAGCTAAAAATGATAAAAGTTACAAGGGTTAAAAAAAATACAAAAAAACTGCTCATGCGTTTCATAATACCCTCCTGATTATTAATTTTTTTCTTAATTCCTCCAATTCCTCTTTTGTAAGAGGTCTAAACTGACCAGGTTTAATCTCTCCCAATCTAACACCGTCAATGGCAATTCTTATGAGTTTTATCACAGAATGTCCAACCCTCTCAAGCATTTTTCTAATCTGTCTTTTTCTTCCTTCATGAAGGGTTATTCTTATCCATGAATTTGCCTTAAGGGTTTTTACAAGATGAACACTTACAGGCACAGCAAGTTTGCCATCTATTTTTATTCCCTTTCTAAGCCTTTCTATAGTCTCCTTCTCTACAATGCCATCTACTTTTACCATGTAGGTTTTGTCTATTTTTGAACTTGGATGCATAACTTTGTAGGCAAACTCTCCGTCATTTGTAAGAAAAAGCAATCCTTCAGAGTCAAAATCAAGTCTTCCAACAGGATAAACTCTGAATTTTATTCCCCTTATAAAGTCTTTTACTGTGGGTCTTCCTTGAGGATCTAACAAAGAGGTGATCACTTTTCTTGGTTTGTAAAAGGCATAATAAACTTTTGGTTCAGGTTTAACAAGCAACTTTCCATCTACTTTAATATAATCTTTTTCAGGATCTGCCTTCTGTCCTATTACTGCAATCTGACCGTTTACAGTTACTCGTCCTTCTTTGATTAACTCCTCAGCATGTCTTCTTGATGCAATACCATAATCAGATAGTATTTTTTGTAGTCTTTCAAGCATTTTTAATCCATAATCTCTATGTATGCTTTTTGACGAAGTCCTCTTATCCAGAGCTTGTAGTCTTTTTTGAATTTTTCATCTTCTAAAAGGGTTTTTACATAATTTACAAGCTGGGCAGAGCCTTTTTTAAAACAGACTCCATCAAGCCTAAAAATAAAAATACCATGTTCGGTCATCATAGGTTCACTTACCTGACCTATATTCATTTTTGAAAATAGATTTGATAACTCAGAGGCAATTTCTTTCTTTTTAAGAAGGCCAATACTCCCTCCTGTCTTTGCTGTTACATCCTCACTCATCTGAGATGCGACTTTACTGAAAGACTCACCTTGAATGAGTCTTTTTAAAACTTCATTTATTTTTGCTTTTAATTCTTCTTGATTTTCTCTTTTTTTCAAAAATATTTGACTCACATAGTATCCATCATCATCGCATGAAAGCTCTGGATGAGTTGCAATATAATTATTTATCTCAGCATCAGTAATAATAATTTTGCTTTTTACTAATAAATTTAATGCTCTGCCGATTATTATCTGTTCTTTAAGCATTTTTTTATAATCATTAATGCTAATACCTTCTTTTCTAATGGTCTCATGGAAAGTTTGATCCGTAAGAGCATATTTTTTCTTTATGTCATTTATTGCTTCTTCTATCTCAGAGTCTGTAACAAAAATTCCATATTTTTCAGCTTCATCAATTTGAAGTTTTGTTTCAATCAATCTCTCAAGAAACTCCTCTTCATGAGCTTTAAAGTATTTAAATTTTTCATCTGGATTTAATGTTTTAATCTCATCCTTTGCAATAAACTCCATATATTTGTATAATTCGCTCCATGTTATTACATCTTTATTTACAACTGCTATAACTCGATCAATGAAAAATTTGTTTTCTTCTGCATAAACTTTGAAGGCTGAGTTGGAAATTGTCCATAGCAAAAAGATAAATGATAAAGAAAAAATAAGTTGGATTGAGCGATTTAAATATTTTATGAGCGAAGGATAGCGATTTTTTTCTTGTCTCATATCTATCTCCTTTAACATATTCTTGGCAGTTGCTCTCCAGGAAGCATATCCACTACTCTTGTGCCTCCTATTGAGGTTTTAAGTAACAGTTTACTTCCTTCACCAGTAACCTCTCCAATTATAGCAGATTCCTCACCAAAAGGATGAGACTTCATTAAAGAGAGAATTTCCTCTGCAACAGCATTTTTAACAATAGCAACGAAAATTCCCTCATTTGCCACATAAAGAGGATCAATACCAAGAAGTTCACAGGCACCCTTTACTGTATTATGTAAAGGTATAGCATTTTCATATATCAAAATATCCTTTCCTCCTTCTAAGGCAAGTTCTTTAAGAGTTGTTGCTATTCCTCCCCTTGTTGGGTCTCTCATCACTTTAATAAAAGCCGAAAATTGTTTTAGTATTTCACCAATTAATCCATTTAAAGCTCTTGTGTCACTTAGTACAGGTGGCTCAAAGGTAAATCCATTTCTCTCGCTCATAACAGCAATACCATGATTCGCTATAGAACCACTTATTATAATTTTATCGCCAATTTCTATTTTTGAGGGAGAAAGTTCAACTCCATCAGGGACAATTCCTATACCAGAGGTATTGATAAAAATACCATCTCCCTTTCCTTTATCAACAACTTTTGTATCTCCTGCAACTATTTTTATCCCAGCCTTTTTTGCTGAATATGAAATACTCCTAAGCACTCTTTCAAAATCAGACATTGGAAAACCTTCTTCAAGAATAAATCCAACAGTAAGATAAAGCGGTAATGCACCTACAACTGCCAAATCATTTACTGTTCCATTTATTGCAAGTTCTCCAATGTCTCCACCAGGGAAAAATATTGGTGAAACAGTATAGGAATCAGTTGTTATCGCAACTTTTCCAGAATGATTTAAAGATACTATAGCAGAATCCATAAGAGATGGAAGTTCAAAAACAGGAGCTATGTATTTTTTTATAAGCTCATGCATTAATTTACCACCACTTCCGTGACCAAGAAGAATTCTATCCATCCTGTACCTCCATTTTTATTTCTTCTGGCTCACTTTCTTTTAAAGGACCTTGTGTTGTAATTTTATAATAAACAGGCGGTCTTAAGTTACTAATATTATACTCAGCATCAAAGAATAAAGGAATCATTGTTTCACCAATAAGCTTAAAATTCTGTTCATCTGTCCGTTTTCTATATATTTTATAATCTTTAATCCATCTTTCAGGAACTTCTTTCCATGAAATATAAACTCCATGTTCATTGATTGACCAAAAAACTTCTGCGGGTTTTGATGGAATAAAAGAACTTATAGGAACTCTTATCTCTGTTCCCTTGTTTTCCATGTATGTTGATTCAGAAGATACACAGGCTGTTATGATATAGATTATTTCTTGCTTAGAAGCATTTGTAAATGAGCTTATAGTTTGAAAAATAAGTCCATCCAAGAAGGAATTTTTATCTGTTGAGCCAATTTTAACTCTCTCATTTTTTTGATTTATTCGGTATATGTTATAAACAAATGAATTCTGAGTATTCCATGATAGCAATACTCCTTCAGAAGTGATTTTATAATTAATATTTTCCAATTCAGATAATCTTTGAGGAGTAATCTCTGATTCAGCAGGTTTACTGTAAATGCCTTTTGGACTTATTGCAAAGATGCGGTATTTGTAGGTTTCTCCAAAGATAATATCAGTGTCTTCTAATGATGTGGTATTTTTATCATAATATCCAAGAGTCTTTCTTTGTCCTTTAGTTTCTCTTTCTATAAGAAAACTCTCTATTTTTGTTTTTGCCTTTTCAGGATATCTCCAGATAATTAAAATTTTATCATAAGTTGCTGTTAAGTTCATTTTTTCCACAGGTTCGGGTTGAAGATAGTCTTCAAGAGTTGGATCAGCTTTTCTGCCACAACTTAATAGAAGAAATACTAATGAGATTAGAAGGCAAATGAATACCCTGTTGAATGATTTAGATATTTTAGGGTAATTTTTAGTGAGGCAAATCATGTTTATTCCTTTAATATTTTTCTGAGCAATTTTATCTGTTCTTTTACACTCTCTTTAGAAGTACTTCCATAGGAGCATTTTACCTCAATTGAACCTTCAGGATTTAATATTTCATAAACATCCTTTTCAATTTTATCTGAAAACTTTTTAAGCTCATCTATACTTAGCTCTGAAAGATTCTTTCTTTTTTCAATGCAGTAACGCACTATTTTACCTGCTATTTCATGAGCATTTCTGAAAGGTATACCCTTTTTAACAAGATACTCAGCAAGATCTGTGGCAGTAAGATAGCCAGTTTTACAGGAGTCCTTCATTCTTTCTCTGTTAAACTTAATCTCTGAAAGCATTTCATTTATAATTTTAAGGCTCATGCTTACTGTATCAATTGTGTCAAAAACAGGCTCTTTATCTTCCTGCATATCCCTGTTATAGGTAAGCGGAAGACCTTTCATTGTTGTAAGAAAACCAATGAGATGTCCATATATTCTTCCGGTTTTGCCTCTTATTAACTCTGTAGCATCTGGATTTTTTTTCTGAGGCATCATGCTTGAGCCAGTTGAAAATCTGTCAGATATTTCAATAAATTTGAATTCATCAGTAGCCCAGAGAATAATTTCCTCAGCAATTCTGCTAAGATGCATCATGAGCATAGAACCGCAATAAAGCACATCACATACAAAGTCTCTGTCAGAAACAGCATCCATGCTGTTTGGAATTACATCATCAAAACCCAATTCCTTTGCAGTGAAATGTCTGTCAATAGAAAGACTACTTCCTGCTAAGGCACAGGCACCAAGAGGACACTGATTTATTCTTTTTAAAGCCTCTTTAAGTCTCTGTCTATCTCTTTCAAACATCCATGCATAGGCAAGAAGATGATGGGAAAGAAGTACAGGCTGTGCTTTTTGAAGATGAGTATAACCAGGCATTATTGTATCAATATGTTTTTCTGCCAAGAAGATAAATGTTTTTTCAAGCTCTGTGAGTTGCCAGATAAGTCTATGAATTTGTTTTCTTAAATAAAGCCTTAAGTCAGTGGCAACCTGGTCATTTCTTGAACGAGCAGTGTGTATTTTTGCTCCTGCAGAGCCAATCTTTTCAATAAGAGCTCTTTCAATGTTCATGTGAACATCTTCAAGCTCCTCTTTAAATTGAAATTTTCCTTCTTTTATCTCTTTTTCAATCTCTTCAAGCCCTTGAAGAATTTGCTTTAGTTCATTTTCATCAATAATTCCCAGCTTCTTTAGCATTTGGGCATGGGCTCTACTTCCTTCAATGTCTTCCTGCCATAGTCTTCTGTCAAATGATATGGACTGTGAAAACTCTTCAAGTGTCTTAGCTGTCTTTTTTTTAAACCTTCCACCCCAAGGTTTTTTCATTTTTGTCTATCCCTTTTAAACAGAAGCATTATGAGGCTATATAAAGCATCTGTGTATTTCACTCCTCTGCCTTTGCCTGTCTTTCTTTCTGTCTTTGCTCAATTATTTTTTGAGCAATATGAGATGGTACTTCCTCATAATGGGAAAACTCCATAGAATATATTCCTCTTCCAGAGGTCATGCTGTGAAGCTGGTTTGCATATGTAAGCATCTCAGCCATAGGAACAAGCGCAATTATTTTCTGATTTCCTCCTGACTGTGGCTCAACTCCCTGAACCTTTCCTCTGCGGGAATTTAGGTCTCCAATTACTGTTCCTAAGGTTTCATCAGGTACTATTATTTCTGTCTTCATAATTGGCTCAAGTAAAACAGGTTTTGCCTCCATAAAGGCCTTTTTAAGAGCAAGAGCACCTGCAATTTTAAACGCCATTTCAGAAGAATCCACAGGATGATAGGAGCCATCATATAGTGTAACTTTCAAGTCTATGATTGGATAGTATGCTAAAATTCCTTCCTTCATTGTCTCAATTATTCCTTTTTCAACTGCTGGACGATATTGTTGAGGAATAACTCCACCTACGATTTTGTCAACGAACTCATAGCCACCACCCCTTGGTAATGGCTCTATCTGAATCCAGCAGTCTCCATACTGTCCTCTTCCACCAGACTGCTTTTTATACTTACCCTGAGCACTTGCAGTTGCTCTTATTGTTTCTCTGTAAGGAACTTTCGGTGCCATAAGATTGACTTCAACTCCAAATTTTCTCTTGAGTTTCTCAAGGGCAACCTCTATATGAACCTGTCCCATACCACTGAGAATCATGTCCTTTGACTCCTCATCCCTAGAGAATTTAAGGGTTGGATCTTCTTCAAGAAGCTTATGAAGTCCTGCACTAACTTTTTCCTCATCACCCCTTGTTTTTGGTGCAATGGCATAGGATATTATAGGTTCTGAGAATCTCACTTCTGGTAATAAAATTGGTGCATTTTCATCACAAAGAGTGTGTCCTGTAATCGTGTCTTTAAGTTTTACTGTTGCTACAATCTCTCCAGGACCTGCTTTTCCACAGGGAATCTGCGATTTTCCGAGAATATAATAAATTTGTCCGATTCTTTCCTTGATGTCGGTGTTTGGATTTAATACATTAGTGTCAGCCTTAAAAACTCCTGAGAAAATTCTAATATAGGAGATTTTTCCTGCAAAGGGATCAATAGTTGTCTTAAAAACATAGGCTGAAAGAGGCTCTCCTTCAGAGGGTTGTCTTATTAGTTCTTTTCCATCCTTAGGATTTATCCCCTTTATCGGATAAATATTAGCTCTCTCTTTCGGATCTGGCAGTGCAAGGATTATGCTGTCAAGCAAAGCTTCTATGCCAATTCCCAAAAGTGCTGAGCCAGCAAGTACAGGGATGAATCTACGAGCAATTGATGCATCATGAAGTCCTCGTCTTAACTCCTCTTCTGTTAATTCTCCTCCTTCAAGGTATTTTTCAAGAAGGCTATCATCAAGCTCAGCAATTTTTTCTACGAATTTTTTCCTGTATTCATCAACTTTGCTCATTAATTCTGATGGTATAGATGTTTCTTTTACAGACTTACCATCCTGTATAAATGCTTTAAGTGATATTAAATCAACAATTCCCTGAAGTCCAGGACCTTCTCCTATAGGTAGAGTAAGAGGAATGGCCTCCTGTCCGAAAACCTTTTCAATCTCTGCAACTGCTCTGTCAAAGGATGCATTTTCTTTATCAAGTTTGTTTACGAAAACTACTCTTGGAAGGTCATAGTCATCGCAGTATTTCCATATTCTTTCAGTTTCAGCCTTAACTCCTGATATGGCACTTACTATTACCACTGCACCATCAACGACTCTAAGGGCATTCTTTGTATCTTCAAGAAAATTAACAAAACCTGGAGTATCTATAATGTTAATTCTGTAATCCTTATAATCGCAGTATGCAACTTTGCAGCTAAGAGTCATGTTTCTTGCAAGCTCTTCAGGTTCATAGTCAATTACTTTACCTGTAGTTTCACCAGTAGTTACTCTGTCAATCTGCCCTGTTTTAAAAAGTATCTGTTCTGCAAGCTTGGTATTTCCTGCACCTGCATGGGCTACAATTGCGATGTTTCTGATTTTTGTGATGTCTCTACTCATACCTTCCTCCTCTATTTCTTCTATTCAATATTTTGTTTAGTCTTACTCTCCAAAAACTCTCCTGTAAATGTGGTTAATATTTCTTGTGTAATAGTTTAGCTCAAAGATGCTTTTTATTTCATCTTCAGTAAGATGCCTTTTTATTTCTTCATCTGAAAGAAGCAAATCCATAAAGGGTTTACCTTCTTTCCAGCTTTTCATAGCATTACTCTGAACAAGGCTGTATGCTTGCTCACGGGTAAGCCCCTTATCAACCAAAGCAAGCAAAACCCTCTGAGAGTTGTAAAGTCCGTAGCTAAGCTCAATGTTTTTAAGCATTCTTTCAGGATAGACTCTCAAGTCTTTTATTATTCCATAAAGCCTGTTTAACATATAATCAACGAGAATGCAGTTGTCGGGAATTATAACTCTCTCAACAGATGAATGGGATATGTCTCTGTCATGCCATAAAGCTATGTTTTCATAGGCTGCAAAGGCATTACTTCTGACAAGTCTTGCAAGTCCGCTTAGATTTTCACAACCAACAGGGTTTCTTTTATGGGGCATTGCAGATGAGCCTTTCTGCCCTTCTGTAAATGGTTCTTCTGCCTCTAAAACCTCTGTTCTCTGAAGATGTCTTATCTCAACTGCTATTTTTTCAATCATTGCAGCAATTAAAGCAAGCACGCTTAAGAATTCTGCATGTCTGTCTCTCTGAACAATCTGGGTTGCCACAGGTTCTGGCTTGAGTCCAAGTTTTTTAAGGGCAATCTCTTCAATCTCTGGTGGTATATTTGAGAATGTTCCAACTGCTCCTGATATTTTACCAACAGAGATTATTTCTAAGGCTGATTTAAGTCTTTCTATATTTCTTTTTGTTTCTTCATACCATAAAGCAAATCTTAATCCAAAAGAAGTTGGCTCTGCATGAACTCCGTGACTTCTTCCCATGCATATTGTATCTTTGTATTGAAAAGCCTTTTCTTTGAATAATTCTTTAAGCTTCTTTAAATCTTCCATTATCAATTCTCCAGCTTCCCGTATCTGTAATGCAAGGGCAGTATCTACTACATCAGAAGAAGTAAGTCCTATATGAATATACCTGGAGACAGGACCGACTTTTTCTGCCACAGCAGTTAAAAAGGCGATTACATCATGCTTTACTGTGGCTTCTATCTCATCAATTTTTTTCAGGTCAAAATCAGCACTTTCTTTAATCTCTCTTAAGGCATCCACAGGAATTTTCCCAAGCTCAGCCCATGCCTCACAAACAGCAATCTCTACCTCAAGCCATTTCCTGAATTTGTTTTCATCACTCCATATCTTGCCCATCTCTTTTCTTGTATATCTTGCTATCATATAGCTTCCTCCCAAATTATTTTTTCTGGGTTTATAATTATGCCATTGCTGTAACCTATACCAAGAATTTTACCCAGCCTATTTTTAACCTTTACCCAGCCTGCGGGCACTATGCCAAATGGAATTTTAACAGAATTACCATTGAGAAATCTTCTTACAAAAGTATCTTGTATTATAACTGAAGGTAGAAAATACAGGGCTTGATCTATAGAAAGAAACCATTTATTAGGCTTAAGGCTTAAGGCTGATGGCTGCAGATTCCTTTCATTGAAACTTGCTGACTCCACAAACTCTTTTAATCCATCCAGATTTATTGAATCCTCAATTATAAAATTTCCAATTCTTGTTCTTGTTAATTCAACTATGTGAGCTCCTATTCCCATTTCTTCTCCAATATCATGACAAAGTGACCTCATATAGGTTCCCTTACTGCAAACTACTCTAAATGTTACAAAGGGTGGTTCAAACCTTTCTATGCCTATTGAATAAATAATGACTTTTTTGGGTTTTCTTTCTAACTCAATTCCTTTTCTTGCAAGCTTGTAAAGTGGTTTGCCTTCAACTTTTACTGCTGAATACATAGGAGGAATCTGCATAATCTCTCCAGTAAATTTTCTCAGGATTTCCTCCAACTTTAAACTGTTTATCTCAAAATTATCAACTACTTTTGTTATTTTACCTTCTGCATCATATGTATCTGTTGAAATTCCAAACCTTGCCTTAAAAATATACTCCTTCTCAAGCTCCATAAGAAAGGAAGCAATTTTTGTTGTCTCATTTAAACATACAAGCAAAATCCCTCTGGCCATAGGATCAAGTGTTCCCGAATGCCCTGCTTTTTTGACTTTTAAAATCTTTTTTACCTTGGTAACAGCATATTGGCTTGTAAAATCTTTTGGCTTATTAAGAACTACCACTGCGTTCATAAACTCTAAATGGACCCAATCCTTTCAGTTCAACTATTACAAGAAAGCTAAACTCAGAGGTTTTTCTTCCCTGTATTTCAACAGGCCTTCTTGTTATTGAGATATTTGTTGCCCAACAAGGTTGAGCATATCTTATGTTTAATGAGCTATCCCTCAACCCTTGCCCTTTAGCATCGTAGTTCACATTTGTTGTAAATGACCACTTTTCTGATAGTTTTTTTGCTACTGTTAAGGCGTATGTTTTAATCCCACCTTCCTTTTCCTGTGATTTATACTGATCTGTTGATGTAAGAGACCACAGATAAGCAGCAGAAAGGGCACCTTCTCTGGTATATCTTTCACTGAATGAGAAAGATGTTGTTTCATCTGGAGAAAAGCTTATATCACTATTAAATCTTTCCATTCTTTTTTTTGATATGTTCTGATATGTATCAAATCCAAAACTTATTTTCCACAGGGATATTCTTCCTTCAAATAAAATCGGATATAACTTGTCCCATTCATTTTTTGCTCTGAAATCATATACCTGAGCAACTCTTGCATGGACAGTAAGGCTTCTGAAGTTTAATTTATTATAAACTCCAGCTCGTAAAATTGCTGTGTCATCAATTATTTCAGTATCTTTTAAAATCGGTGGTTTGCCATTAACTCCTATAAAAACTCCTTCTATAAATGGCTCAATCAGATGAGTGAAATTTTCTCCTCTTTTATAAAATCTCATAAAACTTTTTGCATTATATTGGATCATTTCTCTATGAGAAATATCCTCATAAGGAGATGTATTTTCAAGATTATAAAAAGTTTCTTTTAAACCCAAGCTTTGTGTTAGTTTAACGCTGTCTCCAGTACTATAACTTATTTGAGGGCTTATCTCAAATCTCTGTCCTTTAAGTCCGTCTTCTTTATAAAATTCAGACAGATTAGTATTAAAATTTATATTGAATTTTCCAAGCTTATAAGGATAAACAACATATCCAAGTTCTGCTTTTCCTGGAGGGCTTATACTTCCCTCTTTTAAATCCTTCCATCCCTGACCAAGCAAATAAAATCTTGACTGAACTCCTGGTACAGAAACTTCCACAGAAGACTGTAAAAATCTATCATATCTTGCAGAAAGGTCTTTCGCATATTGTTTAAAAAGAAAAGTATTTGAGGCTGATCGGACATCTCCATACTGCCTGTAAAAGTCATTTTTGTTCACATAATTTAAATCTGCAAGCAAATCAACTCCCTTTAGTTTCTGTACATGAATTCCCCTTAACTCAATGTAGTTTCTGTTAAGTTCCCTGTCTTTAATCTGATATCCATACCACATTCCCTTTGTATCAAAATCCATGTATCTATATTCAATCCCCTTGCCAAGTCCTATTTTTGAAAAATAGTCAAGATAAAAGGTGGCATCTTTATTGCTATCAATCACAAGATAATATGCAGGACTTAAACGAATTCCGCGAGTATTTGAATTCCCGAATTTAAGTGGTAAAAATCCAGATTTTTTGGTATTTCCTCCAGGACCCCAGAAAATAGGAGAAAAAAGAATAGGCACATCTTTGACTTTAAAGGTAGTAAGCTTTGATATTAATGTATCATCAACCACAAGATCAACAAACTCTCCTGTAAAACACCATGGTTGAGCACTGTCTGGCTCTGGTTCGCATGTTGAAAAAGTTGCTTTTTTAGCTTTATATTTAATCTCGCTCAGTCTTTCAATCTCAGATGCTTTTATCCACATATCCTGCTTTTTTATGTGAAGAAGAGCATTTTTTAGAAAACCTGTTTTCTTTTCCCTGTTAAGTTTTCCTTCTTCAGCCCATGCAGTAATTTCATCATCGGTATAGTAAAGGTCTCCATAGGCTTCTATATCACCTGTATTTTCATAATAAATTACTTTCTGTGCTTTGAGTTCATATGTCATATCACTCATATAAACGTCACCAGTTGCAATGATTTTTTTTTCTTGGTCAAAGTATTCTAATGTTTGTGAGATTATCTCTGTAGCAAAAGAAATGCGAGCAGTAAAAAAGATGGACAGTATTATGCAAAATAAAAGCAAAAGTTTGGGAATAATAATTTTCATAAAATCTCTCCAAGAACTCTATGCAATGTCTTTTCTCCAATATACTCTTTAATTTCACCAATCAGATATGTCGAGCCTGTGCAAAGAAGATATATTTCTGGATTATTCTTGCAGATAAAAAGGGCATTTTTAAATGCGTCAAAAGGTTCAGAAATAAAATCTATTTTTTCTTTATTTAGTCTTTCAGATAATTCTTTATATGTCAAAGCTCTTTCATAATTTGGAACTGTAAATATCATTTTATGTGCGTAATTTTCAAAACATTTTATAAATTCCTTTACATTTTTATCTCGCATCATTGCAAAAACTACTATTGGTTTTTTATCTGTAAGAATTTTTAATGAGTTTACTAAAACTTCTGCAGCATCAGGATTATGTGCTATGTCAAAGACTACAAGAGGTTCATTAGAGATTATTTCAAGTCTGCCAGGTAGTTTTGCATTTTTCAGACCATCTCTTATAGAGTTTTCATTCCAGAATTGATATACTGTCATAAACGATTTTAAAGCTACACTCACATTTTCGAGTTGATGAAAGCCTGTAAGAGACAAAAATAAGTCATGATAAGTGTTAAATGCTGAATATTTAGGGCTTAAGTCTTGAGTCTTGAGGCTGAAGGGATAAAAATCAAAAACAATCCCATCAAGGTTTATTGATTTCAGTTCACCTATAAAATCTCTGGTGTAAATAAATAATGGTGCATCCATCTCTTTTGCTTTTTTTATAATCACTTCCTCTGCTTCTTTTTTCTGAGACGAAGATATCACTGGTGTTGCATTTTTTATGATTCCTGCCTTTTCCTTTGCAATTGAGACTAAGTCTGAACCTAAAAACTCCTGATGATCAAGTCCTATACTTGTTATTACAGAGACCATAGGATTTATCACATTTGTTGCATCAAGCCTTCCTCCCATACCTGTTTCAATTACTGCATACTCAATACCTTTTTCTTTAAAATATTGAAAAGCCATTACTGTCACATACTCAAAAAAGGTAAGCTCTTCTGAAAAAGGTTTTATTTTTTCAATAAGACGCTCAACTTCTTCCTCAGAGATTTCAATATCATTGACAACTATTCTTTCTGTAAATCTTGTAAGATGAGGAGATGTGAAAAGTCCAGCATTTAGTCCATGAGCTCTTAGAAGGCAATAAATTATCTTAGAAACAGAACCTTTACCGTTTGTTCCCGCAATATGAATTGATTTAAAGTAATGATGAGGATTACCAAGTTTTTCAAGTACTGAAATAACTCTATTAAGTCCAAGTTTTATACCATTTGTTCTTTTTTTATAAAGCTCATTTATCAACTCTTTATATTTCATCCTCTCTGTCATTTCGAGTCTGAATTGAGTGAAGAAGAATCCTTGCCTGTATACTGCTCTGTGTTCTTGTTTCCCCGAGTAACGATAGACGATTCAGTGTCTTGAATGTTTTTGGGATTTTGGATATTATATGAAGTGGATACAGGCATAAGAATATCAATGATTCTATAAATTGTATTTTTTAATTCCTTTCTTTCTACAATAATGTCAATCATTCCATGTGCAAGCAAAAATTCAGCTCTCTGAAATCCTTCTGGTAATTGTTGCTTTATTGTTTCCTGAATAACTCTTGGTCCTGCAAAACCTATAAGACTTTTAGGTTCTGCAATTATTATATCACCAAGCATTGTAAAGGATGCTGTAACTCCACCAAATGTTGGGTCTGCTAAAACAGAAATATAAAGAATTCTTGCTTCTTTAACTCTTCCAATTGCCTGAGATGTTTTTGCCATCTGCATAAGAGAAAACATTCCCTCCTGCATCCTTGCTCCACCTGAGGATGAAATTATGATTAATGGAACTCGTCTTTCAATTGCTCTTTCTGCTGCCCGCGTTACTTTTTCTCCAACAACTGTTCCCATACTTCCACCCATAAAGGAAAAATCAAGAGCAGCGATTACTACATCTCTTCCATTGATTTTCGCATCTCCGTAGATTGCTGCTTCTTTAAGTCCTGTCTTTTTTTCATTTTCCTGTAATCGATCCTTGTAAGATATTGTATCTTTAAATTCAAGAGGATCAGGGCTTTTAATTTCAGAGTCTATTTCTGTAAAACTTGCAGTATCTGTTATAAGAGAAATTCTTTCTTTTGCTGAGATTCTAAAATGATATTGACATTTTGGACAGACCTTGAGATTATTTTCAAGCTCCTTCCGATAAATTATTTCTTTACAGTTTTCGCATTTTACCCATAATCCTTCTGGAATTTTTACTTTTTTCTCTATTTTTGGTTCTTTTCTTTTAAACCATGCCATTTATATCGCCTCTCTAAGAGATTTAATGAATTCATAAGCCTCCTGAGGTTTTTCCTGAAAGATTTTTACAATCGCGCTACCTACAATTACTCCATCAACAAACTGTGAAACATATTTAGCTTCCTCTGGTTTACTAACCCCAAAGCCTATACAAACAGGTTTTCCGAAACTTTTTACAAAATTTATATGGTTATTGAAATATTTATCAAGGCTGAGTTTAGTGCCTGTTATTCCTGTTATTGAAACATAGTAAACAAAGCCTGTTGATGCTTTGACAATTTTTTTTACTCTATCAGGAGTTGATGTGGGTGCTACAAGAAATATTGTATCAATACCGTATTTTTTTGCAAATGTTCTGTAATACTTAGATTCTTCAACTGTTAGGTCCGGAAAAATAACTCCTCCAACATTTACTTCCTTTGCATCATGAAAGAATTTTTCAATTCCATAACAAAACACAGGATTTAAATAGGTCATAAGAACTATAGGCGTATAAATGCTTTCTTTAAAATCATGAAGAAAATTCAAAATTTTTCGTAAGGTTGTCCCAGAATTTAATGCTCTCTCTGCTGCTCTTTGTATTGTTGGTCCATCAGCAAGAGGATCTGTAAAGGGAACGCCAAGCTCTATGATGTCTGCACCTGTCTTCTGAAGAATGTTTAGTCTTTTTGCAGTTTCATCAAGGTCAGGGTCACCTGCCATAATATAAGGTATAAATGCCTTTTTACCTTGCTTTTTTATCTCATCAAGTTTTTTTCTTATAGCAAAACTATTTCTAATCATCTTAACTATAATATCCATCCTTTTCCCCTGTAAACTTATAGAGATTCTTCGCACCTATTGAGGGTGCTCAGAATGACACAGTAGAAAAATATTCCAAATCTTTTAATTGTCATTCCGAGCGAGGCGAGAAATCTCCTCCTTTAATTCTTGCTACTTCCTGCACATCCTTGTCTCCTCTGCCTGAAAGGTTTACAACTATTATTGAATTCTTTGACATCTCTGGTGCTATTTTTATTGCTTCAGCCACAGCATGTGCTGACTCAAGAGCCGGAATAATTCCTTCAAGTCTGCTTAGAAGTTCAAAGGCTTGTAGTGCTTCTTCATCAGTGGCATAGGTATAGTTTACTCTTCCTGTATCTTTCAAATAGGCATGTTCAGGACCAACAGAAGCATAATCAAGTCCAGCTGACACAGAATGTGTTTGAAGAATATTGCCATCTTCATTTTCCAAAACATAGCTAAGACATCCCTGAAAAATTCCCTTATTACCTCCTGCAAATCTGGCTGCATGAAGCCCTGTTTCTATACCTTTGCCACCAGCTTCAACTCCTATCATCTTTATATTTTTATCATTCAAAAAAGCACTGAAAAGTCCTATTGCATTGCTTCCTCCGCCAACACAGGCAATAAGAACATCTGGAAGCCTGCCTTCTTTATTCAGTATCTGTTTTCTTGTCTCTTTTCCTATAATGCTCTGAAAAAATCTTACAAGAGATGGATATGGATGAGGACCAAAAACAGTGCCCAAAACATAATGAGTTGTTCTTACATTGGTTGTCCAGTCTCTTAATGCTTCATTTATGGCATCTTTAAGTGTTTTTGAACCTATACCAACCGGTATAACTCTTGCACCTAAAAGATTCATTCTAAAGACATTTAATGCCTGTCTTCGGATATCCTCTGTTCCCATATAAATATCACAGCTTAAACCGGTAAATGCTGCTCCTGTAGCTGTTGCCACTCCGTGTTGACCAGCGCCTGTCTCTGCAATGATTCTTTCTTTTTTCATAAGCCTTTTTGCAAGCAAAGCCTGACCAAGTGCATTATTTATTTTATGTGCACCTGTATGAGCAAGGTCTTCTCTTTTTAAATAGATTTTTGCTCCCCGAAGATGTTCACTCAACCTTTTTGCAAAGTAAAGAGGTGTAGGCCGACCCACATAGTCTTTAAGGAGAGATTCAAATTCATTAATAAAATTTTTATCTTTTTTGGCTATGTTAAAAGCCTTTTCCAGTTCTTCAAGGGCAGGCATTAGAGTTTCAGGAACAAAACGACCTCCATACAGGCCAAAATATCCCTTTTTAATACTCATGAAAAGTATTATAGCATGAAGATTTTAAGTTTTGCATTGGATAATTTCTGGCTTTAATTTATTGTGTTATAATAGTTTCAGCAAATGGATATTTGGAGACTCAAGAAAACATATTTTTCAGCAAAAAGACTGCAAGAAATAATCAATGTATTTTTGAAGCATGGATTTGGTCAAATAATTGATCAGATTCATCTTGGCAGATTTATTGGATTAAAGAAAAGGATTAAAAGTTTTGGAAGGTGGCCTTATTATAAGATTCCCACTGTTGCTGAAAGACTTAGAGTGGCATTTGAAGAACTTGGACCCACATTCATAAAATTTGGTCAACTTCTTGCATCACGTCCAGACCTTGTTACAGTGAATTATGCAAAGGAATTTAAAAAACTTCAGGACAGAGTTCCTCCTTTTAAAGTAGAACAGGTTTACGAGATTATAGAAAAACAAGTCGGCATTTCAATTGAAAAGATTTTTAAAGAATTTAATCCTGATCCAATAGGTTCTGCATCAATTGCACAGGTTCATGAAGCTACATTAATGAATGGACAAAAAGTTATTGTAAAGGTCAGGCGACCGGGTATAAGAGAACAGATTATGCTCGATCTTTCAATACTACAATCTATTGCTAAACTTATTGAAAAATATATTCCAGAAAGTAAACTGTTTGATCCTGTCGGAATCGTTGATGAGTTTTCAAAGTCTATTACAAAAGAACTTGATTTTAGAAGAGAAGCAAGAAATGCAATAATTTTTAAGGAAAAATTTGAGGATGAGGAAAAAATTTATATTCCTAAGGTTTTCAGAGAGTTTACTACTGAAAAAATTCTTGTGATGGAAAAAGTAGAAGGGATAAGAATTGATGATACTGAGTCAATTAAAGAAAAAGGATTCAACATAGAAGCTCTTTTAAATACTCTGATTGATATATATTTTAAGCAAATTTTTGAGCATGGCTTTTTTCATGGAGATCCTCACCCCGGGAATATTCTTGTTAGAGACGATGGACGTATAGCTCTTGTTGATTTTGGAATAGCTCAAAAAATTGATGAAGAATTCAAAGAAGCTTATGCAAATGTAGCATTGGCAATAATAAACCAGAATACTGAACAGCTAATTGCAGAGTATCTTAAACTTGGAATAGTTCCAGAGGATATTGATATGGAAAAAATCAAAAAAGAACTAAAAGAAGATATAGAAGAGGTTCTTTTCCCAATTTACACTTACAGAATTGAGGAAATCAAAATATCAGAACTTCTTGAATCAATTATGAGAGTATGTTTAAAACACAGACTTAGATTCCTTCCAGAACTTTTATTAATTGATAAGGTTTTAATAATGCTTGAAGGATTAACAAGAGAACTTTGTCCCAAGGTATCTATTATTGAGGTGCTGAAACCTTATGCGAAAAAAATCATATCAAAAAGATTGCATCCAGAGTTTTATTTGAATAAAACGTTTAAAGTCTTGCGTGAATTAAAGGATGCTTTTGAAAACATTCCCTTTCAGTTTAAAGCCCTTCTAAAAAAGGCTATTAGAGATGAGATAACAGTAAGAATGTATCATGTTAATCTTCCTGAGTTTATTAAGGATATTGATAAAGCAAGCAATAAAATTGCATTCAGTCTTATTGTTAGTGCTATGATACTAAGTTCTGCAATAATGCATGCAAGCCAAGTAAAGCCCCTGATATATGGAATCTCACTTTTTGCTTTAATTACAGGAGTTTTTGCGTTTTTTCTTGGTTTATGGTTGATAATCTCAATAATAAGGTCTGGAAAGTTGTGAGAAAATCTCTTAACTTTTGATATAATTAGATATGTTCAGATTGTTTAAAATAATAGTAGTATTTTTTATATTTCTTAGTAGCAATGTATGGGCAGATAGAATTTGTATTAAAACAATAGATGGCGAAAGGTTTTATACAAATCTTTGTGAGGAAAGAATCAAAAAAGTATCAACAAAAAAATCAGTTAGTGTCTCAAAAGTATCAACATCTCAGTCAGTTTCTCGGGCATCAAGACAGGAGCTTGAAAAAATTGTGGATGAAAAGTCCAGATTTTACGGAGTTGACTCTAAGCTTATAAAAGAGATGATAAAAGAAGAGAGCGCCTGGAATCCGAATGCTATTTCACCAAAGGGAGCAATGGGAATTATGCAACTGATGCCTCAAACAGCAATTCTTATGGGAGTAAAAGACCCATTTGATCCTGTGCAGAACATAGATGGTGGAATAAGATACATGAAGTATCTTCTTGAAAAGTTCAATGGTAACTTTAAGCTTGCATTGGCTGCATATAATGCAGGACCTAATCTTGTTGAGAGTCTTGGTAGAATTCCTAAGATTTTTGAAACACAGAATTATGTTAGAAAAATATCTCTAAGATATTTAGGCGATTTTGAACAATACAATATCAAAAAAATGCCTATTAAAGCCATTATCTTATCTGATGGTTCTGTTGTATATACAAATAGAGCGGATCTGTATATATGGTCAACAGGACAGTAGAGGAAATTCTTGCTCTAAAAAAACAAAGAAATGCTATAATTCTTGCCCATAACTATCAGAGGGAAGAAATTCAAGAAATTGCTGATTTTGTTGGTGACTCCCTTGAATTAAGCAGACAGGCAACAAAGGTTGACTGCGATGTTATTGTCTTTTGCGGAGTTCATTTTATGGCTGAAACTGCTGCTATACTTAATCCTGATAAAACTGTGCTTCTTCCTGAGATTGATGCTGGTTGTCCTATGGCAGATACTGTAGATGTTGAGGAACTTAAAAGATGGATAGATAAATATCCTTATGCACCTGTTGTCTCATATGTTAACACAACCGCAGAGGTTAAGGCATTGAGCTATGCGTGTTGTACTTCTGCCAATGCTCCCCAGATTGTAAAGGCAGTTCCGTTTAGTTCAATTATATTTGTCCCTGATAAAAATCTTGCTGAGTGGGTAAAAAGCCAGGTTCCTGAAAAAGAGATTATTGTATGGAATGGTTTCTGTCCAACTCACCATATGATAAAAAAAGAAGATATTATCCGTGCAAAAGAAGCTCATCCAGATGCACTGGTGGTTGTTCATCCTGAGTGCCGTCCTGAGGTCATACAACGCGCTGACCATGTTGCTTCTACATCAGGTATGGTAAGGTTTGCCCGTGCATCATCAAAAAAAGAGTTTATAATTGGCACAGAAGTCGGACTTCTTTACAGACTTAAAAAAGAAAATCCTGATAAGATTTTCTATCCAGTGAAAAAAACCATGATATGTCCCAATATGAAGATTACTACTCTTGAAAGCGTTCTTACAGCATTAAAAGAAAATCAATATGTAATTAAAGTTCCTGAAGATATAAGAATTAAAGCATATGAAGCTGTCCAGAGAATGTTAACTCTTATTTCCTAAAAACAGTGCTTAAAGAAGTAATCCTCAGAGAGATTAAAAAACATGGTGCAATTCCATTTGATGAGTTTATGCAGATGGCTTTGTATTATCCATGTCTTGGTTATTACACCAAACCTGATACAAAAATTGGAAGGCAGGGAGATTTCTTCACAGCATCTCATCTTGGTTCAGTCTTTGGCTTTCTTTTAGCCAAACAAATAGAAATTTTTTATCAAAATCTTAATGAGCCTGCAAATTTTACTATAACTGAGATAGGTCCTGGCATGGGATTTCTTGCTAAGGATATTCTTGATAATATTGAATCTTCTATTCATATAAAATACAATCTCGTTGAGATAAATCCTGCTTTTAAAAAAGTTCAAAAAGAAATATTAAGACAACATAAGGATAAAATTTTCTGGTATAACTCAATTGAAGAATTAAGACCATTTAACGGATTAATTATCTGCAATGAAGTCTTTGATGCACTTCCTGTAAGATTATTTGAAGTAAATTGTTTAGAACAGATTATGGAGATTTATGTGAGTTTTGGAACACAAGGAGAGCTAATTGAAGTATTATTGCCATGCAGAACAGACACATTAGAGTATTTACAAGAGTTTGCGCCATGGATTTTAAAAATGGAAAGATATCGGTCAGAGGTAAATCTTTCAATGAGGTCATTGATTGAAAGCTTGAGCAGAAAATTGAAAAAAGGCTATATTTTAATTTTTGACTATGGCTACACCTCTGAGGAATACTATCATCCAGAAAGGAATAAAGGCACTTTGCTTTGTTATCATAAGCACAACATTAATGAAAATCCCTATATAAATATCGGACAGCAGGATATTACTGCTCATGTGAATTTTACAGCACTTGAAAAATTTGCAACTATGGCTGGATTTAAACGTGAAGGATATTTTTCTCAGGGCAGTTATCTTGTTTCTCTCTGTGATGATAAAATGCTTCAGAAAATTTATCAAAAGAATTTAAAAGAACATTTTAAAAGACTAATACTCCCCCAAGGAATGGGGGAGTCCCATAGAGTGATGCTTTTAAGAAAATAATTAAATTCCTGCTTTTGTAAGCTCTTTTATAATTGCTTGTCCTATGACATTCCTCTGAATCTGATTTGTTCCTTCATATATTTGAAGAATTTTTGCATCCCTCATCATTTTTTCAACTGGATACTCCTTCATGTATCCTGAACCGCCCATAACCTGTACTGCATCAACTGTTACTTTCATTGCCACATCTGTTGCAAATGTTTTTGCCATTGCTGAAGCTTTTGTAATATCCTTTGCACCACTGTCAATATATCTTGCAACAGAATAAACAAGAGCTCTTGCAGCTTCAATCTGAGTTGCCATATCTGCAAGCATATGCTGAACTGCTTGAAAACTTATCACAGGCTGTCCAAATTGAATTCTCTGTTTAGCAAATTTTGCTGCTTCCTCAAAAGCACCCTGAGCAACTCCAACTCCCTGTGCTCCAACACCAACACGGCTCTGGTCAAGAGTTTTCATAGCAACAATAAACCCCATTCCTTCTTTGCCAAGCAAGTTTTCTTTTGGAATTTTGCAGTCTTCAAATATTAATTCTCTTGTTGCAGATGCTCTTATACCCATTTTATTTTCTTTTTTACCAAAGCTAAAACCCTGAGTTCCTTTTTCAACAATAAAAGCTGATGCTCCTCTTGGACCTTTTGCTTTATCAGTCAAAGCAATAACTGTATAAATTTCTGCTTCTCCACCATTTGTTATCCACTGTTTTCTTCCATTAAGAATATAGTAGTCTCCATCTTTTTTAGCAGTTGTCTGAATTCCTCCTGCATCGCTTCCTGCATTTGGTTCGGTAAGTGCAAAAGCAACAAGACGTTTTCCATCAGCTATATCAGGTAGATATTTTTTCTTTTGCTCCTCTGTGCCAAAAAGAAGAATTGGATATGTTCCTAATGCATTTGCAGCATATGTGGTTGATATTCCAAGACATACTCTTGATAGTTCTTCCACTACAAGACAAAGCTCAAGTGCTCCTGTGCCCAGTCCACCGTATTCACTTGGAATGAATACTCGGAACATATCTGCCTGCGCAAGAATTTTCATAATATCCCATGGAAATTCTCCTGTTTCATCAAGTTCTGAGCGGACAGGAAGTACATGTTCTTCTGCAATCTGTCTTGCCAGGTCTTTTATCATCCTTTGTTCTTCAGTTAAAAAGTAATCCACATCAATCCTCCTTTATCCAGATATATCTGCACCCTCCACAAGAAGGGTTGGTGAAGCAGTGTTCCCAAAAAATTTTAAATCATTACCTAATGCTCTTATATTTTTGAAAAGTTCTATCACATTGCCAGAGTACACTGCTTCCTTCACAGAGTGTTTTAGTTCTCCATTTTCTATATAAATGCCAGAAACTCCTACTGAAAAGTCTCCGCTAACAGGATTTGCTGTATGCATACCCATAACTTCAACAATATAGATTCCTTTATCAACTTGTTTGATTAAATCCTCTAAGGAAAAAATTTTTTCTTCACTATCAATATATAGATTTGTTGGACCCACAGATAGTCCTTTTTCTGTTCTGATTGCATTTCCTGTAGATAATGTTCTTGCTCGGTTTGCTGTATAGGTATTATGTAAAAGGCATGTTAAAACCCCATTTTTAATTAAAATCTTTTTTGATGTGGGAAAACCTTCAGCATCAAATGGTGTTGAGCCAAATTTTTCTGGAGCCAGTCCATCGTCAATAATATTTAATTTTTCGTTTATAACAATCTGTCCAATTTTACCTGAAAAAAGAGACTTGCCCATTTGATAGTTTTCTGCAGAAATGGATTGAGCTATAAGTTCAAGAAATTCACATGCAACATCGGGAGATAAAACTGCAAATCCTTTAAATGGTTTAATCTTTCTTGGATAAAGAAGCATTAAAGCTTTTTTACCTGCCTCTAATCCAACATCTTCAAAATTGATATTTTTTAAAAATCTTTCAGTTCTATAAGCCCATCCCATCTGAGAGTCTTTTTCTTCAGCAATTGCAATTATATGAACCATAATACTTGTAAATGGCTGATAAAGAGAAATTCCTTTAGAGTTTATTATGCCCTTTAAATCAATTTTAAAGCTTAACTCAGCATTCCTAAGTTTTTTAATTCTTTTATCAAAAAGAGCAGATTTTTGCATATTTATTAATATTTCAGGCAATAATTCTTTCATGTTTATTAACTGTTCATCAAAAACTTCCACTGTTTTTACCTGTTCTGGGTATGGAAGTGATAAAAATTCATCTTGGTTAGATATTTGAGCAAGCTCAATTGCTAACTTAAAAGCCTCTGGAATTTTATCTATTTCGCTGCAAATTGAAAATCCAGCTTTTTTGTCTTTTATTACTCTTATTGAAAAAAAATTTCTTGTAGCGTCCTTTTTTTTATCAAGTTTTAAATCTTTGCCTTCTACCGAATGAGTTTTTCTTTTTAGAAAATAAATCTCCCAATCAGCATGAATCTTTGGTATTTTTTGAAAAATTGCATCTAAATATTCATTCCATATATGTTGCGGATGCATAATCAGACTCCCATACAGTAACACTATAAAGTTTTACAGGCGTTGTATTGAGCTTATCTTTCAGAGACATATATATCCATCTTGCTATGTTTTCACTTGAAGGATTAATTTGTGTAAACGGTGGAATTTGATTTATAAAGGTATGGTCAAGTTGGAATATTACTTCATCAACATTTTTTTTTAATTCTTTAAAATCAAGTGCAATCCCGATTTCATTAAGTTTTTCTGAAATTACTTCTACCTCTACTTTCCAGTTATGGCCATGAATATTTTCACATTTGCCTTTATAACCTTTTAGTTGATGAGCAGCGTCAAATCCTGTAATGATTTTCAACTTATACATTATTTGATTTCTTTCTTAAAAACTGTGATATAAGGAAGATTTCTGAACATCTCATGATAGTCCAGACCATAGCCAACAACAAATTTGTTAGGAATTTTGAAGCCAATATAGTTAACTGGAACATCAACAATTCTTCTTTCTGTTTTATCAAGGAGAACGCATATTTTCAAAGAAGAAGGATTCATAGAAAGTATTTTTTCTCTAATCGTTTTTAAAGAAATTCCTGTATCAATAATATCATCAACAAGAAGTACATCTTTATCCTGTATTTCCTCCCTCGGGAAATAATGAATTTTTACTTCTCCTGAAGATGAATCTTTTATATAACTTGAGGCAATAATAAAATCAATTTTTAAAGGTGTCTGAATATGTCTTATAAGGTCTGAAAAAAACATGAATGAACCTTTGAGAATTCCTATTACAAGTAGGTCTTTATTCGCATAGTCTGAAGATATTTTGTATGCGAGTTCTTTAACTTTGTTTTGAATTTGTTCTTCTGTAATAAGAGGCGTTCCAATAAACATAATTAACCATTATAACAAAATACAAACTATTTTTTCGATAATCTGAATAATATAATAAGAGGCTTTTTGATTTCTCTTGTTTTTATTAACTATTTCAGAGGACTCGGTAACTTTTTTATAAAAAAGATTAAAAATTTCCGGAAGAGTTCGGATAGAAATTTTGGGATAGAAAATATTGATCTTTAAAGATTTTTTGGTGGCAGCTACAAGATTTGAGTTAATTTAAAATTGCTAATAAAATCAACATAAAAGTTTCTAAGTTACCGTAAAAGTTAACGTGATTTTAGATGCTATCTTAGCTTATTTTTACAGCGGATGTATTTTCCAAAAAAGTAATATAAAATAAACAAATTGTAACATAAAACCTGTTTGTTATTTTTCTTTCAACCACTACTTATGCTTTTACGATTAACTGTACTGTCACCAGTGTAATTGATGGTGATCCTTGCTTTACTGTATCCATTAAC
>CAZTLF010000020.1:0-29282 GCA_964614465.1 uncultured Thermodesulfovibrio sp.
CGGGGTGGACGGGACTTGAACCCGCGGCCTCTTGCGTGACAGGCAAGCGTTCTAACCGTGCTGAACTACCACCCCATAAATGGGCGGAACAGGTTTCGAACCTGTGACCTCAGCCTTGTAAGGGCTGCGCTCTCCCATCTGAGCTATCCGCCCGTATCTTTTAAACTAATATAATATTTAAGAATTTGTCAAGAAATTAAGGAAAATCCTTGCATTATGAACTATCTGAGAGAAAGTTTAAAAATTTTGACTGGAATTTCTTTACCTTTTACTGAAATAACTCCCAGTTCTTCAATATATATTGAACTCAAAAATTCTGCATCAATCTTTTCTTTCACCTTTTCAAATGTAAACTCAGAAATCAATATTTCAGAATCAAATTGTTTATTTAAATTTTCAAGACGAGATGCTAAGTTTACATGGTCACCAATTACTGTATAATCCATCTTTTTCCCTTCTGCTCCAATATTGCCAACAAGAACTTCTCCTGTACTTATACCAATTCCTATTCTGAATAAAGGTTTATTTTCCACCTCCCATTTCCTGCATAAATACCTGAGCTTCCTAATCATTTCAACTGCGCATTTTACCGCTCTCTCTGCATGATCATTCTGTGGAAGAGGAGCTCCCCAAAAAACCATTATTGCATCACCCATAAATTTATCAAGCGTTCCCTCCCATTTAAAAATAACCTCTGCCATCGCACTGAAATACTCATTAAGAAGTTCAACAACTTTTTCTGGAGGAAGCTTTTCAGACAGTACTGTAAAGTCTCTAATATCAGAGAATAATACTGTCACTTCTGTTCGTGCTCCTCCAAGTTTCGCCATTGATGGATTTTTAATAAGCTCATTAACAACTTTTTCAGTAACATAGCTTGAGAATATTTTTTTTATTTGTTTTGCCTCCTTTTCAGAGTAAGCGTATTTAATTGTGATTGTTGTTAGAAATTGAATGATTAAATTTCCTGAAATATAAATAATAGAAAGCCATGTTCCGTTTTTAAATAAAATAAATGAGACTGAAAAAACTATTATTAGCAGAGACAACAGAACAATCACAGAATAGCCTGCTTTTAATTGCTTGTAAAATAGTATGCTTAATATTCCTGACAAAAAAATTAATAGCAAAACTACAAATGAAGAGGCTGGCAAAAGAGTTTTTCCATCAATGATTGCTGCTGTAACATTAGCATGTTTTTCAACCCCAGGTAAGGCTGTGCTTAATGGAGTAACCCTTAAATCATATATTCCAACAGCAGTTGCACCAACTATTACAATTTTATCTTCAATATCTTCTTTTTTGACTTTATTTTCAAGAATGTC
The DNA here is from genome assembly GCA_964614465.1 of uncultured Thermodesulfovibrio sp. Lineage (GTDB taxonomy): Bacteria > Nitrospirota > Thermodesulfovibrionia > Thermodesulfovibrionales > Thermodesulfovibrionaceae > Thermodesulfovibrio. The sequence goes on from CAZTLF010000020.1 coordinate 1,326, forward strand.
TGCAATTGAAAAGTATTTAAAAGTTTCATTACCTCCATAATAGGGAATTAAAACTCTCCCCCATGGGTCAGTGGGAATATATCTTTTACCAAGATGAATTCCTTTGGTAGCATCAATTGCCTGTTTTTCATAAGGAATGCCCAGATACATCGATGCTGTCTTAAGTGAAAGCGAAGGAATCAAATATCCATAATACTCAATAAACAAAACTTCCCATCTTATTGTTCCATCAGGATCAGGAAACATGTTGATATGTCCAAATCCAGCTGCACCTTCATTAAGAATTTTTTCACAGGTAAGAACATTTTTTGATGAAATTGGATGATAACTTTCAAAGCCTTGAGAATTTAAAACAGGAAATGCTGAAGAAGTTATTGTTAAATCTTTTGGAACATCTTCAGTGAAAAAGAAAACAACAGGTAAAATGACATTACCTGCTTTTGAAATGCTATCTGCTAAAACTATACTATTTTTTTCATGTTCACTTAATATGATATCAAGAGCAATAACAGCAGCCTGAAGTTCTGAGAGTTTATCAATAACTTTGGCTATTTTATCTCTGCCCCATGGCCATCTGCCAAGTTTTTCAAGAGAAGCCTCATCTATTGCAGCAATAATTATGCTTTGGGGAGGTTTTTTTTGACCGCGAAGATGAAAAAATAAATCATACACTTTCATATCAATAAGTTCAAGCGGATAGGGTTTTATATAAAACAGCAATAAAAAAATGGTCACAATAAAAATACTTATTATTATAGTTTCTTTGTTTTTTTGTGTTCTGATTAATTTTAACAGCCTTTCCATTAAATTTTTATTGATTCTCCACCTTGAAGAATCTTTATTCTGTAATCTGAATATTTTTTCAATTCTTTCTCAATATTTTTTTTGTAAAGAGGCTTTATATGAGTTATAAAAATTTTTTCAGGTTTCTGATGGAATAGCTTAAGATCTTTAAAAAAAAGTTCTGCTGTTAGATGTCCTGTTTTAATAGCAAGATTTTTCATTTTATCAGGAAGGGAAACCTCAATAATTAATGCATTTAATTTTTTATCAGAAAGCTTTTTCCATGTATCAATTGCAGGACCTGTATCTCCTGTATAAAAAAAACTCCTTCCTTCTTTCTCAACAAGAAAGCCAACAGCTGGAACAGTGTGATTCATTCGATAGGCAGTTATTTTATATCCATCTAAAAGAATAGACTTTTCTTCATGAATGATATTCAAATTCAAAATAGAATTTTTAACATCTGGAATAACTGTAAAATCAGGCCAGATTCTGTAATTAAGTAAATGTTTTTTTATGTCGTCAATAACTTCCTTTATTGAATAAATGTTTATCCTTTTAGGTTTACCACTTAAAATTATATTGTCAGCAAGTAATGGAATATCCCTTATATGGTCTAAATGAGCATGTGATATAAATATATGCTCTATTTTTTGTTGAGCAGTAAAACTTAAAGAACTTGTAACACCTCCTGCATCAAAAAGTATTTTATTGTTTAAAAGAAAAGAAGAAAGATGATACCCGGGAACATCAGATCCGGAAGCTCCAAGAACTTTTATTCTCATAGCTGTTTCATTTTATTGAATGCCTTATAGAATGCATCAATAACATGAGGGTCAAATTGTACGCCTGCTTTATTTTTTAGTTCCTGCATTGCGTCATTAACTGAGAGAGCCTTTCTATAAGGTCTGTCTGTTGTCATTGCATCAAATGTATCGGCTACTGCAATAATTCTTGCAATCAGAGGAATATCATAGCCTCTTAGTTGATCAGGATAACCTGAACCACTGAAATTTTCATGATGATATTTTACTCCTGGAATAATATCTTTAAGTTGTTTTACATAACCAAGGATTTCTGCACCATAAATTGCATGATTCTGTATAATCTTAAACTCTTCATCAGAAAGTTTGCCCTCTTTAAGCAAAATTTCATCTCTTATTCCTATTTTGCCTATATCATGAAGAATAGCTGCAAGCCTTAATTTTTCAATTTCTTTTTTGCTGAGTCCCATCTCAATCCCTATTGCAACACTATAATCCATAACTCTTTTAGTATGCCCTCCTGTATAGGGATCTCTTTTTTCAATTGTATCTGCTAGAGCAAAAACAATTGCATAAAATGTTTCTTTAAGTTCTTCATAAAGCCTTGCATTCTCTATCGCTACAGCAACTTGACTTGCAAGTGCCCTAAGTAAATCAAGATCATACTCATTGAAAAGGGCTTCTCTTTTATTTATAGCCTGAATTACACCAAGAACTCTGTCTTTAATCATTACAGGTAAACAAATCATGTTTTTTGTTTTAAATCCTGATTTTTCATCTGCACCGCTGTAAAATCGAACATCATTTTGAACATCATTTATAATAACTGCTTCTTTGTGTTTTGCAACCCATCCAGCAATACCTTGCCCTTTTTTAAGTCTTATTGTTTTTACTTCTTCAGCTTTTTCTCCAAGAGCAACATCAAAATAAAGCTCCTCTGATTCTTCGTCAAAAAGAAGAAGACTTCCTGCCTCGCAATTAACAAGTTTTACTGCTGCCAATGCTGCTTTCTTTCTTATTTCTTCAATTTCAAGGGAGGAATTAATTATTGTAGAAAATTCAAGAACTTCCTTAAGATGTTCTAAAAGAATCTGTTTTTCCATTAATCTCTATATTTGTCTTTTATTTCAATGATTTTTTCAATATTATCAAGAAAAGTATCAACAATTTGAGGGTCAAAAGCTTTTTCTTTCATAATTTCCATATAATTTATAGCAGCATCAACGCTCCATGATTCCCTATCACCTTTATCTGTTGTAAGCGTATCAAAGTTATCAACAACACTTACTATTCTTGCCCATAGAGATATTTCTGTTTCTTTTTTCCCAAAAGGATATCCTTTGCCATCCCATCTTTCATGATGTTCAAGAGCTATTATCGCAGCCATTTGAAGCAGTTCACTCTCTTCATCAAAAAGAAGTTCGTATCCAATTACTGGATGTTTTTTCATAATTTCCCACTCATCAGGATCAAGTCTGCTGGATTTTTGAAGAATACTATCTGGAATTCCAATTTTGCCAATATCATGCATTGTTGAAGCTAACATGAGCAGTTCACATTTTTCTTCATTTAATCCGAGTTTTTCCGCAAGAAAACTTGAGATAAATCCAACTCTTAAAAAGTGATTTGGACTTTCTGGATCTTTGTATTCTGCAGCTTTTGAAAGTTTTATAAGAGCTTTTTTATGCACAGACTTGATTTTTTCATAAAGCATCTTGGTTTCAATTACTGCTGCAGCAAATTCTGCTATAAGTTTCATTAATTTAATGTCCATACTGCTGAAATTATTCGATTTGTTTATTGCCTGATATACTCCAATTATTTTTCCTTTGGAATCAAGAATTGGTACCGCAAGAATGTTTCTTGTTATGTAACCGGAAATTTTATCAACTTCTGGATTAAAAAACTTACTTTTATAAGCATCTGATGCAACATAGATTTTGCCTGTTTTAACAACATATCCTGCTATTCCTGAGGTTACAGGAATTCTGATTTCCTTTACACCATGTGCAAATATTGTATATAGTTCCTTTTTCTGTTCATCTATGAGAAAAAGACTACAACGGTCAACTTCAATTATATCTCTTGCAAGATTTGAAAGAATACTTATGAGGTTATTTAAATCTTTTTCCCTTGATATCTTACCTGCAGCCTTAAGTAAAATTTCAAGTTTATTCATTAATCTTCCACCGTAATTCTTAAAATTTCTTCTATACTCGTTATTCCTGATATAACTTTTCTTATCCCTGACTGCCTCAGTGTAAGCATTCCGAGTTTTACTGCCTCCTTTTTAATTTCATTTGCAGATGCACCTGTTAAAATAAGGTCTTTAATCTCATCTTTTATAGGCATAACTTCATAAAGAGCTATTCTTCCACGATATCCTGTTTGATTGCATTCTGGACATCCCTGCGCTTCATAAATTTTTAAATCACTAAGCGATTCTTCTATAAATCCGAGTTTGAGCAAAGCATCTTTTGATATTTTTTCCTCTTTTTTACAGCTTTCACACAATTTTCTTACAAGTCTTTGGGCAACTATTAATATAACTGATGAAGCAATTAAAAAAGGCTCTATTCCCATGTTTACAAGTCTTGTAATAGTGCTTGGTGCATCATTTGTATGAAGCGTGCTCAAGACAAGATGTCCTGTTAAAGCTGCCTTTATTGCTATTTCTGCTGTTTCAAAATCTCTTATCTCTCCAACAAGGATTATATCTGGATCTTGCCTTAAAAATGATCTCAATACCTGCGCAAAGGTTCTTCCAATTTCTTCCTGAACTTGAACCTGTGTGATTCTTGAAAGAGTATATTCTACAGGGTCTTCAACAGTAATAATATTTACCTCAGGTCTTCTAAGTTTCATAAGTGCTGAATACAATGTGGTTGTTTTTCCAGAACCTGTTGGACCTGTAACAAGTATCATCCCATAGGGTTTGCTGAGAGCTTCAAGGAAAAAATTCATGGATTCCTCTTCAAAACCTAGCTTTGTAAGATCAAGCTGAAGAGAACCTTTTTCAAGAATTCTTAAGACAATTTTCTCGCCAAATATTGATGGAAGTGTTGAAACTCTAAAATCAACCTCTTTTTTACCCATTTTCATCTTTAGTCTTCCATCCTGAGGAAGTCTCCTTTCTGAGATATCCAAGTTTGACATAATCTTAATTCTTGTAATAAGAGCGCTCTTTAGTTTTGGTGGCAAAGTTATAATATCATGCAATACTCCATCTATTCTGTATCTGATATATATATTGTCTTCAAAAGGTTCTATATGAATATCACTTGCCCTTTTTGATATAGCGCTCATAATTATCTGATTGACAAGTCTTATTAAAGGAGCATCTACTTCAGTAAGGACATCTCGTTGTTCTTCAGTTTGTGCTATAGAAGGTTCCTGAATAGCGCTTTCCACAAGTTCATGAACAGTTTCTTTGGTATAAATCTCTGTGGACTCTTCTCCAAAAAATTGATTTATTAGATTTTTAAAATCTAAGTCCTTTCCTATGTAAAGAAGTATCTTAAATCCGCTTAAAAAAAATTTAAGTTGTTCTAATGCTATTTCATTTGCTGGATCTATAGTCAAAACCCTGATTATGTTTCCTTCTCTTGAAAATGGTAATACTTTATACTTTTTTATTACATCCTCTGGAAGTAGCTTAACTACCAATGGATCAACTTTATAAGAGTCAATTTTAAATACAGGATAACCATAAAGCTCGCTTAATGCCTTAACAAGTTCGTCATCTGTTATATAGCCCAATTTTATAAGAGCTGCTCCAATCTTTATACCCTCAATTTTCTGAACTGCTTGAGCATCAATAAGCTGTTTTTCCGAAATTTTACCTTTTTTTAAAAGAAACGCGCCTATTGTTAATCTTTCTGATGTTAATTTTGCTTGCATTTCAAGTAATATAGCATAGTATAAAAATTGTGTCAAAAGTTAATTATCTTTGCTATGTTATACTATTTTTATTAACTGCAACAAAGGAGGATATGTGGTCAGGGTTAGATTTGCGCCTTCTCCAACAGGATATCTTCATATTGGAGGAGCAAGAACTGCTCTATTTAACTGGCTTTTTGCGAAGCATCACAATGGGAAATTCATTCTTAGAATTGAAGACACTGATAGGTCACGGTCAACAGAAGAGTATATTGCATCAATTATTGAAGCAATGAAATGGCTTGGGCTTGACTGGGATGAAGGTCCTTTCAGACAGACAGAAAGAATGGATATATACAGAGCCTATGCTTACAGACTGCTTGATGAAGGTAAAGCTTACCGATGCTATTGTACTCCTGAGGAGCTTGAAAAAAGAAGGCAGAAAGCTCTTAAAGAAGGTAAACCACCAAGATATGATAGACGTTGTAGAGAATTAAAGGAAGTTTTTGATAAACCTTTTGCAATAAGATTTAAAATGCCTCTTGAAGGCGAAACTGTTGTTAATGATCTTGTAAAAGGCAAAGTTATGTTCAAAAATAGTGAAATTGAAGACCTTGTTATACTCAGAAGTGATGACACTCCTACATACAATTTTTGCGTTGTTGTTGATGATTTTGAAATGAAGATAACTCATGTAATAAGAGGAGAAGACCATCTTAATAACACACCAAAACAGATTCACATTTATCATGCTCTTGGAATGAATCTTCCAGAGTTTGCCCATATCCCGATGATTCTTGGCACTGACAGAGCCCGTCTAAGCAAACGACATGGTGCAACATCCGTATTAGCTTACAGAGCCGAGGGATACCTTGCTGAAGCTCTGGTAAACTTTCTTGTAAGACTTGGTTGGTCTTATGGAGACCAGGAGATATTTACAAGAGAAGAGTTGATAAAATATTTCAATCTTGAACAGGTAGGCAAAGCCAATGCTATTTTTAACGCAGAAAAGCTTCTTTGGCTTAACAGTGAATATATAAAACTAACTCCTGAAGAAAAACTTTTTGAGCTTGTAAAACCATTTTTAGTAAATGAAGGGTACTTGAAGGAAGGTGAAAATTTGGATATAAAATGGGCTTGCAAGGCTATAAAATCTCTCAAAGAAAGATGCAGAACCCTTAAAGAGCTTGCTCATGCCATGAGATACTATATTCTTGATTATGTGGATATAGACTCAAAGGCAAGACAAAAGTACATAAATGAAAATACAATTCCAATTTTGAAAGAAGTAACAGAAAAACTTGAAGAACTTGAAGAATTCACGCAGGATAAAATTGAAAAAATCTTTATGAACATGGTAAATGAGAAGGGATTAAAGCTTGGTCAAGTTGCTCAGCCTGTAAGAGTTGTTATTACAGGTAGTACTGTGAGCCCTGGAATATATGAGGTTTTAGAGATTGTAGGCAAAGAAAAAACCTTAAAGAGATTAAGGAGGATTATAGATGCCTCTTGATAAAGATTTACTTGCAATTATAGTTTGCCCAAAATGCAAGCGAGATTTGATTTACGAAGAGGAAAAAGAAAGGCTTGTCTGCCAAAACTGCTGTGTCTATTATCCCATAAGAGAGGATATACCTATTCTTCTAATTGACGAGGCTAAAAAGCTTGAAAATCAGTAGTGATAACTCTTACCATGAATGATTGTCATAGCTCTGTAGAGTTGTTCCAGAAGTAAAAGTCTTGACATTTCATGAGTAAAGGTTAGAGAGGAAAGGGAAAGTCTGAATGAAGCAGCTTTAAAGACTGCTTCATTCACTCCATAAACACCACCAATTACGAACTGATGAATTGATTTATCCTTAATAAAATTAGAAAATTCAATAGAACTAAGGCTTTTGCCATCCTTGTGTAGAAGTATAAAATCACCTTTCAGGGAATTCAGAATTGTTTTTGATTCTTCTTCTATAACTTTTTCCCTCTCACCATGTCCTTCTTTAAATTCAATCAATTCAACTTTTCCAAAGACACTGAGTAGTTTAATGTAATGGTCTATACCGTCTTTTATAAACTTTGCCCTTGTTTTACCAGGATAGTATATTTTAAATCTATACAAGCTCACTCCAGCATCTTAATAAACTCTTCGTATGAAAGGGTTTTTACTCCCAAAGCTTTAGCTTTTGTAAGTTTGCTTCCTGGTTCTTCTCCAACTAAAAGATAGTCCGTGTTTTTTGAGACCGATGAGGAGACCTTTCCACCTGCTTTTTCTATTATTTCCTTGACTTCTTCTCTTGGTTTTGGAAGTGTTCCTGTTATTACAAACGTTAGTCCTCTAAGAGGAGAAGGCTTTTTTTCTTCCTCAAATTCAGGATTTTCCACTTTAAGCCCCATTTTTTTTAATTCTTCTAATGCTTTTAAATTCTCTTCGTTGTTAAAAAACTGCTCAATTGTCTTTGCAGTTTTTTCACCAATTTGGGGTATTTGGACTAATTTTTCTGCCTTTATATGATATAAATCTTCCAGTGTTCTAAAATGTTGTGCCAGAAGCTTTGATGCATACTCTCCTACCTGACTTATTCCAAGGGCATAAAGAAGCCTTGAAAGAGTGGTTTTTTTGCTTTTAGCGATTGCCTCAATCAGTTTTTTTGATGAAAGTTCTGCAAAACCAGGAAGCCCTTTAATGTCTTCCTGCCTTAGTCTGTAAAGGTCTACGAAGTGTTTTATGATTCCTCTATTGTGTAAAAGCTCAACTGTCTTGTCACCAAGTCCCTCAATATTCATTGCTCTGCGAGAGGTAAAATGCTTTATGCGTTCTTCAACTTGTGCAGGACAGTTAAAGTTAATGCATTTAACTGCTACCTCTCCGGGCTCTCTAACGGTTTTTGAACCACAAACAGGGCAGTTTTCAGGTATTTTTACCTCTTTTTCTTCGCCTGTTCTTCTGTCTTTAACCACTCCAATTATGTGGGGAATTACCTCACCAGCCCTTTCGACAATAACGTAATCACCAACTCTTATATCCTTTCTTTCCACCTCATCCCAGTTATGCAGTGTTGACCTTGAAACAGTAACTCCACCAATTTTAACAGGCTCAAGTATTGCAACAGGAGTTATAACCCCTGTTCTTCCAACACTTGCAAGAATTTCCTTTAGCTTTGTAATTCCCTGATGAGCAGGATATTTATAGGCAATTGCCCAGCGTGGTTCACGGGTTTTTGTGCCAAGCCTACGTTGAAGTTCAAAATTATTCACTTTAATAACAGCTCCATCTGTCTCAAAGGAATATCCTTGTCTCAATTTTTCAATCTCTTTAATGGCTTCAATAACCTCATCTATTCCTATTGCAAGCTTTACATAGGCTGGAACTGGAAATCTTGCTTTCTTTAGCCATTCAATAAACTCAAGCTGACTTTTAAACTCCGCTCCTCTTACATATCCAATTCCGTAGCAGGACATAAAAAGCTTTCTGCTTGCTGTTATAGAAGGATCAAGCTGACGTACAGAACCTGATGCAGCATTTCTTGGATTGGCAAAGACAGGCTCACCTTTTTGAATTCTTTCCCTGTTTATTCTTTCAAATTCATCAATATTCATGTAAACTTCACCACGAATATCAATTTCTTCAGGAATTTTATTCACACCTTCTATTCTCAATGGAATTGCTTTAATTGTCTTTATATTCTGTGTAATATTCTCACCAACATAACCATCACCTCTTGTGGAGGCTTTATAAAGAAGTCCATCTTTATATGAAAGTTCAACAGCTAACCCATCATACTTAGGCTCAACTGTATATTCAACATCTTCAGTAATGTTTAGAAGCCTTTTAATCCTTGCATCAAAATCTCTTACTTCTTCAATTGAGAAGGCATTATCCAGTGAAAGCATCGGTTCACGATGTTCTACTTTTTCAAATTTTTCAGAAGGCACTGCGCCAACTCTTTGAGTAGGAGAGTCAGGCAAAATATAGCACCATTTTTCTTCAAGCTCTTTAAGTCTCCTAAGCATCATATCGTATTCTTCATCTGATATAACGGGACTATCAAGAACATAGTAACGGTAGTTGTGATAGTTTAGTTCTTTGACAAGTTTTTCAATCTCTTTTTTTATATCTTCAGGAATCTGCTTCATTCAAAACCTCCAGAATAATTTTAAATTAATCCCATTTTTTCTAAATATTCAAAACTTCTTTAATAAAATCTTCTATTTCTACAGGTTTTGCAGACAAATGCATTTCTGAATTTTCAAAAGGATGTTCATGATTAGAACCCTCCTTCTTTGTCTATACCATAAATTCTGTTATCAGAGATAACTAAGGCTAGATTTATTTTTTGTTTTAGGGTGTTTATATATATTTGGATAAAAACTTCTAATGCAAACCCTATTTTTGCAATTAAAGTAAAATCAGAAAAATCTAAATGAAAAATTTTTAAATTGTATTTTTCTGCAAGATTGCGTATTAAACCTATATATTGGTCCATTAATCATCTATTTTTTCAATTTTTCTAATCTTTTCAGCAAGCGTCTTTAAAGATTCTAAAGCATGTTCCCATTCTATTGCATCTTTTTCCACATCCTAGTAAAAGCCTTTCTCCTTTACAATATTTTTCTTTTCAAACTCTTCAAAGCTCATGCCGTGTTTTTTTCATCTTTTCGTCTATTAATCTGCAAAAAACTATTTTTCTTCTGTATTCATTTAATGCTATTTCTTTAAGTTCTTTCTCTGTAATAAATTCTGTAATTTTCATCTTTTCCCCTCTTTTTTAATTATACCACTTCAAGAAAAAGTTTCAATGCTTCTTTGATTGCCTGTATTTTATTGGATACTCTATCACCTTGCAGATTTAATTCTTTTACAAAGATTTTTTCATCAGTAGCAACAGCTATATAAATTAATCCCTTTGGTTTGCCCTCCATAACATCTGGACCAAGATTCCCTGTTGTTGCAATTGAGTAATCTGAACCTGTAAGCATTCTTATTTTAGATGCCATTTCTGCAGCCATCTGTGAAGAGATCACACCGTAAGCTAAGAACTCTTCCGAAATTCCAAGAAGTTTGAGTTTCATTTCTGTTGCATATAAAACCATACCACCAAGGAAAACCTTACTTGCACCTGGAATATCAGTAATGGATGAGGCTATTAAGCCACCTGTACATGATTCTGCAGTGGAAAGTGTTCTATTTGATTCTTTAAGTTTAATTATTACTTTTTGTGCTATTTCTTTAATTATTTCCAAGTCTTCAAAATATAAAGGGAAAGGCAAAAAAACCTTTCCCTTTGTGAAAATTCATTTAAATGTGGAGCTTATTTGAATATATCCTTTTCAAATTTTTCAAGCTTTGAAGCAAGCTCTATGTAACTTCCACCCATATATGTATATATCAGTTGTCCACCATCAATTAGTTCTCTTATGGCTTCTTTAGTTTCAGCATCGGGTACACCAAGATTTCTAAAATGTTTTATCACATCCATTTGTTTATATTTTTTCTTACCTGCTGCCTGTTCAATTAAAGTATAGATTTGTTTTTTGAGTTCCTCTTTCTCCATTAAATTTCACCCCTTTCATTAAAAAATTTCAGGAGGGCAATTGGCCCTCCTTTTAATTATTTAACCCATTTTATCTGTGCAGTTGTCCTTAATGTTTCAAAAGTATATGTCCAGTCATCAATATGTTGCCATGTAAATGGTATACCTGTTACTGCAAAGAACTTCTCCCAACCAATTCTATCAATCCATTCACCCACTCTTTCATGCTTCTTTGCTCCTGCTATATATGCATCAAAAATCTTCCTTGTAGCTTTGATCACTTCAGGCCATCTTGGTGGATTATTTGGTAAGTAGGCTACTGCCAGTTTTGAAAATTTTGGTTTAGTCCTTAGATTACCAACTTTTCCACCGACAACTATTGCAATACCGTCATTCTCTGGATCTTTAATTGGTAAAGACGGACAGACTGAATAACAGTTACCGCAATACATACATTTTTCTTCTTTAAGTTTAATTGACTTCTTGGCCGGATCTGGAATTATTGCTGCTGTTGGACAAGCAGCCATTGTTGTTGGTAGTTCGCAGAGATCTTTGAATTTTTCATGTTCTATTCTTGGCACTTTTGTATGAATTCCAACAAATGCTATATCGGAGCAGTGAACTGCACCACACATGTTTGTACAGCAAGCAACAGCAAATCTTACCTTGTTTGGAGTCTCCTTAGTAGTAAAGTAATCAATAAACTCATCCATTATGCATTTAACAAGTCCTGAGGCATCAACTGCTGCTGAGTGACAGTGTATCCATCCCTGTGTGTGAACAATATTGCTAACTCTTGAGCCAATTCCGCCAACCACATATTTCTTTGCTTTAAGCTCATCAAGTAATGGATTTACTTTACTTTCATCGGAAACAAGAAATTCTATATTGTTTCTTGTTGTAAATCTGAAATAACCATCACAATATTTTTCAGCAATATCAGCAACATCTCTTAATGTATCTGTGCTCAAAAGTCTTGGAGAAGCTACTCTTACTGTCCAGATTTTATCTCCAGAATTTGCTATATGAACCATTAATCCAGGGCTTAATATTTCATGTTCTTTCCAGTCTCCATAGTTTTTCTGAATAACGGGTGGTAAAAAGTTTTTGTAATGGGGTGGTCCTATATCTGTTTTTCTTTGTTTTACATCAACTACATCAGGAATAACATATGGCATAATTTAACCTCCTTAATATATTTTATTTAAATTTTTTATTTTAACCATGATTCCCATGGTTTTCCTTCGAGGTCTCCTTCTTTCCAGAACCAGAATGGATCTCTTCTTGGCTCTTTAACCATCTCAGGTATTGGCTTAAGTCCGACAGCTTCAAGAAACTCTCTCATACCCATTCTTAATATAAGCTCACCAATTCTCTCTCTATTTTTTCCATATTCACTCCACCACTCAGTTGCTGCTCTAATAAAATCTTTCATTTCCTGATACGGTGGCTTCATCTCCATAAATGGGAATATTACCCATGAAAGCGTTGCACCAACAACGAATGGAGCTTTAGATCCGATAAGCACTGTTGCACCAAATGGTGGCGTTGGTTTTAATGCTCCAGAGAGTTTTGCAATACAATGCATACAATGCAAGCAATCGCTATTATTTATGGCAAGATTATTTCCATCCCATGTTATACACTTACCTGGACAAAGATTTACAATTTCTTCCTGAATATTCATGCCTTTCTTTACATAATCTTTAACTCTGTCTTGATCAATTGCTATTGGACCTTTCCATGTTCCAATTATGGATAAGTCCGCACGGGCGATTGCTGCATTGCAGTCAATAGCGCAACCAACAGTTTTTATTTTAAATTTATATGGATATGAAGGTCTGTGTAATTCATCCTGAAATTCCTGAGTTAAATCATAGGTAATATCAAGAGTATCAATCATTGACCACTCACATCTTGCTGGCCCTACGCAGCAGCTTGGTGTTCTCATTGCAGAGCCGGAACCACCAAGGTCAAACCCATTCATGCTAAGAATTGTAGCAAGAGGCTCTAAATTATCTGTTACTGTTCCTAATAGGATTATATCTCCAGTTGAGCCATGAAAGTTAGTTAAACCACTTCCATATTTGTCCCACAAATCACAAATAAATCTTATCGTTTCTGAAGTATAAAATAATCCAGAGGGCTGATTTATACGAACAGTATGAAAATGAGCTACATTAGGGAATTGATCTGCAAGCTCACAGTATCTTCCAATAACTCCACCTCCGTATCCTCTAACTCCAACTATACCACCGTGCTTCCAATAAGTAACTTTGTCTCTGTAGCTTTTTTCAAGAAGTCCAAGCTCATCAGCAGCCATAGGATTTTTTTCAGCTGCTTTTTTAATTTCTGTAACAAAACTTGGAAAAGGACCTTTTTCAAGCTCATCCAATAAAGGTGTGTCATACTTCTTCGTCATAATTTCCTCCTACTGTTAAGATTTTTTGAAATTATACCATAATATTTTATGTCTATCAACTCTAAAATAGTTATACATATTAGGTCAAATAAAAAAAATTTATGCTAACATTAAAGCTTTTAAATAAAAAATAAGCTAAAATATTTTAATGCATATTAAATGGATAGAATTAAATGGATTTAAATCCTTTCCTGAAAGAACAAAAATAGAACTTAATGAAGGAATAACCTGCTTTGTTGGTCCTAATGGAGCAGGAAAAAGCAATATTGTTGATGCCTTCAGATGGATACTGGGCGAACATAATCCCCGCATTTTAAGGGGAGAAAAAATGGAAGAGATAATTTTTCAAGGTTCCTCTTCAAAAAAAGAAAAAGGACTTGCTGAGGTAGCGATTCTTTTAAATGTAAAAAAAGATTTAGAAAACGGAAATGACCCAGAGACGCAAGAAATAGAGGTTAAGAGAAGATTTTATAGAACAGGAGAATCCTATTTTATCATTAATGGGAAACAATCACGTCTAAAAGATATCAAAGAAATCTTCATATCTGAAGGAGTTGATGTAAGAACTTATTCAATAATTGATCAAATAAAAATAAATGAGATTTTATTCAAATCTTCCCAAAGAAAGGCTCTTCTCGAAGAATGTTCTGGAACTTCTTTATATAAGCTTAAAAAAACAGAATCTGAGGGAAAACTTCAATCAGCAAAAGAAAATCTTCAGAGAATAGAGGACATCATAAATGAGCTAAAAAAGCAGTATTCATTACTTGAAAGACAGGCAAAGAAAGCTGATAAATATAAAAAAATAGTAGAAGAGCTAAAAAAAGCCGAAATAAAAGTTTCAAAAACTGAAATTTTAAATCTTCTCGGCGAACTACAAAAATTACAAAATGAAATACAACATCTTGAAAATAAAAAGTCAAATCTTAAAGAAGAAAATAAAAAAATTATAGAAAAGATCAACTATCAAAAAAAATACATATCCGAAAGTGAACTCGCTATTCAGCAAAGAGAGAATCAAATAAAACAGAAAGAATTTGAAAAGGCAAGAATAGAAAAGGAATTAGCACTGCTTACACAGGAAGAATTAAATAAAAAGGAACAGGGACAAAAATTTAATGAAGAAAACTCTTCAATACATAAAGAAATTGAAAAGGCTCAATATGAGCTTGAAAACTGCAATATTCAATCTCAAGAAATTAAAAAAGTTATTGATTTTATTCAGGAAGAAATCATCAGCGAAGAAGAAAATCTTTTAACTCTTCAAAAAGAGATTATTGAAATTGAAAAACTTATTGAAAAACAAAGAAAAACTCTTTTTAATCTTACAACAGAGCTCGCTAATAAGAAAAACTATTATCAATCAATAAAAAAATCTCTTGAACAAGCTCAAAATAGGAAAAATAACATTGAAGACAGAAAAAAGGAAGTATTTAAAAAAATGGGCCATATGGAAACAGAGATTAAAAGTTGGCAGATAAAGATAAAAGCCCTTAAAGATAAATATGAGGAAGAAGACTATAAAATTAATATCATGAATCAGCAACTTTCAGAAGCAGAAATTTTATTTGAAAAGCAAAGTCAGCTATTATTAGAAAAGAAAAAAACAGAAGCTATTATTAATGGAAAAATTGAAGCTTTATCCTCTGAAATATGGGAAGAAGATAAAAATCATAAATTATTCTTTGAGTTTATAGATGTCAATCCTGAGGTTGAAGAGTTGGTAGAAATTTTTTTAGAAGACAAACTCAAAGCATCGGTTATAGACAGAATTGAAGAAATTGAGGAAACTCAAAATAAAAAATTTTTCTTTCTAAAAAATAATAGTCAGATTCCACCAGAAAAGCTGAATCTTCCAAATATCAAAAAAATAAAAGATTTTTTAAAAATAAAAGATCCTGAAATTAGTAGCGAGATTTTTGAAAATTTATTCATTGTAGATGACATAAAGGAAGCACTGGAAAAAAGAAAAGACTATCCGCAATGTTCATTCATAACAAATAAAGGAGAAGTACTATTCTCAGATGGATTCATAAAAGTGGGTAAACCTACGGATTTACTTAAGAAAAAAAGAATGCTGGAAGACTTAAAAATTGAAAAAACTAAGTTAACAAATGATATCAAATCTCTTGAGGAAGAAATTAGTAAAATAAGAACTGAAAGGGAAGAGCTAAAAAGAGAGATTGAAGAAAAAAAAGTATATATTGCTCAGATTAATAAAGAAATGTTTCAGATAGAAGAAAGATATAAAGCTTTTCTTAAAGATATTGAACAAACAAAACAAAGATTAAAATACATGGAAAATGAAGAAAAAACACTGCAGGATGAAATAAATCAAAATACTAAACTAAAAGAAAAACTCTTTTTAGAGATTGAAGACTTATCACTTTGCATTGAAGAGTTAGAGACAAAAATTGAAGATCTCAAAAATGAGCAAAAACAGATTCTAAATAAAAATGATGCCCAGAAAGAAGCTCTATCAACTAAAAAAATTGAATTGTCTACTCTTAAAGAAAAACTAAACAGCAAAAAAATAGAGATAAAAAGACTGAACGAACAACTAAAAACACTTTTCAGTAAGAAACTGAAAAATGAAAAAGAAATTGAACAAAATAAATTGAGAATAAAGCAAATTGAATCTGAAAAAGCTGAAAAAATAAGAAAACTTGAAAATCTTGCTTTAGAAATAAGCATTTTAAAAGAACAAAAACAATCCCTTTTATCAAAAAATCAAAACGAAAAATCAATCCTTACTGAACTTGAAAAAAGCTATCAAAAAGTAAACGAAGAACTACAAAACATTACAGCATTGCTCGGAGAGAAAAAAGCAACAGAAGGAGAAAATAGAATTAAACTTGAAAATATATGGAATAAAATCTATAACATCTATGAAATAGACATAATTAAAGAAGAAATTGAGCCAGCCCACGAAATAGAGCAGTTAAAAGCAAGAATTGCCCAGCTTAGAAATCAACTTAAAGAAATTGGTCCTGTTGATATGGATATTTTGAGAGAATATGAAGAAGTAAAGGAAAGATATAACTTTTTACTTAATCAACAGGAAGATATTAAAACCTCCATAAAAGAACTTGAAGAAGCAATAAGAAAGATTAACTCTCTTACAAGAAGAAAATTGAAAGAAACTTTTGATTTACTTAAAGTTAAATTTAATGCTGTGTTTCAGGAGCTTTTTGGAGGTGGTAAGGCAGAGCTAATTTTAACTGATGAAACAAATATTCTTGATTCAGAAATAGATATTTTTGTCCAGCCACCTGGTAAAAAATCTAACAGCATCAATCTTCTTTCAGGAGGGGAAAAAACACTTACAGCAATAGCCTTTGTATTCGCCTGTCTTTCAATCCGTCCATCTCCTGTATGTATTCTTGATGAAGTAGATGCTCCACTTGATGACCTTAATACATTAAAATTCAGAAAGTTAATAAAAGATTTAAGCTCTAAAACCCAATTTCTTATAATTACCCATAATAAACTCATGATGGAATGCGCAGATTACATATACGGCGTTACAATGCAAGAAGAAGGTATTTCAACAGTTATCTCACTGGAGATAAAAGAAGCAGAGGTTTATGCATGAAAGATTTAAATTTAATGCAAGGCATAGATATATCTGATATAAAAGAAGATCTTATATGCTATAGCTATGATGCATCTTATGCCCAGGGGGTAATTCCAGAGTTGGTTACATGGCCTAAAAATATTGATGAAATTTCAAGAATCGTAAAATGGGCTACAAATAAAGGCTTTAAAATAGTTCCAAGAGGAGCAGGTACAGGAATGGCAGGTGGAGCTATCCCTATTAATTCAAGAAGTATAGTGATAAGCCTTGAGAGAATGACAGAAGTAATAGAAATAGATCCTAAAAATTTCACTGCTACTGTTCAGCCTGGTGTTATAAATGGAGATTTTCAAAAAGAACTTTTAATTCATGGTCTTTTTTATCCTCCAGACCCTTCATCCTTAGATTACTGCACAATCGGTGGAAATGTGGCAACAAATGCTGGAGGTCCAAGAGCAATCAAATATGGTGTTACCCGAAATTACGTTATGGAAATTGAGGTTGTTCTTCCAAATGGCTCTGTTATTAATTTAGGTGGTAAGACAGTTAAAAGAGTTGTAGGATATGAATTAAAAGAGCTTTTAATCGGCTCAGAGGGTACCCTTGGAATAATCTCAAAAATAACTCTAAAAGTTTTGCCTGAACCTGAAGAAGTTATTACTCTTCTTATAAGCTTTAAAGAGCTTGAGAATGCAGGGAATTGTATTCCAAAAATTATAGGTTCAGGAATTATTCCAAGAACACTTGAGTTTCTTGACAATACTTGTCTTCAAATATTAGAGCAAAATAAAGAATTAGGATTATCTTTAGACATTGATGCATTACTTCTTATTGAGCTTGATGGAGAACCTGCCTTAATAAAAAGACAGGCAGAAAAGATTGTTGATATTGTAAGAAAATTTAAGGGTGAAACTCAGATTGCCACAGATTACTACTCAAGGGAAAATCTATGGCAGGCAAGAAGAAATATTTCTCCATGTATTTTAAAAATGAAAGATAAAGAAAAAATAAACATTGATATAGTAGTTCCAATAGATAACCTTTCAACAGCATTAACCAAGTTAAGAGAGCTTTCATTAAGCTCAGAAATTCCAATAATATCCTTTGGACATGCTGGAGATGGCAATATACACGTAAATATCCTTGTTAATAAAGGTGAAGAACAGCAGAGACAAAAAGGACTTAAACTTGTAAAGGAAATTTTTGAGATTACAGTCTCTCTTGGAGGAGCCATATCAGGAGAACATGGAATTGGGGTTACAAAAAAGCCATATATTGATATTCAGCTTTCAAAGAAAACTATAGATTTAATGAAAGCTGTAAAAAAAATTTTTGATCCGAAGGAAATTATGAATCCGGGAAAGATTTTTTAAATATCCTCTGAAGGATCCCATCAAGCTCATCAAGGGAGTTATAGAAAATTTCAAGTCTACCACTTTTGCCTTTATGTGAGATTTTAACCTTTGCACCAAGTTCACTTGTAAGCCTGTCTTCAAGTTCTGCTATTTCAGGAATTTTTTCCTTCTGTCTTTTTAAAAAAGGCTTAGCAAATCTTTTTATAAGCTCTTCGGTCTGCCTCACAGAAAGTGATTTTTTTAAAACAATTTGAGCAACTTCTTTTTGTTTTTGAGAATCATCAATTGAAACTATTGCCTTGGCATGTCCCATTGTCAATGAGCCATCTTTAAGATAAATTTTGATCTCATCAGGAAGCTTAAGAATTCTTAAATAATTTGCTATTGTTGCTCTGTCTTTTCCGACCCTTTGAGATAGTTCTTCCTGTGTAATATTAAACTCATTAAGAAGTCTTTCAAATGCAGAAGCTGTTTCAACAGGATCAAGGTCTTCTCTCTGAAGATTTTCAATAAGCGCTATCTCAACAGCTTCCGCAGGTGAAACGTCCTTAACAATAGCTGGAATCTTTTCAAGTCCTGCTATTTTAGCTGCTCTCCATCGCCTTTCACCAGCAATTATCCTAAAAGTACCATCTCCTGTTCTTGATAAAATAACTGGCTGAATAATCCCTTTTTCTTTGATAGATTGGGCAAGTTCTTTAAGTGCTTTCTCATCAAAGCCTGTTCTTGGCTGAGCTATACCAGGAAGTATTCTTTCTATCTCTACTTCAATTAATGAGGCTTCTTTTTCTGGATTTTCAAAATTAGGTATTAAAGCATCTAATCCCTTACCGAGCGCTTTCTTCACTTAAAAACTCCATTGCAAAACTTAGATAACTTTGCGATCCCTTTGATCTCATATCATAAAAAACAGCTGGCTTCCCATGACTTGGAGCCTCTGCCAGTGTAACATTTCTTGGTATTATTGTATTATAAACTTTTTTGCCAAAAAATTTTCTCACTTCTTCAGCAACTTGTCTTGATAGAGTATTTCTTCCATCAAACATTGTAAGAAGAAGTCCTTCAATTTTAAGATCAGGATTTAATTTAGCTCTTACAAGTTCAACTGTTCTCATAAGCAATCCCAATCCTTCAAGTGCATAATACTCGCACTGAACAGGAATTATAATAGAGTCCGCACAAACAAGACAGTTAAGAGTGAGAAGTCCAAGCGAAGGAGGTGCATCAATTATTATAAAATCAAAGTTTGAACAGAATTTAGATAGCGCATTTTTTAAAAGAAATTCTCTATTTTCTCTGTGAACAAGCTCTACCTCAACTCCAACAAGGTCTATTGTAGATGGAATAATCCATAGATTCTCATAGGCTGTTTTAATTTTTGCTGTATCAGGCGAGGAAGAATTCATGTAAAGGTCATAAAGACTTAGGCTGAGTTCATCTCTTGATATTCCAACTCCTGTTGTAAGATTTCCCTGTGGATCTGAATCTACTAAAAGAACCTTTTTACCTTCTATACTGAGACAGGCACCCAGATTTAAAGCTGTGGTAGTTTTTCCAACTCCGCCTTTTTGATTCGCTATTGTGATTATTTTACCCATTTTTTATTTTAACATTTGACATGCTTCTTTCATGAAATCAATCCAGATTGGAAGTGCTGCCTTTGCTCCTGCTTCCTTTGGTCCAATTGGTCTGTGATTGTCCCTTCCAACCCATACACCTACAATAAGGTTATTATCAAATCCAACAAACCACGCATCAGAAAAATCATTGGTTGTTCCTGTTTTACCATAAATTTCCATTCCAAGTTCCTTTGCTTTCTGAGCGGTTCCTGAAACCACCACTTCCTTAAGAAGTTCTCGCATTTGTTCAACAATCTCTTCAGGTAATATCTGCACAATTTCGGGTTTATTTTCTTCAATTATAACACCATTATGGTGAACAATCTTTTCATAAAAAATTGGTTTTATTTTTTTGCCAGTGGCAAAAACTGAATAAGCTGCTGTAAGTTCTATTGGCTTAACATCAGAGGCCCCGAGAGCAGTTGATAGATAAGGATGAATTTTTGTAGTAAGACCACATTGCTCAGCAAATTCAACAATATTCTTAATGCCTACTTGAGAAGCAAGCCTTACTGTCGCAGCGTTTAAAGACAGGGCAATTGCTTTACGAAGAGAAACTTCTCCATGATACTCGTTATTATAGTTTCTTGGACTCCAGTTTTTTCCTGGAACTGAACTGGGAAAAGAAACAGGAGCATCAAGAATAGTATCATCAGTACTCCAGCCATCATTAAGAGCTGCTGCATAAACGAAGGGCTTAAAAGCGCTTCCAGGCTGACGCAAAGAAAAAACCCTGTTGTATTGCGTCTCCCAAAAATCATTTCCTCCTACTAAAGCTTTAACATGACCTGTTTTAAGGTCTATAGCGATTAATGAAGCCTGAACCTGTGGTTTAACTCTTTTGTGAATTTCTATTAACCCATTTCTTACCGCTTGTTCTGCTTTTTTCTGAAGATTATAATCAATTGTTGAATAAATCCTGAATCCGTCTTTATAAAGTCTCTCTCCATACTTTGAATCAAGTTCCTGTCTTAGTGTTTCAACAAAATAGGGTGCTTCAAACTTTCTCCAGTAAGGATGCTGTGGAAGAGGCTCTTTCAATGCTTCATTGTATTGTTCTCTGGTTATAAATCCCTCTTCAAGCATTTTCTGTAAAACTATGTTTCTTCTTTTAAGTGCAATATCAGGCCTTTTAAAGGGATTATAAGCTGAAGGCGCCTTTGGAAGTGCTGCAAGCAATGCAAGCTGAGCATGGCTTAACTCTTTGAAAGATTTACCAAAATAAGTCTCTGAAGCAGCTGCTATTCCATATGCTCTGTTTCCAAAATATGCCTGATTTAGATATAAACCCAATATTTCATCTTTTGTATATTTTCTTTCAATTTGAATTGATAAAATAGCTTCCCTTATTTTTCTTGTTATACTTTTCTCTGGTTTTAAAAATAACATTTTTGCAAGCTGTTGAGTAATTGTGCTCCCTCCTTCAACAATCCCGCCTGCTTTAATATCTCTGTAAAGAGCTCGTAGAATACCAATAAGGTCAACACCTGGATGCTTATAAAATCTTATATCTTCTGCAGCTACAAAAGCTTTCTTTACTATTTCAGGGATTTCATAGTGAGGCACAAACTTTCTTCTTTCATAAAAAAACTCTGTCAAAACTTGTCCATCTGATGAATATACAATTGATGCCTCAAATGGCCTATAACCTTCTAATGCTCTTACATCTGGTAGATCTGAAAAAATCCAATAAAAATATCCTCCAACTACACCTATCAAAAAAAGTAAGATAAAGAAAAAGATGTAAGCTATTTTAGTTTTCATTTTTACTCAATAAGGAGTTCTTGTTCATCAGCTTTTCTATTTTCTATCTTAAAACATTTCACCTCAAACTTTGGCTCAAGAGCAACTATTATGTAGTAGAGATCATAAAAAGCAAGGTCTATATCTTTCTGAGATGGTTCAGCACTGCCTATAGGATGGCTATGAAATATAGCAAGCATATCTATACTATATATTTTCATATCTTTCATGGCAAGAAGTTGTTCTTTGGGCTGCATAAAATAACTTACTGAAGAATTTTCAATATTTTTTATTTTGTATATTTTAGTAACTATATTATCCTTTCCTGCAAGAATACCGCATGCTTCATAAGGTAAACATTCTCTACAGTGCTGTATCATTTCATTGAATATTTCTTTTTTAATTTTTAACATCATCTGCAAACCTGACAGGATGATTTTTTTAAAAATTTTACTTCCCTGAAAATGCCCTTCAATGCATTATAAATGAGCATTTTACCATGTAAAGGCTTGCCAATAGAAAGTAAAATCTTTATTGTTTCAACAGCCTGAATTGAACCAATTACACCTGCAACTGGAGCTAAAATACCCTGAATAGAGTCTTCATCCTTTGCATCTTCAAAAAGACAGCTATAGCAGGGCCCTTGTGGAGGAATCACATCCAAAACATGTCCTTCAAACTCTGATGCAGCACCAACTATAAGAGGTTTCTGTAATTTAAAACAGGTTTCATTAAGAATAAATCTTGTTTTAAAATTATCTGGGCATGCAACAACAACATCATAAAGTTTAATTAACTCAGCAGAGTTTTTTTTATTGATTTCTTCTGAATAAGGAAGTATATTTATTTCACTGTTAAGTTTTTTGAGATTTATCATCGCAGAGATTGCCTTTGGCATGCCAATATGCTTTTCATTATGAAGAATCTGTCTTTGAAGATTGCTTAGTTCCACTGTATCAGGATCAACGATACCTATGTATCCTATGCCAGATGAAGCAAGATAATAGGCAGCAACACTACCAAGTCCGCCTGCACCTACAATTAATACTTTTGATTTATTAAGTTTTTCTTGCCCTTCTTTACCTATATGAGAAAGTATAATATGTCGATGGTATCTCAAAACACTATATTTCCTGTCCTTCAACCCTTATAAATACACTCTTTGCTGCAACAACAGGCAGTTTATCAATCTTCTCAAGAGCTTCGAGCACATCTTTTTCCTTTGCCTTGTGCGTAAGAATCACAAGAGGAACTGCACCAGCCTTTGACCTACCTTTCTGAATTACCGAAGCAATGCTTATATTGTGCTCTCCAAATACTCCTGAAATCTTTGAAAGAACTCCAGGACGGTCTAATGCAGTAAATCTGAAATAATACATGCTTTCTATTTCTTCAATTGGCTTAATACTGTATTTTTCTGAAAAATCAAGGTAAAAAGAATTTTTGCCCTTCGCAATATCTACAATATCAGCTACTACAGCACTACCTGTAGGCATACTTCCAGCTCCTCTACCATAGTAAAGAGTTGCTCCCACGCTATCTCCTTCCACATATATGGCATTGAAAACACCGTCAACTTTAGCTATTAAATAATCCTCCGGAATCATCGTAGGATGAACTCTTAACTCAATTTCTCCATTAAGAATTTTTGTTATTGCAAGAAGTTTGATTTTATAGCCAAACTCTCTCGCAAAAGCTATATCTTGAGGAGTTATTTTCGTAATTCCTTCACAATATGTCTTATTAAAGCTTATTGGAATTCCGTAAGCTAAAGATGCAAGAATTGTTATTTTATGGGCTGAGTCTATTCCTTCTATATCAAAAGTTGGATCTGCTTCTGCGTAACCAAGCTCCTGAGCCTCACGGAGTGCATCCTGAAAATCAATCCCTTCATTTGTCATTTTTGTAAGAATAAAATTGGTTGTTCCATTAATGATTCCATAAATTGCAAGCATTTTATTTGCAACAAGACCTTCTCTCATGACTTTAATTATAGGGATTCCCCCTCCCACGCTTGCTTCAAATCCTATCTGAACTCCATTTTCTTTAGCTATACTAAAAATTTCATTTCCTTCCTCTGCTAAAAGAGCCTTGTTTGCTGTAACGACATGTTTACCCTTTTTTAATGCTTCAATAATGAAATCCTTTGCTGGACGAATTCCACCAACAAGCTCTACAACTATATCTATTTCAGGGTCATTTATAATCTCCCATGCATCAGGTATAAGAACACCTTCAGACAGGCTTATTTCCCTTTTTCTTTTGATATCCTTATCAGCAACTTTTTTAAGAATAAGGTCTATTCCTGTTCTTTTTTTTATAAGTTCTTGCTGGCTAAGAATAATTTTTGCTGTCCCTGTGCCTACTGTTCCAAAACCTATGATTCCAACTTTAACCTGTTTCATTCAGCCTCCTTAACTGACTTTTCTTATTTTCTTTACTGATGGAATAAGATTCAAAGCCTTTTTAATTCCTTTTGTTGCCTGTCTGATTCTATGCTCATTTTCAACAAGAGCAAATCTAACAAAACCTTCTCCTCCTTCACCAAAACCAATACCAGGAGAAACTGCAACCTTTGCCTCGTTAATTAAAAATTTAGAAAACTCAAGAGAGCCCATTTTTTTAAAAGGCTCCGGAATCTCTGCCCATACAAACATTGTTGCCTTAGGAGGGTTCACAATCCAGCCAGCCTGATGCAATCCTTTGATGAGAACATCTCTTCTGCGTTCATAGGTTTTTCTTATCTCTTCAACGCAATCCTGAGGACCACGTAGCGCCACTATTGAGGCAATCTGAATAGGTTGAAACATTCCATAGTCAAGATAACTTTTAATCTTTGTTAATGCACCAACTATCTCTTTATTGCCTACACAGAAGCCTACTCTCCACCCTGCCATTGAATAGCTCTTTGTCATTGAGAAAAACTCTACACCCACATCCTTTGCACCTGGGACCTGAAGAAAGCTTGGTGCTTTATAGTCATCAAAAACAAGATCAGCATAAGCAAAATCGTGAATCACCATAATATTGTTTTCTCTGGCAAAATCAACTACTTTTCTGAAAAAGTCAAGATTCTCCACAACTGCTGTTGTTGGATTATGAGGAAAGTTTATTATCAAAATTTTAGGTCTGGGCCATGAATTTTTATAAGCTCTTTCAAGCTCTTCAAAAAAGTCCATGCATGGACAAACACTAAATGTCCTTACATCTCCTCCTGCAATAATTGCTCCATAAGGATGAATGGGATAGGCAGGTGAAGGTGTAAGAACCACATCACCAGGTTGGACAGCAGCCAGAAGAAGATGACTCAAGCCCTCCTTTGATCCAATCGTTACCACAGCCTCTGTTTCAGGGTCTATATCTACCTCAAATCTTCTTTTATACCACTCTGATATTGCACATCTAAGCTGCGTTATTCCTCTGCTTGCTGAATAACGATGATTTTTTGGAATTTTCGCGGCTTCACAAAGTTTCTCAACAATATGTTTCGGAGTAGGAAGATCAGGATTGCCCATACCAAGGTCTATTACATCCTCTCCATTTCTTCTAAGTTCTGTTTTAAGCTGATTTACCACAGCAAATACATAGGGAGGCAATCTTTTAATTCTTGGAAAATCAAACATTTTTATCCTCCATTTTTTATTTAATCATTTGCATTTTTAATTATTTCTGTCAATACCTCTTTTGTATATTCTTTATCCATCTGCCAAACTTTTGCTATATTGTAAGCATTCTCAACAATTCTTTCAATTTCTCCAGTGGATATCCCTACTTCTTTTAAACTTACCGGCGCACCTATTTTCCTGAACCATTCCTTGATTTGGAAAATTCCTTCCTCTGCAGTATTAACACCAAATACTTCTTTTGCAAATCTTTCAAACTGCATGAGATTTCTTTCTTTATACCATCTCATCCATGCTGGTATTACAATACTAAGACAGGCACCATGAGGCAGGTCGTAAATTGCTCCAAGAGAGTGAGCAATCATGTGATTTGGGAAACTTCCTCCTTTTATTCCTACTTTTGCAAGCCCATTTAAAGCCAGTGTAGCAGACCACATAAACTCAGCCCTTGCATTATAGTTTTGTGATTCTTTAAGAATTGTCTCAGTTGTCTCTATTATTGTTTTAATCAAACATTCAACAAACCTGTTCTGAAGATTTGGACAGTAGCTTCCAGTAAAATAATGCTCAATCACATGAGCAATGGCATCAACAGCTGCATATGCCTGATACTGAGCTGATACTGTGCAAGTAAGTTGAGGATTTAAAATGGATACTCTTGGAAAAATATGCTCTGAAGAAATGGAAAGCTTTTCCTGGGTTTCCTCATTTGTAATCACAGCAAAACCATTCATTTCACTTCCCGTGGCTGCAAGGGTAAGTATTACATATACAGATAAAGCTTTTTTGATTTCTTTATCTCTTTTGAAAAAATCCCAAACATCTTTATTAGTTTTTGCACCTACTGCAATAGTCTTCCCCTCATCAATAACAGAACCTCCTCCTACTGATAAAATAGCATCTACCTTATATTTTTTTGCCTTTTCAATTCCTTCCCTTGTGTGGGAAAGCACAGGATTTGGTTTTACTCCTCCATGCTCTATAAACTCAATTCCTTCTTTTCGTAGTGAGTTCACAACTTTATCATAAAGCCCTGTTTCCTTTATAGAAGATCTCCCATAAACAAATAGAACTCTCTCTACATCATCATTCTTCAAAATCTTACCAATTTTTTTTTCTGTTTCTTTCCCAAATATAATTTTCGTAGGATTACAAAATTCAAAGTTTTCCATATCTTCCCTCCTTTACTGCTAAATATGTTTCATAAGCTTTTGTTGAACTTCTGATAAGAGGACCACTAAGAACAGCTTTAAAACCCATCTGAGCAGCAATCTGAGCAATCTCTTCAAAAATCTGTGGCTTTATATATTCTACTACAGGCATAGCTTTTTTGGAAGGTTGAAGATACTGTCCTATTGTAACGATATCGCAGCCTGAATCTTTCAAGTCTTTTAAAGTTTCTTCTATTTCATCCATTCTCTCACCAAGACCGACCATAAATCCTGATTTAACAATGATATCTGAACTAATTTTCTTTGCCATACTAAGAAGATTAAGAGAACAGTTATAATCAGCTTTTCTTATAAACCCGAAAAATCTCTTAACAGTTTCTATATTATGAGCAAAAACGCTGATTTCTGATTGTATCACAGTTTCAACGTAGTGCTCTCTTCCATGAAAATCTGGGACTAAAACTTCTACCAGCGTATCTGGATTAAACTTTTTTATTACCTTAACAGTATTTGCAAAATGTTCTGCTCCTCCGTCAGGCAAGTCATCTCTTGTGGGAGATGTTATAACAACATATTTCAAAGACCATTCTTTTACCGCCATAGCAATTCTGTCTGGCTCTAATTTATCCAGTGGTGCTGGATGACCCATTCCTGCATTACAAAATTTACATCCCCTTGTGCATATGTTGCCAAGTATCATAAATGTTGCAGTTGGTTGTCTGTAGCAAAGACTTCTGTTTGGACATCTTAAAGTTTCGCAAACAGTATTAAGATTTCTATTTTTAAAAAAGTTTTGAGTTCTTTTAATTTCTTTTTGCTGAGTTTTGACCCATTCAGGAAGATTCATTTGAAAAATTTTTATATTTAAAGATTTATGAAAGGGGGACTTTTGTCCCCCTCAGGTTGTCAGACTTTTTCTACATTAACTGCTTTTGGTCCTCTGTCTCCTTCAACAACGTCGAATTTAACTCTGTCACCCTGTTTTAGGGTCTTAAATCCATCACCTTTAATAGATGTGTAATGGACAAAGACATCCTGACCGCCATCCTGCTGAATAAATCCAAATCCCTTAGACTCATTAAACCACTTAACACGTCCTTCAAAAGCCATACTTCTTAAAACCTCCTTTTAATCTCCCCACCTACGGCAGGTACTAAAACTTCGCAAAATGCAAAGCTAATCTTTTATAACATGAGGATATTAAAAAAGTAAAGGAAATTTTTAAGGTTGATTAATTGATTGTAGAAATTTTGATTTTAAATAAAATAAAAAAGTCTGGCAGTGACCTACTTTCCCATAACCTCTCGGTTATAGTATCATCGGCCCTGGAGGGCTTAACTTCCGTGTTCGGAATGGGAACGGGTGTTTCCCCTCCGGTATAACCACCAGACATTTAATAATATAACACAATTTTTTAAAAAATGCAAGCTAAAAATTACCTACGGTAATGTCAATAATTATGTGTAAATTCATAAAAAGGTGTATCCATCCAATT
>CAZTLF010000021.1:0-28461 GCA_964614465.1 uncultured Thermodesulfovibrio sp.
GTTACTGACTCTGCTCCTGCTTCTGTTGCCTGGGCAACTGGTTCAAAGACAGTCAACAGAAGCCTTTCAAGCTTGCCAGATGGAAGAAGTTTAAAAACAATTTTTGAGCTTGCCAAAGAAAAGGGACTTTCTTGTGGCTTTGTTACTACCACGAGAGTAACCCATGCCACTCCTGCTGCCTGGTATAGCCATAATTCTGATAGAGACGACGAGGAAAACATTGCTTTTGATCTGTTAAATGCTGATTTAAAAGTAGTAATGGGAGGAGGTGACAGATTTTTTAATGGAGAGAAAAGAAAGGACAGAAAGGATCTCTATAGAATTTTTGAATCAAAGGGTTATAGAGTAGTCAAATCAAAGGATGAATTGCTTAGTAGTATTTCTGATGAAAAACCGATTCTTGGAATTTTCAACTCATCTCACATAAGTTATTTCGTTGACCGAATTAATGATGAAAAATTAAGCAAAAAAGAACCCTCTCTGCCTGAGATGACTGCGGTAGCCCTTAAAAAGTTATCTAAAAACAAAAAGGGCTTCGTTCTTCAAATTGAAGCCGGAAGAATTGATCATGCCTGCCATGCTAATGATGCCTACTCTGCAATGATGGAATGTTATGAGCTTGACAAGACAATTGGAGTAGTTATGGATTTTATCAAAAAAAATCCCGATGTTTTATTAATAGTTACATCAGACCATGGAAACTCTGGTTATGGAATTAATGGCACAGGACCTGAATATAATGATTCTACCCAAGCTCTAATGAATTATAAAAATACAGCATCCTTTGAATACATGATCAGGAAAATGAAAAATCAGGATATAAGTACTGTAAAAGAAATATTTGAAAACTATACTCAACAAAAAATTAACTTAGAAGAAGCAGAGGAAATATTTAAAAAATTAAATGAAAAAAGAAGAATAGTAATTAATGACATTTGGTATGAACCTGAAGCAACAATGGGAAGAATATTAGCAAAAAGCATATATGATTATGACAATGAAAGACCTATGAAGCCAGCCAAGGAAAGGAGAGGAAATGTGGGTTTTACCTCTACAAATCATACTGCAGAAGACCAGCTTGTTGTTGTGTATGGAAAAAACTTCTCTGAAATGAAACTAAAAAATCTAATAGATAATACGGAACTTTATAGTCTGATGTGTAATTATTTAAACATTAAATACTCAAATCCAAAGATGAATAGACAAGATGCCATAGCCTATGTTAAGGATGTAACTGATAGGGAGTGGGAAAGACACCTTAGACTGCACATATCATAATAAGTTTTACGGGAGTAAATATATGAAAAGCCTTAATTTCACTATTGATTTTGAAGAAGAAGCTAAAAATGTAAAAATATTTCATGCTACTCCCATAAAAAATAATCTTTATTGGTATGAAGACAGTCCTGAAAAGTTTTATCTTATTATGGCTAAAAAGCCTCAAGCTGATGTTATGATTTATGGACATACTCATATTCAATATTTTAAACAGATTGGTAACAAGTATTTTATTAAAGCTGGAAGTGTGGGTAAACCAAAGGATGGAGATTTAAAAAGATGCATTGCCATTGTTGATATTAATACAGATAATTTGAAAGTTATGTTTTTTTAGAAAAGAGTATGATATTTAATTGCCTCTGGATTGCTTTATTATTTTTGTAAAAAAATTATATTTAAGGAGGGAAAATAAAATGAATAGAGGCAAAATATTATTAATTGATGATAATGAAAATGATTTAAGGATCACAAAAGAAGTTCTTGAAAAGGCAGGTTATACAGTTGTCCAGAATATGGGATGGCTTGGTGTTACAAACAGAATTAAATATGTCCAACCTGATATAGTTCTTCTTGATGTTAATATGCCTGCTTTGCCAGGAGATCTTCTATTTGATTTAATTAGTAAACATGCTAGAGAACAAAAAATTCCAGTATTATTTTACTCTTCCTTAGATGAGAGCTATCTAAAAAAACTCAAAATAATAAAAGGAATTACAGATTATATTCTGAAAGGAGATATTTTTCAGCTTTACAGGAAAATCTCTCTTTATATCAAAAATAGGCAAAAGTTTAATTGATTAATTAATCTCTCCCATCCCTCCCACATAAAGCCCTGAGCTTGTAGTAGTATAGTTCAGGGCTTTATAATTTGAATTAAAAATTTTTTAACTGGTAAACTTTTGAATGCATCTAAAAAACATTCCAGCCATAGCAGTAGTACTTAAAGATGAGGATGTTTTGTCTTTTTCTAAGGAAGAATTAAATGGTGCAGATCTCATTGAACTCAGGGTGGATATGTTTCAAGATACAGAAAATATAGAAAACATAACAAAAATATTTGATTTAGCTCAAAGAAAATATGATCTACCCTTACTTTGCACAGTAAGATTGCCTAAGGAAGGTGGTAGAAAAGAAATAAAAAACAGACTAAGTATATATGAGGCAGTATTACCTTTCTGCAGTTTTTTTGACATTGAAATTTTCTGCGAAGAAGTCTCTCTTTTAAAAGAGCTTACTAGGAAAGCTAATTTAAGTTTGATTGGTTCTTATCATAACTTTGAATATACCCCGAAATTAGATGAACTGGAAACTGTATTTGATATAGGTAAAAAATTAGGTATTGATATTATTAAGGTAGCTACCATGGTAAATGATAAAAAAGATTTAGAAACATTACTATTGTTAACACTTAAACATAAAGAGGATAAGATAATTGTATTGGGGATGGGACATAAAGGTATTCCCTCCCGAATAATAAATCCAGTTTTTGGTTCACTTATAACATATGCAAGTCTTAACGAGGCTTCTGCACCAGGACAGTTATCTCTAAATGATGTGTTTAGAATTTTTAGAATTTTAGGATTAAGAGAATAAACAAATGGGGCATTCAGCCCCATTTGTTATAGCAACTTTTTGATATAAGTTATTTGATATATTGTTTCCAGTATGCTCTTACTTTATCCTTTAAATTTTGTGGTAGAGGAACATAATCAAGTTTTTCTGCAGTGTTATCACCATTTTTGAATGCCCAGTCAAAAAAATTTATAACTGATTTGTTGATATCATTTTTTTCTCTTGCAAGTAAAATGTAAGTAGCACCTGTGATAGGCCATGCTTTTTTTCCAGGTGCATCGGTCATCCATGCATAGAAATGATTTTTTGCATCAAGTTGAGCAGTTGCTGCAGCATCAGCAAAGCTCTCAAAGTCGGCTGTTACAATCTGTCCTGCTTTATTTTTAAGCTTTGCCACATTAAGCTTATTTTGTTTTGCATAGGCAAACTCAACATATCCAATTGAGTAAGGAGTTCTTTTTACATAGTTTGCAACACCTTCATTACCTTTTCCACCAAGTCCTGTTCTCCATTTTACAGAGGTTCCATATCCAACTGTTTGAGCCCATTTAGGACAAACACTGCTTAAGTAGTGCGTAAAAATAGCTGTTGTGCCTGAACCATCAGATCGATGAATAACAGTTATAGACTTTGATGGCAGGTTAAGATTAGGATTCAATACTTTGATTTTAGGGTCATTCCAGTTTTTTATTTCTCCAAGAAATATCTCACAAATTGTTATTCCATCAAGAGCTAAACTACCTGAAGGCATATTGGGAATATTCACAACTGGTACAACTCCTCCTATTACAGCAGGAAACTGAAGGAGTTTTGCTTTTTCAACTTCTTCAGGTTTCAAAGCCATATCAGAAGCACCAAAATGAACTGTTCTTTCAGTAATCTGTCTTATTCCGCCACCAGAACCAATGCTCTGATAATTAACCTTAATGCCTGTGGCTTTGTAATAATCATTAGCCCAGCTTGAATAAAGAGGATAGGGGAATGTTGCTCCTGCGCCATTGAGCATCTCAGCAGAATATGATGGATTAAAGCTTAACAGAATAAAGGATAAAATCAATAAAGCCCATTTTTTTAGCATAAAATCCTCCTTAACTATTAAGACTTTATTATTCTATTATATTTTTTTCTTCAAGAATGACAGATTTGTTTTATTCAGTTATATACTTTTTAATCTCAAGATATTTGGCAATTCCGTTTCTTGTTATCATACCTGTAATTTTTTCTTCCTCTAAAATTACAAGCCTTCCTATATCTTCCTTTATCATTCTTTCAAGAGCAAGGATGGCACTGTCTTCTGGAGATATCTCCCAGTGTTGTTTGTGTATGCCATAAAATTCAGATACTTCTCTTTGTGCTCTCTCACTTTCAGGAATATTTTTAATATCTTTTAATGTTAAGATACCTAAATATTTTCCATCAGATACAACTGGAAAACCTGTATAACCGTATTTTAGAAAGTAATTATCAATGACATTCTTGATGGTCATAGACGGTTGAATGGTAATCAAATCTCTTAACATAAGGTCTTTTACCTTAACATTCTGTAGCAATGCCTCAAGGGTTGACTGCTGATAACTTCCATATGCTGCCGAGTAAAGAAACCATCCAATTAGAATAAGCCAAAATCCTGTGGGAAATCCCATAAAAAGAGAGAATATGCCAAAAATCATGAAAAATATTGCAATATTCTGCCCCAATTTTGAAGCTTTCTGGGTGGCATAGAGGTAATCTTTTTTCTTACTCCAGAGAAAAGCCCTGAGCAGTCTTCCCCCATCCATTGGAAATCCAGGTATAAGATTAAAAAATCCAAGTATTAGATTAAGCTGGTAAACATATAAAAAAAGAGATTTAACTCCAATATCCTTTGTTTGTAAGCTGAAAAAAAGAAAAACACCTGCTAAAAAAAAGCTTGTCAGAGGACCAGCTATTGCTATTCTAAACTCTGCCTTCGGAGTTGGAGGTTCTCCCTTTATCTGAGCAACTCCACCAAATATAAAAAGCGTTATGCTTTCAATATCAAGTTTGTATCTCATTGCAACCAGAGAATGAGCAAGTTCATGAACAGCAACAGATAAAAATAGCAAAAAAGCAGCTACCACTCCATTAATCCAGTAAGAGGCTATGGGTAGTTGAGGAGCAACAGTTGGAAAATAAAATGTTGAAAGTGACCATGTGATGAGTCCAAAAACTATAAGCCATGTGTAGTGCACTTTTATTGGAATTCCAAAAATTTTACCAATTTTCCATGCTCCTTGAAAAAATCCATTCATTTTTTCTTCATCCTTCTAAGCCATTTATCTATCTCTACAACTACTATAACTGAAAAAGCAACAAGAATGATATTCTTCCAGTCTGTAATTGAAATTGTCTCTGTCCTGAATATCCACTGAAGTGCAGGCACATATATAAATGCAAGCTGAGCTAAGGTAGCTAAAATAAGACTGAAAAATAAAAAAGGATTACTTAAAGGGCTTATTTTAAATATGGATTCATACTCAGACCGACTGTTCCATGCTTGAAAAAATTGAAAAAATACCATTGTAGTTACAGCTACTGTTCTTGCCTTGTCAAGTGATGCTCCAGACTCTAATGAGTTGATAAAATTAAAAACTACTCCTGCTGATATTAATAATCCTACAATAACTGTTCTTTCAATCAAAACTCTTGACATTATTCCTTCTTTTGGTGACCTCGGAGGTCTCATAAGAACTCTCTTCTCTCCTGGTTCAAAAGCAAGAGAGACATCTTGCAAAGCATTCGTTACAAGATTTATCCACAGAATCTGCGCAGGAACATAAGGAATAGGAATGGCAAAAAGCATAGCCAATATAATTGAAATTATAGATGCAACTCCTGTTGGAATTAAAAAAAATACAACCTTTCTAATGTTGTCAAAGACAACTCTTCCTTCCCTTACAGCATTAAAAATGCTTGCAAAGTTATCATCAGCAAGAACCATATCAGAAGCTTCCTTTGCAACATCAGTTCCAGTTTTACCCATTGCAATACCTATATGAGCTGACTTTAATGCAGGTGCATCATTTACTCCATCACCTGTAACTGCTACAATCTCTCCATGTTGCTTAAGCTTTTCAACAATTCTCAATTTATGCTCAGGAGAAACCCTTGCATAAACAGAGACTTCCTTTACTTTATTAAAAAGCTCTTCATCAGTCATTTTTTCAATTTCTTTTCCTGTAAGAACTTTTGATTTACTATCTGAAATTCCGAGCATTTCTCCTATTGCCTTTGCAGTAACTGCATGATCACCTGTTATCATTACAACCCTTATTCCTGCTTTTTTGCATCCTTTAATTGCCTCTATTGCCTCTGGTCTTGGAGGATCAATCATTCCTTGAAGTCCTGCAAACACTAAACCAGAGATAGTATTGCATTTTTCTATATCTTTACATGCAATTTCTTCAATGTCCTCATGAACTTCTCTATAAGCAAATGCAAGAATTCTGAGCCCTCTTTTTGCAAACTCATTTGCAATGTGTAAAATTTTTTCTTTTTCTATTTCATTTCCGTATGAATTCTTGATACACATATCTAACAGTTTTTCAGGTGCACCTTTAACGAATATATATTTTTTCCCTTTATAAGTATGCAGTGTTGCCATATATCCTCTTTCAGACTCAAAGGGAATTATTGCAAGCTTTCTGTATTTTTCCTTTTCTTCTTCAGGATTTAATCCTGCCTTCATTGCTGAAATAATCAAAGCAGCCTCTGTAGGGTCTCCCTCAATTTTATACTCTCCGTCTTTCATATAAACTGAAGACTCATTGCATAGCAAACCAATCCTTAAAACATCTATAAGATGTCTTCTTTCTTTCACATTCACAGGTAAGCCTTCATGAAGTATATTGCCTGTAGGCTCATATCCGCTTCCTTCAACTTCATAAAAATCTTTTCCATCATAGATAACCTTAACAGTCATCTCATTTTTTGTTAATGTTCCTGTCTTATCTGACCCAATAACCGTTGTGCTACCAAGAGTTTCAACAGCATGAAGCTTTCTTACGATTGCATTATGCTTTGCCATTCTTGAAACTCCAACTGCTAAAGTAATTGTTACAACAACAGGTAATCCTTCAGGAATTGCAGCAACTGCTGCAGCAACTGCTGTCATGAACATATCTTTTATTGGCTCGCCTATAATCAATCCAGCTATAAAAAGTACTACACAGGCGAAAACAACACCAATGCCAATAGCATTTGCAAATTTTGTTATCTTGTCCTGAAGTGGTGCTTTAACTGTTTCTGCTTCTTTTATATGTTTTGCAATTCTGCCAAAAACTGTATTCATTCCTGTTTCAACAACAACTCCTTTTGCTCTTCCACTTACAACAATACTCCCCGTGAAAGCCATATTTTTCTGATCACCATAGGTAAGATTTTCTTCTTTTATTGTGTGATAATGTTTTTCAACAGGCAAGGACTCTCCTGTAAGTATGGATTCATCAATTTTTAGTTCTGTTGTATGTATAAGTCTTATATCAGCAGGAACTCTAATTCCTGAGTAAAGAATAACAACATCTCCTGGCACAAGTTCTTCGCTGTTTATCTCTCTTTCTATTCTATCTCTAAGAACCTTTGCCCTTGAAACAAGCATTCTCTTTAAAGCTCTTACACTTTGTTCAGCTTTGTATTCCTGAAAATAACCAATTATTGAATTTATGATTACCGCTGCAAAAATAACACCAGCATCAATGTATTCTTGAAGAAAAATAGTTATCAGTCCTGCTATAAGAAGGATGTAAATAAGAGGGCTTGCAAATTGGTGAATAAATATTTTAAATCTATTAATTTTTTCATCTTCTGCGAATTTGTTTGCCCCGTATTTTTCAAGCCTTCTTTTAGCCTCTTCAGAGGTAAGCCCTTTTTCAGAGGTATCAAGTTTTTGATATATATCTTTAAGAGTTATCTGATACCATTCAATTAATTGACTTTTCATAAATTCTAAGGGTTTTATATCTTTTTGCTCCAACTATTTGGGTAAGATTAATGGTATCATAGTTGTCTTCCAGTATCCATGAAAATTCACATTTCTCGAAACTATGCTTTACTGCACCTTTGAAGGCTTCTTTTAACATAATGGATTCAACGCCTTTATGCCTGAAAGCTTTTTTAACTCCGAAAAGAAGAAGTCTTATTGATTTTATCTTTCTACGATAATATAAAGTTTTTATGATTGCAAAAGGTGTAAGTCTACCTTTAATTTTTCTTAAAACTTCATTAAAATCAGGAATAGCACCCAAAAAACCTACTGGCTCAGAGTTCTTTTCAGCAACTATAACCAATTCTGGAATAGCGACAGGCTTAAGTTTTTCTGCCATATAATCAATTTCTTCCTTTGTGATTGGAATAAATCCCCAGTTTTCTTTCCATGCTTCATTGTATACTTCCATAAAGACATAGAGTTCTTCTTTAAGATTTTTTAAATTCACTGTTCGCACCTTTATTCCTTGTTTTTCTGCAAATCTGGCAATTCGATCAATCTTTGATGGAAGCTCTGAGGGCACATCAACAATGAAACAGTATAGGTCTTTAACCTTTTTCATTCCATAGGTTTCTGCAAGCTCGTTATAATAGGGAGGATTGTAAGGTATCATAATCATTGATGGAGTATCAAAACCTTCATAAAGAAAACCACACTCTTCATTTGTTGAGAGATTCATTGGTCCACGCATTGTTTTAAGGTTATTTTCTAAAAGAAACTCTTTTGCTTTATTAAAAAGAGCATTGGTAACTTCTTTATCATTAATACATTCAAAAAGTCCAAAAAAACCTACATTATCCCTGTGAAACTCAAGATGAGCGTAATTTACAATACTCGCAATTCTTCCAGCAGCTTTTCCATTTTTATAGGCAATAAAAAACTTAGATTTTGCTCTTTTAAAAAATGGATTTTTGTCACTTAGATGCTCCATCATATCTTTTATTAGAGGTGAGGCATAAAAAGAGTTTTTTTTATAAAGTCTTAAGGGTAGATTCACAAACTCTTTAAGATGCTTTTTATTTGTAACTTCTTTTATTTCCAACATTTCTCCATTCTGCTTTCAGAACAATTAAAAATTTAAGCTTTTTAGCTTTTATCAAATTATACCATAAGCCACTTTATTCGTCATACCATTTAGGATTTTTAATTGTCTTGATAAATGTGTATTTTTTATTTTATGATTTTAGATTACACACAAATCACTGAGGGAGGACTCTATGCAAGATATGATGGAAAAGTACTATGAAGAAGTTAAAAATTTCAAACTTAATGTTCCTGAGAAGTTTTCTTTTCCTCTGGATGTTTTTGACAGATGGAACAACAAAATAGCCTTAATCTGGACAGATGGAACTGAATTAAAAAAATTTAGCTTCAGTGATTTAACCAAGCTTTCAAGTAAGCTTGCTGGAGGATTAAAAAAAGTCGGAATAAATAAAGGAGATGCAGTTTTAATACTCCTTCCAAACAAACCTGAATGGTGGGTAATTGTTCTTGCGGTTATGAGAATCAATGCTGTTGCTATTCCTGGGACAACGCTTCTTACAGCCAAAGATATTGAATACAGATTGAAAGCAGCTAATATCAAAGCTGTTATATCCGATAGCGAGAATGCATCAAAAATAGAAGAAGCTGTTAATAACTATGGGAAAGACTTGATTTTAATAAATACAGATAATCAGCAAGGATGGTACAACTATGAAGAACTTCTTGAAAACGAAGCATTTTTAGGTGAAAGAACATTTTCTAATGATCCAGCCTTTATATTTTTTACATCAGGAACAACAGGACTTCCTAAGATGGTTCTTCATACTCAGGTCAGTTACCCTCTTGCTCACATAATTACTGGAAAGTTCTGGTTAGACTTAAAACCAGGAGATATTCATTGGAATATATCAGATACAGGTTGGGCAAAAGCATCATGGTCAAGCTTTTTTGGACCATGGAATATGGGAACAACAGTTTTTACCTATTATAGAAAAGGGAAATTTTCACCTTCTTTAATTGTGGAAACATTAAAAAAATATGAGATAAATACCCTTTGTGGCCCACCTACTGCTTACAGAATGATTGTTAAAGAACTTCCTCTGCAAGAGCTTAAATTTAAAACAGTAAGACACTTTGTTGCTGCAGGTGAACCTTTAAATCCTGAAATAATTAATATATGGAAAGAAGCAACAGGACAATACATTTACAATGGTTATGGACAGACAGAAACAGTAAACACACTTGCTATGTTCAGATTTATTCCGATGAAATCAGGAGCAACAGGAGTGCCAACTCCCGGATATGAGATAGATATAATAGATGATGAAGGAAATTTGCTCCCTCCATATACAGAAGGAAACATTGCCATTAAAATAAATCCGCAAAGACCTGTAGGCCTTTTTCAGGAGTATATAAGTGATAAATTAGAAATGGCGGCTGCTTTTAGGGAGGATTGGTATTTTACAAGAGATCTTGGCTATAAAGATGAAGATGGTTATTTCTGGTTTGTTGGGAGAGAGGATGATGTTATAATAAGTGCTGGATACAGGATTGGTCCATTTGAAGTTGAAAGTGCTCTTATCAAGCATCCTGCAGTTAAAGAGGCTGCTGTTGTTGCAAGCCCTGATGAGGTGCGAGGAGAGGTAGTTAAAGCATTTATTGTTCTTACACAGGATTATGAACCATCGGATGGCCTTGTTAAAGATATTCAGGAGTTTGTGAAGAAGGAAACAGCACCATACAAGTATCCAAGGAAAATAGAGTTTGTTGATGAACTTCCAAAAACAATAAGTGGTAAAATAAAAAGAAAAGAACTCAAACTTAAAGAGTTTGGGAAATTAAAATAAAAATATGTCATATATAGCAATCATAGGAGCGGGAAGCTGGGGGACAACCCTTGCTTCCCTTCTTTCAAAAAAAGGATTTGATGTAATAATCTGGGCAAGAGAGCCTGAGATAGCTGAATCTATAAATTCAAAGAAGGAGAATCCTCTTTATCTTCCCAATATTAAACTTCCAGAGGGACTTATTAGCACAAGCGATATTTTTGAAGCCATAAAAAAAGCAAGATTTATTGTAAATGCTGTTCCTACACAGCATATAAGAACAGTCTTTACACCAATTAAAGATTCTTTGAATAGTGAAAATATTGTAGTGAGCGCCTCTAAGGGTATAGAAAAGACAACCTTAAAGACACCTTCAATGATTCTTAGTGAGATACTTAATAAAACAATAAATGTGCTTTCTGGACCCACCTTTGCAATTGAAGTAGCCAAGGAAAAACCAACAGCAGTTACAGTTTCAGGATATGAAAAAAGACAGAGACTGCTTTTACAGGAAATTTTTAGCACACACTACTTCAGAGTTTATGAACACGATGATCCTGTTGGTGCTGAAATTGGAGGAGCTATAAAAAATGTTATTGCAATTGCTGCAGGAATTTGTGATGCTCTCCAACTTGGCAACAATGCAAGAGCCGCTCTTATTACAAGAGGACTTCACGAAATTATGAGACTTGGCAAAAAAATGGGAGCAAAAGAAATAACTTTTTCAGGATTAAGCGGACTTGGAGATCTTTTTCTTACATGTACATCAAATCTTTCAAGAAATTATACAGTAGGATATAGACTTGGTAAGGGAGAGTCGCTGGATGATATTTCAAAGAGCATGCATTCAATTGCAGAGGGTGTTGAGACAAGTTTTTCTGCAATGCAGCTTTCAAAGAAACTTGATGTTGAGATGCCGATTACAAATGAAATATATCAGGTTATATATGAAGGGAAAATGCCTCAGCAAGCAGCTTTTGATTTAATGAACAGGACTTTAAAACCTGAATTTTATTAAAATAAACCAAGTTTCATAATAATAGCATCTTCTTCAGGTAAAAGATAGTATTTTTTACGTAATCCTACTTTTTTAAATCCAATTTTTTCATAAAAATTGATTGCTTCATTATTTGATGCTCTTACTTCAAGAAAGCAAGTTTTTACAGAGTTTTTTAACTCATCTAATACATTCTTTATAAGCTCAGTAGCAATTCCTTTTTTTCTCATTTCAGGCTTTACAGCTATTGATAACAACTCTGCTTCATCTAATGTTTTCCTGAGAACAATATAACCAACAACTTCTCCATTAATTTCTGCAACCTTAAGTATAGAATTGGGATTTAAAAATTCATTTTTAAAAGATTTTAATGACCATGGGATAGAAAAACTCTGAGTTGCAATTTCTAAAACAGATAAAAGGTCTTTTTCTTCTAGTTTTCTTATTTTTATATTCATACAAAATATTAAGCTTTTCTTTGAGAAGAATCTGAAAATGTCATTTTTATTTCAGCTTCTGACTTTCTAAGATACTGAGGATTTAAATCTTTTGTATAAATTGCTTCATTAATTCTTTGTAAACCTATGTATGCTACAATTTCAGGATGCGGCACTGAATATATTAAGGGTGGGAATATAGCCTTACTGCCAAGTTTTTCAATCAGTTTGTCTTTGTAAAAATCTGCACCACTTCCTGCAAATACTGTTTCTTCTTTAATCCAGCTTGTTAGAGTATTGATTTCTAAAACTGCATCTTCCTTAATTCTCAAAATCTTATTATTTTCCCATTTAAATAAAGCTGTGAATACCTCTTTTTTTCTTGCATCAAATATCGGACATATCTGATATTTGCAATAAGGAAACTCCCATGCGACAACCTCCAGTGTAGATACAGGAATCACTTTTTTTTTGGTTACAAAAGAAAGTCCTTTTACTGTGCTTATACCAACTCTTAAACCTGTAAATGAACCTGGTCCTACAGTAACCGCATAGTAATCAATTGTTTCAAGGGAAATGTTCATTATTTCAAGAACATGTGCAAACTCAGGAAGAAGTTTTTCTGAATGGGAAGCCATAAACTGCATTGTAGATTGCGCAAGCAGTATCCCATCTTCAATAACTGCAATACCAGCATATTTTGTGGATGTATCAATCCCTAAGATTCGCATTTTTTAATTTTGATTATATATCTTTTAACTTCTTTTTGCGAAGAGTTCACATTTGGAATGTAAAACTCTTTAATTTCTGTTTTATATTCTTCTGATAGATCTCTGATTTCCTCTTCAAATTTTAATGACTTACTTATTAAAAAATATCCACCCTTTTTAAGTAAATGCTCGCAGTTTTTTATGAAATCTTTTATGCTCCACAATGCTCTTGACATTACAATGCTAAACCCATTATGAGTTTCCTCTGCTTTTGCCCTGATAATTTCAATATTTTCAATTTCAAGTTTTCTTTTTATGTTTTTCAAAAAAGCACATTTTTTCCATGAAGGTTCAATTAATGTTATTTTTATACACGATCTTACAAGGGCCACTGGTACTCCAGGAAAACCTGCACCTGTGCCAATGTCTGCAATACTCCATGGCTTTTCAGGAATGTAGTATAAATATAAGAGAGAATCAATAAAATGTTTTACAATTATTTCTCTTTCATCCTTTATTGATGTGAGATTGTATGCTCTGTTCCATTTTTTGAGTTCTGATAGATAAATGAGAAACTTATCCACAATGAATTCAATTTGTTTGTCATCATTTGGTAGTTTTAATGAGATTATAATGTCCTCTGTTAGAATTTTTCTGAAAAAATCCTTTAATTCTTGCATGTTGCTAATTTTTAATTCCAGTTTTCTTCTGGACAGCTACCATAAGTATTGATATGGCTGCAGGTGTGACCCCTGGAATTCTCATTGCCTGTCCGATTGTTCTTGGTGCTACTTCTGTAAGTTTTTGTATTACTTCTTTTGAAAGTCCAGGGATATTAAAATCAAACCCTTCAGGAATAATCTTTTTTTCAAACTGTTTCATTCTTTCAACAAGCTCCATCTGTTTTGCAATGTATCCTTCGTATTTAATATGAATCTCAACAAGCTCTTCAATCTCCTTTGTTAAAGTTTCATTGGAAGGTGCGAATTTTTTTATAAATTCATAGTTAAGCTCAGGTCTTTTAAGAAGTTTATCAAGAAATGTAGCTTCTTCAATTGGAGTTGTCTGAGCCTCCATGAGTGCTGTATTGAGTTCTTCCGAGGGTTTAATTGTTGTGACCTTGAGTCTTTTTATCTCCTTATTGAGTAACTCTCTTTTTTTGATAAACTCTTCATAAGTTTCTTCATCAACAAGTCCAATTCTGTATCCATAATCCCTGAGTCTAAGGTCAGCATTGTCATGTCTTAGGAGTAAACGGAATTCAGCACGTGATGTAAACATTCTGTAAGGCTCCTGTGTTCCTTTTGTTACAAGATCATCAATCAAAACACCAATGTATGCCTCATCCCTGCCAAGAATAAAAGAAGGCTTTCCTTTTATTTTTAATGCTGCATTTATTCCAGCCATTAATCCTTGTGCAGCAGCTTCTTCATAGCCACTTGTTCCATTTATTTGTCCTGCAAGATAAAGTCCTTCTATGCCTTTTACTTCAAGAGTATGTTTTATCTGAGTAGGATAGACAAAATCATACTCAATTGCATATCCAGGCCTCATTATTTCAGCATCTTCAAGTCCTAGAATTGTTCTTACAATGGCAACCTGAACATCATAAGGAAGAGAGGTTGAAATTCCATTAGCATAGTATTCTTTTCTACTTAATCCCTCAGGTTCAAGAAAAACTTGATGTCTTGGTTTTTCCCTGAATTTGACAACCTTATCTTCAATAGAAGGGCAGTAACGGGGACCAATTCCCTTTATTTTCCCACTATAAAGGGGTGAGCGGTCAAGATTGTTAAGAATTATCTCATGGGTTTTTTCATTTGTGTATGTTATATAACATGGAACCTGTGGATTGGTAATCTCCTTTGTTGAATAAGAAAAAGGAATTGGAGGAATGTCTCCATCTTGTTGTTCTGTTTTTGAAAAATCTATTGTCTTTGCATCTATTCTCGGAGGTGTTCCTGTTTTTAACCTTCCCATCTTAAGTGTTAACTTTCTTAATGATTCAGAAAGCCTTTTTGAAGGAAACTCTCCAGCACGACCTGCCTCAAAGGATTCAAGTCCAATATGAATTAAGCCAT
This sequence comes from uncultured Thermodesulfovibrio sp., assembly GCA_964614465.1. GTDB lineage: Bacteria > Nitrospirota > Thermodesulfovibrionia > Thermodesulfovibrionales > Thermodesulfovibrionaceae > Thermodesulfovibrio. The sequence continues at coordinate 14,888 of CAZTLF010000021.1, forward strand.
TAAGAAATGTTCCTGGAGTTATTATTACTGCCTTTGCACCATAGAATACACCAAGAGAAGTTATAATACCTTTAACTTTACCATTCTCTACAACGATTTCCTCAACCATTGCCTGTTTTATTACAAGATTTTCTGTTTTTTCAAGTAATTTTCGCATATTTAAGTTGTAAAGGATTCTATCAGCCTGAGCACGAAGAGACCACACTGCAGGACCTTTTGAGCGATTAAGCATTCTAAACTGTATGCCTGCCATATCAGTTACTTTACCCATAATTCCACCGAGAGCATCAATTTCTCTTACAAGATGCCCTTTTGCAAGTCCACCTACTGCAGGATTGCAACTAAGCTGAGCAATTGTATCAAGATATATAGTAAAAAGGGCAGTCTGTAGCCCCATCTTTGCTGAGGCTACTGCTGCTTCGCAGCCTGCATGACCTGCTCCTACAACAATTATGTCAAAATCTTTTTCTTTGTACATTATTTTCCTTTAATTTTATTTATGTTTTTATTATAATAAATGTGATGAGTTTTCCTGTATTCAGACATACAATTTCTAAGTTCAGAGAAATTCTTGCAGAAAATACAGATAAAGTCTCTCATTTAGTAAAGTATGATCCTGTAATTGCATATCTTATTTTCCAAGAAGTTAACAAACCCTGTGGCAAAACAGAAATAACAAACTTTTCTCAAATGGTTAACTATATTGGAATAAAAAAAATTGAGCAAATAATTATTGAAAGAGATCTTTTCCTTGAATTTGAAGATTTAAATATATGGATATACGGCATTTTAAGTGCAGAAATTTGTTCTCTTATTGCAGAAAAATTTTCTCATATTCACAGGGATGAAGCATTTTTTGCAGGACTTTTGCCATGCATTGGATTGCTTTTCATGATGAATGATTTTCCTAAATACAGAAGTATAATTCACTTTCTTATTAAACTTCCTCTTGAAGATAGAGTCTTTCTTGAAGAATCAGTTTTTGGCACAAATCATATTGATGCTCTTAAAAGAAATATAATTTGCCCTCCTTTTAAAGAAGTCGTCAATATTTTAAATAGAATTTTTCCAAAAGATGGTAAAAAGGACATAAAAACATCTGTTCTACAGAGAGGCTCTACTTTACAGAGTTTTTATGATTTGGCATTACTTTCAGACCTTGCTTCTTATGGTGCACAGGCTTTGATGTTTCCATCTATTGTAGATAATCGTGAACTTTTTCATGAACTTGCTAAAAGATACTTCAGAATAAAAGAGTCTGATTCATTAGAAATTCTTCAAAATGCAATGGACAGATTTATTTCAATTGTTCAGGAGTTTAATATATTTGAAGAAATTCAGTTTTCAACTGAAAAAGTTTATCAACTAAGAAAATTCAAATTTGAAACAAAAAATCCTGTTTTTGCAAATATGCTTAAAAATTTATTTGAAGAAAATGCAAAAGACAGAAACATTTTTATTTATGGTGAAAGAGCAGTTGGCAAAAGACTTCTTGCTGCGGCACTTTATACTGCAGATGATAATCCCCGTAAAGAAAAACCTTTTGTAATGATCTTTTGTGACATAGAAGAGGAAACTCTTGAAGAAGAGTTTTTCGGAATAAAAGAAGGTTATTTCGGCAAAAAAGGCAAAAAAGGAGTTTTAAAACAGGCAGAAGGAGGAACTCTTGTAATAAAAGAGTTTGATAGCATGCCAATAAATTTTCAAAATAAGCTTCAGAAGGCGATTCAAAGCGGAAAATTTTACAGGATGGGAGACATAACTGCAGTTGAATTTCCTGATATAAAATTTATTCTTGTCGGAAAGGAAGATATAAGAATTAAAGTAGCAAAAGGAGAATTTTCAGGCAATTTAGTTAAACTTCTTAATCCTGTTTTCTTCAGAATACTTCCATTAAGAGAAAGAAGAGAAGATGTTTTTTATATTGCAAATGAAGTGGTGAAAAAATACGATCTCAACATTGAAGACGAACTCACACAACCTGAGATTATAGAAAAATTTAAAACTGATCCATTCCCCAACAATCTTAAAGATTTAAAAAGATTTTTATTCCTTCTTTATATTCAAAAGATTCTTAATCCTTAAATACTCAATTCCGCCAATAAGAGAAGCAAAGACTTGAGAAAGAAACCATAAAAAAGAAACTGCTACAACATTTGAATGTCCTAAGGAATTACCAAAAAATAAAATAAAGCACCATTCTCTTAATCCGATACCTGAAATAGATATTGGAAGCATTGAGATTAATATTATAATTGGCATAAAAATAGCCAATTCAAAAAAAGAGATTGAAAGACGCAGCCCAATAAAGATCATATAAACCGAAATGATCACAATAAATTGAACAAAAATAGAAAAAATAAATGCCGGGATAATCTGTTTTTTATTAAAACTTAAAACATAATCATGCAATCCTTTAAAAACTTTAATTTTTCCAAGTAGCAAGAGAAAAATGCTTCCTACAATCAATCCTGCGAAGCTTACTGGAACGCTCCATATGAGCATATGTTGTGGAAGTTTTATATAAAATAAACAAAAAAATATAAAGCCGATGAATAACAAAGCAGCAAGTCCAGTATATCTTTCCATAAATACTGATGCTAATGCCTGTTTAAGCCCTGTTTTATCTTTGATCATAAAAATTTTTACTACATCTCCTCCTATGATTCCAGGTAAAACATTGTTAAAAAATGCACCTATGAGATAAAAAGAAAAAAGCTTTGAAATACTCAAATTCTGATAAGGCAGAAAAATTTTCCATCTCAAAGTAGATATATATGAAGAAATGATGTATAAAAAGGAGGCAAAGAAAAAAACAACAGGATTTATTAAACTAAAAGAGTTTAAAACATGAGAAAAATCAATTTTTTTAAAAAGGTATAAAACTAATATAAGAGTTACTGTAAGACGAATGAAAAATTTTATATTTTGTTTCAATCTCCGGGTCCCAAAATTTTCTTTAAAATGTAGATTGGTTTTTTCTGTGTTTCATGATAAACTCTAACAATCATTTCACCAAGAAGTCCCATTCCAATAAAGTTAAGCCCAATAAGAACAGAAAAAAATCCTCCAAGAAGCAAAGGCCTTCCACCTATGGATATTCCTTTGAATAATTTAAGAAAAACAAGATATCCCACAATTATGACTCCTAAAATCATGAATAAAACGCCAATTGGTCCGAAAAACTGTATTGGCTTTGTTGAAAAACTATGCAAAAATTTTACTGTAACAAGGTCAAGAATAACTTTAATTGTTCTTCCTATTCCGTATTTTGATTTTCCTCTGTATCTTGGATGATGAGTTACCTCAACTTCTTTTATCTTTACTCCGTACCAGCTTGCAAGTGCTGGAATAAATCTGTGCATCTCTCCGTAAAGTTTTAAATTTTTGATAACTTCTCTTTTATAGGCTTTTAGAGAACATCCATAGTCATGAATTCTTACACCTGTAACTTTTCCAATAAGCCAATTCGCAACTATTGATGGAAGCCTTCGGGATAAGAAAGGGTCTTTTCTTTTTTTTCTCCAGCCACTAACAATGTCTACATCATTTATGGCTTCCATAAGCTTAGGTATATCAGCAGGGTCATTCTGAAGGTCTCCATCCATTGTGATTACTACATCTCCTCTTGCAAAATCAAATCCTGCAGCAAAGGCTGCTGTTTGCCCAAAGTTCCTTCTGAAACTAAGTACCACAACATGGGAGTCCTTTTTTTGAATTTCTTCAAGAAGTTTAAGTGTGTTATCACTGCTTCCATCATCAACATAGATTATTTCGTATGAAATCAACAGTTTGCTTAATGTCTCTGATAATTTTTTATGTAGTTCCTCAACATTTTCTTCCTCATTATAAAGTGGTATTACTACAGATAAATTCATCTTTTCTCCCTCAATAAGTTTTTGGTTTTCTTAAATTCATTCCCTTGAAATTATAACATTTAAAAATCGTATAATCTCTAATTTTAACACCTTTTTTAAAAGCTGTGAAATTTTCAGATGTACATCTATCAAATGCGGAAGAGACATCAAGTTCAGGTTCATTTTTTATGCCATAAACAACATAAATGCCATGAACCGTTTTACCATTGAGTTCACTATTGATTGACTGCCATAGGTCATACTGATTCATTCTTCTTCCAAGATTTATACAGTAAACAGTGGGTTTCTCTTTTGTATAAAAGGCAAGTTCGCTTGAAATCTGATATCTATCAGAAAAAATCACTACTTTCCCACTTTTTTCAAGTTCTTTTTTTATTTCAGAGACTTTTTCACCAAGTTCCTTCCATCCTTTAAGTCTTGCAGATGGGTCAATTTTTTCTGGAAGATTTAGATATGGTAAGGCATAACTAATAAATGTAAAAATAAATGCTATCAAAATTGCTGATATGATAAGTTTTTTATAAATCCTCTGAATTAAAGCATAAGCAAGAACAATTAAAAAAGGAATATAGGCTGGCATTGCCCAATTTGCTTGAACTTTACCATGAATGCTTTTTAGTAAGAAAAATATAAAAACAGATGCTGAAAAGGCTATAAGAAACCATCTTTTAGAGGACTGAAGATTGAGGATTGTAGGCTTTAAAAAAAAGTATAATCCAAGAATAAAAACTAAAGGTGTGACAACTGCAAGCTGGCTTCCAAAAAATTCAGCAAGATATCTTAATGATATTTTAAATCCATCATAAACATGTGCTTGACCTGCTGTATGTTTCAGTGTAACCCAGTTATGTTGGAAATTCCAAACAATTACAGGTGAAAAAACAACTAAAGAAATTATCAGGCATGCATAAAGCCATGGATTTTTAAATATTTTTCTAATATTCTGAATCAAAGCCGAAGAATTATCTTCTTTTTTCAACAGGTAAAAAATCATGCATATATAGAAAAAAGCCATAGTGTATTTGGTGAGAAGTCCAAGACCTATAGAAACTCCAAGAAGCAACCAGTAACTCTTTTTACCTTCAATCGCCATTAAGAATAAATACATTGAAATAATCCAGAATAGAATAAAGGGACTGTCAATGGTAAAGATAACACCAAATATTGAGAATAAAGGAATTAATTGAAATAAAACTCCACTCATGTATCCGACTTTTTCATTAAAAATTTTTGTTCCGATCCTGTAAATAAAAATACTACTTAAAAGTGAGCATACTACTGCCAAGATTCTTACTCCGAATGGATTGTCTCCAAAAATCCATGTAGAAAAAGCAATCAAATAAGCGATCATCGGTCCCTTTGAGTAATAGCTTAAATCAAGCCTTCTACTCCACTCCCAATAATGAGCTTCATCTGGCGAAAGATCAATGGGAGCATGAAGAATAAAATAAATTCTAAAAAGACTTATAATGAAAAGGCTGAAGTAGAAAACTTTTTTGAATGAATTGATCTGTGTTGTTATATAAAAAACAAAAAATCCAAACATTATTCCTAATACTGCACCGCCTAAAACATCTGTAAGCCAGTGGACACCTAAATAAAGTTTTGATATACATATAATTAAAGCTATCAAGAGAATATAAAAGTAGAGAGTTTTTTTCAATCTTATGTTAATAAACTTATTTTTTAAAAACAGTATCAAAATTGTGGAAAAACTGAGAGCATTTGTTGCATGGTTTGATGGGAAGCTATAAGAGTGTGTGCATCCAACAACTCCTCTAAAATCCTCTGTCCAGCAAGGACGAATTCTCTGGATAAGATTTTTAATCTCTAAGGAAAACCAGTCAGAAATAAATACTCCCAGTGTAATTGTCAAAGTAAAATATGCTATAAATTTGTAATCCTTTGTTTTAAGATATTTGAAAATCATGTAAAGAAATACTGGCAGCCAAAATATCCAGCCTCTTTTAGTAAAAAAAACCATTAAAAAGTCTAAAAAATTGTTTGATAGAGTTTTATGAAAAAATAGAAATATCTCTTTTTCCATGCCCAGTTTGAAATTATAACATGTTATAATTTCATTATGCCTGTTTTTGTAAAGGACAATGAAAAATGTGTTGGATGTCTTATCTGTATGTTTGCTTGCGGAAGAGCACATCAGGCTGCAGGAGTTGAAAGTGCTTGTATAAAAGTGCGTTCTCAGGGTGGAATTTCAAGAGGTTTTTCAGTATTTGTATGTCGGGGCTGTGAAGATCCTCCATGTGCTCGTGCTTGTCCAGAGGACGCATTGTTTGTAAGAAAAACAGGAGGTGTTTTACTTAAAGAAGAAAGATGCACAGGATGTGGCTACTGTGTAAAAGCATGCATTCTTGATGCGATAGGATGGAATAATGGAAAAAACAAGCCTGTTATATGCATCCAATGTGGAGAGTGTGCTAAAAACTGTCATTATAAAGTTCTGGAGTTTGTAAGAAAATGATTAAAGAAGATCCTTTAAAGAGAGTTTTATATATAGACCTTACAAAGAAAAAGTTCTGGATTGAAGATAGGTCGGAACTCTTTACAAAATATCTTGGTGGAACAGGTGTTGCGATAAAGCTTTTACATGAAAACTGTCCTTATGATATAGACCCGTTTTCTCCTGATAATCCTATAATCTTTGCTGTTGGACCATTAAATGGTCTTTTTCCTATAGCATCAAAAACAGTTGCCATGTTTAAGTCCCCTCATACAGGAAATCTTGGTGAATCTCATGCAGGAGGCAGAAGCGCTATTGCTATAAGGATGGCAGGATATGGAGCAATAGTTATAAAAGGAAAAAGTGAGCGACCATGTTATATTGCTATTCATTCAGACAAAGTATATTTCAGAGATGCTATAACTTTATGGGGGTTAAAAGAAGGAGTATCAGCAGGGAGCCTTATAAGAAGACGTGAGCCCGGTGCAGGTTTTAGAACAATAATGAGAATAGGTCCTGCAGGTGAAAGGCAGATAAGCTATGCCTGTGTTACTCTTGAAACTTACAGACATTTTGGTAGGCTTGGATTGGGTGCAGTATTTGGCAGTAAAAACTTGAAAGCTGTTGTTATATCAGGCAAAAGAGACCTAAATGTAACAAACTTTAAAGAATACAAACAACTTTACGGAGATTTACTATTACAACTTGCTGAATCGGAAAAAATGAAGAAATATCATGAACTTGGCACACCTGCTAATGTTCTTCCACTTGTTTTTTCAAAGGGAATTCCTATAAAAAATCTTTTAACAAATGAAATTGCAGACCTTAAAAATATATCAGGTGAAACTTTTGCAGAGAAACATCTTGGTAGAAGAGTTGCTTGCTCTCACTGTCCAGTTGCTTGTATTCATTTAGCTACTTTAAGAAAGCCTTATGAAGATGAGCCATACTTTTATAGAACTGTCTATCTTTCCTATGATTATGAATTGATTTATGCTCTTGGCTCAATGCTTGGAATAACCTCTTCTGAGAGCATTTTAAAACTTATTGAAGTTGTTGAAGAAATTGGGCTTGATGCTATATCAACAGGTGTTATTTTAGCATGGATTACAGAAGCCTTTGAAAAGGGTTTAATTAATGAAAAACATACAGAAGGTCTCATTCCGCAGTGGGGCAATGCAGAAGCATACATTGAAATTATCAGAAAGATTGTTTATGGAGAAAATGAATTTTATAAAGATATTGGAAAAGGAATTGACCATGCTTCTTCTAAATATGGAGGTAAGGATTTTGCATTGGTATACGGAAAAAATGAAATGCCAGGATACCATACTGGCTATGGTGCTCATATTGGTTATCTTTTTGGTGCAAGACATAGCCATCTTGATGCTGCTGGTTATGCAATTGACAAGGAAGCAATGATAAAACCCAAAACTGTGGATGAATTGGTTGAAAAAATTCTTAAAGAAGAACAATGGAGACAGATACTTTCAAGTCTTGTTATATGTTTTTTTGCAAGAGAAATATATACTTTAGATGTAATTCATAAGTGTTTAGAACTCTCGGGATTTACTCTTAGCAAGGAAGAAATCTCAGCAATTGGAAGAAAAATTTATGCTGATAAATATCTATTTAAAGTTAAATGTGGTTTTGATATGGATAACCTGAGTCTACCCAAAAGAGTCTTTGAGTTTCCATCAAGTTTGGGACTTATCAATAAAGACATTACAGAAAAAGCAATTGTTTTATTAAAAGAAAAAATTAAAAGTTTGTTATAATTTTTCATGGGAAATAGAAATTTACTAAATAAAAATGTATTGGCTTTAATGATTATCTGTTTATTGATCTTGCTTTCCCCTATATCACTTTATGCAAAGGAGGTAATTGTTCTTACAATAAATGGTATTATAAATCCTCCTCATGCAGAATACACAATAAAAGGGATACAAAAAGCCCATGAACACAACGCAGAGGCAGTTATAATCCAGCTTGATACTCCTGGAGGGCTTGATACATCAATGAGAAGCATAGTTAAAGAAATACTTAACTCTCAAGTCCCGATTGTTGTATATGTTTCTCCTAAAGGTGCTCGTGCTGCAAGTGCGGGTGCATTTATAACACTTGCTGCTCATATAGCTGCTATGGCTCCAGGCACTAATATAGGCGCTGCTCATCCTGTTGCAATAGGAGAAAAAATGGATAAAACAATGGCAGAAAAAATAACAAATGATGCAGTGGCTTATATTAAATCAATTGCAAAACAAAGAGAAAGAAACATTGAATGGGCGGAAAAGGCAGTAAGAAAAAGTATATCATCCACTGAAACAGAGGCATTAAAACTTAAAGTAATAGATTTAATTGCGGATGATTTGAATAGTCTTCTGAAGGACATAAATGGCATGAAGATAAAAACAGTTAAAGGTGAAGTTACTTTAAATACAAAGTCAGCAAAAATAAATAAAATTGAGATGAACTTCAGAGAAAGGTTTCTTAATTTTATAAGTGATCCTAATATTGCTTATATTCTCTTGATGATTGGTATATACGGAATTATATTTGAATTGAGCAATCCAGGAGCAATACTTCCTGGTGTAATAGGTGCGATTTCTTTACTTCTTGCATTTTACAGTTTACAAACTCTTCCAATAAACTATGCTGCAGCAGGACTTATTCTTCTTGGTGTAATTTTATTTATTCTTGAGCTTAAGTTTGCATCTTATGGGCTGTTAACGCTTGGAGGTGTAATATGTTTTATACTTGGTTCAATAATGCTTTTTGATACAGCAAATCCTCTATTCAAACTTTCTCTTTCAGTTATTATTCCTGTGACCCTTGTTACAGTTTTGTTTTTTGTAATTTTATTGAGGCTTGCTTATAAAGCATATAAAAGAAAACCGGTTACAGGAGTTGAAGAACTCATAGGTTTAAGAGGAGTAGCAAAGACTGATATTGACAGACAAAAAGGAATGGTTATGGTTCATGGAGAACTCTGGCAAGCTGTATCAGATGAAGAAATAAAAAAAGATGAAGAAATTATAGTGGAAGAGGTAAAAGGACTAACACTTAAAGTAAGGAGAGCCAATTGAAAGCTCTGGTTACTGGTGCAACAGGTTTTATAGGAAGTCATCTTACAGAGGCTCTTTTAAATGAAAATTTTGATGTCTACTGCATTGTAAGGAATTCTTTAAAGCTTCGTTTTCTTCAAGGATTGAATGTAAAGATAATTCAGGGAGACTGCTCTAAAAAAGAAACTATTGAAAAAATTAACTGGGATTTTGATTACATTTTTAATCTATCAGGAATTACAAAAGCATCTCATCCTGAAGAATTTTTTCAATCAAACTATATCGGAACAAAAAATCTTGTAGAAGTAGTAGCTGAGAGGAATCTTTCTCTTAGAAGATTTGTCCATGTAAGCAGTCTTGCAGCTGTTGGACCATGTAAGGATAGCAATCCAGTCACGGAAAATACAGAGCCTTCACCTGTTTCTGAGTATGGAAAGAGTAAACTTCTTGGAGAGAAGGCTGTAAAATTTTTTGAAGATAAAATACCAATCACAATAATAAGACCTCCTGCTGTTTATGGGCCAAGAGACAGTGATTTTCTTACATTTTTTAAAATGATTAAAAAGGGCGTGGTTTTATATCTTACAGAAGGTATCTATTCAATGATTTATGTGAACGACCTTGTCAAGGGTATTATTACTGCCTCAAAGAGTGAAAAGGCAGTTGGTGAAACATTTTTTATAGCTGAATCTCAACCATACAACACTCATCAGATAGTTGAGGCTATATCTGAGGCAATAGGGAAAAGACCTGTTAAAATTAAAATTCCTCAGAGAATCGGGAATTTTTTTATAAGAGTTTTTCAAAAATTTGATAAAAAAAGTATAATAAATAGCGATAAACTTAAAGAGCTTGTTCAGCCCTGTTGGGTTTGTAATACACAAAAAGCTGAGCAATTGCTCGGCTTTAAAACAAAAATTAAGTTAAAGGAAGGTATGGAATGCACTGCAAAATGGTACAGAATGAATCAATGGATATGAAAAAAGATGTGTTTGAAAAATGTTTTAAATTTACAATAGCATACGAACTTCAAAAAATAGGAGTATATCCATACTTCAGAATCATTGAGTCTGCTCAGGGTCCTGAAGTAATAATGAATGGAAAAAAAATGATTATGATAGGCTCAAACAACTATCTTGGGCTTACCAATCATCCAAAGGTTAAAGAAGCAGCAATCAATGCTATTAAAAAATATGGAACAGGATGTGCTGGTTCCAGATTTTTAAATGGAACACTTGATATTCATGTAAAGCTTGAAGAAAAATTGGCAAGATTTATGAGAAAAGAAGCAGCTTTAATATTTACAACAGGTTTTCAGGTAAATCTCGGAGTAATTTCATCATTAATTGGAAAGGATGATGTTGTAATTATTGATAAGATGGATCATGCGAGTATTGTTGATGGATGCCGTCTTTCCTTTGGTGAAGTTAAAAGATATAAACATAATGATATAGATGATTTAGAAAGAGTTCTTAAAGAATCTGAAGGTAAACCAAAACTTGTAGTAGTTGATGGAGTATTTAGTATGGAAGGAGATATAGTTAAACTTCCAGAAGTTGTAGCTTTGTCCAAAAAATATGGTGCAAGGCTCATGGTTGATGATGCTCATGGGATAGGAGTACTTGGAGACACAGGACGTGGAACAGCAGAACATTTTGGACTTGAAAATGAAGTTGACATGATAATGGGAACATACAGCAAATCTCTTGCATCAATTGGAGGGTTTATTGCAGGGCAAAAGGATGTTATAAACTATATCAAACATTTTGGAAGGTCATTTATTTTCAGTGCAAGCCCGCCACCTGCCTCTGTAGCTGCAGTTTCAGCAGCAATAGACATAATTGAAAGTGAACCAGAACGCAGGGAACAACTATGGAAGAATACACATAAAATGCTTAAAGGATTTAAAGAACTCGGGTTTGATATTGGAGTAGCAGAAACACCAATAATTCCAGTGATTGTAGGAGAAGATGAACGCGCATTTAAATTCGTGATGATGCTTCAGGAAGAAGGAATATTTGCCAATGTCGCTGTATCTCCAGCTGTGCCACCCGGAAAAGCGCTCATACGAACAAGCTATATGGCAACTCATACAGATGAACATCTTGATAGAGTTCTTGAGGCATTCAAAAAAGTTGGTAAAGCATTAGGAATAATTTAAATTTTTATTTTTAGTTATCTTGCATAAACCGCTTCAATGCGGGAGCGTGTATCTTGCGGACCTATTGCTTCTGAAATTATGGTATATATATTACCTTTTTCACCAGGTATTTCCTTAGTATAGGCAACTCCAAGAACTTCAAATCCTGTAGGGGTTGCATAGGACATAAAACATATATTTATTTTGTTCTCATAAACTCCACTTGTCTCAGCTAATCTAAATTTTAATATGAGAGGATTATTTTGTGGACAATAATCATCTGTTATACTTTTTCCCTGTAAAAGCATGACCGCATGATTTACACCACCAGCAGCAGCATCTCTAACAGAGGCATAGGTCTTTATTGTATGTGAAGAGCTCAAAAGCTTTGTAAGAGCAAAATAAAGACCTGAAAGGGCAAACAATGCAAAAAGTGCTATTAAAATAGCAGCGAAAAGTGATGCTCCTTCTTGATTTATTGATAATTTTTTAATGGAATGTTTATCTCTACTACTTTCCATCTATACCACCTCCCTGTGTTATTCCACCAAGTGTTGTTTATCGATGGACCACCACCGCAGTCAGTGCTAAATTGAGGCTGAGGTCCTTCTGTGTCCTGTTTGTATCCAACTTGGGCAATTAGGCATACTCTAAAAAGTTTTAAATTTTTATTTTTGATATCTGTTGTGGTTAATGTATCTGAGTAGTTAAGAGTTGAGCCACTAGCTAAACCTGCTCTTATTTTAAATCCTCCGGGGAATATACATGAAATAACAGGTTGATTTGCCTGGTATCCAGGTTGTCCTTCAGTTCCTAAGGTTTTTACAATACTGTAAGTTCCAGAAGCACATTCTTTTAGATTTAATTGATTTACATGATATGTCAGCATGAATGATTGAGGATATTTGTATGAGTTATTGTTAGTTGCATAAAAAGCTAAACCGCTTAAGTTAGATAAACCATTGCAAAGATAATCAGTTCCTGCAGGGCATAAATTCTTTTTTGTATATGGTTCTAATACAACATACCAATCATTTGGAAACTGACAATCCTGTCCCAAATAATTTTTGCTTCTATTTGTGAGAGTACCATTTGTAAGGTATGCCCAGCATCCTGACCATCTTTCTGCTCTGAAAGATAGCCCCGGAATGATTATTCTGCTAAAACTATTTCCACCAACTGTATCAGTACTAATTGATGCTAAGGTAAGTCTGTCTGAGTCAATTCCGAATCCAGCAGATTCAATATCTTTTAAAAGTTGATTCGTTAAAATTTCTATGTCCATTTCATTTTTGGCAACATAGTGTCTCCATGCATTTTCTTTAGCAACAAACCTAAATGCTGAAAAAATTCCAGCTGATAATATACCCATGATTGCAATGACTATTAGTATTTCAACTATTGAAAAACCTTTATTTTTCATCTTTTCTCTTTAATTACAAGATTTGATATTTGTTGATATCTATTGGTGAATGGTTCAAAATACCATACCATTACAGAGGCAGCCTTTCCTATTTCACTTCCTTGCGTACTGTATAGACTCGCTATGTTAACACCTACGTATATTTTTTTTCCAGAAAACCCATCATATGTGCATAGTGGTAAGTTAGTAGGGCAGTTATCTCCTCTGCAACTACAATGATAACTTTCAGATGAAGGATATAGTCTTAAATTGGAACTAATACCTATAGGATTTGATGGATCTGGCGAACCAACACTATAAAAATCTGTCTCAGTTTCAAAAAAGGAACAGGTTGTCCCACAGACAACGTTTCTCCAAGAACTGTTATTTGCATAAAGTATTGAGGAAATTCCGCTATTATCTGATACATAAGGTAAACTCTCAATGTATCCTACTGTCTGTTTTGCAATTTCTGTAGCCTTATCTTTCATTTTAGCTCTTATTGCATATTTTTCGTATTCAATAATTCCCCTAAGAAAACCCAGCATTACAACAATTATAATAATCATAGCGATAAGAAGCTCTAATAAAGAAAATCCCCTATTGTTATTCAATTCTTGTCCTACCATAT
>CAZTLF010000022.1:0-6643 GCA_964614465.1 uncultured Thermodesulfovibrio sp.
TAGAAGGGATTGCGATGGAGTAGTGTGGTGGTCCATAGTGCCACAGTGCGATAGTATTGTTTTGGTACAATTTGAGATGAACAATTACAAGAAGTGAAAAGTCTTACAAAAAGCAGATAAGCTTGCATTTGAGATATACAAGGTCAGTGCAAATTTTCAAAGGTCTGAAATTTTTGGAATTACTGCTCAAATCAGACAATCTGCTCTTTCAGTGCCTACAAACATAGTTGGGGATTATGGGTGAAAGAGCAATGTAGTGTTATCCCGATTTGTAGATATAGCAATCGGCTCATTTGCAGAAACTAAGTATGGTATTGTCGCTCTGTCGCACTAAGTCTCCTCATTTAGAATGGATCTGGAGGAAGAATCCTTGTTATGGATTGTCCAAGATGAAAATACAGGATAGTTCATGAGGTAAAAGCCCTGAAGGGAATTTTTGAGGCATTTGACTGTAACCGTAATGAGCTTATTCATTTCAAGAAAATTAAGATTCTCTCTTTAATAAATCAATCATTCTTTCTCTTATTTTCTCCTTGAATGTATCAGCATCTGAGAAACTGTGGGGTGGGTTGATTGATTTGTCAATAAAAACAGATATTCTACTAAATTTAGGAATAATCTTGCTCCGTGGTAATGCTTCAAAAGTTCCTTTTATTATGACCGGCACAACTGGAACACTTGTTTCAATGCTAAGATTAGCAAAACCTGTTTTGAACTCTCTTATTTTCCCATCAAAGGATCTTCCACCTTCAGGAAATATACAGAGAGAAAGCCCTCTTTTTAAAGTCTCCTTAGAACTTTCTATTGCTGTCAAGAGATCTCTGTCAGAGCTTATAGGTATTACATTTATTAACTCTGCAATAAATTCATTTGGAAAGAATTTTTTTAGACCCTGAAAATGCAAATTTTTTGCTCTCTTAAATGGCAAAGATGCAAAGACAACAAATCCATCTAAATAACTTACGTGATTCGGCGTCAAAATAAAAGAACCATCAGGAAGATTCTCTAAACCGTAAACTTTGAGCCTAAAAAATATTCTGAAGATAAGTCTTAATAAAAAATGGGCAGTTATTAAAACAAATAAGTTTGCCAATCTGAAAAAATTGCCTCGAGGCTTCTTAAGAATCCTTCTTTCACCAGACACTGTATTTTTCAACTTATCTATATCTTCTATCACATCAGCCACTAAAGTCCATTTATTTACAATGCTGTCTGTTAAAGTTATGGAAAAAGTTTTTTCAACAGTCAAGGCAAATTCTATCCTGTTAATAGAGTCCATACCTAAATCTAATTCAAGATGATCTGATGGTCGGACAGCCTTAATTGAGGGAATTATGGATTTTATTATATTTTCAACAACTCTACCTGTCTCATCAAGCATTTCAGAGTGAACTTTTTGTTCCTTTTCCTTGGTTTTTTGATGGACTATTTCCTTTATTAGAAATCTTTTGAACTTTCCAAGTCTTGTTTTTGGCAACTCTTCACTATATAGCTTAAATCCTTTGATCCTCATATAATGAGGAAGATCTCTGGATACAGAATCCAACTGCCATTTGAGGTTTGATTTCATATTCATTATGCCTTTTTGTTTTGCATAGTTTATGTCAGGGACGATGATTGCCTCCATTGTATCAAGAAGACAGATTTCCTTTATAAGAGAAATTCTTTTTTTGTAAATTTCCTCCACATCTTCAGGATATATAGTTTTTCCTGAAGATAGGATTATTACGTCCTTTTCTCTACCTGTTATAAAAATATACCCATCTTTGTCTATGTAGCCCAGATCGCCTGTAAGAAACCAGCCATCCTGAAAAGATTCACTCGTAAGTTTTTCATTCTTGTAGTATCCCTGCATTATAAGGGGTCCCCTTACTGCTATCTCTCCTATTCCATTTTCATCAGGCATTAGGATTTTTACTTCTACATTTTCCAATGGCTTTCCAACGGATCCCGGTTTGCGTTTGTTTTTTGGATTGAAACTTACTACAGGTGAAGTTTCAGTAAGTCCATAACCTTCTATAATTGTAAATCCGACTGCTTCTAAGTCTTTCATCACTTCTGGGTCAAGCCTTGCACCACCAGAGGTGAAAAATTTAAATTGAAATCCAGTTTTTAGGTGAAGAGGGAAAAATAAGTATTTTCCAATATTTATGTCAAATTTTCTTCTTAAATAAGAACTTATTATCTTTGAACCAATAGAAAACAAGCTCAATGGAAACTTTTTAAATTTTTCCAGTATTCTATTTCTAAATAATTCAAGTAACTTAGGAACCGCTATCATGGCAGTGACATTGAGCATTTTCATCGTCTTTAACAGTTCATCTCCTCTTATTTGTGATAGAAACGTCACAGTTGCTCCTAATGAAAATGGAACAAGAAAACTGCAAACAAAGGGATAAGTATGATGTAAAGGAAGAATGGATAGGATGTTTTCTTTTTCTCCTATGATATTAGTCTTTTTGATTGCTTCAATTTGAAACACAAAGTTTGCATGAGCAAGCATGACTGCCTTTGGATTGCCAGTTGTGCCTGAAGTGTAGATTATAGAGGCTATTGTTTGTTCTTGAGTATGAGCAAAATCTATTTGCTCAGGAATTTGTAAATCTTTAATTTTTTCTATGTTAAAACCATTAAAATTACCAATTTTATCAGCAGTTTTTTCTGAATAAAAAATTAATTTTGCCTCTGAATCAACAATGATTGTCTGAAGTGTGTCCCTATCTGTTTCAACATCTACAGGAACTGCTATGGATCCACTTAAAATAATCCCAATATAAGCAATACACCACCATGGAGAGTTCTCTGCATAGAGAATAACTTTTTCTTCTGTGGAGACTTGATTTTGAAGATAAGAGCAAATTTTTATAGAATATTTTTTAACATCTTCATAGGTTAGGCTTTGCCATATGAATGATTCATCTTTTTTTGCTTGATAGTTGAATGCAATGTTGTTTTTATATCTTTCAAAGGACTCCAGAAAGTATTCTCTCAAACTCATTTCAATAATTATAGCAGGAATAGTAAATTAGAGGTAATATGGAAAGTTATTGCTGATTTGAATTACACTAACTGAATTCATCATGCTAAATAAAAAAAAGATATTGAGCTGGTGTTTTTTTGACTTTGCAACTTCAAGCTACTCTGCTGTCATCGCCTCCATAATCTTTCCTGTCTATTATGTAACTCATATTGCTGGAGAGTCTTCAGGAGTTGGAGATTTATGGTGGGGCAGAGCCATATCTATAAGCATGCTTATTGTAGCAATTTTTTCTCCCTATCTTGGTGGTATAGCTGATTATGCAGGTATTAGAAAAAGAATGTTATTTTTCTTTGTAATACTTTCAGCTTTTTCAATAGCTTCGCTGTCGGGATTAAAAAGAGGAGATATAATTGAAGGTTTTATGCTTATTGTAGTGGCAAATGTAGCTATTGAGTCAGCTATTATATTTTATAATGCTTTTCTTCCTATTATTGCTCCAAAAGAATATTTTGGAAGAGTTTCCTCATGGGGATTTGGAATAGGATATATTGGTTCAATTTTGTCCCTTTTAATCGGACTTTATTTTATTGAAAAAAATCAATATGAGTTGATATGGAGTTGTGTCTCAGTCTTTCTCTTTGTATTTTCTATACCAATTTTTCTTAATCTTCCATCAGATGAGAGAAAAAGTGGTTTTTTTCAATCAGCTTATAAAGGAATGAAATTTATCGTAAATACATTTTTGCATTTATGGAAAGAAAAGACTTTAAGAAGATTTTTTCTTGCCTATTTTTTATACATGGATGGAGTAAATACTGTAATAGTTTTTTCTGGTATTTATGCATCTGTTACTATTGGATTTAAACCAACAGAGCTTGTATTGCTTTTTATTGTAGTTCAGGCTACTGCCTTTGCAGGAGCGTTTGTCTTTGCAAAAGCATCTGATTCATGGGGAGCAAAAAACGTTATTTTGATGTCTCTTCTTATATGGATAACAGTTTGCATTGCCTCATTTTTTGTGAGTTCAAAATTATTGTTTTTTATTATTGCATCTTTTGCTGGTATAGGATTAGGGACAGTGCAGGCATCCTCAAGAGCCTATTTTTCAAGATTTGTGCCTACTGGAAATGAATCAGAATACTTCGGAGTTTACTCCATGATAGGAAAAACATCAGCAATTATAGGACCGATATTTTTTGGTGAAATATCCAAACTCACAGGAAGCCAAAGACCGGCAATATTAATAATAACTGTATTTTTTGTTTTGGGTTTTTTTATAATTAGAGGACTTAAAAAGAGTTGAGGCTAAGTTCCAGAGAAATTTTAATAAACAATTTTTCATGACAAAATTGTTTGTCCTTAGCTTCTTGATATTTAAAGAATAGATAGATTACATTGAAATATTAAATGGCTTTGAAATGCCATTAAAATATTACTAATCCTCTTTTTAAGTTAATGGATAAATTCAAAATTTTAAGAGATTTTAAAATTGATACCTGAAACTTACTGGGATAAAGTCGTAGAGAAAGCTAAAGTACACAGAAAAATAATAATTATTGGTGAGGTGGATACAGGAAAATCCACCTTTACCAGATATCTGATAAAGAACTTTCTTGGAGAACAACAGCCTGCATGTTTCATTGATTCTGATATTGGTCAAAGTAGCATTGGACTGCCAACAACAATATCATTAAAAATTTATAATGAGAGTACTCTTCCTAAAAATGAGTATGATGACGTTATAATTGATTTTGATAGCTTGTATTTTGTGGGCTTTACAACTCCATCAATATCTCCTGAGATTTTTCTATCTGAGTTTGCAAAAGCTGTAGAGTTTTCAAAAAGTTTAAATATCAAAACAGTGGTGGATACAACTGGATTTGTATCAGGTGAGTTAGCGAAGAAAATTAAGCTTGAAAAAATTTCCATTCTACAACCTGATTTAGTCATAGCATTTGAAAGAAAGGCTGAGCTAAGCCATATTTTAAGTGAAATTAAAACAGAAACTATTATACTTACGCCCTCAAAAACCATCACTCCAAGAAGTCCACTTGTAAGAGCTGAATATAGAATGAAAAAATTCAGAAAATACTTCACAAATAAAGACTCCTATGCTGTTTCAAGAAAACTAATTCATGGAGTTCTTTCAGAAAATCCTGAAGGGACTATAATTGGTTTATTTCAAGATGAGAAATGCTTAGCTTTGGGAGTCATAGAAGACATAGATAGAGAAAATGTTGTTTTTTCGTCCCCTCCAATTGACATAAGAGCAGTTAAAAAATTAAAAATAGGAAAAGTAAATCTTAAAAGCCTACTCAATGAAACTGTTTAGTGTATAATAATATAAAAAACCTTATGAATGAGAAAGATGGATTAACGAAAAGAATGATTAAAACAGTTAGCCCATTTATTGTTTTGCTCTTTCTTGTATTTGATATTTTTGCAGAAACCATAATAAGTCTTCCAAAAGCAAGACAAAAGAGTCATATTTCCTTGGAGGAGACTCTTAGTAAAAGAAGGTCTGTAAGAGAATATTCTTCAGAGACTCTTACTATAAGTGAGGTTTCTCAGCTACTGTGGGCAGCCCAAGGAATAACAGATGGAAGAAATGGAAGGACTGCTCCTTCTGCAGGAGCTCTTTATCCGCTCTTTGTTTACTTAGTAGCTGGCAATGTCAAAAATCTAAGTGCAGGTATCTATAAATATGAGCCACATAAACATCAACTTTTAAAAATTAAAGAAGGTGATATAAGAGATTCCCTTGCAAAAGCATCATTAGGACAGCCTTGGGTTAGAGAGGCACCTGTAAGTATTGTAATTACAGCGATTTATGAAATTACAACCCGTAAATACGGAGAAAGAGGCGTTAGATATGTCCACATTGAAGTTGGACATGCAGCACAAAATATTCTACTTCAAGCAGTAGCCTTAGACCTTGGTGCAGTGCCTGTTGGTGCCTTCAATGATACAGAAGTAAGAAAAATTTTAAATCTCAAAGAAAATGAAAATCCCCTTTACATAATCCCGATAGGAAAGAGAAAATAATGGACATATTAATAAGCAGGTTTAAATTTCTTTCCCAAAAAGTAAATAGTTATAAGAATAAAACTTGCTAATTTTACAAAGAAGGTTATCAATATCGTATTCTTTATTCCCAGTATTGGAATAAGAAAAATCGCAGGGAATACTGCTCCCAAAAAAGCTCCAAATAAATCTATGGCATAAAATCTGCCTGCTGTCTTGCTCGTAGCTTTGTATGAGTCAGCAATATTTACTGCTAATGGAAACTCTATCCCTGTAAAAAAACCTGTCACAGTGATTAGAATAAAAATCAAAAGATGGCTTATTGCATTAGAGTTAAACGAGACTGTAATATACAGAAAACCTAATAGTATCAAAATCCCAAGTTCAACTTTAATAAAATATCTTCTAGAAATCTTTCCTCCCACATGTGCACCAAAGGCTGAGCCAAGCATAAAAAGGGATGTTAAAATTCCTATGTAGTGATACACATATCCATAATAAATCTGGAAAAGTAATATAAGAATTATGCTTACTAACATACTCATAAATCCCGTTGAACCTATGGCAAATGTGAGAAAAACTTGCTTTTTATTCTTTTGAAGAATTAGAATGATTATGAAAATAATGCTGATAAACATT
>CAZTLF010000022.1:6743-27178 GCA_964614465.1 uncultured Thermodesulfovibrio sp.
ACCTCACCTGTGGAGATGTTGAAAAGATATCTGAAAGCTCTAATTAGCAATAACACCAAAGGACATATAAGACCCGTTGCAAGCTGAATTAAGGAAAACCATACTACTGGGTTTGATAGAAACTCTGATTTTTTGCCTGTGAAATAACTGCCAAATGCTTGAAAAATAAGCCAGTAGCCAAAAATTATTCCAATAAAAAGTTCATTTCCTTGAAATAAGACAAGAAGTTCTCTGATTATTAGTATTTGTGAGACAGTGGCAGTAAATCCCATTACAAGAATTGCAAATCTTAGGGCAGAAAAAGTAGGAAAATTTAAATATCCCATAATCCGGGAATTGGATAACCACAATATTTACACTTCCCATTTTTTATGCTTATATCAATAACAGAAAAATGTGACCTTGTAATGATTCTTTTATTACATTGGGGACAAAAGGTGCTATTGTTTTTATGTCCAGGAACATTTCCAATGTATACGAACTTTAAACCTTCTTTTGTGGCTATTTCCCTTGCTTGTTCTAAGGTTTTCACTGGAGTTGGTGGCAAATGGGTCATCTTGTAGGCAGGAAAGAATCTTGTAAAATGAAGAGGCACGTCAGTTCCTAAATTTTCCTTTATCCATCTGCACATTTCTCTTATTTTATCCATATTATCATTCAATGTGGGAATAACAAGATTTACTATCTCAAGCCATTTTCCAGAGTTTTTTATCGCTTTAAGAGTATTTAAAACAGGAGTCATCTCAGCAAAACTTACATCTCTGTAATGATCAGCAGTAAATCCTTTAAGGTCAACTGTCACGCCTCTCATGTGTTTGAGAAGCTCTTTTAGAGGCTCTTCCCTTATTCCTCCATTTGTATGAAAGATGGTGTTAAGTCCACTTTCTCTTCCCTTTTTTGCAATGTCAAACATAAACTCATAAAATACTGTTGGCTCATTGTATGTGAAAGACAATCCCATGTTTCTTTCTTTTGCCATTTTTACAATCTCATCTGCTGAAATATTTATAGAGTATGGTTCAAGTTCCTCAAAGCTTCGCTGCGACAGATGCCAGTTGTGACAGAATTTACAGCGGAAATTGCAGCTTGCTGTGCCTATGCATAAAATCTTTGTTCCGGGAAGATTGTGAAACATAGGTTCTTTTTCAATGGGGTCAAATTGAATGGCTGATGGTCTTCCATAAACTATTGAATAGAGTTTCCCTTTTCTGTTTTCTCTGTTTCTACAAAAACCTCTTTTTCCATCTGTAATTAAACATTGCCTAAAACACAGAAGACAGTTAACACTTTTGTCAGGATTGGTCCTATAAAAACGAGCCTCTTTAAGATTCTCATCTGTCTTAGTTGCGGAAAAAACTTCTTCATTCCCCATAAAAAAATCTGCCATGGTATAAATACAATACTTGAGGAACTTCCTTCTTGTGAACATTCTATTATAATTAAAAAATGAGAAAACATATAAATAAAACTTGTGATTTTGTATTTATTAATCCCGTATGATTTTGAATGAAAATTTGAAATAAAAGCGTCATAGTTAAAATTTAAACTAACATTTAAGTAACACACATAGGAAATGGAAAAGTATTTTACTAAGCAAAAAATAAAAAGGAAATGTAGAAACAAGTCTTGACTATTATATTTTATGTGAGGCAACTGATTAAATTTCGTTTGAATTTTATGTGAGACAATAGATGTAATATTGAGTTTTTCTGAGTGGATCAGAAACCTTATTGAAAATTCAAAACTCAGACAAGTAATTTTATAAACTCATCAGGACTGTGAATAAATCAAGTTGAAATGAGATAGCCTTTAAATATTCTCCACCATCTCCCAGACACCGCAGGGGCATATTCCTACGCAGAATCCGCATGCAATGCATTTATTTTCATCTACCACATACTCATATCTGCCATCAGGCTTTTCAACTCTGCTTATAGCACCCCAGTAACAGGTCATCTCACACATGTGGCAGTCTCTGCAGGAACCGCAGGATAGACATCTTTCTGCTTCTTGTTCAAGGGATGTGACAGCACGGCAGCGTTCATAGTAGTCAATTTTTATCTTTTCGTAGGGGATTCTTTGTCTTAGGTCTCTCGTAATTGGTGCATGCATGAGCTCGCCGTGTAAGTATTCTGCAAGAAGTCTTCCATGTCCTATTGCATGGGTTACAAGTCCTAATCCTGTTACGTCTCCTATGGCAAAAACTTTTGGATGGGATGTCTGGAAGAACTCATTTATTACAAGCCAGCCTTTTTCTGTATGAATCTGGTGAGGGATAAAGTCTAAGTCGGGCATGTCACCTATTGCTATAATTACAAAATCAGCATCAAGGCTTGTTCCGTCTTTGAAGTAAATTTTCTTTTCTTCTGGAACATATTTTTCCGTAACTTTGGGCCATACTATCTCTACACCTTTCTGTTTTGCATACTGAAGCTCTGCACCATAGGCAGCTGGTTTCTGAATATCAACTGCTGTAACTGATGCAGCACCACAGAGGAATGCCTCAACTCCTGCATCCATTCCTACATTTCCAGCACCAATTATTACAACTTTTTTATCTTTGAGATCAAAGACTTTTCCTTTGTTTATCTCCCTCATAAATTCATAGGCAGATACAGTATACTCAGAACCTGGGAAAGGAATTTTTCTTGGCTTATGTGCTCCAACAGCGATTACAACAAATTCGTTTTCTCTGCAAATCAGGTCAAAGAGCTCTTTTGTAACTTTTGTATTAAGCTTTATGTCGGAGACAACTTCTTTGAATCTTTCTATCTCTCTGCGAAGTATCTCTTTGTTTAGTCTGTGTTCAGGAATACAGAGCTCTATCTTTCCACCAATTTTATCTGTTGCCTCATAAATGGTAACGCTATGGCCTTTAAGGCTTAATTGCCATGCTACAGACATTCCAGCAGGACCTGCACCAATTACCGCTACTTTGTGTCCTGTTGATTTTTTTGGTTTCGGTGAAGGAAGTTCTGCTGATGCCTTACCAAACTCTTTAACTGAAATAGGCATATCTATAATTCCGCGTGTGCATGCTTGCATGCACAGATTAGGACATATCATGCCGCAGACTGTTGCAGGTAAAGGGCTATAATCAAGAACTAATTCAAGTGCTTCTTTTATTTTGCCGAGCCTAATAAGAGCTGTTCTCTTATGAGTTGGTATATTGGTCGGACAACTATATGCACAGGGTGGTGAATACTTTTCATTTGCCCATATAGGTTTGTATCTTCGGTATTCACCTGTTACAATATATGGAATAACTGTTGGTTCATGGTCAATGTATTCAGCAAAAATACCACCCTGACCAACTTCTTTTTCCCAGTAATTTTTTCTGAAGTCTTCCATAGAGATTTTAAACCATCTTCTCTGCCTTCTTTCCTGAGGAGTGTATGGGATTAGTTTTCGCCATTCATTAGGACTTTTTGTAAGTTCATCATAAAGTTCAACCCTTTCAATTGCAATAAGATATGGTTTTAAGTTTTCACACAGCCATTGCCAGTCTTGTTCAGTTATCTCAAGAAGTTTCACATCTCTTTCTGAATAGCCTTCAATTCTTCCACGGAAATAAATTACACCGCCAACCATCCCCACACAGGGTCTGTAACCAAGAACATTGCGTGGATTGCGAGGATTGACTCCGCAAATTACAGCTATTCCTCCAGCCTTAAACTCTGCAAAAGAATCACCCACATCTCTTAGATACCACGACTGAGGGGGGGCAAACCTTGGATTATGCTTTGTCATTGTGTCACAACGAGCACCACCGCTACCCTGAACATATAGAATTCCTTGTGCAGCAGCATTCCATGCTCCGTTTGTAGCGTCTCCAAGCACTGTAATTTTTGCTCCACAGTTGAGCCATCCTACATCATCGGATACACTGCCTTTTACAGTTATTTCAGTTCCGAACATGCCCATTGAACCACATCTCTGTCCTACAGGACCTTCTATAGTAATCCTTACTGGTTCTCCCTGAGGATAAATTCTTCCACCTATTCCGTGTTGTCCATCGGCATATATGTGAAGATTTCTTGCTCCTTGCTTGACTGCTTCCTGAATAAACTCCTCAAGGATTCTTGAGGGAATTCTTTTGCCTTTAACATTGCCGTAAATAGTTACACTTTTTTTATTAGTCCATTTAATCGCATCTTCATAAGATACAATTGTTTCATGTAGGCCGACTTTTGGGGTTTCTCTATGTATTGTTTTCTTAACAGGCATAGCTTATCTCCAACCTTTCTGCCATTGCTTTATCATCTATACTTAAACCATCGGACATTCCAATTGGAAGTTCTGTACTTCTTCCCATGGGTGCAAAAATTTTACGAAGTTCCACATCAGCAGCCTTGAATACCTCCACCACCCTTTCAGCAACTTTATCTGGGTCAAGACGCCTGTAAAGCTTAGGGTCTTGAGTTGTTATTCCTCTTGGACATTTTCCTGTATTACAAAGGTTACAACGGTTATACTCATCTCCAAGACAGTCAGCTGTTGCTTGCATAATGTATTTTCCTATTGCAACAGCTGAGGCACCAAGCATTATAAGTGCTGCTGTATTGGCTGCAAGATTTCCTCTTTTACCAATGCCTCCGGCAGCAATCAAAGGAAGTTCATTCTGTTTACCCTGCTTTACAAGGTCAAGATAACATTCTCTGATATTTGATGCAATGGGATGTCCCATTTTATCAAGGGATACATTGTAGGCTGCACCTGTGCCACCGTCTTCTCCGTCTATGCAGAGCGCTGCAGCATAGGGGTTTCTGGCAAGGTTATTAAGCACAGCTTTTGCCGTGCGGGTTCCAGAAATCTTTGGATAAACAGGTACTCTAAAGCCAAAAGCCATGGACATGGACTGAATCATCTTCATGACAGCCTCTTCAATAGAGTATTTGGTCTGATGTGTAGGAGGAGATGGAAGGTCAACATATTTAGGAACTCCTCTGATCTCAGCAATTAGTTTTATTACTTTGGGTGCCATGAGCAATCCACCATCGCCTGGTTTTGCACCCTGACCGTATTTAATCTCTATTGCTGCCGGGTCTTCCGTCATGTATGGAAGGGTATGAATTATACTATCCCAACCAAAGTATCCTGAGGCAATCTGTAGTATAAAATATTTTACATATCTTGATTTAAGAAGTCTTGGAGGAAAGCCTCCTTCTCCAGAGCACATAACTACAGGAATTCCTTCAACCTCATTTAAGTAAGCAACACCCATTGCAAGTCCTTCCCACATGTGGGGCGAGAGTGCTCCAATTGACATACTTCCTATCATTATGGGGAATATCTCTCTTACAGGTGGTATGAACTTTCCTGAGGATTTATCAACTACGAGCTTGCCATCTTCAACTTTAAGGGGTAGTTCCTCTGGTGGAAGAATTCTTCCAATGTATGAGCGCACTCTGAATTCATGTCGTCCTGCATCAAGGGCTGGATCTGTAAGCATTGAAATTCTCGTAAATTTAATTCTGTCAAGGGTGGAAACTCCAGGGTCATTTCTTCTTCCACCTCTTTTGTATCCTTCACCACCACGATTTTTATAAAAGAGAAACTTATTTTGAGGGTTGTATTCAGGCTCTATTGCATTGTTTGGACAGACAAGAGCACACATGGCACAGCCTGTGCAGTAGTTTTCCATATTGTCAACCTGTTCAATTACATGTATGACTCTTCTTACAGGTCTTGGCTTAGGTGTTTCTCCACCAGATTCAATGACCCGCATGTATTTAACAGTAGGCTTAATAGCACCATTGGGACATACAGCTGTGCATTGACCGCAACGTTTACAACGATCCTCTCTCCACCTGACAATATATGGGAACTCTTTTATCGTTAATTTATGATTGTAATCAAGCTTTAAGCCTGTAGCTGGTTCCATACCTTTACCTCCTTTGCATCTGGTGACACAATCACCATATCATACTTCATTGGAAATATATCCTTTGATTTATCCCTTTCAGGAATAACCTTATCTAATCCACAAAGCTCTGACATTAGGGCATATTTGCCTTTTACTCCTCCTACCACACCGGGTCTAAGTTTTTTAGAATCCTGCACCATAAAGCAGGTTCCATCAGGAATAAAACCTATTACCATATTTGGTCCATCGATGCAGAGTGATCTAAGGGACTGCTTTATTAATATTAAAGCTTCTCTGTCTTTTCTTTTTTCAATCTCATTCCATTTAAGAGGAGTGATAACATCCTTATAGTATGTAAGTGGGAAACTAAGCATTTTATGTATGTAATGGAGTATGTGACAGAAAACCTCACTGTCTGAGTTATATCCCATATATCCAGGAAAGCCTCTGCTCATGAGGAACTCTCTTATAGGAACAAAGGCTGTATTTTCACCATTGGTCATTGTGCAGTAACCTTGTATGAAAAAAGGATGACACGCATAAAGATAAATTTGATAATTCGTATTTTGCCTTCCTTGTGCAAAAATTATCTTTGCCTTAAGTGTATCTCTGTCAAGCCCAAAAAATTCACCAAGTTCAAGGGGGTCGCCTACTTCTTTAAGTGTAATTACATCTGGATAAAAGGAGAAAACAAATATTGACTCATCTGCTTCACCCATTTTTCTCAGTGTTAGTCTCGTATTCATGAGGAGTTGTTCCTTTTCTTTAAATGGCTTATCTTTCCATTCATCAGGATAATCATAGACACCTGCAAAATAGAAATCTCTGGCTACTATTCCTTTGACATGCTTAATCTTTGGTCTCCATCTATACAGAAGCTTAAATCCCATTTCATCCATGTAGGCATCAAGAACTTCTCTACCTTTTCTGGAACAAATCCCTGATAAAATAGGATAAGATTTTAAATCTTTAAAATCTCCTCCCAGATCTTTAAGTGTAAGCCCAAGTCCTGAGCCGTCATGCCCTTCCTTCATTGTTTCAAGAGCAAGAATATTCTCCATGGGCGAAAAATATTTTGATGAAGTTATGGCTGCTAATCTACACATTCAAAATCTCCCTTCGGCAAATGGTTACCATATTTTTAAGATATTATTATGTTAACAATTTTGTCAATCATTTTTGATTTTTTAAATTTTGTTTAATTATGCAAACATTACAAAAACTTAATTTTATAAATACAATTCATGGAGTTTTATATAGTTTAAGGATAGATTGAATTTATAAAGTTGAGACAATTTAAATCACAAAGATTCATTGAACAAAAATGTTGTATTTGACAAAAATGTAATATTTTTGTCACTGTAAAATGTTGCTAAAAAATGCTAAAAAATTAAATTTGAAAAATTAAAATTTTGGGGCATCAATATTGCTTGCTTTAATTGTTAGATGATTAGAAATAAATTAAATTACAAAATTGTTGACAAAAAATTTTTCAACTGTTATTATAAGCTATATGGCAACCGTTAGCCGTTGAATTTATTTTAAGAGGCTTTGCCTCGTATAAAAATAAAAATGGAGGATTTTATGAATCACTCTAAACCAAGAGATGAAAAGGATGTTATGAAGTTGGTAAAGGAAATGAACATTAAGTTTGTAAGACTCTGGTTCACTGATATTCTTGGTCAGCTTAAAAGTTTTGCTATTCCTGTAGAAGAACTTGAGGTAGCCTTTTCAGAAGGCATGGGATTTGATGGTTCCTCAATTCACGGATTTGCAAGAATTGATGAATCAGACATGATAGCAAGACCTGACCCTACAACTTTTGCAATTTTACCATGGAGACCAAAAGAAAGCCCTGTTGCAAGAATGTTCTGCGATATCTATGAGCCCGATGGCACTCCTTACAAAGGTGATCCAAGATATATTTTGAAGATAAATCTTGAAAAGGCTTCAAAGAAGGGATTTACTTTTTATCTTGGTCCGGAATTGGAGTTTTTCTATTTTAAAACAGATAAAAATCCTGAAATTTTAGATGAGGGGGGATATTTTGATTATCCTCTTGATGCAGCTGAGGATTTAAGAAGAGACACTATTTTGGCTCTTGAGCAGATGGGTATTAACGTAGAATATTCCCATCATGAAGTTGCACCATCACAACATGAAATTGATTTAAGATATGCTGAAGCATTAAATATGGCAGATATAGTAATGACTTACAGGGTAGTTGTTAAGGAAATAGCAAAAAGACATGGTGTTTATGCTACATTTATGCCTAAGCCACTTTTTGGTGAAAATGGGAGTGGAATGCATACCCATCAGTCACTTTTTAAGGGCGATAAAAATGCCTTTTTCAATCCAAAGGATTCCTATTATCTTTCAGATATAGCAAAAAGCTATATAGCTGGGCTTCTCAAACATGTAAAGGAAATTACTCTCGTACTCAATCAATGGGTAAACTCATATAAAAGACTTGTTCCAGGATATGAAGCTCCTGTGTATATATGCTGGGCTAGAAGAAACAGATCTGCTCTAATTAGAGTTCCTCTTTACAAACCAGGTAAGGAAAAGGCAACAAGGATTGAATTAAGAAGCCCAGATCCAGCATGTAATCCCTATCTTGCCTTTGCATGTATGTTAAATGCAGGATTGACCGGCGTGGAAAAGAAATATAAACTGCCAGATCCTATTGAGAAAGATGTTTATCATCTTGAACCTGAAGAAAGGAAGGCTCTTGGAATTGATAGCCTTCCGGGCAGTCTTATTGAGGCAATTGAGTATGCAGAAAAGAGTGAACTTTTGGGGGAAACTTTGGGAGATCATATATTCACAAATCTAATTGAAAGCAAAAAGAAAGAATGGGATGACTACAGAATAAGAATTTTTCCGTATGAATTGGAAAGATATTTACCCATTCTGTAAATTTTTAAGAGGAGTGGTTTATGCCACTCCTCTTTTTACCACCTTCTCCATGCACAGTAGTAGTCAAAATGGTCATTATAGATATGAAGTCTCTTTTTGACTACAAAGACTCTATGAAGGATTATCCCAAATAAAAAACCTCCTACATGTGCCCACCAGGCAACTCCTCCAACATCAACTGGAGTAAGAAGCGAACCAAGTCCTGAAAAAAGCTGAATGAAAAACCACATTAATATATAGAATACAGCTGGGATTGCAAAAAAGAAAGGGAAGAATAAAACAGGAAAAAGGGTTATAATTTTTGCATGCGGAAACATTATCATATAGGCACCTAAAACTCCTGAGATAGCACCTGATGCACCAACTGTTGGTATGGTTGAAGCTGGATTAATAAGACAGTGAATCCATCCTGAGCCAATTCCACATAGAAGATAAAATACTAAAAACCTAAAAGAACCCATCTTGTCTTCCACATTATCAGCAAAAATCCACATAATCCACATATTGCTTATAAGATGAAACCAACTGCCATGAAGAAACATGCTTGTTAGAAAAGGAAGATAGTAAAAGGGATCAAGGGGAAGGCTTTCTATGAGCATATATCTTGCAGGCACTATTCCAAATATCTGGAAAAGATAGTAAAGGTCTTCTCTGCTAAACATGAGCTCAAAAATAAATATAAAGCAGTTTAAGCCTATAATAAGCCATGTCATGTAAGGTGTATATTTTCTTGGAAGGCAGTCTCTTAGGGGTATCAATTTGTTTTACTCCTTTTGATTGAAATGGCTTTAAATATTGTAGGAAGGATGGATACTATGATTATTCCGAGAATAAACATGGAGAAATTTTCCTTAACAAAGGAAAGATTACCAAAATAATAGCCAGTTATAATAAGTGAAGCGTTCCATAGAATACTACTAAAAATATTGTATGACTGAAATTTTAAATACTTCATTTTACCTATGCCTGCTACAAAAGGTGCAAAAGTTCTTATTATAGGTAAAAATCTCGCAATGATTATTGTTTTTGCTCCATGTTTTTCATAAAAAGCAGATGTAGTTTGAAGATGTTTTTTATTGAAAAACCGAACATTTTCCTTTGAAAAAACCTTTGGTCCAACATATTTTCCAATATGATAGTTTACTGTATTACCAAGAGTAGCAGCTAAGCTCAAGATTATTAAGGAACTCCAAGGGCATATTAATTCTTTTGAAGATAATGCACCTACTGCGAAAAGCAGAGAGTCACCTGGTAAAAAAGGTGTCACTACAAATCCTGTTTCAGAGAAGACAATAAGAAAAAGGATAATATAAATCCAATTCCCTACTTTAGAAAACAGTGTTTCAAGGTAAACATCAATGTGTAGAATAATATCAATTATCTCAGACATGACCTTTTATGAAAAAATCCATGAGCTTAAATCCATTTTCTATTTTTATGTCTGAAGAGTGTATGATCTCTTCTGAAAACTTTCTGTCTCTTTGCTCAATATTTTGACTATCATAAATGACAAAAGGCACCGGATCAGCAGTATGAGTTTTTACCTTAATTGGGGTAGGATGATCAGGTAAAAGAAGAATTTTAAATTCTTTAAATCTATTTGGTGCTTCAGCAATTATCGTACCTACAACAATCTTATCAATATCTTCAATAGCTTTTATTTTTAATCTGAAGTCTCCCTGATGTCCTGCCTCATCAGGTGCTTCAATATGAATGTAGACAAAATCAACTCGCTCAAGTGCGTTTAAGGCATACTCAGCTTTTCCTTTATAGTTTGTATCAATCCATCCTGTAGCCCCAGGAACATTAATAATATGAAATCCAGCAAGAATGCCCAATCCTTTTGTAAGGTCTACTGCTGATATTAGAGCTCCGCTTAGTTTATATTTCTCCTGATAAGTAGGTAAGCTTGGAGTGCGGCCCTGTCCCCATAGCCAGATACTGTTTGCAGGTTTTTTACCTTCAGAAACTCTCTTTTTGTTGACAGGATGTTCCTTTAGTATTTCTATTGATTTGAATATGAGGTCTTTTAAAAAATTGGCATTTTTCCCGATGGGTAGATATCTCTTTATTTCTTTGCCTGTGATATCGTGTGGAGGTATGCATTCAACTTCTTCAGTGCCATCTTTCCATACCATTATATGTCGGTAGCTTACACCAGGATAAAATTTTAGTCTTTCGTTTCCAAGTTTTTTATCAATCTCTTCTATGAGAATTTTTGCCTCTTCGGTTGTAATATGACCTGCTGAGTAATCTTCCATAAAGATTTGCTCTTGACCTGAAAATTTAAGGGTTATGAGGTTACATCTGTAGGCAACATCATTTTTAGAAAGATTCAGTCCTATACTTACAGCCTCAATAGGAGCTCTACCAGTATAGTAAGCTCTCGGATCATAACCAAGAATGCTAAGATTAGCAACATCGCTTCCAGGAGGAAAACCCTGTGGTATGTTTCTTACAGAGCCTACTATTCCATTTGAAGCAAGAAAATCCATATTAGGTGTATAAGCCACTTGTAGAGGTGTTTTACCATCAAGTTCATCAATAGGATAATCTGCAGCACCATCTGGAACAATTACAATATATTTCATAGAATCTTCTCCACAAAAGCTTTTATACTATTTAAATCTGCAGGCAATACAAAAGGTTCATCAGCCACTTTAAAGACTACATCAGGGTCTTTTAAACCATTACCTGTAAGAGTACAAACAACCAAGCTTCCTTTTTTGAAATAACCCTCTCTGTAAAGTTTTATTACACCAGCTACTGATGCAGCGGAAGCAGGTTCGCAGAATATTCCTTCAAAAGAAGCTATCATTTTTTGGGCTTGAAGAATTTCTTCATCAGTAACTACATCTATTGTTCCGCCTGACTCATCTCTTGCCTGCACAGCTGTTTGCCAGCTGGCTGGATTACCAATCCTTATAGCTGTTGCTACTGTTTCAGGTTTTTCAATAGGATGTCCGAGTATAATTGGTGCCGCACCTGATGCCTGAAAGCCAAGCATCTTTGGAAGGCTTTTAATTTTACCTTTCTCCATGTATTCTTTGTAACCCTTCCAGTAGGCTGATATATTCCCAGCATTACCAACAGGAAGTGCATGATAATGAGGCACATCTCCAAGCTGGTCACATACCTCAAAGGCAGCTGATTTCTGACCTTCAATTCTGTATGGATTAATTGAATTAACAAGAGTGATCGGATACTCCTTTACAATTGCTCTTACTATGTTTAATGCCTGATCAAAATTTCCCTTTATCTGAATGACAACAGCACCATGAATCATTGCCTGAACAAGTTTTCCTGTAGCTATTTTACCTTCAGGAATTATAACAATTGCTTTAATTCCAGATCTTGCTGCATAGGCAGAAGCAGAGGCAGATGTGTTTCCTGTAGATGCACAAATTACTGCCTTTGCGCCTTCCTCAAGAGCCTTTGATATAGCAAGAGTCATTCCTCTGTCTTTAAAGGAACCTGTAGGATTTGCTCCATCAAATTTAAGATAAAGTTCAATGTCCATATTGAGCATTTTTATTAAATTATTTGCTCGTAACAAAGGAGTATTGCCTTCTAAAAGTGTTACTATAGGAGTTTTTTCACTTACAGGAAAAAACTCACAGTACTCTCTTATTATTCCTCTCCATGGTGATTTCGCGTTCATGGCTATTCAATAATGTCTCCTTCTATTAATTCAACAACAACTCCCTGCTCCCTGAGGGAGTTAATTCCTTGTTCAAGATTTTCTTCAAGTCCTTCAAGCTCAAGAATCATTTCACCGAATGTATCTGTTACTCTTGCTCTGCGGATGTTAGGCATAACATCATATTTTTTTGCCATCCTGAAGAGTACAGGCTCTTTAATTAATTCCTGAGGAAAGGTGAGCCTTACTCTTAATTTTTTAATTTCAGACATGACATCCTCCTTTACTGACTCCCTCCTGCTATTGCAGGAACAATTGAAACTTCATCTCCATCTTTAACTACAGTCTCCTCACCTTGAAGAAATCTCACATCTTCTTCATTAACATATACATTTATAAATCTTCTTATCTTACCATCCTGACAGAGTCGTTCAGCAAGACCAGGGTATCTTTTATCAAGTGCATTTATGATATCTATTATTTTGCCGGGCTCTACTTCCAAAATGTCTTTACCCTCTGTTATTTTTTGCAGTGGAGTGGGTATTAAAACTTTTACTGCCATATTTATTTTTCCTCCTTTTGTTTAATTCTTTTTAGTGCTTCTTCAAAAGAAGCAAGATTTGGCTTAATATGATAAACTTCTATTGTTTTGCCATTTAAAACTTCTGCTGTTTTAAGCCCATTGCCAGTAATGCAAAGCACTGTAGAGTCTTTTCTGTCAATTTTACCCTCTTTGAGTAACTTAATATATGTAGCAAGAGTAACTCCTCCAGCAGTCTCAGCAAAGATTCCTTCAGTTTTAGAAAGTAGCTTTATAGCATCAATTATTTCCTCATCAGACACATCTTCTATCGCTCCTCCACTTTCCCTAACAGCCTGCAAAGCATAATAGCCATCTGCTGGATTTCCTATTGCAAGAGACTTGGCTACTGTATTTGGCTTCACAGGTCTTATAACATCACTACCTTGGTTGAAAGCTGTTGATATTGGAGCACAACCTGTTGCTTGAGAGCCATAAATCTTGGTTTCAAAATTCTTTATTATTCCGATTTCCTTAAATTCTTTAAGTGCTTTCCATACCTTTGTAAGCAATGAACCACTCGCACATGGAACAACAATGCTGTCTGGAGCTTCCCAGCCAAGTTGTTCAACTATTTCAAAACCTATGGTTTTTGAGCCTTCTGCATAAAAAGGACGGATATTTATGTTTACAAATGCCCATCTGTATTTGTTTGCAATTTCACTGCAAAGTCTGTTTACATCGTCATAGTTACCGTCAACTGCAACTAAATTTGGTTCATAAACAATTGAAGCAACAATTTTACTCTGCTCAAGAGTAGCAGGGATGAAGATAAATCTGCTGAATCCAGCTTTTGCTCCATGTGCTGAGACTGCATGGGCAAGATTTCCAGTAGATGCACATGCAACAGTGTCAAATCCAAATTCTTTTGCCTTGGTGAGCGCTACAGCAACGACTCTATCTTTAAAGGAAAGGGTGGGATGGTTCACTGTATCATCTTTTATGTAAAGCTCCTTTACTCCTAAATATTTTGCAAGAATGTCAGCCTTTACAAGAGGAGTAAATCCTGAATTAAGTCCAACTTGTGGTTCACCATCTATTGGTAAAAGTTCTTTGTATCTCCATAGTGTTTTTGGTCTTTTTTCTATAGTTTTTCTTGTTAAGGCTCTTTTTATCTTTCCATAATCATAAATTGCCTCTAATGGTCCGAAACAGAATTCACAAACATATATGGGCTCAACAGGGTACTCTCTTCCGCACTCCCTGCATTTAAGTCCTTTAACATATTTCATTCTTCACCTCCTATTCAGAAGATTAATTTTTTATTTTAAATCAAAAACTAAAAATATGGCTATTATTTTAGAACAAAATTACTCTTCAACCTTGAAATACAACTCTTTTATAAAATCCTTCACTGCAGGGATTTCAGTTGATATAAGTTCCTTTCTGTTACCATCAAACAATATTTTTCCATCCTTGATGAAGATAAATCTATTGCAAAGTTGCCATGCTACATAAACTACATGAGTTATTATCATAAAGCCAATATTTTCTTTATCTGCAAGATTTTTTATCAATGCTATTATTCTTTCTGAATTTACAGGATCAAGACCTGCAGTTGGCTCATCATATAAAAACATCTTTGTTTTTCCTATAGCTAAAGCTCTGGCAATTGCTACTCTTCTGTGCATTCCTCCGCTTAATTCTTCTGGCATCAGTTCCTCTGCATCAGTCACGCCAACTCTATTAAGTAGTTCACTTGCCCGTTTATAAATTTCCTCATCAGGAATTTTTAAGATTTCTCTCATAAAAAAAGCTACATTTTCTTTTACAGGCAATGAATCAAAAAGAGCTCCTTCTTGAAAGACTAAGCTGAACTTTCTTCTTACAGGAATCAATTCTTCTTCATACAGTCTAGTTATATCTATTCCATCAATGAAAATTTTTCCTTTATCTGGAGATATCAATCCGACAATTAGTTTTAAAATGGTAGTTTTTCCTTCACCGCTTTCACCAAGTACTGCTATTCTTTCATCAAAATTAGCTGTAAAACTTATTCCTTTGAGAACTTCTCTGTCACCGTATGAAAACCATACATCATCAAAGACTATCATACGCTGAATCCAAGGGCATAAAGAAGAATTCTTGTAAGCACAAAATCCATGGCAATAACAACTACAATTGAGGTAACCACTGCCCGAGTTGTGGAAATTCTCAATCCCTTTGCTCCTCCGTGTGTTGTAAGTCCGTAAAAGCAGCTTATGCATGAAATCAAATACCCAAAAATAAAGGGTTTTATTAAACCTGAGAACACATTCTGAAAGGTAAGTTCACGAATTATACTTGACCAGTAAAAAGAGCCACTTTGATTACTTACAAAAACAGCAATGTAGTAGCCACCAAAAAGGCATACTAAATCACCTATTATAGTAAGACAAGGAAGCATGAGCACAGAAGCAAATACTCTTGGAATTACAACTTTTTTGATAGGATCAATGCCATAAACCCTTAGTGTATCTATCTGATGTCCCAGTATCATTGAACCGATTTCAGCAGTCTGTCCTGCGCCAACTCGTCCAATAAATACAAGTGCTGTTACAAGAGGTCCAATTTCTCTTATTACTGCTATTCCTACAATTTTGCCTGTATACATTTTTAATCCAAGTCCGCTAAGCTCTGCGCTTAACTGAAGACTCAGTGCCATTCCAACAAAGAGGCATACTAAGGAGACAATAAAAACTGAAGAAGAACCAGCATATTCCATCTGTTCAATAATATCATCAAAGTAAAAAGGTTTTCTGAAGAGTCTAATTATTGAATTTATAGAAAGAGTATAAAAATCCTGTAGCTCAGATATTATTTTTTGAATCTGTATTGTTGATTTCATGGAGACAAAAATATCTTACCATAAAATTAGTTTGTTCAATAAATAATCGGATTTTGAACTTTATGCCTTAACTTATGTTTTTTGACATTAAAGATACGTTTTTGGTACTTTAAAGCATGAAATATTTTGAAGGGCAAAAGTTTGGACACTTAGATATTCCCATTCAAAGAGTACATATTGAGCTCACAAATATATGTGATTTTAACTGTATTTTTTGTGCCAAATCCATTATGAAGAGAAGTCAGGGATATATGGATAAAGAACTTGCAATGAGATTAATTTCAGAGGTTCATGAAAATAATGTTTGTGAGAAAATAACATTCCATGTGATGGGTGAACCTACGCTTCATCCAGATTTTTTTTGAGATTTTATCGTATTCAAAGAAAGTAGGAATCAAAGTAGGGCTCACAACCAACGGAGCAGGTCTTGGAAGAAAAGTTGGAGAAAAACTTCTTGATTATCCTCTTTATCAAATAGATATCTCACTTCAAACACCAGATGCAAAATCCTTTAATTTGAGGAAATCTCATCTTGTTTTTGATGATTATTTAAAAGGAATTTTGAATTTTTTTCAGCATATTACTTAAGGTATAGCAATACTATTTTCAAGTTTAGATTTTTAAACACAAGATTTCAGAAAAAGAATATGGAAAGAAAAACAGGACCAATAAGAGTTATCTCATCTACAGATGAACTGAGAAACACTTTTAAATACTGGGCAGGAAAGATTTATGAAGTTTTAAATGTTAATACAAGCTTAAGAGAAAATGCATACAAAAAAATAGATAAACTGGTCTCTTATAAATGGAATGTTGGAGAGGTTTATCCAAATGTTTTTTTAGAAACTTATATCCTTGAAGACTGGGGAAATGCTTTTTATGATGGTAAAATATACCAAGCATGGGCAGGATACTGTTTTGGTATGAGAGACCATTTCAGTATTCTTTACAATGGTGATGTTACCATTTGTTGTGTAGATTTTGATGGAAACACAAAAATTGGGAATGTGAAAGAATCATCATTGAAAGAAATTCTCTCATCGGATTACTTACGAGAAATAGTTGAAGGATTTAAAAAATTTAAGGTTATTCATCCCTACTGCAAAAGATGTATTGGAAGCAAATCAAGGCTTTCATGGATTCTAAAACCTTTTTTATCAATCTTGGCTTTGAAAACTCTTAAACCTTTCTTTTATAAAAAAATCAAACTTTACTGATTTTATGGTCCTGAGCTTTTACAAATAATTCTTCTATATGAGTGCAAACTCCATGAAGGAGTTTAAGTTCCCAAAATGTGAGACCTGTTCTTCCAAAAAAATGCCTGAAATTATTTACTATTCTTTTTTCAATGTCGGGGTTATCTGATATATAGCCAATTTTTTTCAAAATGTTAAAAAGCCTTTCATAAAGTTTATCAAGCTCTGTTTGGCTTACATAAAACTGCCTCTTTATGTGAAAATCCTCAAACTCATCACATCTCATAAGTTCATAGGCAACAATTAAAACTGCCTGCGCAAGATTTAAAGAAGGTTGTAACAGTGATGTAGGAATAGTGATAAGATATCCACATTTTTCAACTTCTTCATTGAAAAGTCCTTTATCTTCTCTTCCAAAAAGTATAGCAACTTTATTATCATGAGCTACTTCATAGATTCTTTTTACACCATCTTTTACATCAAAAATTGCTCCTCTTTTTGCTCCTCTTCTACGTGTTGTCCCAACAATTAATGCTTTATCTTTTAATGATTCATCAAGTTCTCTAAAAATTTGGGCTTTTTCAAGAACATCTTGGCTTGCCCATGCCATCCAGTATGCTTCATCCTGAAGTGGTAATGAATTGATAAGTATGAGATTTGTGAATCCCATGTTTTTTATTGCTCTTGCAGAAGCACCAATATTCCCAGACTCTTTTGGCTCGACTAAAACAAAATAAACATTTTCCTTCCAGGAATGATCTTTAGTTGACATCTAAAATGGTTCTTCCTCCGTAAGCTCTGGCTCTTCAAGCTCAATTAGGGTTTTGTGAAGTTCCTCCTCAGCAGTTTTAAGTTTGCTCTTACAAAAACGAATAAGTTCCGTTGCTCTTTTTACCTTTTCAACAAGCACATCTACATCAATTTCCTGAGACTCTATATACTTTAAAATTTCTTCTATTTCTTTAATAGCCTTAGAATAGCTTAGGTTCTCCATAATCTTCCTCCTTGTTTATTACTTGTCCATATATTTTCCCCTTATAGAGCTGAATCTGCAGCCTTGATCCAATAGAAACTTCTTGAGAGTTTTTCAAAACCTTTCCATTCAAATAAGTTATGCTGTAGCCTCTTTTTAAAATATTTTCAGGACTCAGCAGATGAAGTTTGTCCAATAGTCTTTCTATTTGAATATTTTTTAATGCAACAGTATTTTTTAATTTTGTAAAAAGACTTTCTTTGTAAGATTTTATTATAAATTTTCCCTTTGTAATATTTTCACTCATCTTCATTTTTAATCTGTTATTAAGATTTGTGATTCCAATTTCTTTTGTTCTCAATATAGAATTTGTTTTTTTATGAAGATTCTGTTTAATTGTGAATAGAAGCTCTTTTTCACTGTGAACTTTTTTTAAGACACTGTTATGAATTTCGCTAACAATCAAATTCATCTTCTGAGAAAGTTTTTCCTCTGAGTTTCTTACAGCAAGTTTAAATCTTTCCTGAAAACTCTGATTTTTTGATATCTCAGCATTCAAAAGAGCTTCAGCTTTATGAAGAATTCTTTGCCTGATACTTTCAATTTTTGAGTCAAAATCTAATGCTCTGTCAAGGATAAATTTTGCTACCTCAGATGGGGTTTTAAAAGACATTGAAGCAACATAGTCTGCAACAGTTTCATCTCTTGTATGTCCTATTCCTGTAAAAACCGGTATAGGCATTAAAGCCATTGTTTTTGCAAGCTCATAATCATTAAAAATCGCAAGATCTGCAACAGAACCTCCACCACGAATTAAAACAATAGCATCAAAAGTTTCAAAATCAAGAGCACATCTCTGAAAAGCATTCATTAAAGAAGTCACAGCAGTTTCACCCTGAACAAATGCATCAAAAAGTTTTGTATAAAATTTAAATCCATATTTATTTTCTTTTAAAATCTTTAAGAAGTCTTCATATCCAGCAGCAGATTTACTTGATACTATTGCAATTTTTTGAATAACAAGTGGAATTTCAATAAGCTTATTTTTATCAATAAGTCCTTCCTTAGTAAGCCTTTCAATTGTTTCTTTTTTCTTCAGAGCCATTTCACCAATACTAAAGGATGGATCAATTTGAAGAATATTTAATTTGAAACCGTATTTTTCGTGAAATGTAGCTTTCCCAATGAAAAGAATCTTTATACCTTTTTGAATTTCAATTCCTGTTTTTTCGTAAAAGTTAGAAATTGTATCCACATTGCTCCGCCATATAACTGCACCACATTGAGCGATAATTTCATTGTCTTTTTTTTCAACAAGTTCAATCCAATAATGTCCATTTTTATCGCAATCTATCTTTGCTATCTCAGCAACAATCCACGTATAATCAGAAACTTCATGAATAAGCTCTTTAATTTCCCCTAAATACTGGGAAAGAGTTTGATAAATTACATCTGTCTTAAGCATTAATAGATGCCTCTTTAATGAGATTTTTCATCTCTCTTACAGCTTTTTTAATTCCTACAAGAACAGCTCTTGCAATTATACTGTGACCAATATAAAGACCCCTTAGCCCATTTATTGCTGCTATAGGCTTTACATTGTAGTAATTTAATCCATGTCCTGCATTTGTTTTGAGTCCAAGACTTATAGAGTAAGCTACTGCATCCTTTATTCTTTCAAGCTCTTTAAGTTGGACATCTCCTCGTGCTTCAGAGTAGTAGCCTGTATGAATCTCAACCATATCTGCTCCGATATTCTTTGAACACTCTATATCAGTGCGTTCTGGATTTATAAAAAGGCTTACAGGAATTCCTCCATCCTTTAT
This sequence comes from uncultured Thermodesulfovibrio sp., assembly GCA_964614465.1. Classification (GTDB taxonomy): domain Bacteria; phylum Nitrospirota; class Thermodesulfovibrionia; order Thermodesulfovibrionales; family Thermodesulfovibrionaceae; genus Thermodesulfovibrio. The sequence goes on from CAZTLF010000022.1 coordinate 26,571, forward strand.
TTTTTTTATTGCCTCTTTCAGAGAATCTCTGAGTTCAACTAAATTGAGACCTCCTTCAGTAGTTAGCTCATGTCTTTTTTCAGGAACAATTGTAACCATATCAGGTTTAATATTCAGAGCAATATTAATCATCTCTTCTGTTGCAGCCATCTCTAAATTTAGCTCACAAGGGACTATCTCTCTAAGAAGCTTTAAGTCTCTGTCTTGTATATGTCTTCGGTCTTCTCTTAAATGTACAGTTATTCCATCAGCACCACCAAGAATTGCCAGTGTTGCTGCCATTACAGGGTCTGGTTCAAAAGTTTTTCTTGCCTGTCTTACAGTGGCAACATGATCAACATTTACACCCAGAATAACCATACTTAACCTCCAAAGTTTTAATTGATTTAATTATATCACTTTTTTAAAATAGTTAACAAAATCTAATCTTTCATAGGTAATATCAATAATTCTGTGTAAATTCATAAACAGGTATATCCATCCAATTCTCATTTAAATGATTCATCACTGCAAATACTATTCTTTCAATGCTTTCAGTGTTGTTAAAACAGGTCATTGTCCTTGTCCTTCTTCTCTGAAGGCTGTCTCTATGGCATTCGGGGATTAAC
>CAZTLF010000023.1:0-26653 GCA_964614465.1 uncultured Thermodesulfovibrio sp.
AATGAAAATAACATAACACCAATGGTTACTATTCATCATTTCACTCATCCTGTTTGGTTTATAACAAAATACCCTTGGCATAAGAAAAAATCTGTTGATAAATTCATTGAATATGCCGAAAGGCTAATTGAGAGTATAAATGGAGTAAAATACTGGATAACATTCAATGAGCCATATTTATTGATACTTGGTGGATATATTGAAGGATGTATACCACCAGGATACAGGGATTTAAATTTAGCCATAAAAGCAATGAAAAACATATTCATATGTCATGGACAGATTTATGACCTCATTCATTTAAAAAACAAAAACAGCATGGTAAGTATAGCTCACAATATGGCTGTATTTGCACCATGGATAAAATGGAATCCTCTTGATAGGTTTCTGACAAAGATAGCGAAAAAATTTTATAATCAATCAATTATTGCAGGATTTCTTGAGGGGAAAATAAGGCTTTCAATTCCGTTCAGAAAAAAAATTGAAATAGAAGTGCCTATTCAGGAAAAGCTTGATTTCTTTGGCATAAATTACTACACGAGAGTTCACATGAGATTTAATTTACTCAGAAAACTTTTTATTGAGTTCAGACACAAGGATATAGACGGACAAGGATTAACCGACATGGGATGGGAAATATATCCAAGAGGTCTGAAAAAAGTGCTTCAGTATGCCAGCTACCTTAATGTTCCATTAATCATAACAGAAAATGGAATTGCTACAAAAGATGACAATAAAAAAATAAGGTTCATAAAAGCTCATGTTGATACAATTGAGAATGCTCTAAAAGAAGGTATTGACATTAGAGGATATTTTTACTGGTCTTTAATTGACAACTATGAATGGCTTCATGGACTTGATGCAAGATTCGGACTTTACAGGGTAGATTTTAAAACTTATAAAAGAATCCCAACAAAAGCAGCTGCATTTTATTCATACCTAATAAAGTCAAGAAACTTTCAAAGTCACATTTAACATTGCAATTAACATAAGGTATAATATGAGTTGATGAAAAAACAAAAGGGTAAATTCACAGATATAGTTTTTTTATCTATTACTGCCTTTACCGCATTCAGCATAATAGCTATTTCATTTGGTATTTTTATAGTATTATTCAAGGAATCTTTTCCTGCAATGAATAAATTTGGTATTGAAAAATTTATATTTTCAACTGAATGGGATCCAGTCCAGGAAGTATTTGGTGCTGCTCCTGCATTAATTGGAACATTGATAACTTCCTTTTTTGCTTTGCTTTTAGCCGTTCCAATTGCAACAGGAATCGCAATTTTTATAACTGAAATCGCACCTTCTTTTTTAAAAGGAATTATCGGAACTGCTATAGAACTCCTTGCTGCTATTCCTAGTATAATTTATGGGATGTGGGGACTATTCACCTTAGCACCAATAATGAGTCAGCATATAGAGCCTTTCTTACAATCCACAGTTGGAAAACTGCCTCTCATTGGTAAACTGTTTGAAGGGACACCTCTTGGAGTGGATCTTTTCACAGCAAGCATTATACTGAGTATAATGATTATTCCTTTTACAGCTTCTATTGCAAGAGATTCCTTTAACCTAACACCAGCTGTTCTTAAAGAATCTGCCTATGCAATAGGTGCAACAAAATGGGAAGTTGTAAAGGATGTTGTTTTACCCTATTCAAAACTTGGAGTTCTCGGCGGAGTAGGACTTTCCTTAGGAAGAGCACTTGGAGAAACAATGGCAGTTGCCTTTGTTCTTGGGAACTTAAATCAGATTCCTAAATCTCTTTTTGATGCTGCTGCAACAGTAACAGTTAAACTTGCCAATGAATTTACAGAGGCAGACAAAGATATATATCTTAGTTCTCTTTATTATCTTGCTTTATTGCTTTTTATAATGAGTTTTACCATTCTGGCACTGGCAAAGGTATTTCTGTTGAAGGCTGAGAAAAAATGATACTTAAAAAGAGAAAAATAACAAGCAGTATTGCACTTTTTATATGTTTTCTTACTGCTTTATGGGGCATATTCTGGCTTTTTTTTATAATAATTGATGTCTTAAGGCATGGTATCACAGCCATAAATCCCTCTTTGTTCTTAAATGACCCTGCTCCCCCAGGTGAAGGAGGAGGAGGATTAAGAAATGCCTTTATAGGACACTTACTTATTACAGTATTTGCCACTTTGATTGGTGTTCCTATAGGAGTGCTTGGTGGAACTTTTCTTGCTGAATATGGAAGAAAATATAAGATATCAAAAATAATAAGTACACTTGCCGATATAATGGTAAGTGTACCCGCAATAATTATAGGTGCCTTTATATATGCTATCATTGTTAAACCATTGGGACACTTTAGTGGATGGGCTGGATCTGTTGCATTAGGAATAATTATGATACCTACAGTGCTTAGAACCACAGAAAATATGCTTTCTCTTATACCATGGACTCTTAGAGAATCTGCTTTTGCCCTTGGAGCTCCCTATTATAAAGTAATAATTCAGGTTGTCTACAGAGGTGCTGCAACAGGGATACTTACAGGAATTATTCTTGCGATTGCAAGGGTTACAGGCGAAGCCGCACCACTTCTATTTACAGCTTTCAACAATAATTATTTTTCCATAGACATGTCACAGCCTATAGCTTCTCTAACAGTAACTATTTTCCAGTATGCTATGGGACCTTATGAAGAGTGGCATGCCCAGGCATGGGGTGCAGCTTTGATGATAACAGTATTTATTCTTTTTGCAACAATCGCTGGAAGAATTCTTATAAAAAGGAGGTATAAAGGTTGACACCTGAAATTGAAGTAAGAAATCTTAATTTTTACTATACTGGGAACATTAACATTCTTAAAAATATAAATTTGACTGTTTATAAATACAAAGTTACAGCACTAATTGGTCCAAGTGGATGTGGAAAAACTACTTTGTTAAGATGTTTTAATAGAATGCATGACCTATATGCAGGGAATAGATATGATGGTGAGATAATTTTTCAAGGACAGAACATACTATCAAAAGATACAGACCTCATTGAACTAAGAAGTAAAATTGGAATGGTATTTCAGAAACCTACTCCTTTTCCTATGAGCATATTTGAAAACATTGCCTATGGATTAAAACTTAGAGGCATAAAAAATAGAACAGAGTTGAAACAAAGAGTGGAAAATGCTTTAAAAAATGCTGCTCTATGGGATGAAGTAAAAGACAAACTAAATACAAATGCCTTTGGACTAAGTGGTGGACAACAACAGAGACTTTGTATTGCCAGAGCATTGGCAGTTGAACCTGAAATTATTTTATTTGATGAGCCTACTTCTGCTCTTGATCCCATATCAACAGCAAAAATTGAAGAGTTAATTATTTCATTGAAAGATAAAATAACAATAATAATTGTTACTCACAATATGCAGCAGGCAGCAAGAATATCAGATTGGACAGGTTTCATGATGCTAGGCGAACTTATTGAGTATGACAAGACAAATAAAATATTTACTGTGCCATCCAATAAACTTACAGAAGATTACATAACAGGAAGATTTGGTTAATCAGGGTATCTGAAAGGATTACCTCTAAGAATTTTTTCAACGCGCGGCGGATTTCCTTTCATTAAAAAAATTACAAGTCCTCTCTCTTCTGTTTCATTTCCAAGATAACTCCACTTCCCATTCCATGAAACATACAGCCTATAACCATCCTTTTCCATCTCAGCAAGCATAGGAATGAATTCAAGCTCTACTTTATCAAAGGGTTTTATAGATGCAATTATTTCTCTGTATGCAGACTCTGAACAATTTTTTCTTATTCCAGAGTTATCTTTATTTTGATAAGACTGCCTTATCTCATCAATAACTTTAAATGCCTGTGTTGTATATGAGTATTCAGGAGATGGCTGTTTGAGCTGTTTTTTACCTCCACAACTAAAAAGTAAGAATACTATAATAATAATTGCAATTTTTCTCATTATCGCCTCCAAAATGATTATTATACTCTGTATTTTACAATCTCTTCTTCAGGAATTGCATCATAAAATTTTTTCTTTTTATCTGTCTCAGACTCTATTAATATTTCTCCAGATTTTCTTTTTGAATAGTAAACACATATTGATGCTGCTATATTAATTTCATTCTCCGAATAATCTTCAGATAATAAAACAACAGGACCTTTTAGATCAGAAGGATAAAGAAAAAGCCCTTTGTATTTGTTCAGTATAATTTTATTTTCTTTTTCATCCCTGCCTGCAATTGCCTTACATTTTTCAGAAATTCTAAAATGCCTTCCTATTTTAAGCAATTCAATATTTTTTAATGTAAGCTCATTGTGAACCATGAGGTCTCTAACTTTTTTACAAAAAGAAGGGTCTGTAAGAACACACCCGCCTGCAGGCTGAGAAATTTTTTCTATACCATACTTTTTTGCTAAGGCTATTTGAGGCTTTCTTGTTCTACCACTGATATCATATAGTAAATCTCTATTAATAATTCCTTCTATTTCAAGCTTGGTAGGAGGGAGAAGTTTTGCAGACAATGGCCTTAAAATCATACCTTGCAAAAATGCTTCTTTTTCAATAACTGTGAGCAACTCTTTTTTCTGACTCATTGATCTTTGAGATACAACCTCTCCTGTGACTATGAAAGATGCTTGGTAGTCTGACATCAACTTTTTTGCTTCTTTAAGCATAAAAATCTTACAGTCAATGCATGGATTTAGATTTTTTCCATATCCATATTTAGGTTTTTTCAAGATTTCAATAAATTTCTCTCTTATATCTATTTCTCTTATTTCAAAGTTAAATTGCATTGCATAATTAAAATCCTTCTCTTTTAAAGAAGTTACAAAGCCAGTTAAAAATTTTAAGGCAATTACATCAATTTTTTGTTCCTTTACAATAAGAATAGAAAGAAGACTATCAAGTCCACCAGAATATAAAGCTAAGGCTCTATACATAGGGATGGGTTTTCAACACTTCTATTATTTCTTCCTTTGAAGCTGTAGCAGTCCCGATTTTGCCAACCACAATACCTGCTGCTACATTAGCTATTTTTGCAGCATCAGCTAAAGACGCCCCAGCTACATGTGCAAGTGTTATAGTTGCAATTACTGTATCTCCTGCACCTGTTACATCAAATACTTTTTTAGCAACAGTTGGCAAATGAGTAACATTTACGTCAGAATTTTCTTTTTCAAAAAGACTCATGCCTTCTTCCCCTCTTGTTATTAAAATAGAATCACAAGCAAGCTTCTTTAAAAGATTAAATCCTGCTTTTGTTAGAGTTTTTTCATCTTTAATCTCAACTTCTGCTCCGTGAGAAGCTTCAGCAATATTTGGAGTTATAAGAGAAACCTGCTTATAAAGCCTGAAATGACCTATCTTTGGGTCAACTGCAATAAAAATGCCATTTTTCTTTTTTTGATTTACTAAAATACGAAATAATTCTTCAGAAACAACACCTTTTTTATAATCAGAGACAATTACTGCGTCAAAATTATTCAATCCATTTTTTATTATAGAAAGAAAAATTTCCTTTGCTTTTCCTTCAAGTCTTTTTCGGTCTTCTATATCAAATCTTACAATTTGCTGATTTCCACCAATTATTCTTGTTTTAACTGTTGTTCTTCTCATGTCTTCAAAAATGAAATCTTGTTCTATTCGTCGTTCTGCGAGTAAATCCCTTACAATCTTACCAGCAGAGCCCTTACCTATTATTCCACAAAGATATACTTTTCCTCCTAATGCAATTATATTATTTGCAACATTTGCTGCTCCACCAAGTCTGTATTGTTCTTCATAAACATCTACAACAGGAACAGGTGCTTCCGGTGAGATTCTCATTACCTTTCCAAAAATATATCTATCAAGAATAATATCACCAATTACAAGAATTTTTTTGTCTTTAAACTTTCTGAAAAATTTCTCCACACTACTCAGTGTCATATCTCCTCCTGATTAATTCTAATAGTTCATTTAAAGAAGCTTCTCCCTGCAAACCATCCTTCATATTTTTCCATCTATAAACTGATTTTTTGATTTCATCCTCGCCAATAATTATAACTATGTTTGCACCAACTCTGTCAGCTTTCCTTAGCTGACTTTTTAAGGATATTTTCTCATAAGCAGTTTCTGTAGGTATACCATTATTTCTTAAAAAAATGACAACTTTTTTTACTTCTCTTTCAACACTGCTACCAATATATGCAACATATACGAATGGTTTTTTAGTCTTTATTACCAATGATTTTGAACATATCTCTATCAATCTTTCCATGCCAATTGCAAATCCGATTGCAGGTGTTGATGGACCTCCAAATGATTCAACGAGATCATCATATCTTCCTCCTGCTGCCACTGCGTTTTGAGCACCGAGCATTGTGGCTGTCACCTCAAAAACTGTTCTTGTGTAATAGTCAAGTCCTCTTACAATCTGTGGATTGATAGTATAGGATATATTCATTTCATCAAGTTCTTTCTGCAAACTAATAAAATGTTTTTTACAATCTTGACATAAAAAATCAACAATCAGAGGTGTGTTTTTTAAAGATTCTTTACATGATGTCACCTTACAGTCCAGCACTCTTAAAGGATTTTTTTCAAATCTTCTTTTACAATCACTGCATAGTTGACTTATTTTGTCAGCTAAAAAACTAAAAAGAACTTCTCTGTATTTAGGTCTACAGTTCTTACATCCGAGAGAGTTTATCTCATAGATTAAGTTATTAATATTTAATTTTTCTAAAAATAGTTTAAGCATATAAATTAATTCAGCATCAATTGAAGGAGAGTTTACACCGAATACCTCTGCACCAATTTGATGAAACTGTCTGAATCTTCCTTTCTGAGGTCTTTCATATCTGAACATTGGTCCTATATAGTAAAACTTTTGTGGTGCTGGGTTATTAAAAAGACTGTGTTGAATATAGGCTCTTACTACAGAAGCAGTTCCTTCGGGTCTTAAGGCAACCTTTCTTCCTTTTTTATCCTGAAAAATATACATCTCTTTCTCAACTATATCTGTGTCCTCACCAATGCTTCTTAAAAATAGTTCAGCATTTTCTACAATGGGTGTACGAATTTCTTGAAAATTGTAATTGTCAAATATTTTTCGGGCATGTTCTTCAATATACTGCCATAAATATATCTGTTCAGAAAAGATATCCTGCATCCCTCTTAACAAACTATACTTCACCTTCTTCCCCTTCTCTTTCTTTATCAAACTCAAGCATTCTCATATGTCCTTCTATAAGTCTCCTTATTTCTTCCTTAAAATGTCTCCTGATACCTTTTAAATCAACGATATCTTCATGAATTTTTACAACTTTTTCCTGTGCTTCTTTAATGATATTTTCTGCTTTTAATTCTGCTTCTTTTATTATTAATTCCGCTTCTTTTCTGGCATTTGTCTGATAATCTTCAACAAGCTTCTGAGCTGTCATTAATGTGTCTCTAATTGATTGCTCAATTTTTCTGTATTCCTCTAATTGATTCTCAAGAATTGCAACTTTTTCCTTTAACATAGAATTTTCTTTTAAAAGTTCCTCTAACTCTTCCCTTATAAGTTCAAGGAAAGAGTATACTTCCTCCATGTCAAAACCTCTTAATTTAACTTTAAACTGCTTTTGCTGAATATCCAGTGGCGTAATTCTCATAGTATTCCTCCTTTAATTCTATAGCCAAGCTCAATGAGGCTTGAAATCAAAAATTTCTGCAAAAAATATATTAAAAGTAAAAGGATTAATGGTGAAATATCTACAGGCAGTCTGAAAGGTAATAATTTTCTTATTGGACGAAGCAAAGGCTCTGTAACTCTATATAGAAATCTAACAACTAAATTGTAAGGGGAAGGATTTACCCAGCTGATTACTGCTGCTATAATCACAATGAAAGAGTAAATTGTAAAAATTATATCTAAAACATTTGCCATCGCAATTATAAGATTTCCAATTATAAACATTTAGCCTCCTAAGTTTTAAACTTCAACATTACTCCATACTGAGTTGTTGAGCTCTTTTGGTTGCTTCTTGTAATGTCTTTAAAAATATTTCCTTCAGTGCACTCTGCGATAAAACTTTAAGACCCGCTTCTGTTGTACCTCCCGGAGATGTTACTTTCTGTCTGATTTTATCAGGAGGCAATCCACTATCAAGAAGCTTTGCTGTCCCTATAAATGTTTGCACTATTAATTCCTTTGCTATATCTTCAGTAAAACCAAGTTCTATTGCCACATCTACAAATTGCTCAATTATATAACAAAAAAATCCAGGTCCGCTACCAGATAAAGCAGTAACAAAATTCATGTAATGTTCTGGAAGTGTTATTACTTTTCCAACACTCATAAATATATCCCTAACTAGAGCTATGATTTTCATCTCTAAGCATTCACATAACGCTAAAACAGTCATTGCCTCTCCTACTATGGCTGCAATATTTGGCATTGCCCTGATTAATTTATCTGTCTTGAGATATTTTTGAATAAATTCAAGAGGAATTCCAGCAGCTATTGAAACTACAATATGTCTTTCAGAAACAGTATCTTTAATTTCTTCAAGAACTTCTTTTATATTTTGAGGTTTTACTGCTAATATAATAATCTCAGATAGATTGACTACTTCTGTGTTTGAAGGGGTTGTTTTTACTCCATAACAGTTTGCAAGATATCTTCTTCTTTCATCAATTGGTTCAGATACAATGATATTTTTCTCCCCTTCTTTGACAAGCCCTCTGATAAGGGCTTCTGCCATGTTACCTCCTCCAATAAAACCTATCATTTTATGTCCTCCTGTTAATTGTTCTCTGCCCAAAAAGGGCTGTACCTATTCTTACCATTGTAGCACCTTCTTCAATTGCTATTTCAAAATCATTTGACATTCCCATTGAAAGTTCATTAAGATAATAACTTTTTTGAGATAAAATCTCTTTTATTTGTCTGAGTTTTCTAAAATAAGGTCTTGATTCTTCAGGATTTTCAGAATATGGTGGAATAGTCATAAGTCCTTCTACTTTAATATTTGGAAGTTTTGTGCATAGCTTTATTAAGTCTTCTATCTTTTCAATGCTTAATCCATATTTAGAGAGTTCCTCTGAAAGTTTTACCTGAATTAAAATTCTTTGAATCTTATTAATTTTTTCTGCTTCTTTATTTATTATTACAGCGAGTTTTTCTGAATCCACTGAATGAATTATTTCAAAAAGTCTAACAGCCTCCTTTGCTTTATTGCTCTGTAAATGTCCTATCATATGCCATTCAATATTCATCTTCCACTGAGCTATAAACTCCTTTAAAGCCTCTATTTTAATTTTTGCTTCCTGAACCCTGTTTTCTCCAAAAATCCTTAAACCAAGCTGAGATGCCTCTTTTATTTTATCAATTGATTGAGATTTTGTTACAGCGATGAGTTTAATTTCCTCTGGATTTCTTCCTGTTCTTAAAGCAGCATAAGTTATTTTTTTAAAAACAGATGGTATTCTTTCTGAAAGCATACTATAATAAATTATACATGATTATAAAAATCCTTGATAGGCTTTCTTTGAAGTGGAAGCTTGTATTGCTTCTACTTTTACTTAATTTTACTTTAATGTCCATACTTTATGTATTTTATACTCAAACTGAAAAAAGACTTCTAAAAGAAATAGAACGTCAAACTGCAGATCTTACAAAAGCTATTCAAATAGGCGTTGAGGAGGTTACTCGTGGAGGTTCAGATAAACTTACAGAGTATTTGAAAAAGCTTAATACAAAGGGTATAAAAGAAGTTTCTATAATTAGTAATACAAAGGAAATTATTGCAAGTACCAATCCTCAAAACATAGGTAAGCCAATAACTCACAGAAAAAAAGAATTAATCATTAAGGCAGAACTCGGTGAACCTGTATTTGAAGAAGAAAATGTCTACAATGTAATAGTTCCTGTAATAGCAGGTAATGTACAATATGGATATATTCACCTGAGAATTAATAAAGATGATTTTTCAAAAATTTTAAAAACCAATGCACTTAAAAGAATGATAACAACCTTAATTATATTTTCCATAGGCATAATCGTAACTTATCTTATTTCTTTAAGATATACTAAACCAGTTGATACTTTAGCTGAAGCTGCAATAAAAGTTGCTCAGGGAAACTTCAATTATAAATTAAATATAAACAGAAAAGACGAAATAGGTAAAATAGCAGAAAGCTTTAACTTCATGATTCAGAAACTTCAAGAAAATCAGATTTTGCAGAAAAGACTTAGAGAGGCAGAACATCTTTCTGCAATAGGACAACTTAGCAGAACAATCGCACATGAAATCAGAAATCCTCTTAATTTTATCAATTTAAGCATTGATCATCTTATAGAAAAATTAAAAAAAGAAGAACAAAATACTAATAATTATACAAAACTGCTTGAGAGCATGAAACAAGAAATTTATAGGGTAAATAGCCTCATTACAGAATATCTCGAATATACCAGACCTCTGAAACTGAATAGAAAATTTGCAAGCATTATAGAAATAATAGATGATGTTGTCTCAATTATTGAAGCCACAGCAGAAAAATATAGCGTTAATATCTACAAAGATTATACAATTGATTTTACTCTTAATATTGATGTAGATTTGATAAAAAGTTGTCTTTTGAATATAATTACTAATGCCTTACATGCGATGAAAAATTCTGAAATAAAAAATCTTTTTATTAAAACAGAGCTTATAGAAGATAACCTTGTAATAAAAATAGCGGATACAGGTTGTGGAGTGCCTGAGGAATTTATGGATAAAATTTTTGAACCATTCTTTTCTACCAAAAAAGAAGGACTTGGACTGGGACTTTCTTTAGCAAAAAAAGTTATTGAAGAGCATGGCGGAAAAATAGAATTTTCAAGCAAAACAGGGCATGGCAGTGAAGTAAAAATCTATATACCAGTTTAATATGTGACAATGACAACACTACTAATAATAGATGACGAACCATTACAAAGAGAAATTCTACAAACCATACTTTCAGAGGAAGGTTATAATGTTTACACTGCCTCTTGTTTAGAGGAGGCTTCAAAAATAATTAATGAACTTTCTCCAGAAATAATTCTTACTGACTTAAAACTGGGAAATCAGAATGGAATTGAAATCCTTAACAGTATACCCGAATGTCCCTTTAAACCTGCTGTAATCGTTATTACCGCCTTCGGAACTATATCTTCTGCAGTTAATGCCATTAAACAAGGTGCATTTGATTATCTAACAAAACCCCTTGATAAAGAAATTCTTCTTGTTACTATAAAGAAAGCAGAAGAAAGAATGAATCTGATTAAAGAAAATCTGATGTTAAGAAAGGAACTATATGAAAAATTTAAAATGGAAGGCATTATTGGAAAATCCAAAAAGATGCTTCAAGTTCTTGATATTATTAAAAAAGCAACCCCAACAAATGCAACAGTACTTATATATGGGGAAAGCGGAACAGGGAAAGAACTTATAGCAAGGGCAATTCATTATAATTCACCAAGAAAAGATAAACCGTTTATAGCTATAAATTGCGCGGCAATACCAGATACTTTAATTGAAAGTGAACTTTTTGGATATGAGCCCGGAGCATTTACAGGAGCAAATACAAAAAAAATAGGACTTATAGAATCTGCGGACAAAGGAACTCTTTTCCTTGATGAAATTGCAGAAATCCCGCTATCAACACAGTCTAAATTGCTGAGAGTGATTCAGGATAAAGAAGTTAGAAGAATCGGAGGCAAAGATACAAATAAAGTTGATGTAAGAATTATTGCGGCAACAAACAAAAATCTCGCTGAACAAGTAGAAAAAAACAAATTCAGAGGAGACCTTTATTATAGATTAAAGGTTATAACAGTTGAAATACCCCCGTTAAGAGAAAGAAAAGAAGATATTCCGGATCTTGTTCACTTTTTTATAGAAAAATACTCTAAGGAATTCGGTAAACGAGTTAATGGAATTGAAGAAAAAGCATTGGAAGCTCTTTTAAACTATTCCTGGCCAGGAAACATAAGAGAACTTGAAAGCGTTATTGAAAGAGCAATAATAATATGTGAAAAAGATAAGATAACATTCAGTGATATTCAAGATGAGTTAAGAGTAACAATACCTAAAAATCTATTTGATATAAATATTCCTGATGAAGGTATAAACTATGAAGAACTCGAAAAGGAGTTAATTAAAAAAGCTTTAATTAAATCAAATTTTGTAATTGCAAAAGCTGCACGATTACTTGGTATGAGCTATGATACACTTTGGTATAGACTTAAAAAATTTGGCCTTTCTGATGACATTCGTGAAATGACAAAAAATTTCGTGAAATGACAAAAAATTTTAAGTTATTATTCAAAACTAATATTGAAAAAACAGACTTTTTATAATGGCATATAACTTGCTTATTTCTAATTAAAGCTAAAAACTGAAATCCCTTGTAAAAAACAAAAAAGAAAGGAGGTGAACAAAGAGGATGAAGAAAGTTTTAGCAATAGTAATGGCAATAGTATTTGCTCTCACAGTAACAGCAGCATTTGCACAGCAGCCTGCTGCAAAACCAGCTGAGCCTGCAAAACCAGCTGAACCTGCAAAAAAAGCTGAGAAACCTGCTAAGGAAAAAGTTAAATCCATTACTGGTGAGGTTACAGCTGTTGACACAGCTGGCAAAACCATCACAGTAAAAAGCAAAAAGCAGGAACTCACAATTGGCGTAACAGACGCTCAGCTTAAAGACATCAAGGCTGGTGATAAGGTTGTAGTAAAATACACCGAGAAAGAAGGAAAACTTACAGCAAAGAGCGTAAAGAAAGCTGCAGCCAAGGCTGAGAAAAAAGGTGAAGAAAAGAAAGCTGAAAAGAAAGAAGCAAAACCTGCTGAAAAACCAGCTGAAAAGAAACAGTAATCTTCTTTCATACTATAAGGTGGAGGTAAAATCCTCCACCTTTTTATATTTCAATTCCCCTCCTTCTCAATTCCTCTAATTTCTTTTCTCTACAGATTTTACATCTAAACTCTGGTTCAGGGTCATGAAGTTTATCGTAATTTTTTGTTTTAACAACTCTATATCCCTCACATATTGTACCGCAATCAACACATACAACATTTTCTTTGATCTGCCAGAGAGGATAGAAGGCTGGAATCTTAAAATGAGATTTAAATATTGCCTTATCAACAAACCAGAATACATTGGCAAGTAAAAACTGATTAAGCAAAAAAGCTGGAATTGTATGAATTTTCAGATAATCACTCAATACAAACTGAAGCAATGCACCTGCAATTCCCGATAGAACAATCCATCTCCCAAAAACATATACAAACCATGTTTTCATAATTAGTCCTCCGTGAATTTATTATTATTCTTGTGATTCTTTATATACTCTTTTTGAGAATTCATCAAAAAGTCTTATACATTTTTTGATGTTTTCAATGGCTTCTTTTTTTAGAGAAGCATTTACAAAATCTCTTTTTTCTATTTTTTTTAGCCATGCTTTAAGTTTTTCAAGTTCTTCCTCGTTTTCCTCTACCTCTGCAAATATAAAATTCTGTCTTTCAATTTCAAAGGATATCTCCTTAAAAAAATCTTCACATTTTTCAATTACTTCTTTATATTCTTTGTTTCGTGCCTCAATAAAAGCATTAAGAATCTTTTCTTCGTCCGCCTTTTCCAATACTTTACCTTCCAATAAAAGAACCTGCCCACCGTAGTTTTCTATTGTTTTTTCAATGCTTTTAACTTTGTCTATAATTTCTTTTGAATAAGGCAAAACCCATACAGTCTGATAGTTTATAGCGCCAAGTTTTTTAAGCTCTCTCCATATAAAAACCCTTGCCCTTGAAGGATTGGAAGGAACTGTATATGATATAAAAAGCCACTTCATTTAATTTTTAGTGTAACATTTTTCTTACTTTTAGAAGAAAAGGTATTGCTGCAAGCTGTAAAATTACTGAGAAAACTATCAAAGTGGAAATTGAAAAATCATACAAAACCCCTAAGGTAATACTACCTAAAAACCAGAACAAACCATATCCTGTATTGAAAACACCATAGCCAGTGCCTCTTTTTTCCATTGGAACTAAGAGAGCAACTGCTGCTCTCATTATGGACTCCTGAGCACCCATTCCAACTCCCCATAGAATCATTCCAAGCAAAGCAGAATAAAATCCACCAAGAAAACAAAGAGGTGCAAATCCTGCTGAAAGAGCTACAGAAATGATAAGCACTAATAATCCCTTTCTGTCAAAAAGATATCCAAAAAGTAATGCTGCTAAAGCATCAACTCCCATTGCTACAGCATAAAAAACTGGTATCCACTGCTCGGATACTGTAGCTACCTTTTTAAAATGATAGGCAATCAATGGAAAATCAGCATATCCAGCACCATTTAAAGCCACTGCAAAGAGATAAAGCCAGTAAACCTTGCTTAAACCTTTTGTTTCCATCTGAAGAAGCTTTGTTATCTCTAAATCTCTTGGTGAAGGATAAAGAATTCTTGCAAAAATAAGAATTAAAATAGCAACAGCTGCAGGGATAAGCAATACTCCAAAGGCTTCTCTGTATCCTCCATGGAAATAAAAAACTCCAGCTATTATCAATGGACCAATCATGGCACCAACCTGATCCATTGCCTCATGAAGCCCAAATCCCCATCCACGACCGATCTTTACTGTTGCATGGCTTAGCATGGCATCTCTTGATGGATTTCTTATTGCTTTACCAATTCGTTCAACCATGATTAACACAGCTGCCAATTGCCATTGACCCACTAAAGCAAGTGCAGGAACACTTAAAAGATTTATTACATAGCCTGTAATTGTTATGCTCCAGTATTTACCTGTCCTGTCAGCAAGCCAGCCTGAGATGAGCCTCAAAGTATATCCCAAAAACTCTCCAAATCCTGCTATTAATCCTACTAAAGCAGCAGAGGCACCTAAAACTTCAAGATATGGACCAGTAATACTCCTTGCAGCTTCATAGGTCATATCTGAAAAGAGACTTACAAAACCAAGCAAAACAATAAATATGGTAGCTGGTTTCAATGCTGTCCTCCTTTGTCATTTATCCAAACCAAGGAGGCTTCTCATTAGAACCAATGAGAAGCCTCCTTTATGCTTCCGCTGTGCAAGCTATCAGCTATTTTACAATAAACACAGAACGATCACTGTATTCCAGAACTCTCTGTGAAACACTGCCAAGAAGAATTCCTTTTATAAATCCCTTGCCAAGAGAGCCCATTAAAATAAGAGAAACATCTTGTTCAGAGGCAAGATTAATAATCTCCTTGTATGGCTTACCATGAATTAAATGATAACTCACCTTAAACCCTATTTTTTCAAAATCTTGCTTTAAAGCATTTAATTTTAATTCGCGGTCCTGTCTGCTACCATCTTCCATAACATGAACAATTACTGCTTCCCTTGCTCCTGCATTGTATAAAAAAGGCATGTAGTTTTTAGCACGCTCTGAATGCTCTGACCAATCAGTGGCATAAAGTATTTTTCTGAAAAGATTTGGGCAGAATTGCTCAGTGAGTTTACCTTCTATCATCTTAATTGTATGATATTTTATCACCAAAACAGGCAAAGAAGATTTTTTAATAACTCCATCAGTAGTAGAACCAATAAATAACTCATCCATCATATGTCTTTTATGTCTTCCAGTTACAATAAGAGATACATTTTCAAGATTTGCCTCTTTGATAAGCTCATTAACAACCTTGCCTGATACTATTTTTGTCTTAGCTTCCAATCCAGTTGATTTAAGATAATCTATGTATTCCTGCATTTTTTTATTTACAGAGTCCTTGATCTTTTCAATATCAACAGGCAATTCCGATTCTTTTGCAAAATAAATTGCATCTTCATCTATAACATAAAGCAATACTATTTCTTTTAGTCCTGCTGATTTTAAACACACAAGGCTTTTTAAAATTGGAAGAGAAAATTCATCAAACTTTGTAGGATAAAGAATTTTTGAAAACATTTTAATACCTCCTATTTTATTTAACTCCTAATAACAATGAAAAAAGTTTGTATAAAAAATATGCTGTAAATCCAGACACTATAAGGGAAACAAACCAGTTTATCACAATCTCTTTTACAACTTTAAGCTGAATATATTTTACACCTCTTGCAAGTCCTGCCCCACCGATTGCTCCTACAATTGCCTGATTCATAGATGTAGGATAACCAAGCAGTGCTGCAATATATGCTGTAGTTGCCTGTCCAAACTGTGCTCCTATAGCACTGTTTATTTCAAGTTGAACAATATGAAGACCTACTTTTTCCAAAAGAGGTCTTCCCCATGTTAAAGCACCTATTGCAACAACAACTCCTCCAATAAATCCTGCTAATAACAAAGATTTAACTGTTCCGCTACCATAAAGAACACTTACAGCCAATCCGCTGTTATTTGCTCCTAAGGTAAAGGATGCATAACAGCATGCAAGAATTAAAATATACTTTTTAATTGCCTCTGCTGTTTTTGCTTTAATGATTCCTGCTGTTTTAGTAAAAATATAACCCAAAACACATCCAACTACAGGAGTTCCAACCCATGTAATAGCAAGAGGCAACATAGTATTCTTCCATGAAACTGGAGCACCGGTAGCAAGTCCTACTCCAACTATAGAGAAGCATGCTAATTGAGCTGTTGATATGGGAAGCTTAAGCCATGTGTTAACAGCAGTAACCAAGGCTGCGTTAAGCATCATGATCATTGCTCTAAAAGGCGTGAGATATTCAATTGGAATGATACCTACACCAACAGTTTTAATAACTTCATGACTTTGAAAGGTTGCACCCAATAAAGCACATATTGCCATTAAAAGAGTAGCTTTCTTGATATCAAATATTTTTGCTCCATATGCTGTTCCCATCACTGCACCAGTATAATGTGACCCAATAGTCCATCCAAAGAACAATCCAGCAATAATCATTCCAACAATATAAAAAGTCTCCATATATTCACCTCCAAATTTTATGTAACTATTGTTACATAAAATTAACAAAATATCAAGAAAAATTTTAGTGACTATAGTTACATTTAAGTATATTAAAGGTTTATATTTTTACTTTAATTTACTATGAAGACATTAAAAAGAAATGAGAAAAGAGAGTTTTATTACAAGAGTATTGTATCAGCTTACTATACAGTTTATCATGCTGCAAAAGCTCTTTTGCTTATTAAATTCCAAAAAATCATGAAGGTATTGTGAGATCCCTTTTAATTATGAAGACTCAAAGGAGGCAATAACTTTAGCTCAGAAATTCTTAAAAACAGCAAAGCAAAAAATTAGAATTTAACTTTAAAAACTTTTCTCTTTTGGGTCTATTAATTGCTATAAGCAATCTTTATAAAGAATCTTTAAACTTTCTACTGCATAAAAGGTAGAATCTAAGAATGCTGCAGCCCGAGGAGTTCTTGCAAATCCTCCTGATTTAGTCTGACAGAATAAAATAAAATTTAAAGCATCTTCTGGATTTTTAGGTTTTGAACCTAAATAGTTTAATCCCTTAAGGCAGAAATAGGTGTTATCCATGTAGGAAGTTGTGGCAGGAAAAAATCCAAATCCTCCATCTGGATTCTGACATTTCCTGAAAAATTCAATAAGCCTCTGTTTTTCACTCTTCTTTTTAATAATTCCATTATCTACAAGATAAATATACATATATAAATCCTTTGCTATTTTAGGAGCAGGCAACTTTTTAATATATGGCATCTGGAAATTCATCAATTCTGAAATCTTTGCTAAATAAAATGCTCTTTCTAAAGTTATTTTCCCATAAACTAAAAAATCCATAGATTGCTCTAAAAACTCCTTTTTTATTTCAATATTACAGAATATACAGATCCTCAGAAATTGATAGAAAACCTTTGGTTCTTTCCATTTCATATTTTGGTAAAGCCACGATTTTAAAGATTCATCTCTATCAGGCTTATAATCAAAAGCTAAACCAAACTTGTCCATATCTTTTATTATCTTTAGCGCATGATAAGTGTCTTCCACTGTTGCGGGAAGCAAAGAAGTAGCTGAAAACCCTCCTTCTTGTTTTTTTCTCTGCATAACAAAGTAATAACAATCATAAAGAGCTTTTCTTAAATTCATAAAATTTATTCTATAGGTAATGTCAATAATTCTATGTAAATTCATAAATGGGTGTATTCCTCCTTTCTTTGTGTTTTTTTATCAAATCAATGGAGGATACACCCTCTTTTATTGCTTTGTCAATTTTACACATAATTAATTTTACACTACCGGAGTAGACACAATTTTCTTGACAAGTCCCAGATAATCAAGATTTTCCCCAAAAAATGTTATAGTATAAAATATATATTATTTTTGAGTTTATTGATGGTTTTATAAATCTCTGGAGGTGGAAGATGGCAGATAGGAAATTTGTAAAGGAGATAATGTTAGAGTTATTTGAATATCCTCATATTCCATACTGGTTTAGCATTGAACAAGTTATTAAAGTAATGAAAGCTTCTTTTCTTCAAGCCCAGAAACACACAGATCCTCTTGTAGTCTTAGTTTTTGATGAGAAATATAATCTTCTTGGAACAGTATCACCAAAAGAAGTCTTGAAAGGAATAGCATCTTCCTTTATTAATTCATCTGCAATTAAACAATCTTCAGAAGAAAAAAAAGAAATTGATTGGGATAACCTTTTTGGAGATGAATCCAAAAAACTTTTACAGAAGCCTGTAAGTGAAATTATGGTTCCTACAAAGCATTTCATTGATCCTTTAGACCCTGTTACAAAGGCTGCTTACTTAATGATTAATTTTGACCTTCCTGTATTGCCTGTTATTGAGGATAAGAGAAAACTTATAGGTGTGGTAAGAATATTTGAAATATTTGATGTAATCTCAGACGAAATAATTAAAAAATAAAAACAAAAATAGTTAATGTCAGGCGAAATTAGGAAATACTTCATGTTCTCTACTTGAGATAACGACACCTTTAAAAGTGGGAGGTGTTACATGAATAGGAAAATGGTTACTTTTATCATTCTTTTTAGTCTATGGTGTATTTTCTCTGGAATGTTTGATGCCTTTCATATAGCTCTTGGGATTATATCTTGTTTAATAATTACATTAATTTCTGGAGATTTAATTTTTAATAGTGAAAAAATCACAAAGTCTCATGTTATTAACGGGATAAGATTTATAAAATACCTTCCTTGGCTTATTTATCAAATAATTATTGCAAATATTCATGTTGCTTATCTGGTTCTACATCCAAAAATGCCGATAGAACCATTGATTCTTGAATATAAGGCTAAACTAAAAAAAGACATATCAAAAGTTGTATTTGCAAACTCAATAATTCTTACACCCGGAACAATTACAATGGATATTACTAAGGATAATACTTTCCTAATACACTGTATAAGCCAAAAGGTTGCTGAGGATCTTTTAACTGGAGAGATGGAAAAAAGAGTTGCTCAAGTCTTTAATGAGAATATTAAAATAATCAGGAAATAATGGAAAACTTCTTTGTGTTTACAATAATAATTCTTGGAGTAATGGTAATTTTATGTCTTTATCGCGCAGTGTTCAGTCCAACAATTATGGATAGGATTGTAGCAGTAGGAGTTATAGGGACTAAAACAACATTGATTCTTATTCTGTTAGGAATATATTATAAGAGAATTGATATGTTTGTTGATATTTCTCTTGCTTATGCTCTACTTAATTTCATAGCCACTCTTGGAGCTTCTAAGTTTTTCAGACTCAGAAAGAGCATAACGCCAGGAACTAAGTTTTTAAAGGATAGGGAAACACACAAATGATTTTACTTGATTTTATCTTGAACACTATTGTAATTATAATTGTAGTTATAGGATTATTTTTTTTCATTACAGCAACTATTGGGCTTTTAAGATTCCCCGATTTCTATTGCAAACTTCAAGCAACAGGTAAAGGAGATACACTTGGTGCTGTGTTAATCCTTCTTGGAATTGTAATTTATATACTTAAAGAAGATTTTTCTTTATCTACAATTTTCGTTTCATTGAAAATATTTTTTATCATATTCTTTATATTTCTTGCCAATCCAACAGCAACTCATGCCTTGACAAAGGCAGGATTAGACAGTGGAGTAATACCTCTAAAAAAGGAGGATTTAGAAAAATGATATGGATTATGGAAATATTAATATTGACCATTCTTCTAATATGTGCCTTAGGAGCAATACATGTAAGGGATTTGCTTAGTTCTGCTATACTTTTGGGTGCATATAGCTTTCTTATGTGTATTCTATGGGCAGAAATGGGAGCAGTTGATGTGGCATTTACTGAGGCTGCTGTTGGTGCAGGAATTAGTACAGCCTTTTTTATAGGAGCAATTTATCAAACAACAAGAAGGACAAAAGATTGAAAATTTTTGCCTTAATAATAGTTATAATGACAGGTGCTGTTCTTGTATACAGTACCCTTGATATGCCCAATTGGGGAGACCCAAACTCTCCAGCAAGTCTTCATGTCTCACCTCGCTACATTGAAAAAACTATAGAAGAAACTGCTACTCCTAATGCAGTTACTTCAGTTCTTGCAGACTATAGAGGATATGATACCTTAGGAGAGACAACTGTTATCTTTACAGCTGCTGTTGTTTGTATTTTACTGTTAAGGAGGTTTGAGGATGATAAGACTGTATGATGACCTTATAATACAAACAGTCTGCAGAATTATGATTCCCCTAATTCAACTTTTTGCTTTCTATGTTATAGCTCATGGACATTACAGCCCTGGAGGAGGATTCCAGGGAGGATGCATCTTAGGCGCATCATTCATATTAATGTTAATTGCCTATGATATAAGGTGGATGAAAAAAAGATTCTCTGAATATAAAAACATTCTTCTGATTGCTCTTGGAGTTTTTCTCTATGCATTTATTGGACTTACTTGCATATTCTTAGGAGCAGAGTATCTTAATTACAGCGTTCTTCATAAAATCATACCAGCTGATCCAGTTAAAGTTCGTGCTTTGGGAACTCTCGGAATAGAAATTGGAGTAGGAATTACAGTAATGTCAGTCATGGTATCCATATTTCTCAATCTTACAACTTATGGAAAACATGAAAAAGGCGAGGTCTAATATGGAGATAATTATTGGTAAATATAACTACTGGATTTATATATCTTTAATGATGATAGGCTTTTATGCCATGATAGCAAAAAGGAATCTTGTTAAAAAAATTGTAGGGATGAATATATTTCAGACTGCCATAATCCTTTTTTTCATATCTACAGCTTACAAAAGAGATGCTACAATACCCATCATAATGAAATCTCAGGAGGTTATAAATCCTGCTCAATACATAAATCCTCTACCTCATGTTTTAATGCTTACTGCAATAGTAGTTATGGTAAGTACATTTGGTGTTGCCCTTGCTGTAATTATGATGCTTTATAAACAGTATAAAACCCTTGATGAAGATGAGATAATTGAGATATTAAAAAAGAGAAAATGAATCTTTCCGAGCATTCATCCATTTTAATTGTTATCATTCCTTTGATTGCTTCATTTATAAATATATTTATAAACTTCCTGAAAAGGTCTTTATGTTATCCTTTCTTTGTTCTTGTGCTGATTATTTGTGCGATTCTCTCTATTGATATTTTATATAATGTTGTCATTTCTGGAACAATTAGATATAAACTTGGTGGATGGACTCCTCCATGGGGCATTGAATATGTAGTAGATTACTTGAATGCTTACTTAATTGTTATAGTATGTTCAATCAGTCTTATTATAGCCATATACTCTAAGGAAAGCATTAAAAAAGAGATTACAAAAGCAAGATTACCTTATTTCTACTCTACCTATTTGCTTCTGACAACAGGATTACTTGGAATAACAATTACAGGAGATATTTTTAATCTTTATGTATTCCTTGAAATTGCCTCTCTTTCAGCATATGCATTAATAGCAATTGGAGAGAAACGCTCTGTACTTGCAAGTTTTAACTACATAATAATGGGCACAATAGGAGCTTGCTTTTATCTATTAGGAGTAGGCTATATCTATATAATCACTGGTTCACTCAATATTGCTGATCTGAGCCGATTACTTCCATCTTTGTATGAATCAAAAGTGACTCTTACTGCGCTTGCATTTTTTATAGTAGGTATTGCAATAAAAATAGCTCTTTTCCCACTTCACAGATGGCTACCAGACTCTTATACCTTTGCTCCATCTGCAGTCAGTGCCTTTGCTTCAGCAACTATAACTAAGGTTGGTATATATGTTTTAATTAGGATTTCCTTTACGCTTTTTGAGCCGAGATTTTTAACTAAAATAACACCACTTTCAAATATTCTTATATGGTGGGCAACCATAGCCATATTTTTTGGAAGCATAATTGCAATTGGTCAAAGGGATTTCAAGAGAACTCTCTCTTACATACTAATTGCAGAGATTGGATATATGGTACTTGGTGTGAGTCTATGTAACAGAGAGGGATTTATAGGAGCAGTTTTACACATACTTAATGATTCAGTGATGATTGCATGTCTTTTTATGATTGCAGGAGGAATTTTTTACAGACTTAGTTCAAGAAATCTTGAAGATTTCAGGGGACTTAATAAATGCATGCCAATAACTATGTCAGCTTTCACCATATCAGCTTTATCTATGATAGGAATTCCTCCGACTGCGGGTTTTTTCAGCAAATGGTATTTAATTTTAGGTGCCATTAAGGCAGAACACTGGATTTCTGCAGGTACCTTAATCTTTAGCAGTTTAACTAATGCTATTATATTTTTTAAGCTACTTGAAAAGGTTTACTTTACAAAAAAAGAATTTTTGCCAAAATACACGTTTAGAGAATTGCCGTTAAGTATGCTAATTCCAGTAGTTATCACCGCTTTAGCTATTGTGGTAATTGGTTTTTATAGTGGAGAAATTATTTCTTCAGTAATTTATTTTGCTGTACCAGCAGGATTCTGAGATATGGAGATAATTATTTCATCAAAACCAATATTAGCTGTAACAGTATCTATAGTAGCAGCATTTTTCATAGCAATCACAGGAGAGAGGACAAGAAATCTTAGAGAAACTTGGACAATTCTTGCTTCTTTAACTAAATTTGGCATTGTTATTTCAATGTTACCAGATATCCTAAGTGGTAAATTAATTGAATATACAGTGCTTAACATAACTCCTGAACTTATTCTCTCTTTTAGAGTTGATGCATTAGGTATCCTATTTGCAACTACAGCCTCTTTCCTTTGGATAATTACATCCATTTATTCCATAGGTTATATGCGTGGTCTTAATGAACATGCACAAACTCGCTATTATGCGTATTTTGCCATAGCCCTTTCTGCTACAATTGGAGTAGCCTTTTCAGCGAATATGTTTACTGCATTTCTTTTTTATGAAATAATAACAGTCTCTACTTTCCCCCTTGTTGCACACAAAGAAACAGAGGAAGCAAAAAAGGGAGCAAGAAAATATTTAGCCTATCTACTTGGTACCTCAGTCGCTTTTCAGCTCACAGCTATTGTCATAACATATAGTATTACAGGAAACTTAAGCTTTTCCTCTAAAGGAGTATTTACTGAAAATGTTTCTTCCTTTTTGTTGAAAATTACTTTTTTTCTTTACATTGCAGGGATTACCAAAGCAGCTATAATGCCTCTTCATAGTTGGCTACCTGCGGCAATGGTTGCACCAACCCCTGTAAGTGCTCTTCTTCATGCTGTTGCAGTTGTGAAGGCAGGTGTATTCATGGTTATAAGAGTGGTTCTGAATATCTTTGGTATAGATTTACTCAAAAGCCTTGATTTAGGGACAGTTCTTGCAATAATTGCATCCTTTACCATAATAGCTGCCTCAGTTATAGCTTTGAAGCAAGATGATTTGAAACTAAGGTTAGCCTATTCAACCATAAGCCAGCTTTCCTATATTGTTCTTGGTGTAGCCCTTCTTACTCCATCTGCCATTACAGGAAGCATAATACATATTGTAGCCCATGCTTTCGGTAAAATCACTCTCTTTTTTACTGCCGGTGCTGTATATGTAGTAACAAATAAAACAAAAATAAGTGAGTTTGATGGAATAGGGAGGCAGATGCCCTTTACGATGGCATCATTTACAGTTGGTGCTTTATCAATGATTGGTACTCCTCCTTTCGCAGGATTTATAAGCAAGTGGTATCTCAGTCTGGGTGCACTGGAAGCAAAACAGTTCTTTATTCTTGGGGTTTTAGCTGCAAGCACAATTCTCAATGCTGCTTATTTTATGCCTATAATTTATACAGCCTTTTTGAAAGAGCCAAAATTAAATACAAATAATAAAAATGGTAAAACAGAAATAAAGGAAGCTTCTGTATTAGCTGTTTTGCCTCTTGTTATCACAGCTATTAGTACATTGCTTATATTTTTCTATCCTTCAATTTTTCTTGACATAATAAAAATTGCTGTGTCTTATGTTATAAAGGGTTGATGATTATGGAAAGGAGTAATAAAGAAAACTTTAAACAAAAGGGTAGCAAAAAATACAGAAAAATTTTTTATGTAGTCTTTACAATTTTTCTTATCTATCTGATGTTTATATTTTGGAAAACCATGTAAAGAGGAATAAAGATGAGTAAGAATGGCTTTTTTGACAAGTCTAAAAATGTGAAAAGATTTTTTGCAGTCTTTTATATATCTGTAATAATCTCAATGTTTGCAGAGTTATTTATCCATAAGCATGTTTATTTTCCTTGGGAGGATTTCCCTTTCTTTGATGCATCCTTTGGCTTTGTTGTCTTTGTGCTTCTTATAATGATTGCAAAGTATATTTTAAGACCAATAGTAAAAAGGAAAGAGGACTACTACAGTGATTAACACTATTAATCCTGCTTTTATCTTTATTTTCGGTGCTACTTTAATTCCTCTACTTAGGGGAAAAATTCGGAATTTATATTTGCTATTTTTACCAGTTTTAAGTTTTCTCATTTTTATAAACATTCCTGAAGGAGTACACTTTAGTTTAAAATTTTTAGACTACAATCTTATCCTCTTAAGGGTTGATAAAATAAGTACATTTTTTAGCTATATCTATCACCTGATTACCTTTATTGCTGTCCTTTACTCCCTTCATGTTAAGGAAGCTGCTCAGCATATGACAGCATTAACTTACGCAGGTTCATCCTTAGGCGTTGTTTTTGCAGGAGATCTTCTCACTCTTTTTATATTTTGGGAATTAATGGTATTTAGTGCTTTTTATCTTATTTGGGCATCAAGAACGAAGGAATCTTATGGGGCAGGTTTAAGATATCTTTTAGTCCATATATTTGGAGGTTTATGTCTTCTTACAGGAATTGTTATTCATTTACATGATACAGGCTCCTTAGAATTTAGCTATATTGGACTTAATGGATTGAGCTCATGGCTTATTTTTATAAGTTTTGGACTTAATTGTGCTTTTCCAGGACTTCATGCATGGTTACCTGATGCTTATCCTCGTACAACTCCAACAGGTGGAATTTTTATGTGGACATTCACCACAAAAACAGCAGTCTATGTGCTTGCAAGAGGATTCTATGGCACAGAACTACTCATATGGATTGGTGCTGTAATGACAGTATTCCCCATATTTTTTGCTGTTATTGAAAATGACCTAAGAAAGGTGCTTTCCTATAGCCTTATAAACCAACTTGGATATATGGTTACGGGCATAGGCATTGGCACTCAACTTTCTTTAAACGGTACTTTCTCACATGTGTTTTGTCATATTCTATATAAAGCTTTGCTTGTCATGTCAATGGGAGCAGTACTTTACAGAACTGGTAAAATCAAATGCACTGAATTAGGAGGACTTTATAAAAGCATGCCTCTTACAACCATATTCTGTATTGTTGGCTCTGCTTCAATTTCAGCTTTTCCTCTTTTTAGCGGTTTTGTAAGTAAATCTATGGTTGTAGAAGCATCAGCTATCGGTGGACTAATTCCCATATGGTTTATGCTAACCTTTGCCTCTGTTGGAGTTCTTGAACATGCAGGAATTAAAGTACCCTATTATGCCTTTTTTTCAACTGATTCAGGAATAAGAACAAAAGAGTCACCTAAACATATGCTTTTTGCAATGGGAATTACTGCTTTTTTATGCATTTTCATAGGAGTTTTTCCATGCTCTCTTTATACTCTACTCCCCTATTCTGTTGAATTTGAACCTTACACAGCTTCCCATGTTGTAAGAACAGCTCAACTTCTTCTTTTTGGCATTCTTGCCTATGTATTTCTTATGAAAGCAGGTCTTTTCCCAAAGCAGATGCGCGCTATTAATCTTGATTTAGACTGGTTTTACAGAAAAAGTGCTCATGTTTTCATCTGGTTTATCAATAAACCAGGTTCAATTATTATGCAAACAATAAAAAGAACAATTTTAGATAAAATGATCTCTTTTTTCATATGGTTTACTAAGAACCCCCTTTTAGCCATAAGAATTATAACTGATTCCCTCCTACTTGTATTTTCAATACCTGAAAAAAGAAATAAAATTAGAAATCGACTAAGAGCAGCCAAATTAGTATATCCAGGAGATTCTTTCTTGCCTATTCCAGTTGGAGTACTTGTCTTATGGTCAATATTTTTCCTTTTACTTTATTTGATAATTTATTACGCAAGAGGTTACATGTAGAAAAAGATAGAATTTTATGATATTATAACCTTAACATGCTATTAGACAAAATTTTTAATAAATA
>CAZTLF010000024.1:0-26261 GCA_964614465.1 uncultured Thermodesulfovibrio sp.
ACCCCAGAATTGGGAGGGGTAGTGTACAATTAATTATGTATAAAATTGACAAAGCAATAAAAGAGGGTTATCCTCCATTGATTTGACAAAAAAACACAAAAAAAAGGAGGAATACACCCATGAAAGAAAAAGCCTTAACTAATTTAACATTATAAGATTTATGAAAAGAATTCAAGTATAATTTTTATAGAAACTTATCATGAAAAAGGGTGATGGTTACAAAGGTTAAGAATTCTAATGATTTTCTCTTTAAAAATAAGATATAATTAAAAATATGAGTGTTTTGATTTCTTTAAATCTAAAAATAAAAAACATGACAGGAAAGAAGAACTGAAAAGCCTTCTGAAAGAAAAATATACATATTTTGAGAATGTGCTTAATAATAACAACCATGTCCTTAGCATAACGGCTGATCTTGAGGAAAAATTTTATAGCAAGTATCTTTTTGATACACATTATCTAAATAACATATCAGAAGGGATTCTAAAAATTGTTCAAAACCTTAATGCTCTTACAAATGACAAATATCCAGCTGCTGAGGGCTTTGCTATTACATCTTACTCTTTCATTCAATTTCTATCTTATAACAACTTAGAAGAAATGGTAAAAGCAATAGATTCAGCATTTAATACTCTATGTAAAAAAATACATAGAAATTACAATGCTACGGTAGAAAGCAGTGGTATTCACGAAAATTTTCATTTTTGTTGTAAAATTTAAAAAATAATTCCTTAGGAGGTATTCCATGAGAGAAGAAGAAATCATTGAAGTTCTCAAAAGAGAAAATGAAGAATTTCGCAAGCTTTATGAAGAACACAGACATCTTGACAGCATTCTTGGTGAAATGAACAAAAAACCTTACTTAACTCCTGAAGAAGAATTAGAGAAAAAAAGAATGCAAAAAGAGAAACTTTATAAGAAAGATAAAATGGCTGAAATGATAAGACAATACAAAGTTAAGCTTGAAAAGGAGGCAACTAAGTGAGAAGTAACAGCATTAAAAAAGGCCTTGAAAGAACTCCTCACAGGGCTCTTCTTTTTGCGACAGGAATCCCAAAATCCGAATTAAATAAACCATTTATAGGTGTAGCCACAAGTTTTACTGACATAATACCTGGTCATATATCAATGAGAGAACTTGAAAGATTTATAGAAAAAGGAATTCATACAGGAGGAGGCTATCCATTTTTCTTTGGTATTCCAGGTATTTGCGATGGAATAGCAATGGGACATACAGGAATGAAATATTCTTTGCCATCAAGAGAATTGATTGCAGATATAATTGAATGCATTGTAGAAGCACATCAGTTTGACGGAGTTGTTCTTCTTACGAATTGTGATAAAATTACTCCAGGAATGCTTATGGCAGCTGCAAGGCTTGATATTCCTGCAATTATCTTTACAGCAGGTCCAATGCTTGCAGGATACTATAAAGGACAGCGAAGAAATCTTACTTCTGATACTTTTGAAGCCGTTGGAAAATTCAAAAAAGGTATTTTAACAGAAAAGGACATTGAATCACTTGAACTTTGCGCATGCCCCACAGCAGGCTCCTGTCAGGGAATGTATACTGCAAACACAATGGCATGTGTTACTGAGGCTCTTGGGATGAGTCTTCCAGGAGTTGCAGCAACACCTGCTGTTATGTCTGAGAAAAGAAGACTTGCCTTTGAAACCGGTATAAAGATCGTTGAAATTGTTAGAAAAAAAGTTAATGCACGCCAGATACTCACAAAAGAGGCTTTTTATAATGCTATCACAGTTGATATGGCACTTGGTGGCTCTACAAATACAGTGCTTCACATAAAAGCAATTGCTAATGAAGCAGGCATAAATCTTCCACTTGAGATATTTGATGAAATAAGCAGAAATACTCCACATATTGTAAATATAATTCCTTCAGGCGAACATTACATGGAAGACCTTTACAGAGCTGGAGGGATTCCAGCAGTTCTTAAAAGACTTGTAGATAAAATTTATTCAAACCCAACAGTTTCAGATATTGATATAAAAGATATTGCTAAAAAAGCTGAAATTTATGATGAAAATGTGGTTCGTTCAATAAAAAAAGCTTACCATAAAGAAGGAGGGGTGGCTATCCTTAAAGGAAATCTTGCACCAGAGGGATGTGTTGTAAAGCAAACTGCTGTTTCCTCAAAAATGCTTAAATTTGAAGGCATTGCCAGATGTTTTGATTCTGAAGAAAATGCCATGAAAGCAATTCTTGATGGAAAAATTAAAGATGGTGATGTAATTATAATAAGATATGAAGGACCATCTGGCGGTCCTGGAATGAGAGAAATGCTTTCTCCAACAAGTGCAATTACAGGAATGGGACTTAATGAGTCAGTTGCTTTAATTACAGATGGAAGATTTTCAGGTGGTACTAGAGGGCCGTGCATTGGTCATGTATCACCAGAAGCAGCTCGTGGTGGTCCGATTGCTATTGTTAAAGACGGAGATAAAATTCTGATTGATATACCAAAAAGAAAAATTGAAGTTCTTATTTCAGAAAGCGAAATTAAAAAGAGATTTAAAAACTGGAAACCTCCAAAGCAAAAAATAGAAAAAGGATATCTTTTAAGATACGCCCGTAATGTCAGCTCTGCTGATAAAGGTGCAATACTTGAATAAAATTTGATTTTTTTTGTATCTTAATAATAGCCGGAGTGGCGGAACTGGTAGACGCAAGGGACTTAAAATCCCTCGGAGGGTTACCTCCGTACGAGTTCGACTCTCGTCTCCGGCATTATTTGTATTTGGGAGGGTATAATGATTAAAAAGGCTGTCCTTCCTGTAGCAGGACTTGGCACAAGATTCCTTCCAGCAACAAAAGCCTCACCAAAAGAAATGCTTCCTATAATAGATAAACCGCTTATTCAATATGCAGTTGAAGAAGCAATAAAATCAGGAATAGAAGAATTTTTATTTATCACAGGTAAACATAAAAGAGCTATTGAAGACCATTTTGACAAGGCTTATGAATTGGAAGAAAGACTTAAAGCCGCAGGAAAGTATGAACTTTTAGATAAAATAAACTGTTTTGAAAATCTTAATTTTGCATATATCAGACAGAAGGAACCAAAAGGACTTGGAGATGCTATACTGTGTGCTAAACCATTTGTCAAAGATGAAGCTTTTGTAGTAATTCTCAGTGACGATTTAATAGAACCTGAATATTCTATTTTAAATGAAATGATACAAATTTATATGCAAAAAAAAGCTCCTGTAATAGCTCTTGAAGAAGTTTCTCTCAGTGAAGTTTCAAGATATGGAATAGTCTCTGGAAAACCAATTAATGACTATTTTGTTATTGATGACTTAGTAGAAAAACCTGATCCTTCTTATAGCCCTTCACAACTTGCAATAATTGGTAGATATATATTAACTCCTCAGATATTTAAACATATTGAACAACTGCAACCAAGTAAAAGTGGAGAGATTCAATTAACCGATGCCTTAAAATCACTTTTAGAGGAAACTGTAATATATGGACATATTATTAAAGGTAAAAGATATGATGCAGGAGAAAAGCTCGGCTATTTAAAAACAATAGTTGAATTTGCCTTAAAAGACAAAGAAATCTCTTCTGAGTTTATAAAATTTCTACAAGAAAAACTTTCAAAATTTTACTCTAATTAAAAAATTCTTTTTAAAAATATCAAAAATTTAGAAAAAACTGTTAAAATTAAATTAAAGAGTGAAAACTTTTCAGGAGAAAAAAAATGGATGAAATAAAAAAGGAAGATAAAGAACAAAACAACGAAAAACAAGAAAATAAAGAAATAGAAATTCCACAACAGCTTCCTATTCTGGCTGTAAGAGATATTGTTATTTTTCCTTATATGATAATTCCTCTATTTGTTGGAAGAGATATTTCTGTTAAAGCTGTTGAACATTCCTTAAACACTAACAGACTTATTCTTTTGCTTACTCAAAAGGATTTCAATATAGAAACTCCGGAACCTCAAGACCTTTACAACATTGGTACAGTATGTATGATTATGAGAATGCTGAGATTGCCTGATGGAAGACTTAAAATACTTGTTCAAGGACTTTCAAAGGCAAAAGTATTGGAAGTTTCACAAACTGAAGGTTTTTATTTTGCAAAAATAGAAAAAATTGAAGATATTCAATTAAAGGAATTTACTATTGAACACGAAGCATTGGTAAGAACAGTAAAAGAACAGCTTGAAAAAGCAATTTCACTCGGTAAAAATATACCACCTGATGCCATGGTGATAATTGAAAATATTGATGAACCAGGAAGACTTGCTGATCTGATTGCTGCAAATCTCGGATTAAAAAGCTCTGAAGCACAGCAAATACTTGAAATTATGGACCCTTTTGAAAGATTAAACAGAATAAGAGAGATTCTTAATCGAGAAATTCAGTTACTTACAATACAGCAAAAAATTAAAAAAGAAGCAAGAGACGAAATAGACAAAACACAGAGAGAGTATTTCTTGAGAGAACAGCTTAAAGCCATTCAGAAAGAGCTTGGAGACATTGATGAAAAAGCAGAAGAGATAAATGAATTTAGAAAAAAAATTGAAAAAGCAAAAATGCCTGAAAAAGTAAAAGAGGAGGCTGAAAAACAACTTAAAAGACTTGAAAGAATGCATCCTGAATCAGCTGAATCAGCAGTTGTTAGAACCTATCTTGAGTGGTTGACTGAACTGCCATGGTCTCGTTCAACAGAAGACAGGCTTGATATAAAAGCAGCCAAAGAAGTTCTTGACAAAGACCACTATAATCTTGAAAAAGTCAAAGAAAGAATACTTGAGTATTTGAGTGTAAGAAAATTAAAACACAAGATGAAAGGCCCAATTCTTTGCTTTATTGGTCCTCCAGGTGTTGGCAAAACTTCCTTAGGACGATCTATTGCAAAAGCTTTAGGTAGAGAATTTGTGAGAATCTCTCTTGGAGGAGTAAGGGATGAAGCAGAAATAAGAGGTCATAGAAGAACATATGTTGGAGCTCTTCCAGGTAGAATAATTCAGGGAATAAAGCAGGCAGGAACTAACAATCCTGTGTTTATGCTTGATGAGATAGACAAACTTGGAATGGATTTCAGAGGAGACCCTTCCAGTGCACTTTTAGAAGTCCTTGATCCCGAGCAAAACAATAGCTTTGTTGATCACTACCTTGCTGTTCCATTTGATTTAAGTAATGTTATGTTTGTATGCACTGGTAATATTGCTGATACAATTCCTTCAGCTTTAAAGGATAGAATGGAAATAATCTATCTTTCAGGATACACTGAGGAAGAAAAACTTCAGATTGCAAAAAAGTATCTAATTCCAAAACAACTTGAAGAACACGGGCTTAATTATTCAATTATGAAAATTAGCGATAAAGCCATAAAATATATAATCACTCATTACACAAGGGAAGCAGGAGTAAGAAATCTTGAAAGAGAAATTGCCAATCTTTGTAGAAAAATAGCCAAATTTATTGCAGAAGGGAAAAAGAAAAAGTTTTATATTACTCCTCAGAAAGTTTCTAAATTTCTTGGTGCATCTAAATATCTTCCAGAGGAGGAACTAAAAAAAGAAGAGATCGGAGTTGCCACAGGACTTGCATGGACTGAAGCTGGTGGAGATGTAATATATGTTGAAGCAACAGTTATGAAAGGAAAAGGCAATCTTATTCTGACAGGACAGCTTGGTGAAGTTATGAAGGAGTCTGCACAGGCTGCTTTAAGCTATGTAAAATCAAAAGCTAAAGAGTTAAAAATTAATGAAAAACTGTTCAGCATAATGGATTTACATATACATGTTCCTGCAGGTGCTATTCCTAAGGATGGTCCTTCAGCAGGAATAACAATAGCATCAGCAATTGCCTCTGTTTTCACTGGAAAACCTTTGAGAAAGGATGTTGCAATGACAGGTGAGATTACTTTGAGAGGAAGAGTACTTCCAATAGGAGGGCTTAAAGAAAAAGTGCTTGCTGCAAAAAGAATAGGTATAAAAACTGTTATCATACCTAAAAGAAACAAAAAAGACCTTGAGGAATTACCAAAATATGTAAAGGAAGGAATGAAATTTATCCTTGCAGAATCAATGGACCAGGTTTTAAAGCACATATTCTCAAAGACAAAAACAAAAGTTGACAAAAAACAAGTTGTAACTGTCTAATTGCATTTATGAAAAAAGATGAGATTAACCTTGTAAAAGAAATAAGAGATAGATTTTCATTACCTGAAAATATTGGTATCGGAATAGGAGACGATGCAGCAGTTTTGGATATTAAAAGGCCAGCAATTTTTACTACTGATTTAATGATTGAAGATGTTCATTTTGACCTGAGCTATACATCTCTTTATCATCTCGGATTTAAAATTGTTTCCATAAATGTGAGTGATATCTATGCAATGGGTGGAGATTTTAAGGCTTTTTTATTTTCAGTAGGAGTTCCTGAAACTATAATTGATGAAGATTTTAAAGAACTATTTGATGGCATAGAGGATGCATTAAAGTATTATCAGGGATTTCTAATTGGTGGTGATCTTTCAAGAAGTAAAAATGTGATTCTTTCAGGTTTTGCAGTTGGAGAAGCTGAAAAGCCTGTTTTAAGAAAAGGTGCGCAGGCGGGTGATTTGATTTTCATAACTTCCCATCTTGGTCTTTCATCAGCAGGATTAAATTTTTTAAAAAGCCTTCCTGATGATGAAAAGAGACTTATAAAATCAATCAAAGATTTTAAAAAATTCAAAGAATATCCTGAGAGCCTTTTAAAATTTACAGAAATCAACGAAATTTTAGACAGACATCTTACGCCCATTGCAAGAAAACCTGATAGATTTAAACATATTGCAAAGGCAATGATAGATATAAGCGATGGATTACTTATTGATTTACACAGACTCTGTGAAGAAAACAATGTCGGCGCTGAAATTTATGTTGAAAAAGTTCCCATACATCCAGCTGTGATAAAGGCTTCAGAATATTTAAATATTGATCTATTGAAGCTCATTTTTTCTGGTGGAGAAGATTATGAGCTTCTAATTATCTCCGACAGACAGAATGTTGAAGAGCTTGGCTTAATTCCTATTGGCAGAATAGTTGAAGAAAAAGGACTATATCTAATAGACCCACAAAAAGGTAAAATTCCTGTTAAACCAGAAGGCTGGCAACATTTTTAATGATGAAAAATTTCACAGTAATAACTCTTGGATGTCCAAAAAACACTGTAGATTCACGCCATTTAATTAATGAGTTAACAAAAGAAGGATTCTCTTATGTTGAGGAATTCAAAAAAGCAGATCTTGTTTTCATAAACACCTGTTGTTTTATAAATGATGCAAAAGAAGAATCTATTGATGAAATTTTAACAGCAGCAAAGTTTAAAATTGATAGAAAACTTATTGTTTTCGGCTGCCTTTCAAAAAGATATGGAAAAGAGTTGAAAAAAGAAGTGCCTGAGATTGATGCTATCTTTGGCATTGATGAAAAAGACAAAATAATAGATTACATCAGACAATTTAAAGAAAGCTCAAGGTCTATACCTCAAAACTTTCAATACACGGTAGAGCCGCCAAGTTATAGATATATAAAAATTGCAGAGGGATGCAGTAGAAGATGTAGTTTCTGTATAATTCCAGAAGTCAGGGGTTCATATAGAAGTATAAAACCAGAAAAGATAATTAAAGAAGTAGAGAATTTTGTTTATTCAGGAATAAAAGAGTTTATTCTGATTGCTCAAGATATTACACAGTATGGCAAAGATTTGAAAGGATACACTCTAAAAGAGCTTCTTAAAGATTTATGTTCAATTAATGAAGATTTCTGGATAAGGCTCCTTTACATTTATCCATCTGATATTGATGAAAATTTAATAAATACCATTGCAGATGAAGAAAAAATAGTTAAATATCTTGATATTCCTATGCAACACAGTGAAGAAAGAATTCTCAGGTTGATGGGACGAAGAGGAACAAGAAAGGAATATCTAAAAAAGATAAAACAGATTAGACAGGCAATACCAGGAGTTATATTAAGAAGCACTTTTATTGTAGGCTTTCCTACTGAGACAGAAGATGAGTTTCAAAGACTTGTTGATTTTATTGAAGAAGTTCAGTTTGACCGTCTTGGAGTTTTTAAATATTCAAGAGAAGAGGGAACAAAAGCTTATAGTTTAAAAGGACAAATTCCTGAAAATATTAAAAATAGAAGATATAATGAGATTATGTCAAGGCAGGCAATTATATCTTTTGAAAAAAACAGGACACTTATAGGGAAAAAATATGAGGCATTGATAGACTATGTTAATTCTGATATTTCGATTGCAAGGCTTTATTGCCATGCACCTGAAATAGATGGTGTAGTAATATTAGAAAATACAACAGATTTAAAAGCAGGAGAAAAAGTCAAAGTGCTTATAACTGAAGCCTATGAATATGACCTTAAAGGAGTTATCGTCTCGTGAGAAAATACATGATACCTTTAATTCTTTTTATTGCAACCATTTTTACAACTCTTTTTGCAGGAGCACTCCAGCAGGGGATTAATCTGTTTAAAGAGCCAATAAGACTATGGGAAGGTTATCCCTTTTCAATAAGTATAATGACAATTTTACTTGGTCATGAGATGGGTCATTACTTTGCATCAAAGGCTCACAGAACAAAAGCAACATTACCATATTTTATTCCTGCTCCTTCAATCATAGGTACATTTGGAGCTTTTATAAAGATGAAATCGCCAATTTTTACAAGAAAGGCACTTATTGACATAGGAGCAACAGGTCCGCTTATAGGTTTTACTTTGTCTTTAATTGCTTGCATTATTGGACTTAAGATGTCAAAAATTGTTCCTATAACTGCTGAAAAAGAGGCGTTTATGCTTGGAGACTCAATTCTTTTTTCTCTGCTTGTGAAGTTTACAATTGAAAAAATTCCTGAAGGATATGATGTTCTTCTTCACTCTGTAGCGTTTGCTGGATGGATAGGACTATTTGTAACTTCTATGAATCTTTTACCTGTAGGACAGCTTGACGGTGGGCATGTCGCCTATGCATTATTTGGAAATTGGCATTTCTATATTTCACGAGCAATAGTTTTTTTTATTGCTGCTTTAGGAGTCTTTTACTGGTATGGATGGCTGGTATGGGTATTGTTACTTGTCTTCTTAGGCATAGACCATCCACCTATATTAATATGGGAAAGCAGTTTATCATTAAGTAGAAAAATTATGGGGGTCTTGTGTTTTATTATTTTCTTATTGACATTTACTCCTACACCTTTTAAGTTTTAAACCATGCAAAACTATATTGACTACAGGAAGACTCATAAACCTCTTAATTTTGAAAATCTTATAGTTGAAATAGGCTTTGGTTCAGGTGATTTTTTATTCAGACTCGCGGAGGAAAATAGAAAGGAAATATTTTTTGGAATTGAAAAATCATGGATATCTATTAGCAAACTTTTAAAAAAATGTAAACTTGGAAAAATCAACAATATCTATTGCACCCGTCTTGATGCTTACTGGGCATTTCAGCTTTTGTTCAGAGATAATAGTGTCAAAAGGATAATAATGAACTATCCAGACCCTTGGTTTAAAAAATCCCATACTGAAAAAAGACTTACCAAAAGAAAAAATCTTTTTATTTATGCCAAAAAACTCATTAACCATGGTGAAATTAGAATAAAAACAGATGATTATGCCTTTGTTGAATTTACATTGCAGGAGAGTGATATTCTTAAATGCTTTTCTACAACTATTTCAAATCCATTTATAAATGAGCCTTTAACAAAATATGAAAAAAAATGGTTTTCAATGGGCAAAAATATATGGGATATTGTCCTTAAAAAAGAAAGAGATCCAGAATTTATAGAAATTAAAAAAATTACGGAGGTAAAAAAGTTGTTTCCTGTAAAAATATACACTAACGAATTGAATATTGATGCATTATCTAATAAAGAATTTAAAATTGAAGAAGGCTTATATTTAAAGTGTTTTTCTGTATGGAGAAAAAATCAGGATTATGCCATAGAAGCAATCCTTTCAGAAAATAACTTTCTTCAGGCTTTTCTTATAACTGCTAAAAAGAAGGAGAAATACTTTATAATAGATGTATCTCAATTTAGTGAAATTTTAAAGACAGAGGGAGTACAGAAAACCTTGAAATTTTTAGCTGATCTATTTATGGAGGCATTATGAAGAAAAAAATTATTGTATGCGTTCAAAAGGATATCAAAAACACTATTAACTGGGCTTTAAAAGACATTCCAGTTATTTCTGCTCAATATTTTGACCATATCTATCAAATTGAAAAACTTTTTGAAGGACAAATGGATTTTTGCGGAATAATAATAGATTCAAAAATTGATAATGAAAGTTCAATCCCTTTCTTACAAACAATTAGGGACAAGTCCAAGATAAAAATTCTTCTTATAATTTCAGCTGATACTCCAAAGCAAGAAATAGTGAAACTAATTCAGGATAGAATGGTTGATAATGTTATTATAAGGCCTTTTAATGCAAATCAGATGGTTGATGCTGTTGCAAAAATATGCGGAATAGAAAGATCATCTGAAAAACCATGGTACATGTACACAAAGCCTCAGTAATTTTGCTATAATTTTTTCTATGGAAAACAAACCAAATTTTGAGGAAAAACTGGAAGAAGCAAATTTACTTATAAGATACAAGGAATTTGAAGAAGCCTGTAAAATCTATGATGAATTATTAAAGGAAAATTATCAATCTGCCGAGCTTCAAAATAATTATGGTCTTGCACTTTTTTATCTTGATAAATTAGATGAAGCTATAGAAAAATTCAAGAAAGCAATTGAGATTGACGCTACTTTTGCCTTGCCCTATGCAAACATTGGGCTTGTTTATATGAATATGGGAGAATATGAAAAAGCAGAACAATTCTTTTTGGAAGCACTTGAAAGAGAACCTGAAAACCCAGAAACACACTATAATATTGCTGTAACAAATTATAGATTGGGTAAAAAAAATGAAGCCTTGAATCACTATGAAGCATTTATTAATTTTTCAGGCGATGAATATGAAAAATTGAAAGAAAGTGTGAAAAAAATTATCATACAGATTAAACAATCTATTCAAAAAGAGGAAGATTCTCAAGCATAAATTTCTGAGCAATCTCAGCAGAATTTTTTATTTCTTTAATTGATAAAAGTTCAGTCCTATCAGTCACTACATTGCTGATACTTCTTATTTCAATAACTGGAATATTATAAAGCTGTGCAACTCTTGCTATGGCAGCTCCCTCCATATTTTCACATATAGCATTGAATTTTTTCTCAAGAAAATCTGCTCTTTTTAGATTTCCTGTGCAAGCTGAAACAGTGAGAAATATTCCCTTTTTAAGATTCTGGAAAGGACTGGGTATATAAAGTGGAATTTCCTGATAATCTATGAAAATGAAAGAACTTTCATTTTTTTCACAATTGATTAATAGCCCTTGGTCCGCTTCTATTTCTTTTTCGGCAACAGCGATATCACCTATGTCAAGTCCAGATGATGGATATGCTCCTGCTACTCCAGAGATAACTACTCTATTTATATTAAAGTTTTCAAATGTAAGAATTGATGCAATTGAAGCATTTATTTTCCCGATTCCTGATATACATAAGAGTATCTCATGTTTTTCTATTTTACCCTTTATAAAAGGAAACTTTTTTAAAAAAAAGGTTGTTCTATTCTTTAATTTATCATAAATCATCTCACATTCAAATGAAGTTGCAAAAAACAGTGCTATCAATTTATTTAACTCTTTTAAAAAGTAATAGATAATGCTGGATTATAATAGCAAATTAAATTGATTCACTTCAATTTTTAATTTTTGTAATTCTTCTCGTGAATATCCAGAAAAAAGTTCTGAAAAAATTGTATTGTTTGTTAAAAGCGGATCTAAATCATCAGGAATGATTCCATCTTTTACAAGCTCATTCCAGTAATGAGTCCCTTTTATAGGAGAAAACTCTGTTAAATGTATTCTAACTTTTAGTTTTTTTATAAAATCAATGCTGGCTTTCACTTCATCAATGCTCTGTCGTGGTAATCCATACATTATGTAGATACCTATATCTTGAGATGAAAATCCTGCTTCCTTAAGATAAAAAACTGCTTTTTCAAGTTCTTCATTTGTTATTTTTCCACCTGTCTCAATCTGCCTTTTAATGTTTACTGTCTCAAGACTTAATCTCAATGTTTTAAAACCAGCTCTTTTCATCAGTTGAGCGATATTTTTATTAATAAAACGACCATGAAGTCCATTTGGAGTATGAAACCTTAATTGAAAGTTTTTCTTAATTATTTCTTTAAGTAAAGGTTCCAAATTGGTTTCAGACCTATAAAGCAATGCATCATCGTAAAAGGCAAAATCTCTTACATCCATATTATAAAGGTCTTCTATTTCATTAATAACTTCTTCTATTCTTCTTTGTTCAAATGAGTTATATATAAGACATGATGCACAATAGGGACATCTAAAGGGACATCCAATAGAAGTTAATATAGGAGCAAATGGCATTTTATCATAAAAACCTAACTGCCACCAGAACTTTGGTCTTTCTCTGACTTTTTTAAGTTGAATTCCTAAATCTCTGATATTATTTATCAGTCTGTCTTCTACATGTCCTGTATAGATAAAATCAGCATTTATCTTTTCCCTTGCATGTTCTTTATAAAGTGTTGCATAAATTCCTCCAATAATTATCGGAATATCTGAGAAATGTTCTCTGATAATATTTACAACTTCATTTACTCCATACCACCAGTAAGACATTATTGATGTGATTAAAATCAAATCTACAGGAGAAAATTTTTTTAGCTTATTTATAAACTCATCAAGACTAATTCCGTATCTTTTGTATTGTCTTGGAATATTTCTAAGAATATCTGGTTTTTCAACAATCTGATAAGTATACTTTCCAGTGCCATATTTTTTAATTGCAAATGAGTCACAGCAGTCAATGAAAAATAGTTTCAGATTAAATTGACTTAAAAACTCAGCGACCTTGAGTAAACCAAGAGGTCTCGCCCAGAAGTTATAGGCAGCAAAGTCATAAATCCATGGATTGATAAGTAAAGCTCTGTAAGTCACGACAGCTTTCTAAAGACAACAATAAATCCTGTATGTGCAACCATTCTTAATGCTGGTCTAAGACTTAAACCTTCTTTTTCCCACATTCTTTCAAAGAGTTCAAATATGCCAATCTTGTAGAGGCGATTATAGAATTTTTTATCAATTTCTTCTATCAAACTGTAAATCTGAAGAACTGTTGTGACATAGCAGCCGATAATACCTCCCGGTTTAAGAGCATCTATAACTTGATCAAGAAAAAGCCATGGTTCTGTAAGGTCAAGAATCGCTCTGTCAAAATCTTTCTCATCTATTCCTTCAGAAATGTCTTTATTTTGAAGGATTAGTTCTCCATATGATTTGTCCTTCATAAACTTTTCAATATTTTCTTTTGCTGTTTCGTAAAAATCTCTCCTTTTTTCATAAGAGACTACTTTCCCTGTTTCACCTACTGCTCTTAAAAGATACAAGGTTAATGCTCCAGAACCTGTTCCTGCTTCAAAAACCTTTGCTCCTAGATAAATATCAAGAAGTGTGATAATTCTTGATATATCCTTTGGATATATTATTTGAGCACCTCTTTTCATTTTAAGTATGTATTCCTCAAGTGTAGGTTTGAAAACATAAAGTTTTTCTCCCATAGAGGATGAGACTTTAACTCCTTCATTTTTACCAATGATATCATTAAATCGCACTTGTCCTTTATGAAAAGAAAAGGTTGTATCTTTTTTTAAACTAACAAGATATTTTCTATCCTTTGAATCTATAATAAGTGCTAAATCTTCTTCTTTGAATAATGACAAACTCAACCTCCAAT
Organism: uncultured Thermodesulfovibrio sp.; assembly: GCA_964614465.1. GTDB lineage: Bacteria > Nitrospirota > Thermodesulfovibrionia > Thermodesulfovibrionales > Thermodesulfovibrionaceae > Thermodesulfovibrio. The sequence goes on from CAZTLF010000024.1 coordinate 13,874, forward strand.
AAAAAAGCGGGCGACGGGATTTGAACCCGCGACCTTCAGCTTGGGAAGCTGACACTCTCCCGCTGAGTTACGCCCGCAAAATCTTATAGATTTTTATATCATTGTAAAACAAAAGATGTCAATCAGTAAATGTTTCTATTGACTTTTTTTATTAACTATGTTAATTTTAGTAAAATTTGGTAAGATAAAAACAAATGGAAGTTGAGTCGTTAAAAAAATCTGTTTTTAATAGTCCAACATTTGGTTCTCTATCTTTTCAGAAAGTCTTTGAAAAAATAATAGAATTTGTCAAAGAAGAACCAGATAGAAAATATAGCTTGATTGTAGGCAGTGATTCTTTTCCTGGAGAGGAAACCATATTTGTGACAGCAATCATAATTCACCGTAAAGGTTCAGGTGGCAGATATTTCTATAGAAAAATTAAATATGACAAAATAGATAATTTAAAATTAAGAATATTTACAGAAGCTTCTTTAAGTTTAGAAATTGCTGAAGCTCTGAAAAAAAAGCTTTCTGAAAATGGTTTTTCCCGTTTACCTGTGGAGATACATCTTGATGTTGGTAAAAACGGAGCAACAAGAAAATTAGTAAAAGAAGTCATTAAGATGATTATAGGTTCAGGTTATATAGCAGTTACCAAGCCTGACTCTTTCGGAGCCTCAAAAGTAGCAGATAGACATACAAATTAAAAGCCGGGAATGGGATTTGAACCCACGACCGGTCGATTACGAATCGACTGCTCTGCCACTGAGCTATCCCGGCTACTTTTTATATTTTATCAAACTCTCTTTTAAAGTGTTGATATGTGTCTTCATCAAAAAGACAAAACTCCACCAACTCAAGATTTGTATTTTGAGTATTAAGATACTCACTGACTGTATTCACAAGAATTCTTGCTACCATATCCTTTGGGCACCCATATATTCCTGAGCTTATTGCAGGAAAGGAAATGCTTTTAAGAGAATGCTCATCAGCTATACGAAGACTGCTCAGTACAGCATTTTTTAACTTATTGTCTTCATCTCCTTGACCACATTTAGGTCCTACTGCATGGATTACATATTTTGCTTTTAAAGAGCCAGCAGATGTTATTGCTGCTGAACCTGTTGGAACAAAGCCGATTTTATCACTTTCTTCCTGTATTATATAACCACCTTTACGCACAATTGCTCCAGCAACTCCTCCTCCGTGCTTTAGATAGTTATTTGCAGCATTGACAATTGCATCTGTATCCCTTTCTGTGATATCTCCAACCATTATTTTAATAGTTTTACCTTTAATTTTTTTCTCCTCCATAAAAATACCTCCATATTGTCTGTAATAATATCTTAACTAAAAAAAAATAATTTTGTTAAACTACATTATATGATTGATAAATGGATTCAGGAAATTAAAAATAATCCTAAAAGTGACTCCATAGGAATGATCCTTATTCATAATGGAATTGTAAGAGCCACTTCACGTGAAGGTAAGCCTGTTAAAGGCATGAAACTTTCCTATAATTCGGAAAAGCTTAATAAAATCATTGATGAAATAAAGAAAAAAGATGGTATTATTGAAGTCAAAGTCTGGATAAACGAGGGCAAATTAAGTATAGGAGATGATATCATGAAGGTAGCTGTTGCAGGCAGGCTTCGTACTGATGTTTTTCCTGCAATGCAGGAGCTTGTAAGTAAGATAAAAAAAGAAGTGGTAAATGAGGAAGAAATATATTAAATTTTTAGCATTTGCAATTCTGAGCATCTTAATTACCGCCTGTGTTCAAGAGATAGATCCTATTTCAGGTAAAAAAACATATACCTTACTTTCAACAGAACAGGAAATTAAGATAGGTCACAATGTTATACCCTCTGCAATCAATGAAAATGATGGATTGTATCCTCAGAGAGAGGTTCAAAATTATATCAAAGAACTTGGGACAAGAATTGCTTTGATTACTCCAAGAAAAGTTGATTATCAATTTTATGTTGTAAATTCTTCTCAAATAAATGCTTTTGCCCTGCCAGGAGGACCTGTCTTTGTGACAAGAGGGCTTCTTTTAAAGATGGACAAAGAAAGTGAACTTGTAGGAGTTTTAGCACATGAACTTGGTCATATTAATGCAAGGCATCATGCAAAATTTCTTGAAAAAACCTATGGAATGAACATGCTTTTAGGAATTCTTGGCATAGCCATACAGGACAGCAAGTATGCTTCAGCAGTTATGAGTCTTGCTCAAATATCCGCAGGACTTCTTCAGCTGAAATTTAGCAGAGACCAAGAAAATGAAGCAGATTCACTTGGTATAAGGTTTAGCTATCAAGCTGGATATGATCCAGCAGGTCTAATAAGTATGTTTGAAAAATTTAAAGAGATGGAAAGAGCCCACTTTGTTGAATGGTTAAGTACCCATCCTTTGCCTGATACAAGAATAAAAAATGTCAGGCATTTAATTTCAGAGCAGTATCCTCAATCATATAGTTTAACTAAGGATAGCCAGAGGTTTCATATAATAAAGACAATGCTTGAGTCAACTAGACAGTCTTATGAATATGTTGAAAAGGCTAAAAAATATATAAAATCCAGCAATTACACTGAAGCAATTAATCTTCTTGACAGAGCAATAGAGCTTTACAGCAGTAACACAGCTTATACATATAGAGCTCTTGTGAATCTTATTTTAAAAAAATACAACAATGCAATAGTAGATGCAGAAAAAGCAATAGAGCTTGACAGTCTTTATTTTAAACCATATTTTATAAAAGGTATTGCATTACATCACAAAGGTAAATGGCATGAAAGTATAAGGGATCTTGAAAAAGCAAAAAAGCTAATAAGTAATAATGCAGATGTTTATTACTATCTTGGAGTTGATTATCAAGAAATTGGTGATAGAAAAAATGCTATTGATAATCTATCCAATGCACTGGCTCTTACTGATGGAAAACGTGGGTGGGAAGCAGATGCGCAAAGGAGATTAAGAATATTAAAAAACTATTAGGGATGGAAATATTATGAATATGCTTTTTATTATTACAACAGATAATGCTGAAACCTATTTATAATGCAATGCGTCTTGAAAATACTGCTGTTAGCAAAGGTGACAGAGTAAGTGTTTTCATACTCGGGAAAGCCGTGCTTTTTGAGCAAGTAAGCAATGAAAAGTTTAACATTAAAGAACAGGTAGAACAGTTTAAAGGAGAGATATATATATGTATGAGGTATGCATGAAAGCTCACGGTCTTGTGAAATCAGAATTATATCCCATAGAATATATGAATTATCTTTATGAGTTAATTACCAAAGCAGACAAAGTGATTACATTTTAAAAGGAGAAATTATGAAAAGGGCACACCTTTTTATAAGCGGAAGAGTTCAGGGAGTTTTCTATAGAGCTTTTACAGAAGAGATTGCTTACTCTCTTAGATTAAATGGATGGGTTAGAAACTTAAGAGATGGCAGAGTTGAAGCAGTATTTGAAGGAGATGAAGATAAAATATCTATTGCTATCCAGCACTGCAAGGAAGGTCCACCTTATGCAAAAGTTGATAATATTGAAGTAATATGGGAAGAACCTGAAGGGCTAAAAGGATTTGAAATAAGAAGAACTGCTTGACTAAACTGAATCTTAAAGGTTTAAATAAATGTTATGAAAATTTTACTTAAATTTTTTATCATTACTGTTATTCTTTCTTTGCTTCTTAGTTGCGGTGGAAAAGAAGCTGTTAAAAAGGAAGAATTTGATCCTGTTGTTTATCTAAAAAAAGCTGATGAACTTGTCAATAAAAAAGAGTATGAAGAAGCAAGAAAGCTTTTGCTTGAAATAAAAAACAGAGAATCAGCTAAAGAATATGCCCCCCTTGCACAGCTTAAGATAGCCGATTCATATTTAAAAGAGGATGAACCCGAGCTTGCAATTGCTGAATATAGAAGATTTATTGAACTTTATCCCGAATCTACCTATGCTCCTTATGCCCAATATAGTATTGGAATGGCATATTTTAGGCAAATAGAAGGACCTGAAAGAGGAGCAGGAACAGCCCAGAAAGCTCTAAACGAATTTTTAAAGCTTGAAAAAATGTATCCAAGACATCCTTACGGAGAAATTCTTCCTTTAAGAATTCAAAAATGTAGAAATATTATTGCAGAAGGAGAGCTTATAATAGGCAAGTTTTATTACAAAAAAGGCTCTTACAAAGCTGCTATTGGAAGATTTGAAGGGATAGTTAAAAACTATTCAGACTTCAAAAATCTGGATGAAACTCTCTATTTGCTCGTAGATTCATATAAGAATCTTAATATGTTAGAAAAAGCGAAGGAATATTTAAAATTTTTAAAAGAAAGATTTCCAGATAGCCAGTTTGCAAAAAAGGCAGAAGGACTCAGATTTTAATAAATGACTAAGCTTTTCCCCATTCTTGTAGATATAAAAGATAAAAAATGTGTTATCATTGGCGGTGGAACTGTTGCTGAAAGAAAAATAAAAACTCTACTTAAATATGGCGCTAAAATAACATTAATAAGCCCTGAAATTAATGATAATATCAAAGAAATAGTAAAAAAAGGAGAAATAAAACATATAAAAGCTGAATACAAAAAAGAATACATCAAAAATGCTTTTTTAGTAATAGCTGCCACATCAAATGACAAATTAAATGCTCAAATAGCAAAAGATGCTAAATTTTTGGTAAATTGCGTTAGCGGACAATATAGCTTGAATTCTAATGGCTTACTTTATAATGTTCCAGCAATTCTCCATAAAGGAGATTTAACCATTGCTGTTTCAACTGAATTTCCAGCATTAAGCAGAATAATCAGGGATGAAATCTCAAAATTTTATGGCAGAGAATTTGCTTTATATATAAAATATCTTAAAAAACTTAGGAAGGAAATTCAGAAAAAAATCCCTGATATTAAAAGAAGGCAAACAATTTTTAGGAAAATTGCGTCAAAAAAAATTGTGTCAATTTTGAAACAGTATGGGTTTAAAAAAGCTAAAAAGGAGATTGAAAAAATAATATATGAAATTTAAAGTAGCAGTCATTGGTGCTGGGTATTTTGGTCAACGACATATCAAAGTGCTCACTCAAATGCCTGATGTTGAAATTGTTGGTATCGCAGATAAAGATATTGAAAAAGCTCAAGAAATTGCGCAGCAGTATAACTTAAAATATTGTGATGATTATAGAGAATTATTAAAATCAGCTCAAATATTTTTTGTTGTAACTCCAACCATTACTCATTTTGATATAGGAATAGAATTAATAAATGAGGGGAAAGCTCTTTTCATAGAAAAACCTTTAACTGAAAAGCCTGTTTTTGCAGAGGAACTTCTCAATGAAGCAGCAAAAAAAAATGTAATAATTCAAGTTGGATTAATAGAAAGATATAATCCTGTAATAAAAAGTCTTGTGGGATGCCTTAGAAATCCTGTTTTTATTCAGGTAGAGAGAGTATCTCCTTTTCTTGGAAGAGCAATTGATACAGATGTTACCTATGACCTTATGATACATGACATTGACTTAATATGGATGTTACTTAGAAACTCAGGCAATTTTAAATTAAAAGATTTGAAAGTTTTCAGAAAGAATATAATAACTTCAAGAATTGATTATGCCAGTGTATGGATGGAATTTGATAATGCTAACTGTAATATTAAGGCTCATCTTACAGCAAGCAGGATTTCTTCTGTTTTCAATAGAAGAATATCCATTGTTCAGCAGAACAATGTTCTATATGCAGATTTGATAAACAGAACATTAACAGAAGTTGACAGTACAGGAAAAGTTACTGAAATTGTTGTAAAAGATAAAGATTCTCAGCCTCTATATGAAGAAATAAGAGATTTTCTAAATTCTGTAAAGCAAAAAAAGCCTTCCGAATATGCGCCATCTCCTAAGGAAATAATTGAAGTTATAGAAATAATAGATAAGATAAACGGAGGAAAATAAGATTTATGAAACCTTTTGTTGACCTAAAGGCACAATATGGAAACATCAAAGAAGAGATACTAAAATGTATAAATGAGATTCTTGAAAGCTCTCATTATATACTGGGCGAAAATGTAAAAGCCTTTGAAGAAGAAGTAAAATCTTATCTGGGAGTTAAAGAGGCTATTGGAGTTGCATCTGGAACAGATGCTCTTCATTTAGCTCTTAAAGCTCTAAATATTGGGAAAGGTGATGAAGTGATAACAACGCCCTTTACATTTTTTGCTACAGTAGAAGCGATAATTTATGTAGGAGCAAAACCTGTTTTTGTTGATATTGAAAAGGACACTTATAATATTGACTCTGAAAAAATTGAAGAAAAAATCACACCACGCACAAAAGCTATAATTCCAGTTCACCTATTTGGCTGTCCGGCAGATATGGAGAAAATAAATGATATTGCCAAAAGATATGGATTAAAGGTAGTTGAAGATACTGCTCAGGCATTTGGTGCAACTATTGACAATAAGAAGGTTGGAACCTTTGGTGATATTGGTTGTTTTAGTTTTTATCCAAGCAAAAATCTTGGATGCTTTGGTGATGGAGGAATGGTTGTAACTGATAATTTGGAAATAGCACAAAAAATAAGAATACTCAGAAATCATGGCTCTCATGGTAGATACATTCATGAAACAGTAGGTTTAAATTCAAGGCTTGATGAGATTCAGGCTGGAATTTTAAGAATTAAACTCAGGCATATAGAAGAATATAACAAATATAGACGAAAAAAAGCCTTTCTTTATACAAAACTTTTAAGTAATGCTGTGATCACGCCCAAGGAAAATGATAACAAATATCATGTATATCATCTTTATAGCATACGCTCAAGTTTCAGAGATAAAATAAAAGAAACATTGGCAAAGCACGAAATTCCTTCAGTTGTTTACTATCCTTTGCCATTGCATTTACAGAAAGCTTTGAGTTTTTTAGGATACAAAGAGGGGGATTTTCCTGTTTCAGAGGCTACATCAAAAGAGATCCTGTCTTTGCCCATATATCCAGAAATTCCCGATGATGAAGTTTATGAAATATCACAAATTATATTAAGATGCCTCCAAAACTTTTAATAGTTGCAGGTGAATCATCAGGAGAGCTTTATGGGTCATTGCTTGCTTCTTATATGAGAGAAGATTTTGAACTTATTGGTTTAGGTGGAAAATATATGGCTCAGGCAGGAATTAAGCTTCTTGGAGAAGTTACTCATTCTTTTGGAGCTTTTGAATTAGTCGGTCAACTAAGAAAAATTAAAAAAAATATGGAAGTTGCAACAAAAGCGTTGAAAGATGTTAAAGGAGTTGTACTAATTGACTTTCCAGATTTTAATCTTAGACTTGCAAAAAAAGCAAAAGAATCTGGCAAGAAGGTTCTTTACTACGTAAGCCCTCAGATCTGGGCGTGGAGGCATGGAAGACTAAATATTATTAAAAAAGTTGTAGATTACATGGCTGTTGTTTTACCATTTGAAGAGGAAATTTATAAAAAAGCAGGCATTCCAGCTCAATTTGTAGGTCATCCCATGTTTGAAGCAATGATTCAGGAACTAAGATCTGACTCTGAAGATTTCATGATTCAGAATCAAAAATTGTTGAAAAATAAATTTGGAATCAAACAGGACTTTGTAATTACCCTTATGCCAGGAAGCAGACCCTCTGAAATAAAGATGACAATGCCATTAATGTTTAGCCTTATAGATTACTTTGATAAACAGAAGACTCATTTTATAATACCAAAAGCACCTAATATTGAGTTTGGTGAAGAAACTGTTAAAAAACTCATCTCATCTGGAAATGTTACAATTTTCAATGAAAAATCCTTCACAGCTCTTGCAATGAGCGATGCTGCAGTAATTACATCAGGCACATCAACGCTCCAGGCAACTTTATTAAAAGTCCCAATGATAGTCATTTACAAAGTAAATCCTCTATCTTACATGCTTGGGAAAATGTTTATTAGAGGAGTGAAACATATTGCTCTGCCAAATGTAATAGGTGATTTTATGAATGAAGGAGACATACGAGTTACAGAGTTTATTCAAAAACTTGATGCTAAAAAAATTGCAGAAAAAATTAACCTGTTACTTTATGATAGTAATTATAGAGGTAAAATAATCAATTTTCTTGATAATATTAGAAAATACTTTATTAACAAAAAAGCATCAAAGAATGTTGCAGAAATATGCAAACAGCTTTTTTAATATACAATTTTTTATACTTAGTTGCATTAATATTTTTCCTGCCGATTGAGTATTTTAAAAGACCTATCTTCTTAAGGAAAAGATGGATAAGAGAAAAATTTGGATTATTAGAACAAAAAGAACAAAATTTGCCTAAACTATGGATTCATGCAGTATCAGTTGGAGAAGTAATTGCAGTATCAAGAATGATTAGAGAACTCTCAAGTGATTATAAAATAATTCTGAGCACAATCACTGATACAGGTCAAAAAGTGGCACAAGAAAGATTTAAAGATTTCAATGTAAAAATAGTTTACATGCCCTTTGATATTTCATGGGCTATTAAAAGATTTTTAAAACATTTTAATCCAGTGGCTATTATTCTTACTGAAACAGAACTCTGGCCTAATTTAATAAGAATTGCTTCTAAAAATATTCCAGTAATCCTTATAAATGGAAGAATCAGTGATAAGTCATTTAAAGGTTACTATAAAATTAAATTTTTTATAAGGCATTTACTTGAAAAACTAAGTCTTATATGTGTTCAGGAACATCAATATAAAGAAAAATTCATAACTCTGGGCGCAGAAAAAGAAAAAATTCATGTTACAGGCAACATGAAGTTTGATATTGAACTAAAGGAAATCCCCTTTACCTGGGAAAATTCTATACCAAAACCTATAATTCTTGCAGGAAGCACTCATGAACCAGAAGAAGAGATAATTCTTAATGCTTTTTTCAATCTTGACATAAATGCAACATTAATTATTGCACCAAGACATCCTGAGAGATTTGCTGAAGTGGAAAATCTTATAAAAAGAAAAATTAAAGAAACAAATAAAATGGTATATTTTTCAAAGCAAAGTGAAATATCATCAACTTTTAACGTTTTATATTACCCAACCATCTGCATTATTCTTGTTGATCAGATAGGTATTTTAGGTTCACTTTACAGGGTATGTGACATAGCAATTATTGGTGGAAGCTTTATACCTCATGGAGGACAGAATCCTCTTGAGCCAGCATACTGGAGAAAACCTATTATCTGTGGTCCCTATATGCATAATTTTCCATTTATTGAGGAATTCCTAAAACAAAAAGCCTCCATTATGACAGATAAAAATTCTCTTGAAAAAGTAATAAATGAACTCATAGACAGAAAACAACTGAGAGATTCAATGGGTAATAAAGCCTACAATATGTTCCTTACTAAATCAGGAGCTACAGATAGAACATTGGAACTTCTGAAAAACTTTATTCTTCAGCAAGCCTCTCCAACTCAGACAGCTTATCTGAATGTCCAATAACTATGAGAGTATCTCCATCCTTTATTAAAGTTTGAGAAGTTGGATTGAACTTCATTCTTCCATCACTTCTTTTTATTCCTATTATTATTACACCTAAATCTCTACCCATTCCACTTTGACCAATAGTTTTTCCAATAAGAGAAGATTTTTTCGAAATTTCTATCTCTTCAATTTGAATCTCCGCATACTCTGCCCTTGTTGCAAACTCAAGAAAATCTACAACTGTTGGCCTCAACACAGTATGAGCCATCCTTAATCCACCAATAAAATAAGGAGAAACAACTCTGTCAGCACCTGCTCTCTTTAGTTTATGTTCTGCTTCTTTGTCCACTGCTCTTGCTACAATAAAAAGATTTTTATTCAATTCTCTTGCACTCAATACAACATATAAATTCTCTGCATCTGAAGGTAAAACACTAATCAAACCTTTAGCCCTCTGTATTCCTGCAGAAATCAAAACTTCATCATGAGTGGCATCTCCCTCAATATATACAATATCCTCTTCCTGTTGCAAATTAGCCTTATTTTTTTCAATAATTACCACTGGAATATTGCTGGCTTTAAGTTCTTTCACTATAATGCTCCCCATTCTGCCATAACCACAAATAATATAATGATTTGAAAGTGCTTCAATTTTTTTGTTCATTTTTCTTTTTTTAAATACTTCCTTTATCTCACCTTCAATTATTATTCTTGCACCTACTGTAAGAGTATATGTAAAAATACCAAATCCACTGAGTATTAAGATTATTGTAAAAATTTTACCATTTTCACTCAATTCCTTGACTTCTCTAAATCCTACTGTAGCGAGTGTAATAACAGTCATATATAAAGCATCAAGAAAACTCATGCTCTCAATACTCATATATCCAAATGTGCCAAATAAAAGAATACCCATAAGAAGAAGTAATATAACAACAAATTTTCTGTTAATTAACTTAACTATTACAATATATATCACAGGCAACATAAGATATAAAATTATATCACAATAAGGCATAAAGAAATATGAATGCTTACAGAAAAATAATAAAATCTTGTTTTAAAAATTGGGATTTACTCAGAAAAATATCTAACAGATGTCTTAAAACAAAAAGATGGAACGGAAATGTCACTCTTATGGTGCTTGATGCAGCCATTACATCTGTGGGAGTAAACTATTTTCAAGTTGTTGTACCAAAAGTCAGAGCATTTGAAAAAGAATTTATAAAAACTATGCGAATTAAATCTCTGTCATCTCTTGCCAGATTTGATTTTAAAGAAGCCTTCCATATATGGAAAAACACTCGTTCATGGCAGGTTGCAATAGAAATAGCAAAATATCTATCCACACTTTCAGAAAATGATAAAGACTCTCTTAGATTATGGGCAAAAAATTCTTCCCTTGAGCAATGGGAAGCCAATCCCGTTGGTAGAATTAAAGGAGTAGGACTCATCACATATCAGTATTTAAGGATGATGGGAGGAGTAGATACTGTTATGCCTGATAAAATCGTAAAGAGAGTAATAAATGAAATGCTTATTAAAGCTGGCGAAATGCCTGTTCATGATGATATGGAATTTATCAAGAAAGCAGAAATTCTTGCGAAACAGACAGGCTATAGCCCTGTAGAACTTTGCTTTATAACATGGTTTATAAACAATAAAGACAAACTCTCAGAGATGCCATGAAACAGATGACTGCAAGGTTTTCTACCTCTTAACCATGAAAGAATTTTAAAAACTTCTTCAGGATTAACAGGCTTTGTTAAATAATCATTCATTTGTATTTAATGGAGTGCGGATTTCATGACTCATGTTCAAAAGAAACTGAGTTTTTGCAAAATCTGCAGTCTTAGCTTGGATTGCAAGCTCTTTGGAACGAACAACTTCTTCTTCAAGCTTTCTTTCTTTTTGTTGTAGCATATTAAATGTTTCATCAAGTCTTTTATTTGCATTATCTGTTAAAATCCATAGCAAAAAAAGATTTCCAAAACACAATGTAAAAACAAAAATCAAATTTAAAAAATTCCTGTTGCTGACAACTGACCATAAAAATCCAAAATCTTTCATGACAAGAAGATGTCCTACTATTTGACCACTTTTAGACACTAAAGGGATTATGTCACATCCATAAACTGTAGAATTTTTCTCAAAGTAATAGGATTCCATTTCATGGAAACTTTTTTCCCTGAGCATTTTTTGAATCTCATAGGGAACAGATTTCATGGTTTGATTTAAAATAACGATTTGTGGATAATCATCCCACGTTCCTGTATAACCATAATTTTTCTTTCCTATTTCAAAGATTTCCTTGCCCATAAAATTTTTATATGCAACTGTAAAAATATCAGAATCATGTTCTCTAAAAAAATTCTTTGAAAATTCAAACAGCTGAATACCCAAAACAATGTAACCAGCAATCTTTTCTCCTTTTTTAATGGTTTGTGTATAACTCAATAAGAATCCTCCTTTTGTTCCAGCTTCTATACCCCAAGAGTCTTTTCCTGTATTGACTGCTTCAGTTATTACAGGTGTAATTCTACTATCACCGTATTCTTTAGGCAGATGAGCTCTAAAAAACACCTTTAAATCTGGCTCAAGAAATATAAAATGAGTTGTGTAATATTTATTTTTCAATTCCATGAAACAGGCTGTATTTTATGACTTAAAACTTCTCGATTTCTATTTAAAAATGCATCAATCAATTCTTTATTTTTAAGAATTTTTTCTATTTCTTCTTTAAAAATATGAATCTGTTCTCTAATATTTTCATTCCATTGAAATAGACTATTTTTCTTATAAAGAGCTGTGTGTGATTTAAGTCCCTGAATCTCATACCAGTAGTTATAAAATCCCCATAGAGTTATTCCAAGAAAAATTCCTATAATCAGAGGCACAAAGTTTTTTAAACTGATTTTAAAAGATCCTGTCAACTTTTTTCTGTAAATCCTCATAGG